>JAQVMB010000024.1 GCA_028703835.1 Candidatus Peribacteraceae bacterium | reverse complement strand
TCTGCATCTGTTCATCGGTGAACACGTGTGGAGGTACAACCACAAAGACCTCACAAGGCGTGAACAGGTGCAATTGCTCTACCGGATATTGCTAAAGTTTGGTGGCAGAAGTTAAACATTCCCCAAATTAAAATTATTTGCCTTAAGGTAATGAGTTGTCGTATCAGCATCCTCTACATAACTGTATGTGTTTGAGTTATCACTTTCACTGGCATTGGTTGGATTATTCCACGCAGCAGTACCCACCGACGCATCGTCTGCTACTGTTCCTGGACTATTCGGGCCTTCACTAGAACCGGGAACTGGTGCCAACGTGGGCGGCGTTGTATCCAGCGCGTACGAAAGCGCCTCGTTCGTCTCCGCGATGTCTGCGTTTGTTCCGTCCGTGCAGGCGATGTACACGGTCTTTGCTCCGTCTGCCCCGAGGTCCGGCGTGGTGCAAGACTGGCTCTGCGTGCCTCCGCCGGTGCAGGCATCGCCCGCCATATCTCCGTACGCTTGGTCGGTAAGAGAAATCTTGCAGGTGGCGTTTTCGTCTGTGTCGAACGTGACATTTTGCGTGGCGTCGGTGATCGTGGACTCCGAGGCCGGGCTGAAGTTCGAGGGGACGGGCGGAGCGGAGTCAGCTTCCGTGTAACTAACTGTTATGCGGATGTGGTCAATCCGTGCAGATCGTTGTGATGATCCACCTATCCCTATTGCAGAAATTGCAAATCCAAAATCATCATCATTAATATCTTCAGCGGTCCAATCTTCTCCCCATAATTCAAAAGAACTACCATAAGAATAATAATTCTCGGTTGGATTCCAACTTCCTATCATGTTATCTGTAGTTCCAATGGCTCCATCGCTTTTAACAATACGGGCCGCAGCATCCGACACACCAGCCATACCGACCGATGTTCTTTCAACTTCAACCAATATTCCGTCTATTGTTGCACCAACAGGTATCGAAAAGCCAAAATTAGTTGCTTTAAGATAATGCGATTGCTGAGTATATATAATTGCATCAGTTGCGGCATAACTATCATCGCTAGAAATCGCATTGGAAGGGTTAGTCCACGCTATCGTCCCTACTGAGTCATCATCTACAATTGTTCCCGGACTATTCGGCCCACTTGCATCCGCGAGCAGGGCTTTACCCACTCTCTTGAGGAAGCAGAAGAATACCCCCTCCTCTTCACACACCGCCTGCTCCACATACTGCGCGACGCCCCCGACAGCAGCGAACTTTCCGGGAGATACCTCGAATGTCGCGGCGTTATCCGTGCGCAGTTCCATCGCCTCCCTCGCATCCGCGGGCAAGCCGAAGAGGGCCGGATCGAGAGGCGCTTTTTCCGAAGAACGAGAAGTAACGGCAGACACGACAAACGCGCCGCCGAGCAGGAGCATCAGCCCCGCGAGAACAAACTTGGAATGTGCCTTGAACGGGGACATGACGGAAAGGGATAAATTGATTCAATTTGGATGTTTCTTACTATTATACGCTTGTTAAGCATTCTTAACAATGCTGTGTTTTGTATCAGATAAGCCCTTCAGACCCCATATGCCACCACCTCCGGAAAGCAGTTTTTTCGTCGCGGAAAAATGCCGCTGTTCCGGAACGAAGAATGGAGTCAGAACGACCGGCACTGCCCCACGTTGCTCGCTACGTCCGTGATCTCGCAGTAGAGGCCTGCGGGGCAGAGGATGCCCGCCGCGCCGCCGCACGGCATGCCGGCGCCCGAGCCCGAGAGGGGAAGGGGAGCGCGCGAAGAGTACGCGGCCGAAGAGGAAGACGACGCATTCGTGATCTTCACGGACCGCACGACGTCTTCTTTCAGCGTGCGCCACGCGTCGCCGTCCATCTCCTGCTCACCGAACGCCAGGAACAGGAACGTGAGAATGGGCTGGGACGGGTCGATCGCATCATTGCCAAGGTCGATCTGCACCTTCTCGCTGCCCGTCTCGTTGTTGCGCAAGCGTACGCCGCGGTGCGCACCGAGCAGGAACGTGGAGTACCCCGTGGCTTCGCCGTCGGAAGAGGAAGCCGTGAGGAGGCTGCCGCTGCCTTCCAGGAACAGCGTGAAGAGCGGCTGCACGCTGCCCGTCGCGGTGAATTGCGCGCCCGCTCCCGTGATTTTGCCCTTCCACTCGCGGGGCGTATCGACGGAGATTCCCATGCTCGGGATGGCCCACGTACGGACGGACGCATCGAATCCGCCCTGTGCGGCGGTGACCACGAGCACGGGCACGTCCTTGGGATCCGTGTTGTACTCCACCGTCCCGGTCAACTGCGCGATGCGCCCTTCGAACGCCCCAAGGTTCACGGTGGAACTCTCAAGAAAATACAGTTCTTCGCCGTTCTGCACGAGCACATGCGTTCCCCGGCGCGTCACGGAGAGCGAAATGCCCTTCACGAGGCCCTCCACCGTTTGGGGACCCTGGGGCAGGGGAGCCGGATCGGAGCCGAAACAGCCCGCTAGCGGCAGGGCGAGAAGGAGGAGACAGCCGACGAAGAAACCGGTGCGCGCGAGTGTGGTCATGCGGGGAGTATACAGCCGGAACAGGGAGACAGGGATACAGGATTCCAAGAAGACAAGGAAGATTCCAAGACACCACGATCCCGGAACCTCAAGATCACGAGAAACCGTCCTTGAAATCTTGTGGCCTTGAACCCTTCCCTGTATTCCTGCAATCCTGAAATCCTTCAAAAATGCCCCTCGTGGGGCACTTTTTATACTGACAACACAGGAAAGAGCTTACACGGCCGCCCCCGTCTTCTTGCCGGCGTCGAACGCGTACACGGCGCGGCCCACGCGGGTGAAGTACGGCATCTTCTGGAGGTTGAGGGAGATGGTCCCGACCTTCACGGTGCGCTGCTTGGCGACTTCCATAATGATCTCCTTCTTGGACAGGGGTCCCTTCTCCTTCAGGATGCGCTCGATGACATCGGCCACAGTGCCCGGCTCGTAGCCCCACTCGCGCAGGGCGTAGAGGCCGCGGCCGACGAGGACGAACTGCGGGTAGCGGATGAGCTCGTTGTGGACCGCTTGCACCGTCACGTTCTTGTGGTCGAACTTCGCCTCGCGGATGCGGTTGGCGATCTCCATGAAGTGGAGCGGCTCGCGTGACTTCTTCAGGATGATCTCCACCTTGTCGCGGATGCTGCGGGGACGGACGAAGCGCCATTCCGTGAGCCCCCATCCTTCGTCGATGACGCGCAAACGCTCGTCGATCTTCAGGCAGCTCTTGACGAGCTCCGCGCTCGGGACGCGGTCCGGGAAGAGATTCAGCGTCTGGATGGCGGAAATGATTTCTTCCTCCTTCATGCACGCCTTGCGCTTCTTCAGGATCCGCACGATGTTCTCGACGATGAGCGAAATGTCATCGAAAGCGAGCGTCGACAAGCGCCAGAAGGGAACGAACGTGTTGCTGCGGCCGGTGGCGCTCATCTCTTGGTCGATCGAGAAGGAGAGGCGAAGCACCGCGCCGTCGGGCGTCGTGGCTCCCGCAATGCGCTTGAGCACCAGCGAAACCAGCTCCTCTTCCTGCATCACGCCGCCATGGGCGCGCAGGATGCCCTTCGCCACCTCGTTCACCTCGTCCAGACGCGTCGTCCGCACCGTGCGGCGGAGCTTGCTGAGGGCGATGCTCTCGATCTGCCGAATGCGCTCTCGCGTGACTTTGAACTGCTTGCCGATCTTCTCCAGCGTCTGCTTCGGCTGACCCTGCAAGGCGAAACGCCGCTTGATGACCGTCACCTCCTTCTCCGTCAGCACCATGAAAAGGTTGTGCAGCATCTCCTGCAAATTGAGGGAGAGCTGCGGAGCCTGTTGCGTCGATGCCGGAGGGGTGGCGGTAGTGGACATGCAGGACTGGGGGGAAGAACAACCCTCGTTCTACCAGAGAATTGACAGGAGCAAAAGATGTACAGCGTGTTCGGGTGGACGCCACTGTAACCGTGTTACTTTCTGATCGATTGTGAAGGAGAGTGGACGTACCGGTACCGAACGCGTGTCGGCACGTGATGCCACGCCGGGAGAACCATCAAGGCGCGTGTCGACATTTGGGGAGAAACGAGCGGTGTTTCAAGGACCAGGACTTGTAATTATTAATATAAATTCATGTGTTGTCAACTACTTCCGAGAGAACGGAGAATTTCGCAAGCCGCTGCGGCGTCCCCATCTTCGCCTCCCGGCTCATTCCTCCCGTTTTTCGCCATGGGACGGGGGGTGGTATACCGCTCATCCCGAAAGAGGACGGGAACCCCCGCGCCGTCCAAAAGAGCCGCCCACATGCGGACGAACGAGGACTGGGACCCCTCGGCGCCGGTGGGAAGCAGCGGGAGCCCGACAACGAGACGGTCGATCTTCCGCTCCCTCAGGATCTTCAATACCTGTTCGCGAAACTCCTTCTCACTCGCATGCTCCACGGTGTCGAGCGGGAGGACGATGCCGACGTCTTCATCGAGGTATGCCACGCCCGTCCGCCGCTTGCCGATGTCGAGAGCCAGGATGCGCATGTTCGCTGAATGGAGTATGAAGTATCGCGTACGGAGTATCCAGCAAGGCCGATACGCCCGCAGTAAAAAACCCGAACGTCCTGACACGCAACATCCACGACGCCGTCCTCACTTCAACAGCTTGCTGAACCGGCTCTTCCTGCGATCCGCCGTGTTGCGGTGGAGGATGTGCTTCTTCGTCGCGGTGTCGATGGTCTTGAACGTGATGGGGAGCAGCTTCGCCGCCTCTTCCTTCTTCCCCGCCTTCACGAGGTCCAGAAAATTCTTCGTGGCGGTCTTCAGCCGCGTCTTGTACGGCTGTCGGCGCTCGCGACGGACGTCGTTCTGCTTGGCGCGCTTGATGGAGGACTTGATGATGGGCATGCGAGGAGAAGAAAAAACTATACGACCCGGCTACTATAGAGGAGAGCTGCGGTGCTCGAGAAGCGTTTCCGCTGCCCCTCTCCGCCCCGCAGGGGGGAGAGGCGGGTGAGGGGGGACATGAGATCATCGCCAACCAACACCCAAACCTGATAGAAAGAGGTCAGGGAAGCCCGCAAACTTTACGGGAAGGGGATTGTGGGGTCAAGGAGATGTCAGGGGCGCGAAAACAGGAAATCCCCATTGTGGACTTTGAACCATTTGGCGACCCGTTCCGCACTTTCGCCCGTAATGGATCCCTCCTCATCAAGCTTCTTCAGCAATGCATCGAGAAACTGCCGCCTCTGCGCATCCGTCTTCAGCGACTGGTACAGAGGCATGAGGTTCTCCAGAAGCTCTGCACGATAGAAACGGTCCCGGAACAGGCGCGAACGGTACACGTCGTGCGGAAAGAGGGAAACGATACGTTCGAGTGAGGCGCGGTCATCGCCCTGCACGGGCGCGGTGAGAACGCGGCGGAAGATGGCCTGTTCCGACAGCATCAGATCCTGACGCTTCAGGAAATCGGCCCCCACGGTGTACCGTCGCTCCTTGCCGTCGGATGTGAAGGTGAAGGTGAATTCCTCCCCTTCGTAATGAGCTTTCGGCTGCTCTTTCGCAGAGATGGCGGTGCCGGGCCGGGAGAACGTGAAAACATCGCTGCGCTTCCCCGACGCGAACGCCATGGCATAGGTCCGCGGCCGCACTTCCACGAAAGAATCCGCGGGAAGGCTGGCAATAATCTTCCTCTCCGCCTCCCGTTGCTCGCGGTCTTTCTGCTCCGTCAGCACCTGCGTTTCGAGATGCTGCATCTCCTGCTGTTCTTTGCGCTCTCGGCGATCATGAAGAAGCTGGTTGAGCGCGCTCGTGAGGCTCCTGCGCTTCCCGATCTGCGAAAGCGGCACCGGCTCCAGGAAACCGGGTACGGCTCTCTCTGCCGACGTCTTCAACTGCGCGTGGGTGGCGGCACACTGGAACAAGGTAACTTTGCGACGTTCAGGTTCGCCATACATGAAGGTGGCGAGCACGACGGCATCCTTCGACTTCTCCAGACGTACGCTCTCAAAAAACACTGCACAAAGACGATCGGGAGGAAAATCGCTCCCGTCCGGCTGCATACGGACCAGAGCGGCACAGAGATCGAACGGCATGTGGAGATCCGTCTGGTACACGAGAGGCTTTCCTTCGGGACGAGGGAAAAGCTTTTCCTCATACTCCTGTCGGCGGACAAAGGGCTTGGAAGGATCGTTCGCTCGTTCCTTCTGCTCAAAAAGTTTGACTGCATCCTCCGTGATCGAGGCGCGCGCCAACTCGAGGGATTTTTCATTACCGGAAGCACCCAGGAAAACGGAAGAAAGTGTGGGATCGGACTTCAGCGCCGGCATACCCTGTTCCATCCGAATCCGATCCGCCGCCGCGATGGCGTATGAACGTTGGAAGTCGATATTCCCGTACGACCCCATCAGCGTAGCTTCGGCAGGCGATTGGATCTGCTTGAATGGTTTCACCGTGAACGAATACCAATCGTTCCACCGCTGCCCACCTCGCTCAGCTGTCTCCGCCATTGTACGTGGATGAACAGTCCCAAGCTGCAGGCGTAATGCTGGATCTTCTACGTATCCCATCACCTCACTGCTATCCGCCAACCGGACGGAGGAGGGAAGCCCTTCCATGGAAGGCAGCGTCCCGGACGATCCCCCACGATCGAAGAGCGAACCGACCAGGCGTTCCGTCCGCGTTTTTCCCGCGCCCGCCGCGCGCGCATCCGGCGGAAGATCATCGACAAGCCTGCGTCCGAACACCCGCATGTTCCCCAACGCATTTGCTGCAAAGCGCATATCGGCAAGTTCTTTGCGCTTCTGATCCGACACCTGCAAAGTCACCCCCCCGCCTTCCGCCTGCGCCACTTCCCCTTCGAGCGTGGCAACATCCCTGCATACCGCGAGATACTGTTTCTCTCGCACGTGCTGCAAATGCACCGCCATCGCTTCCCGCAGTGCCTTCCGTACCTGCAAAGATGTCACATTGGGTGGAAGAATCACCAACCCGTCATCGATTTTCCCCTGTGACAGAGCTTCCCATGAACCTCCCGTTTCACGCTGCAAACACACGAACGCATACGGGAGAATAATGTTCTTGAAATCTCCCTCGTACGCCACTTGGAGATCCGCAGCATTGCGCATGCCGGCGGAAATTTCCCATAACCGGTCTCCCGTCTCCTGCAGTTCCTGGCAGTACATTGCATAGAACAATTTACTGCGTGCTTCCGTCTTCTGTTCCGGGCTCTGACGGGAGAAGCGGGTGCCGAATTCATGGGTGAGGATGTCGTATTCAGGCTTGCGAACAAGATTGGCCGTACCGAAACTTGCCACCACCCACGTAGGCGCATCACGAAGAAAGGCGAGGGTGTTGGTGTGAGTCCACACATCTGCGGCTCCCTCGTATCCCAATTGGATCGCGGTGAGCGTCAGCCCTATAGGGCCCGTGAATCCCTTCACTTTTAGCAAACGCATCAACAGCCGCATGCCCAGCGCGGCATCCTTACCGGCCCGGACGTAACACTCCAGCATTTGTGTTTCCAAAGAATCCGTGAACTGGGACGGTTCGGGAAGGGTGACGGTTATGCCGGTCTCCGCATGGGCGAATGTCCGGTCATCGATCTGCCGGTACAAACCCTGCTTGACCAGCTCCCCCAGTTCCTTCTGCATGGAAGCCACATCGAAATCAATATGCTGCTTCACTGTCTCCTTGAAATCGTGAAACGAGCGCGCTTCCTTCCAATCCTGGTACAACTCGTACCCGAAGTATCCAACGCCTGCCGCCCCCAAGGATACCGAAGCACCGGATCCTGCCGCGCGAGGAAGAGGCGGCGCCTTGTTCCCGGAAATCCACGGGGGTATTCCGACCATCGCGCGAACGCCGCTCTTCAGAACAGCCTTCCCTGCAGCGATTCCTTCTTTGCCGGAACCGAGCACTGCTCCAGTCCCTCCCGCCACGAACCAGAGGGACATATCCAGGGAAGGGATGGGGTTCAATTCCCGCGCCATGTGGCGATAGGCGGATGCGAAGTCGAGATGGGACTTCATCACCTCCTGAATGCCTTTTGAGAGCGTATCGATCTGCGCGAAATACCCCGTCAGATGTTCCGGGCCGCCGAACTCATTCTCGAGTTGGTCATAGAGAAGACTGTATGCCGTCGCGACGTTGGAAGCGGCGATGACCTTTTCGACATTTTCCGCCGTGATGCGCGGGTACTTCGTTTTCATCGCCGCTAGGTCTCCCGTCCGTTCGCCGAAACGTCCGGAAGCCGGATGACGCTTCTGGACATCACGCAGCAATGCGGACGTCCCCTTCGTCTGTTCCAGCTCCGTTCTGTCGAACGCCAGGATGCATTCTTTATATGATTGCTTCGCCTTTGCCAGGACTGCCTGCTGTTGTGTCTCCGTCAGCGCATTGTAATCCCGCACGCCGGGGGGGAACCCCATCGCCTCGTAGAGCGGCCCGAGGATGTTCTCCCGTTGCGCTTCGCGTAGTCCTGGAACAATGACAAGGGGAGCAGTGACGATATTCACGATCTTTTCGAGCACCACGTTGACGGCCTCGCGCCCATGCTTGTCCCAAAAATCTTCCAGTTGGAGTTCGGGGGTGACATTCAGGATGTTCTTATCCACGAAAGCAAGATGCCCTTCAATGCTGCGCAAGCGCGATTCCGTCGCGTCATCCGCGAACGCCTGCAATTTGTTGCGTATTTCACCAATGTTCGGCGGCGTCGGCTTGATCGAATCAATCTGTGTCAGGAACCCGGCTTCCGGCTGATCGAACATGTTCTGCATTGCCGTAAGACGCGCCATCCGAATTTGGTACTGCCCTTGGACGCCGATGGCCCGGATCATCTCGTCCGCCATACCGGACCGCAGGCGATTGAGCTCCTCGAGAACGGAAGCTTTCATGGCGTGCGGGATGCGAACGGAACCTGCGACATCCCGCTCGCGCTGCGCGAACGTGCTGTAGATCTCTTTGAGCGTATCGGCGTAGAGTTCGAGCGGTGTGTCGCCGCTCCGACGTCCGTCTTCCGTTTTGCCGCGCAGAATGCCCAAAATCCTTCCTTGGAGCGGAACGATCGCCGCATCAATTCCTTCCGCAGCATGAGCATAGCCGGGTGCAAGCGCGGCTTCGGAAGCCGGCGGAGGCAACTTGCCGGAAAGCCCGCGCAGAAGATCCCATTGCCGTTTCAGTTTTTCATCACGTTCTTCCGATTTCTGCTCTCCTTCCAAGAGTCGTATCCGACGGCGGATGAAATAGCACTCATGCAATAAACCACGCTGCTCCAGGAGTAAGCTGAGCTCGATGTACTCGCTCTGCAAAACCTGCTCCCGCTTCTTCAGCGCCGCCGGCAATGGCGGCATCGTCGGATCATTCGCGAGCTGCTGGTAGTGGTTCCACACCTCGAAATACCGCTGCGTAACCTGCGGAAGATATTGGTAGTACGTCACATTCAGGGCGGCCGCCTGACGGTCGAGAGGATCAACCTTCTCTCCTCCGCTCTCCTTTGACTGGAGCAGGAAAAGGCGATGCTGATACCGAAGCGATTCAAATTCCATCGCATGGTGAAACAGGACAAGAGACTCGCCCGCATTTTTCTCCCTCTCTTTCTTCTCCAAACGTTGCTGCGGCACCTGTTCGAGTTCCTGCATGCGTCCCTGCACTTCCGAGAGCGTCGAGAGCCGCGGCGGAGATCCGTCGCCTGCTTGCTCTTTGGCGCGGTCAATCGTATGACGGAGAATCTCAGGAACCGGCATGGTGTTTGTATGAAAAAGAATATCACTCAAACCCGTAGGTCACGGCTGAGCCGGGGTCGATGGAGCCGGGTTCAATGGGCATTGTTTTGAGCGCATCACCAAAGAGAAGTGAAAGCTTTTCTCCGGCTTTGTGCCACAGGAGTTCCAGCGATCCGGCATAATACGCAATGCCAGCTCCCACGCCCGCAATGGCCGCGAGCACGAGGATGGCGGTGATCACCGGATGCTTCCGCGGGAACCCCTTGATCTTGTCCCACGCCCTCCGGAACAACCCTTTCTTCTCGGGGGACTTCACGTCTTCCATAAAGGCCTTTTTCTTTTGAAGTGTTTCCCCGACCAGATCCAACTGCTTCCGCAGATCCTCAGGATTGAAATTATGAATTTTCCGCAAATGATCCTCATGCTGCATGAGCGTCTTGAATAGCTGCTGCCGACCTTCGTTACTCTTCAATTGCGCCTCCACCTCCGACGGCTTCATGTTTTCCAGAAATTGCGACACGCGTTCCGGCGTCGGAATGAACGGTGCAAGCTTCTCGGGATTCTTGTTGGCACTGTCTTTCGATGAGCGGGAGGTGAGAGCCATGGTGCGCTGGCGGGAGGAAGTGGAGAGGGTGTGGACGGACCGGTCGCGGGAGGGAGAGGAGAAGGCGGTCGTTGCTGCATCGGGAGCATTGCGGGGAACATCGCGTGCCGCTGCTTTGCGTTGTGTGTGCATGTGTGTGTTTGAGACTGACGGGACGCGGACGGACTTCAGGGCTGCGTGAACGCGGAGAGCATGGAATGCCGGATCGTCACGAGGGCGGCGACCCCTTCCAGGTCATCGTCGCTCTTCGCCTCCAGCACCATGGGTTCGATGAGGCGCGTGAGGAGCGTCGGGCCGAGCGCGAAGAAGAGTTCGGCCAGGTCGTCATCGGCCACGCCCTCCAAATCCATGCCGTCGAGCAATGCCGCCGCCGCATCCCCGGACGCCGCCTCCTGCACCTTGTCCCGCAGCGCGAGCAGCTTGGGATCATGCAGGCGAACCATGGAGAGGCGGATGTTGCGCTTCTCGGGCGTATCCTCGTACGTCCGTGTTTCCGGCTGCACCTGCCACCCGTCCTGCACGGCGGGAGGCAACGCGCGAAATGCGGCTTGTTCCGTTGCCGTGAGCCAGAGGATCGCTTGTGTCATGACGGGAGAGGGGAGAGTGGAAAGGAGTGTACGTCGGAAAGGCCATTTCATCAAAATATTATACGCCGAAACAAGCATTTGGACAACATATCCCGCGGGGAGCACATCGTGCGCGAATACGAAAACCGCGCCGTTGCCCGCCCCGCGGGACGAAGTGGGATTGACCGCTTCCGGAAGCCCTCTACAATGCCCCCGTGTGCGGCATCTTCGGATACGTCGGCAGCCGGCGCGACGCCGGCACCTTGGTCGTTGAGGGATTGAAAAACCTTGAATACCGCGGATACGACTCCTGGGGCATGGCGTACAAGCCCAACGGGTCCATCGTCGTGCGCAAGGACATCGGGAAAATCAGCGACGTCCGGAGCGAGGATTTCGGCGCGCCGTGCTCGCTGGCCATCGCCCACACCCGCTGGGCCACCCACGGCGGCGTGACGCAGTGCAACGCGCACCCGCACCTCAGCTGCGACGGGAAGATCGCGGTGGTGCACAACGGCATCGTGGAGAACTACGGACCGTTGCGCGACGCACTGAAGACGAAGGGCCACACGTTCTTGTCCCAGACCGACACCGAGATCATCCCGCATTTGATCGAGGAAGAAATGAAGAATACCGCCGACTTCGCCGCCGCCGTCCGCGGCGCCGTCCGCAAGCTGGACGGCCGCTTCGCCGTGGTCGCAATGCACACGGATTCGCAATCGCTGGTCGCCGCCAGGAACGGTTCGCCCCTGATCATCGGCGCCATCAAAGGTGCAACGCAGGGATACTGCGTCGCTTCCGATATCCCCGCCTTCTTGGAACATACCCGCACCGTGCAGTACCTGGACGACGGCGAGATGGCGGTGTCGGACGGACGGGGCATCCTCTTCTCGGACATCGCGACGGGCGCGGAGCGCACGAAGCGGGAGATCGAGATCACCTGGTCGCCGGAGCAGGCGCGCAAGGGAGATTTCGAGCACTACATGCTCAAGGAGATCATGGAGCAAAAGGAGAGCGTCGCGCGCGCCGTGAACCAGAACGAGGAGCAGATCCTGACGCTCGCAAAAGCCATCCAGGAAGCGCGCGGCACGTTCCTCGTCGGCTGCGGCACCGCGGGAAAGGCCTGCATGGCCGCGGATTACTTCTTCTCCGTCGTCGCCGGCAAGCACGTCAACTACACGCCGGCGAGCGAGTTCAAGCTGTACCACCGCTTCCTCAAGCCCGAGAGCCTCGTCATCGTCGTCAGCCAGAGCGGCGAAACGGCGGACGTGCTGGAAGCGATGCGGGTGGCGAAGTCGAAGGGATCGAAAGTGCTGGCCGTCGTGAACGTGGAAGGATCCACCATCCACCGCGACGCGGACTACACGCTCCTCATCAACGCCGGCCCCGAGCGCGCCGTGGCTTCCACGAAGGCGCTCACGGGGCAACTGGCCGTACTCCTCCTCATCGCCTACGCCCTCGCCGGCAAGCTGCGGGACGGGCGCACCGTCCTCCTGGAAACGGCGGCCGAGATCAACGACATGTTGAACCCGCGGTACGTGGAACGCCTGAAGAAGCTGGCGGAGAAACTGAAAGACTGCCGCGACCTCTTCATCATCGGCAAGGGCTGGAACTATCCCATGGCACTGGAGAGCGCCATCAAAATCCAGGAAGTGAGCTACGTGCACGCGGAAGGGTTCGCGGGCGGCGAACTGAAGCACGGGCCCATCGCCCTCATCGAACAGGGAACGCCGTGCATCGTGCTGGCGGGGGAGGACGAGGTGCAGCAGGACATCCTGAACAACGCCACCGAGCTCAAAGCCCGCGGCGCCTTCATCATCGGCGTGGCGCCCCGGAAGCACGAGGTCTTCGACGCGTGGATCAAAGTGCCGGACGCCGCCGCCGCGCAGCCCATCGTGAACATCATCCCCATCCAAGTGCTCTCGTACTTCCTGGCGGTAAGCAGGGGGAAGAATCCGGATATGCCCAGGAACTTAGCAAAGAGCGTGACCGTCAAATGAAGGACATTGCATGCATGTTTAGAGACGCGCTCTCAGCGCGTCCCGGCCTCTTCCGTTTGGAGAAATCATTCGGAAAACCACGCTTATAGACCCTTGATCGGGAAGGTGAAGTTTGGTATACGGACGCTTCCATTTTTATGGAAGCACCCGCCTCCACATTTCAGCTGCCGGCACGGACGGGAAGTGCCTCCGTCGAAGAGCCGCTGCAGCAATTCTTCGCGAATGCCTTCTCCCAGCAATTCCTCACCAGGGAAGAACATGACGATCTGTTCATGAGGATCAACCAGGGGGAACCGGAAGTGCGTACCGAAGCACGGAACAAACTCGTGACGGCTTACCTTCCGCTCATCGCCGGTCAAGCCAGCCGGAGAGCAAGCGACCCCAATGACGTGCAAGATCTCATCCAGGAAGCATGTCTCTCGCTGATCCGCGCGGCGGAGGGCTTCGATCTTTCGAAAGGGAAGAGCTTCTCTAAATACGCCGAGACGGGAGCCGGAAGAGCCATGAACGCCGAAAGACACCGCACCAGAGATACGATTCACATCCCTTCCGGAGTACCGGCCTACGTCCGCACCGTTGAACAGGCACGGCAAGAAATGGAAGCGGAAACCGGCAAGGAGCTTTCCTGGGAAGAAGTGGGAACGAGAATGGGTTTGAAATCGACCAAAAGAGCGAACCTTGCCCCCATCGTGGAAGGGTACCGACGGGCCCTCTCAAAAGGAGAACTGTCAGAGGGAATGCGGGACGCCGACGGCATCCCGACGCATCATGCGATCATCCATGAGGAAAAACAACGAGTGGCCAACGCACTTACATTGCTCCCCTACAAACAACGGTACATCCTCGGCGGACTCTGGGGTATCGGCGTTCAAGAAAAATCGGCGAAACAGATCGCGCTTGAATTGGATATTTCCGTAACCCGAGTCAACAAACTGAAAATAAAAGCAACTGATGCCTTGCGATCTGTTCTTGAAGTGCCACTCCGCCTCGACACAAAAAGAGTGGAAGCAATCCAAGCGATAGACGCCAGATCCGAACAAACGCGCTTGAAGCTGGCTGCAGTCGTCTGGAAAAGCGGCGCAGCCAAGCTCCGGAGCAAGACAGAAAGAGAACCCTCTCTTCAGGAGATTTCATCCTATTTCAATACCTGCGTCGAAGCGATTACGAATGACACAAACCAGCTTCTCCAAGCCCATGTGCAACAACTGTATCAAAAGGTTCTGAAACAAATCCCGCATCTGACACGGGCACGGGAGAGAGTGATCCGTGGACGTTATGCACTTCGGGGAAAGCCGTGGCGAACAACCTGCGATATGCTCTCGGAAGAGAACAAAACGAGCCAGTACGCAATTGAACGACTGCGACAGAGGGGCATTCATACTTTGCGGCGTGCCGTCAGCCCGCAAGAACAGGAACTGCGGAAAAACAATCAACGGATCAAGTTGGCACGTGCGATATGGAAACGGGCTCGTGTCGTCCTCTCCGAGGGAAAACAGGAACAGGTCGCCGACGAGCGCATCGCCCGCTGTTTCGGGATCCCGTTGGGCGCGGAAGAGGAGCATTTGCACATCCTGCTTGAACGTGCGCGAGCACTGGTGGACAATGACCTGCTCGACGACAAAAAATCAGTCATCGTCCGCGGAAGATTCTGTCTGGGAACGGAAAATGCCCCGATTCCCGTTCGACAACTGATGCAACAAACCGGGATCAACAAGGGAAATGTGCGGGAACAATTGAACAGGGCAATTGAACGACTCCGAGCGGAGCTCTCGCAAGAAAAGCGGCAAACGATACAGACGTTATTGGCGGGAAAAATCTGGAGCAAGGCCGGACAATTGCTCGCGAAAGAAAATGGACGGACGGCGAGCGAAACGGAGATCGCCGAAGCTCTCCGTCTTCCGGCTCCGAACGGAACAGGGCAATCCTGCCCGTCAGAACACTGCCATCGGATCATCCTCTCTCGCATAGAACAATTACTGCCGACATCCCTTTCGGAAAAGCAGGCAATCATTATCCGGCAACATTATTGTCTGGATGAAAGACATGTACCGGCTGCATTTGCGGATCTCGCCAAACAATTGCAGTTTCGTGATCACCATATCGTCGCCGAACAGCATTACAAAGCATTGAATACAATCGTTCAATGTCTGCTGGGAAGGAAAGGAAACAAACGAAAACGGCAAACGCAACAAAAATGCTGCATCCTCACATCTCATCCGGCGGAATGCCGTAGTACTTGAAGAGGAAGGACGCGATGTCCTTGAAGACGGGGCCGGCCGTGGTGGCGCCGTGCGTGCCGCTCTTGGGCCGGTCGAGCTTCACGAGGATGACGAACTTGGGGTCGTTGACGGGCGCGTAGCCCGCGAAGGTGGCGAACGTGGAACCCGTCCCCGTGGTGTACTTGCCGCCGGGCCCGGCGATCTGGCTCGTCCCCGTCTTGCCGGCGATGCGGTACCCGGGCACTTTCCCGCTCTTGGCAAAACCGACGTTCACGGAAGAAACGAGCATCGCGGTGATGGTTTCCGATGACTCCTTCGTGATGACCTGTTCCGCCTCCCGGGCCGGCGCCTTCTCCGTCGTCCCGTCGGCATGCACCACGCCGTCGATGATCGTCGGACGCAGAAGTTTGCCCCCGTTGGCGAGGGCGCCCCATGCGGTGATCACTTGGAGCGGCGTTGCGGAAAGCCCTTGGCCGAAGGCCGTGGTGGCGAGCAGCGTCCGGCTCCACTCGCGCCACGGCCGGATCTCGCCCGGCAACTCATCCTCCAGCTCGATGCTCGTGATGCGCCCGAATCCGAAGCGCTCCAAGGCACGGTAGAGCAGTTTGGGGCCGAGCTTGAACGAAATGTGCATCATGCACGTGTTGATGGAGTATTCGAGACACTGCGTCATCGTCACCTTCCCGTAGTGCTTCTTGTCGTTGTTGTCGATCTTGTACTCATCCACCTCGACCGCGCCGAGGTCGTCGTACGTCTCCGACGGCGTCACTTCCCCCTGGTCCAGCGCAATGGCCATGATCACGGGTTTCAGGACGCTCCCCGGCTCGTAGATCTCCTGCACGGAACGGTTGAGGTACGCCCCCACGCCCACGGTGTTCCGGTACTTCAGCCACAAGCCGAG
>JAQVMB010000008.1 GCA_028703835.1 Candidatus Peribacteraceae bacterium | reverse complement strand
GCAGCTCTCGCGGTCACGCCCGCAACGAAAAGTCTCAAGAGATCCTCCGTCTGTTTTGCTGTGAGCTTGCTCCACTTGAGGCGCATGGAAGAAAGTCTAGAAGAAGAAATCTCCTAGGCCAGCCCCTTGCTATTTTATCAAGCGAGCGGATCACGCCCTTCTGGCCTGTCCATGATGTACTCACAGCCAGATTCCAGTGCTTCGCGGCAAAATCCATTCCTTTCTGTACCCCTGCAAGTCTATCGACAAAAAGCACTAATCTATTACCCAAATCTTTCACCTCCTGAACGAGAGCCACCGCCTTAGTGGCGGTATTGTGATGACGCCACGCATCTGCAACGAGAAGTACTAATGCCATAAGCGTAGCGGGACTGCTCAGAATTATCCGACTAGAGGCACAATCCTCAAGCAGCTTATGATCTGCTTCCAGTGCAGCCCTCATTGCCGCTTCGCTTGGGACGAAGAGAACAACATATGGCACCGAGTCGGGTATTTTCTCTTGATACTCTCGCTTTGAAAGGTCTTTAATCCTTCCACGGAGCTTTGCGGCAAATTCTTTATGGAGCTTCTGACGTTCCTCTTCGGTTTTTGCCTCATCGGCTGCCTCATAACTTTCGTAGAGAGAAGCCTTTGCATCTATCAATAGACATTTATCGCTATTCGGAAGTCTGATGATGCAATCAGGGCGCAACCGGTTGCCTTCCTCAGTTGTTGTAGATTGCTGAATCGTGAAGTCCTTCCCTTCTGTCAAACCACTCAGTTTAAATATATTCCGCAGAACAAGTTCGCCCCATTTGCCGCGAACGGATTCACTTGTTGTGAGTGCAGACTTCAAATGTTGAGTAACTAGAATTAATTTATCTTCACGCGAAGAAATCCCATCAAGCTTCCCATCAAGCTTTGCATATTTATCAGTTCTATCCTTCTCAAATTCTTCAATCTTTTTGTTGGCATCTGTTAATTGTTTCTTCAAATCATCAACGGCTGAGGTAATCGCTTGTTTATGTAGTGCAATCTGGCCTTCTGCTTCAGTTGTAATCTGTTTCAGATCCTTTTGTGCACTTTGCTCAAATTGCTTGGTGTGTTTCTCTAGAACGGAAGAAGCGACTGTCGTGAAAGAATTATTCAACTTTTCCTCGGTGAGTCGAATATTGTTTAGCTGCTGTTCATAAATGGACCTCACCCAAAAAAATGCGGCAGCACCTCCGGCAATAAATCCAATAACTATCCCGATAGCCCCGAAGAGAAAATTCATAGTCTTTTTATCAAAAAGAAGCTTATCTTACGCTTTCCCTTTTTGCCCTCCAAGCTTCAATTGAAGCTCGTAGACGAGAAGCGATCTGGATATATGGAGAAACTGTAGCGTATAGGCAGCACGGTCACGTGCGCATGGTGGCAGCCTCACGGGGAATCGAACCCCGATTACGGGAATGAGAATCCCGTGTCCTAACCGTTAGACGATGAGGCCGGTCGAAAAAAGAACGATCCGCCATCGCGGCACGGGAAGTATAGGGAATTTTTGCACGGCCACAACTGCCAAACGCACCGATTATTGATGGTATCCCGCCCCCTTCCCGATCCGCACCGCGCGGCGGGACTGCATGGGAATCAATGGCGGGAATATCCGTCCGAAATGCTTGACCGTCATTATTTATGAATATATATTCATTATGTTTCATTTCTTTCCCCCTCATATCATGCCGGCATTCGACGGTACGGGCCCCATGGGCCGGGGCGCCATGACAGGCCGAGGCAGAGGCTGCTGCGCCGGAAACGGGCGCGGAATGGGCCGAGGATTCGGCTTCGGCCGGGGCTTCTGCGGATTCTTCCCGTTCACCCGCCCGCGCATCACGGCGGCGGACGAACGGGCCATGCTCGACGAAGAGGTGCAGGCCGCCTCGCAGTATCTCGAGGACCTCCGGGCGCGCCGGAAGGAACTCGGCGACAAGTGATACTCCCCTTTCCCCGCCATCCCGAACGGCACATCTTCGGGTATCCTGTCCCCATGGTTCGCCCCCTCAAACCACGGTGCATCGGCGCGGAACCCGGAGCGTATTACTACAAGCCGCGGGGCATACCGCTGCGCGCATTGGAACAGGTGGTCCTCACGCTGGACGAAGTGGAGGCGCTGCGCCTGAAGAACCTGGAAGCGATGGACCAAACGGAAGCCGCGAAAAGCATGGGCGTGTCGCAGAGCACGTTCCAGCGCATCCTCACCGCCGCGAACAGGAAAACCGCCGACGCGCTCCTCAACGGGAAAGCGATCCGGATCGAGGGGGGACACGTGACGACGAAAAAAGCGGCGTCACGCTGAACCGTGCCGCTCAGTGGTGGTATCCCGTCCCCTTCCCGATCTGCACCGCGCGGTAGAGCTCCCTTCGACAGGCTCAGGGTGACAGTTCAATGATGGTATCCAGTCCCTTTTGTTATCTGAACAGAACGGTATAACTGCTCGAGGAACACAAGGCGCGCCATCTCATGCGTGAAGGTCATGTCCGAGAGGCGGATCGTTTTCTTCGCGCCCCTCCGCACCTCATCGGTAAGCCCGTAGGCGCCGCCGATGACGAACTCCGCCGGGGTTCCCGCGTCGAAGACGGACTGCAGGAACTTCGCGAACTGGGCGGACGTCATCCGCTCCCCCGTCTCGTCCAGCACGATGGAATCGCCCTCATGCTTCGCCATGGCCGAGAGGAGCCGCAGCGATTCGTCCTTCTTCTGCCGCTCGGCGTCTTTCTCCTTACTCGCGCCCACCTCGTGGACATCCACCAGCGCATCGCGCTTGAGGCGAGACAAATAGTCACGGCATCCCTCGGCGATCCAGTCGCTGGAGATCTTCCCGACGCAGAGGAGAGTGATGCGGTGCATGGTTCCATGGTAGCGTGGAACCTCTTTTTTGTGTAACCCTTGCAGCCTTCTGGGGGAGGGCAGAAAGGTAAGAAAGGGCAGGAAAGGCAGAAAAGTTCCGTTGGATTACTATCGCAACATGCAACGACAAATGGACACCGGTTTTCGGAATCTCATCGTATGGCAAGAAGCAAAGAAATTGACATTGAACGTCTACAAAATTACAAAACTATTTCCACCAGATGCACAATTCAATCTCAGATCACAACTGCGCCGCGCCGCAAGTTCAGTGATGGCAAATATTGCCGAAGGATCAGCCATGCGTTCCCAAGCACACCGTAACGCCTACTATCAGCGCGCCCGGGGTTCCACAGTCGAGGTGGACAATTTTATCGATCTGAGTGCGGAACTGGGTCTGGTAAGCGAAGAAGATGCAACGGCATGCATCGACCATTGTGCGCGATTAAGCTATCTCCTCACGCGCTTGATGCAAATTCCGTAAACAAACCTTCCTGCCCCTCCTGCCTTTCCTGCCCTCCGACTACTTCCTCTGCAACAGCGCCACCCTTCGACTCGCTCAGGGTCGCCGGTTATTTCCTTTGGAGGAGGGCGACCGTCTCAATATGCGCCGTGTGCGGGAAAAGGTCCACGGGCTGTACGGTCCGCAGTTCGTAGCCCTTCTTGAGGAACGCGCCGAGGTCGCGGGCGAAGGTGGCCGTATTGCACGAGACGTACACCACCTTGTCCGCCTTGTGGTCGATGACGGCTTCGAGGGCGCGGGGATGGAGGCCGGGCCGCGGCGGGTCCACCACGATGACGTTGAACGCGTACTTCCCGCCCGCCTTCAGCTGCTGGTGCAGCACCTGCTCCGCCTTCCCCTTGTAGAAACTGATGTTCCCGATGCGATTTTTTCCCGCGCTCTTCAGCGCGTCCTCCACGGCTGACGGGTGGCTCTCCACCCCCACCACTTTCTGGCAGAAGCGCGCCAGGTACTGCCCGATTGTCCCCATGCCGCAGTACGCGTCCAGGACCGTGTCGCGCATCGTCAGCTCGGCCGCATCCGCGATGGCGCGGTACAGCTTCTCGGCGCCGAACGTGTTCGTCTGGAAGAAGGAGAATGGGGAGATCTCGAACTGCAAGTCGAAGAGGCGCTCCGTGATGGTCTGCTTGCCGAAGAGGGTGTGGATCTTGGGGAAATCGGGCTTGTCATGCAGGCCCATGTGCTCCACCACGAGCAGGGACGCCAAACCGGGGCGGCCGCTGAAGTGGCGGATGAACGTCTGGAAGAGCGGCTCCAGTTCCTTCTTCCGCGCCTGCAGGAGGAAACAGATCATCTGCTCGCCGGTGTGGACGCCGCGGCGCAGGAGGAGCGTGCGCAGCATCCCCTTCTGGGTCTTCGGGTTGTACACGGGCAAACGCGTTTCTTCCATGAACCTGCGGACCGTCATGAGGAGCATCTGCAATTGCTCGTCGTACAGATGGCACTCGGTGATGGGGAACACCGTCGACCACTGGCCGGGCTTGTGGAAACCGATGGTGGGATTTTCATCGAAATAGATGCGCCGGCCGCCCTGCTCCTCCGCCCGCATCGCGGTGTAGCCGAAGGAGAACTCCATCTTATTGCGGTAGTGGAACACCTGCGGGCTGGGGATGATTTTCAGCACGCGCCCCGGAAGGTTCTTGCGTTCCGCCTCGTCCACGGGCGTGAGGTGCGCCAGCGTCTCCCGGACGATGTCCTCCTTGTAATCGATCTGTTTGTCGTAGGACAAATTCTGCCACACGCAGCCGCCGCAATCGTGCGCATGGGGACAGCGGGGGTTGATCTCATCCTTCGCCTTCCGCAGGACTTTCTTCACCTTGGCCTCCGCATAGTTCCCCTTCATTTTCGTCACGACGACCTCCAAGTTCTGCCCCGGGATGCTGTCCGGCACGAAAACGGGGAGCGTGCCGATATGGGCCAATCCTGAGCCTCCAAACGTCAATTTCTCGATGGTGACGGTATGCGCCTGACCGGGGGCGATGACCGTGGATGGTGTTGACATCTTACGGAGAATATAGTATAAATAATACCTTTTTACCACCGCATGAAAACGAGTGCCCTTCTCCGCTTCTCACTGGCTTCCCTGCTCGTCGCTGCGTCACTGCCTGCGCAGAGCGTAGCACAGATGCTGCCCGCCGCAAGGGAAACGGCCGGAAACGGGGTCTCCGTCAAGAATGCCATCGTGGCCGTGGTGCGGTCCCAGCGGGGAACGTCCCTCGCCGATCTCATCGAGGAAGCGGAGGACATCCGTCCCGAGCACCGGGCGATCATCAGCGAAATCCTGCGCTTCGTCCCCGTCGCCTGCCGCAACCGCATCAAGAACTTCTACGTCCGCTACGATGACCCGAAAGAACGGGGATTGGCCGGCAAGGACACGCTGATCATCAGCGGCAACCTGCCCCCGGAAGAGTTCCGCGCCGTCCTCGTCCACGAATTGCTGGGACACGTGACGGACCTGGGCTGCCTCACGGGCACGCCGGAGAGCGGCGCAAGCGCGTACAAGGACGGCAATGAGCGCATCTATGAAAATGATCCCAGCGTCCTCTTCTACCGCCTGTCGTGGGCATCCGCCACCGAACGGAAAAGCGGGCTGCGCACCCGCGACTTCGTCTCCGGATACGCCCACGACGCCGACGCCTTCGAGGATCTCGCCGAGAGCGTCACGTTCTATTTCTTCCATCGGGAGGAATTCCGCCGCATGGCCAAGACGAACCGCATCCTCGCCGCGAAGTTCCACTGGATCGAAACGTACGTCTTCCCCGCCGGAAACACCCCCAGCCTCAGTGCGTACCAGTGGGACCGCAACGCCATCCCCTGGGATGCCACGAAGTTGGCATATGTATGGGTGGCATCGGAGAAATAAGCCCAAGATCCCACGGGATCAAACGCCAAGGAAATCATGAGAAGTCCCCCCCCCCCCCCATTCTGCAATTCAAAAAGTATTTTGGATATTTCTTGAGTCTTGAATAGTGGGATTTGAATCTTCCTTGAGTATGGAAGCTTCCCTCCGATCTACCCTTGAAAGAGAACTCCTCTAGAATGGCTCCATATGCGCCCCCGCCTCGTCGTCCTCGCCTGGCTCCTCACCGACCTGCTCCTGTTCCCGGCCGGCTACGCGCTGGCATACTTCGTGCGCGTGGGGTGGATCTTCTCCACGGACTTCCCCTTCGCCCCCTACATCGGCGTCGCGGCCGCCGTGGCGCCGCTGTGGCTCGCCGTCCTGGTATCCACGGGCATCTTCCGGCTGACCAAACCGCAGCAGGGCTTGCCGAACCTGCTGGCGCTGCTCTACGCGGGCATCGTGGGCAACGCACTCTTCGCCCTCACGTACTACTTCCTCAACGGGCTCTTCTTCAGCCGCCTGCTGCTCGTGGAAGCGCTCCTCCTCTCCACGATCCTCCTGCGCGCCTGGCACCTGATCTTCGAGCGTATCGGCCGCGGCATCCTGGCGCGCAATCCCCCCGCCTTCCCCACGCTCATCGTGGGCGTGACGCGGGAATCCGGGCGCCTCGTCGCCCTGCTCCGCCATACCAAAAATCCGTTGCAACCCGTCGCCATCCTGGACGGCAAGGGCTCCCCCGAGAAGGAAGTGGAAGGCGTCCCGGTCCTCGGCAAGTTGGACAAGCTGGAGGACACGCTCCGTGCATACGGCATCACGCACCTGGTGCAATGCAGCGACATCGAGCAATCCCTCAACCTGCTCTCCGCCTGCCGCGCCCGCGGCATCACGTACGTCCTGCTCCCCTCCGTGCTCGGGATCGTGGAACGGGATGAGCGCACGGACTCGCTCGAAGGCTGCGTCGTGACGGTCGTGGCGCCGCCGAAGAAGTCGTGGCGCTCGCTCGGCATAGGGATTTGAATATATGGGATAGGAGGGATTCTCAGCTGTTCATCATGGCAATCGGGCTCGTTCTTGCACCCCCGTATTCCAGTACTCCAGTATTCCCGTATTCTTTCCTTCGTCCTCTTCGCATTCCGAAGGCTCCTTCAAAATAACCGTCCATCCCGCTACGCTCTCCCCGATGCAAGCATTCATCCTGGCCGGAGGATTCGCCACGCGCCTGTGGCCGCTCACCGAGAAACGCGCGAAACCCCTGCTCCCCCTGGCGGGCCGCCCCCTCATCAGCCATTTGATTGAAAAAATCCCCGAACACATACCCGTCATCGTCAGCACCAACGCAGCCTTTTTCCCGGGATTCCAGGAATGGGAAAGCACTGTCCCGCTGAACCGCCATGTCCGCCTCCTCGTGGAGACGAGCCGGAGCGACGCGCAGAAAATGGGGGCGCTGGGGGCGCTCGCGGAGTGGATCACGCAGGAAAACGTACAGGACGACATCCTGCTGCTCACCGGCGACAACTATCTGGGCTTCTCGCTCACCCATTTCCTGTCCGCCGCCCGCCAAGGCGTGCCGCTCCTCGCGTCGCATGACATCGGCGACCGGGGTAAAGCTTCCAGTTTCGGCACCGTCCTCGTCGATCCCGCCCATCCGACGAGCATCACGGGATTCGAGGAAAAACCGAAGGAACCGAAGACCTCGCTGGTCAGCACGGGCTGTTCCCTCCTGCCCAAAGATGTCCTCCCCCTCCTGCTGGCGTTCGCGGCGGACCATCCCGACAACGTGGGAGGGATCTTCGAAGAACTGTTGCGGAAACACATCCCCGTCGACTGCTTCGCCTTCGAGCAGCCGTGGCTGGACATCGGTTCCTTCTCCTCCTATCTGGAAGCGCACCGGCTCCTCGTCGGCCCGCATGCGCTGCTGGATCCCGACGCGACCCTGGACACCTCCGCATGCCACGGCAGCGTCGCCATCGGCGCCGGCAGCAAGGTCCGCGGGAGCGAACTGGCGGATTGCATCGTCTTCGACCATTGCGACATCGAAAACTGCGTCCTGCGCAACTGCATCATCGACGACCACTGCGTCCTGCGCGGCATCGACCTGGACGACCAGATGATACGGACGGGAACGGTCCTGACCCGGTCCTGAAGGGAAAATGCGGAAAGAACGGCCGGGATTTGACAAAGAAGAGCATGCCTCAATGATTGCATGCCCAAGGGAGATTCTTTACACTCGCGCCATGAAACGTTTCGCCCCCTCCCTCGTCTTTGTCCTGCTCCTCGCGGGCTGTGCCGCCGGACAGGAAACCGATCTCACGCTGTCCTTCTCCGAAACGGGCAATACGCGGGCGCCCGAGCTCCTGGAAGCCGCCGAGCGCGTCGCGACGCGGCGCCTCGAAAGCCTGGGAGGCCCGGCAAGGGGAGCCCGCGCGCTCCAGGAAGGTTCCGGAGCAGTGTTGCGCCTGACCGTGCGGGATCCGGCCCTGCGGGAGACATTGGTGCGAGAACTGACGTCGCCGTTCAGCTTCCGCCTCATGATGCAGGCGCCCCGTGAGCAGGCGACGCTGTGGAACGACCAGTTCGGCGGGTTCGCGGAGACGGGCATCACGGAGAAAGACATCGCCTGGGCGGATGCCGGCATGCAGGACGAAACGGGCTTCGTCGTCATCTCCCTGACGGAGGAAGGACTGCCGAAACTCAAACAGGTCTTCCGGGAAAACATGGACAAACAAATCGGGGTCTTCGTGCGCGACCGCCTGATGTCCCGCAAGCTCGTGACCGAAGATGACGCGGAGAACAGCGTGATCCAGATCGACGGCATCCCCAGCCCCACCATCGCCTCCATCTTCGCCGATGACGTCGTCGTCGGCACCCACGTGACGTTCCGCCCCCTGCCCGTGGAGGAGCAACCCTGACCGCGGCGGAGCCCACCGTTCCCCTTTCCGTATGTCGCAAAATCGCCCCTATCTCTGGCCGTCCGTGACCGCTCTCATCGGTCTCCTGCTCCTCATCACCGCACTGCCGCAGCAGTGGAAAGAATGGGCGCCGGGCTTCCTGCGCTCCCCCTCCCTCCACTTGGGCCTGGATCTCGTCGGAGGGACGCAGTTGGACTTCCGCATCTCCGAAGAGGAGATCAACGCGCAGCGCGCGCGCCTGGAAAAGAGCCTCGCGGACATGCAGGGCGCCGGTTCTCCCGACGAGGCCGAGAAACTGCGCGCGCAGTTGGCGAGCATCGAGGAACAGCAGACGAACCTCGTGGAAGCCATCCGCATCGTCATCGAACGCCGCATCAACGCGCTCGGAGTGAGCGAGGCGACCATCACGCCCTCGTACATCGGCAACGAAAAGCACCTGCTCGTCGAATGTCCGGGCGTCGTGGACACCCAGGAATGCATCAATGTCGTCGGCAAGACGATCCAACTCGAATTCAAGGAAGAGTTCACCGAGCCGACCGAAGAATTCAAGGCGACTGTGACGGCGAAAGCCGATGCGGCGTATCGCCGCGTGTCATCCCGGCAATCGACGCTGCAAAAAGAAGGGCAGGACCTGGGTTCCCAGCTCGGCATGGACTACCGGGAAAGCCATCTCTTCTTCCGCGACACGCTGCCCGAGGGGCTGCAGAGCCTGTGGGGCGGGAAGCCGGGAACCGTCGCGAAGCTGAACGGTTCCGTGCATATGACGGCGGAAGGGGCGGACGGGCAGACGCAGGAGAAGGACGTGCCGGGCATCTTCGTCGCCGAAATCCTCGGCCCCCTCACGCAGACGGGCCGCCTGGTGAACGACGCCCCGACCGCGTTCTCCATCCTGGCCGAAACCGAAACGGGCGCGTCGTATGCGTACCGTGAAGACACCCTGCTCGACGACAAAGCGAACCAGCGCGTGGCGGGCGCCCTGCGGAGCATGGAACCGGGGGAACTGAAGACCGTCGAACTGACGGACGGCACCGCCCGCGTTCTCTTCCTGCGCTTCCTTGAAAAGGGACAGGAAGAAGCGGATGTCAGCCACATCCTCGTCGCTTTCGGAGGCGCGACGGACGCAGCGGCGACCGTGACGCGCACGAAGGAAGAAGCGCAGCGGCGCGCGGAGGAACTGAAGGCCCGTATCGACGGCGGGGCATCGTTTGAAGACGTCGCCCGCACGGAATCGGACGGCTCCTCGACGAAGGCGCAGGGCGGCCGCATCGGCGCCGTCACGCGCGGCTCCTGGCCGCCGTCCTTCGAGGACGCCGCTTTCAAGGCGAAGCAGGGGGCCGTCTCCGGCCCCGTGGAAACGCAGTACGGCTACCATCTCATCCGCCTGAACGCACCCGTCAAAACCTTGCCGGACAAGGCGAGCTTCGACGATCTCGTCCTCACCGGAGCCGACGCCGGGGCGCGTGCGGACACCCTCCTGAACCGCCTGCGCAACGGCGAGGTGACCACGCAGCAGCAAGCGCAGCCGCTGCGCACGCTCTTCTTCTCGCTCGAACCGACGGGTTGGAAGGACACGGCGCTGGACGGCAAGCATTTCCGGTCCGCAGCCGTCACGGTCGACCCCGTGACGAACATCCCCGTGGTGCAGATCTCCTTCGATGACGAAGGCGGACGCCTCTTCCAGGAACTGACGAAGGCGAACGTGGGGAAGCGGATCGCCATCTTCGTGGGCGGCCAACTCGTTTCCGCCCCCGAAGTGCAGCAGGAAATCAGCGGCGGGATCGCCGTGATCACCGGCAGCCAGGACTTCAACGAAGCCAAGACGCTCGCGCAGGACCTGAATACGGGCGCCATCCCCGCCCCCATCCACCTTGTGGGACAGTACACCGTGGAAGCCACGCTGGGAGCCGCCGCGCTGCAGACATCGCTGCAAGCCGCCCTAGTGGGCATTCTCGTCCTCATGCTCTACATGGTCTTCATGTACCGCGCCCTGGGCGTGGTGTCCGCCGTCGCGCTGTCCCTGTACGCCATCCTCCTCTCCGCCATCCTCAAATTGCCGCTCCTGCTCGTGACCGGCAATTACATCGTCCTCACGCTGGCGGGCATGGCGGGCATCATCCTCTCGATCGGCATGGCCGTGGACGCGAACGTCCTCGTGTTCGAACGCATCAAGGAAGAACTGCGCAAGGGGAAAATGGTGAAGACCGCCGTGGAAACGAGTTTCCGGCACGCTTGGCCTGCCATCCGCGACAGCAACGTCTCCACCATCATCACCTGCGGCATCCTCTTCGTCATCGGCACGTCGATCATCCGCGGCTTCGCGATCACGCTCGCCACGGGCGTGCCCCTCTCCATGCTCACCGCCGTCGTCGTCACCCGCTGGCTGCTGCGCAAGCTCGCCGCCACGCCGCTGGCCGACCGCAGCTCCCTCTTCGTGCGCTTGCAGAAGCCGGACCGGCCGACCTCCGCGGCTCCCGATGTGCTTGCATGAACGATGTCCTCGACATCACCGATCTGGAGCTCTCCGTCCGCCTCGGCGCTCCCGCCGGGGGACGCGTGAAGGAGCAGCGGGTCCTCGTCTCCGTCCGGCTGTTCCTGGATACGAAACCCGCTGCCGCAGCGGACAATCCCGCCCACGGCGTGGACTGCGGCATGCTGGCGGAGGAGATCCGGACCCTCGCGAAAGAGGAACGTCATACCTTCGAGCGGCTCGCGGAAGACGTCGCCGTCCTCGCCCTCCATGCCCCCGCCGTCACCTCCGTGACGGTGACCGTGAAGACGTTCCCGTTCAAGGACGCCAAGGAGGTGTCCGTGACCATCACGCGGCACCCGGACAAGCGAAACGAGCCGCCGACGAGGGGAAGACTCATTGCCTGACAGGAACGCAGGATTACAGGATTCCAAGAATGCAAGAAAGTTCCCAAGCTCCAAGGAACCTTGTCTTCGTACTGCCCTGAAATCTTCCTTGAATTCCTGGAATCCTGATACCTTGAATCCCTTCGATTATGCTGCCGTGGCTTCGATCGCTTCGACTGCCTCCTTGCGGTACCCCGTCTCTTCCGCTTCGTCGAGCACCCGGATGATGGCGTCCGCATCTCCCCGCGTTTGCAGTTGGGCTTTCCAGATCTCTCCCTGCAGATGGGCCATATCGCCTGCATGCTCGCCGCCCTTCTTCAGGTGCGCCTTCCATACCCCCT
This sequence comes from Candidatus Peribacteraceae bacterium, assembly GCA_028703835.1. GTDB lineage: Bacteria > Patescibacteriota > Gracilibacteria > Peribacterales > Peribacteraceae > CAIKAD01. Next base: position 46,930 of record JAQVMB010000008.1, on the reverse strand, counting down.
CCCCCACCGCATCAACGACTGCATTGGCTCCCCGCTGCCCCTCCGCGTAATCCTGCTCCGGCTGGCCGGGGCGCGCCGCCCCCGGGCTCCCATCCATCACCTGCGCCGTGCCGCGTTCCACATCGCCCTCCAGCACCGCCGTCGTGCTCAGCTTCCGGCCTTCCACGATCAGCGCGATGTTCCCGCGAACGGCCTCCGGCTCCTCCTGGCTTGCATGTCCCGTCTCCGCATCCGCCTCATGGCGCACCGTGCGCTCCAGTTCCTCCGGGTCCGTCACGATGGCATTGCTCACCTGCGCCTCCGATGCGTTTGCCCCGGCCTTCGGCACTTGGCCCAACACGCCGCCGGGCAGCTCGGCCAACTGCACCTCCTCGAAGCCGTTCGTCGCCTCTGCGAGATCGCCCTCCTGCTCACGCAAAGCATCCGCCATTTCTTGACGAATCGTCTGCGTCTCCCCGGCAATCGCTTCCGCTGCAGGCGTTTGCTCTCCCGCTTCGGGAGGCGCGAGAAGTTCTTCCGTCCTCTCATGCACCTTCTGCCGCAAATTGCCCAGTGTCGCCGCCTCTCTTGCGAGCGCCTGTACTTCCGCCTTCGCAACATCCCGGATATCCGCCGATGGTGTAAGGGTCTCAGGTGTCATAGTGATGATAGTGTCTGCAAGATCGACCGAGGGAACAATCAAGAACGCACCGAAAATTCATGAAGTACGGTTTTCCTATTCCAGAAGCCAAAATTTTGAGGCACGAGAAGTCCTTATTTCCTCCGTTCGAAGAGCTGAAACATGAACGAGTAGAGATGCTGCGGATCCTCCGCATGCTCGTCGCGTTGCACCTCGTTCCAATCATCGCGGGACAAGACCGGGAAGAACGCGTCGCCCTCGATTTGCGCATGGACACGCGTCAGGTAGACACGGTTCGCCAGCGGGAGAGCCTGTTGGAATATCTCCGAACCGCCGATAACGAAGAGCTCCTTGGCATGAAGCCGTTCTTCACAATATTTCAGAGCCTCCGCCAATGAATGAACCACCGTGCATCCGGGGATCTTCAGACCCTGCCGCCGCGTGATGACGATGTTCTCCCGGTTCGGAAGGGGTCGTCCGATGGATTCGTACGTTTTCCGCCCCATGAGTACGGGCTTGCCTTCCGTTCGTTCACGGAAGAATTTCAGGTCGTTCGGCAGACTCCACGGCAACCTGCCGTCTTTCCCGATGACATTATTCTCGGAAGCCGCGACGATGAGGGAGATGATCATACGGCAATGGGGGCCTTGATGGCGGGATGCGGATCATACCCCGTAATTTCAATGTCTTCGAACCGGAACGCGAACAGGTCTTGGACAGCCGGATTCAATTTCAACCGCGGCAACGCGCGCGGCTCGCGCGAGAATTGCTCCCGCGCCTGGTCGAGGTGGTTCAGATACAGGTGCGTGTCGCCCGTAACGTGGATGAATTCGCCCGGTTGCAGTCCTGTCACCTGCGCGATCATGCACGTGAGGAGACTGTAACTGGCGATGTTGAACGGGACGCCCAGGAACACGTCCGCGCTGCGTTGGTACAACTGACAGGAAAGCTTTCCGTCCGCCACGTTGAACTGAAAAAGCGTGTGGCAGAGCGGCGGCGCCATTTTGGCGTGGGAAGCCACGTCCGCCACGTTCCAAGCGCTCACGAGGATGCGACGAGAATTCGGCGTCTTGCGCAGTTGGTCCAGCACCATCGAGAGTTGGTCGTACGTCTTGCCGTCCGCCCCCTCCCACCGCCGCCACTGCTTGCCGTACACGGGCCCGAGCCGGCCCCACTTCTCCGCGAACGCCGCATCCGCCTTGATGCGCTCGATGAACTCCTTCTTCTTCGCCAGCCACGCTTCGGAATACCGCGGGAACTGCACAGTCAATTTTTCTGCCTGCAAGTAATCCTCGAACGGCCACTCGTCCCAGATGTGCACGTCACGATCCACCAAATACTTGATGTTCGTATCACCCTGCAGGAACCACAAAAGTTCGTGGATGATCCCGCGCGTGAAGAGCTTCTTCGTCGTCAGGAGCGGAAACCCTTCGGACAAATCAAACCGCATCTGGTGGCCGAAAATCCCGATCGTCCCCACTCCCGTCCGGTCCTCTTTCTTCACGCCTTTCTCCAGGATCAGCCGAAGGAGGTCGAGGTACTGTTTCATGGGAGGTTGATCGTAGCATCGGAGACGAGTGCCTGACTATAGGAGCAACAAAGAAGGAAACCGAAGAAACCGAGGAATCCGATGAATCCGAGGAGCGAATCGAACATGCTCTTCGGTTTCCTCGGTTTCTTCGGATGCGTCGGATTCCTCTTCGAAGACACGTCGATACTATCCTCACGAGAACATCGTCACCGACACTTCTCCGGCCTCACCCCCGCCGCCAGCTTCAAACCTCCGTAGGCGGGATCGTAGTTGTTGTTGGCGTTCCAGAATTGGAAACCGCAGTATCCCGCGTCGTAGACCGCGCGGATCTCGTCCTCAATCTCACCCGCATCCATGTAGTACCCCTGGATCCACGGCCGCAGCTTGTGCGCATGGTCCGGCCCGAGGAGATCGGTGTACCCCGTCATCGTGCGGTACACGAGCCAGTAGGAGCGGCTGCCCGGATTCTTGCCGGGAATATAGTACTCGGGAGACGTGAACGTGGCGGGATACGCCATGGGGGAGATGATGTCCACGAGCGGCGCGAGGCGGACCACGTCCTGCCCCAGCGTCTCCACGTTGATATCGTAATTCCACCCCAGGATCGCGTAGGAACTGATCCCCAGCTTCGTGGACGGGCCGCAGGCATCGATGGCTTCGCGGGCCATCTTGAGGAACGTCTCGATGTGCTGCGCCTTCTCGTCGCGCGAGTACGCATAGAGGGCGCCGAATTGCGCCGTGGAGAAGCGGATGTAATCCAGGTTGACCTCGTCGATGCCCGCCTGCGCCAGCGCGCAGATCACCTGCCGGTTGTACTCCAACGCCGTCGGGTGGGACGGATCCACCCACTCTGCCCCGATCTTTGCGCCGGTTTTGGGGTGCTTGACGATTGTATCCGGCACGCGCGACGTGAGGCCGTAGTCCTTGATGGCGATCAGGCGCCCGATCGTGTATATGTCGCGCTCCCGCGCCTTCGCAATGACATCCGCGATATCGTACGCAGGCTGGACAAGCCCCAGCTCTTTCGCCAGCGGCATGTCGCCGTCGAAGTACACGGCCGATCCTTTCACGTCGAACACGAGGGCATTGCCGCCCGCTTCCACGACCCGGTCCATCGTCCGTTCCAGAAAACCGTCCGCGCGTTTGACGCTCGACGGCGTCAGGTACACGGCAAGGGCGTTGTCGGAGCGGATGGTTCTTTCTTCCGTCAACGGTTCGGAGCGCCGGAATGTCGACAGGATGCCCTTGCCTCCGCCTTGACGCACCAGCGCACGCTTCTCCGCGGCGGACAGTTCCCGAGCGGCGGAAGAGAGCGAGCCGGATGCGGAAGAAGAACGCTGCAACCTGGAACGCTGCGGCCGCGCGGACGACGGGAGGGAGGAGGACGATTGCATCCGTTCCCGCTTGCGCAGAACGCTCGTGGGCAACGCCACGGTGCCCGATGCGGACGTGGCCGCCGCATGGCGCTCGCGGGGAAATGCCGAGAGGGCATGCGGAAAGCGCACCACGGCCGTGTAGAAGAACACCGTGCATGCGACCGCGACGAAACCGGCGGCACCGAAAAAGCGCGCCCTGCTCCTCCGCATCGGCATCGCCTCCGCAAACAACGGCACAGTGCTCAGCACTTGCATGTGCGTCTGCGCGCATTGAAGGGCGATCGGGTCCTCAAGAAACATGGGATTGGATGTGCGTTACAAGAAGTATAGCAGAAGGAAGCCAGAAACGCCACTGCAACGCCGCTGCGTCCTTGTACCACGTCACCGAAAAACCGCCAAGCGGCAAGCGCGGGACGGACAATGAAAGTATGGTCTCATGCATGCCAACCCTTCGCCCAACGGCACACGGTGCTCCGAAATTCTTGCATATCTTTGTTCTCTCCATATCATGGCTGCATGCCCCTGACCATTGATGCCGATTCCTTGCCGGATACTATAGAGGTGGAAATTGCCGGAGAAAAACCGGAGCCTGGATCAACGGCATGGCAACAAGCCAGAGTGGACATCGCCACTCAACTGCGATTCCCAGGTGAGCATGTTCGATATCAAGACCAATGGACAAAAGAAACCCCCGAACGCCTGCAGCGAGAGATCCTCGCTCATTCTCCTGACGCGGCAACATTTTTTGCGGAAACGAGACGGCAAATTACAACCCTGACCTCACCTTCGGACGCGCAAACCAGATTTTTCATTCATCCGAATCCCGACTGGAAATAAACCCGATCCACAATGATCGGAACAATCAGTTCTTTTTGCGACCTGCGAATCTCCAAGCCATTTCGAAGATCTGCCGCTGCGTCTCCGCCACTTCCCTGCTCTCGATGATGACGCCGAACACGTCCTGCTCGGAGCCGAAGGAGCAGATGGCGACCTTATGGCCATAGATGTTGATCTCGTTGCCAAAGTCGAAGTCCTTCGCGGAAACGAGGCGGATTTCGCGGAGCTTGTCGCGGTCTTCACCGTGCACCCTCCGCCCCGCCTCATCGTCCGGCGCGATGCCGCGCAACCGGATCCCCCGCCGCACGCGCTCCGCCACATATTCCACGTCGTATGCCGGCCAGAAGCGGCGCACGGCGGCGGAGTTGGCGAAGTTCAGGAGCTCTCCCTTGGCCGTCAGCGTGTCGTCGTAGACGCGGCGCACTCCCTCCCAGCCCTCGAAGAACCGGACATTCGGCTTGCGTTCCTGTGCCCCGCGCAATGATTTCAATTCCGGCAGCGCGCGATGGAGGGCGTCGGCGCTCTTGCGGGCCTCCAAGGCAACGGACTCGGGTGAAACGGGAGCGTACCACTTAGCCCGCGCCTTTTTGACCATGGTAAACATCCCCCGCCGTACCAGGCCCTCCAGCGTGTTGTACGCCGTCACGCGGTTCAACCCCGTGACACGGGCATACTCGGACGCCGGCGCGGACTGCATCTGCAACCCGGCCAAATACAACGCAGATTCTTTCTCGTCGAAACCGACGGACCGGAGGATGAGGAGGAGGTCTGTGGGCATGGAAGAAGAATATCTGTTGTTGTTCAATCAAACAACGGTCTCTCATGGAGAACCACCCCAAGAGTGCGATCGAGTCTGACATCGGCAGCACCGGCTTCCATATCCTCTATCTGCTCCTGCCCTTCCCGCGAACCCGCGCGATGGAGCGCTTCCTTCAAAGCCTCATGCGGATCAATACCGACAATCCCGTCACGCTCACTCTCCATGAGCACCTGAAAAAAGGCATCACGAACCTGCCCCGAAAAATTGCGGGCACAATGATTATAATATGCTTGCTGTTCTCGGTTGAGGGCACCGGCAATGGGTTCGGACGTTTCCGGAGAAGGCATGAGAACATCATACACTCTGCCAAACTCCATCTACACGTTTTGTTGCCAGATCCCGTTTCCCCCGCGTCAGGGACGAAGGACACGCATCCTTGAAAATACAGGCGCCGCATTTCCGGTTCCTTCCGGTGCAAACGGCGCGACCGTGGCTTATCATCAACGTGTTCAGCACGCCCCACTTTTCCCGAGGCACCTGCGCCATCAGATCCCGTTCGATCTTTTCCGGCGTCTGGTGCATCGAAAGGCCCAAACGAAGCGACAACCGCTGCACATGCGTATCCACCGCGATGCCCTCCTGCTGGCCGAAAGCGGCGTAGAGGACGATGGAAGCCGTTTTCCGCCCCACCCCGGACAGCGATACCAATTCCTGCATGGTCTGCGGCACCTTCCCGCCGAATTCTTCGATCAGCTTCCGGCACAGGCTGCGGATGTTCTTCGTTTTCATGCGGAACGTCCCGCACGAATGGATGTCTTTCTCCACCGCCGCAACGGAAGCCTTCACATAATCCTCCGGCGTCCGGTACGTACGGAACAATCCCGGCGTCACTTTGTTCACCTGCGCATCCGTGCAGCGGGCGCTGAGGATCGTGGCGATGAGGAGTTCGAAGGGCGTCTCCCACGTGAGGAAGGAGCGGGGAGGATCGTAGAGCGACTCCAAGTCCTGGATAACCCGATGAACGGAAACGGCGTTACGTCTTGGCATACGAAGAATACGAGAATACTGGAATACGGGAATACGAGGAAAGTTAAAGTACATACTCATACTCCCGTACTCCAGTATTCCTGTACTCCCGTACTCCCCGTCCCAAAATGGAAAGGAAACTGTCTCGAAAGAACCCTCGCCGGGAGTATAGTTGCCGCCTCATGGCTCCGATCCCCTCCCTCACCGTCTTCGATTTGGAAACGACGGGTCTCGACCCGCGCAAGGGGCACCGCATCATCGAGATCGCAGGCGTACGCGTGGAGAACGGGAAGATCCTGGAGGAAACGGCCTTCGTGTCGTTCGTGAACCCGGAGCGGGACATCCCCTTCGAGGCGCAGCGGATCAACAAGATCGCCGACGGAGACGTGAAGGACGCCCCCACCATCGACGCCGTGCTGCCGCAGTTCCTCATGTTCGCACAGGATTCGGTGCTGGTCGCCCACAACGCCGCTTTCGACGCCGGCTTCCTGACGGTGGAGAAGGAATACTGCTGGGGCTACACGGACCTGCCGGAAATCCTCTGCACCATGCAGCTCTCCCGCACCCTCTTCCCGCACGAATTCCGGCACAACCTCGACGTCATCGCGCGCAAATTCAACCTGTCTGTCCCCGAAAAACGCCACCGCGCGTTGGCCGATACGGTCCTGGCCGCGCAGGCGCTGCTGAAAATGCTGGAAACGGGGAAAATACAGACATGGGAGAAGCTGCAGAAAATGGCTGCCATCAGACAACTGGTTTCCTGATGACAAGGATAGAACACAGAAACAGCCTGCATCAAGAGTAAATGAAAACAGGAAATTGCCGCTTCGCCAATATGTTGCGACAATAAGCATAATATGCGTCTTTTTCCTCTGCAGCTTCCCGCTGCTCCGCTTCTTCTGATAAGCACTGTCTCCTTTCTTTTCGCTTTCGCCGCGCAGCCGACGGCGGATTCTTTTGCAGCATCTTCGGCTGGCATTTGCGGGAACCGAACAGTCGAAGCCCAGGAACAGTGTGATGACGGGAATCAAACAAACGGGGACGGCTGCTCCACGAAATGCAAAAAGGAGGCAGACTTAAACATTCATTTTGCGCCTCTGGGAAGCGTGACGGTCAATACTGGTTCCATACTCTCCGTCACGGTAAGCAACAGAGGACCGAACCCCGCGGAAAAAGTCACCCTCATTCTCTACGGGAGCAAGGGGAAGGGATTGTCCATCCTCCCACTCCTTCCATCGTGTACCCAACCCCAAGGGTATGAGAACGCCCTCTCGTGCCAACTCCCCGAAATGGCTGAAAAGGAAGAAATCACCATTCCTTTTCTGTTGGTTGTGGAAGATAGCGACAGCTGCCCTGTTTCCCTTATGCTGTGGGGATACGCGACGGGCCTGACGGCGGATCCCTCCCTCCGGGACAACGTGGATCTGCTTCTGTTCCCCGCCTTCTGCGCCGCTCAACCCGCCATTGCCTGCGGGAATGGAACCATAGATGCCGAAGAGGAATGTGATGACGGGAATGCGGTCAATGACGATATCTGCTCCAATACGTGCAAGAACGCAGTTTGCGGAAACGGGATGAAGCAGGGTGCCGAGGAATGCGACGACGGAAACCAGGCGGACGAGGACGGCTGTACGAACCTGTGTTCACTGCCTGCCTGCGGCGACGGGATTCGTCAGGGAGCGGAGGAATGTGATGACAAAAACACCGTCAATGAGGACGGCTGCACCACCTCTTGCAAGAAGGGGGTCTGCGGCGATGGATTCGTACAGAGCGGAGAAGAGTGCGACGACGGAAATGCCGAGGATGGCGATGCGTGCACGAGCGCATGCAAGAACGCCACGTGCGGCGACGGATTCTTGCAGAACGGAGAAGAGTGCGATGACGGAAACAAGAATGACACGGACGACTGTACCGCTTCCTGCAGAAATGCCTCCTGCGGAGACGGCTTTGTACAAAGCGGAGAAGAATGCGATGGCGGAAACGGCGATGCCTGCACCGCTTCCTGCAAGCTGCCCAGGTGCGGCGACGGCCTCCGCCAGGGAGCCGAGGAATGCGATGACGGGAATGTCGAGAACAGAGACACCTGCACCAATGCCTGCAAAATTGCAGTATGTGGTGACGGATTCATGCAGAACGAAGAAGAATGTGATGAAGGAAACCTTTCCTCTACGACCTGCTCGGCATCCTGCAAGACCATCCGCTGCGGCGACGGCGTGAAAGAAGGAATGGAAGAGTGCGATGACAAGAATTTCGAGAACGACGATGCATGCACAAATATGTGCAAGTCAGCCCGTTGCGGCGACGGGTTCACGCAAAACGGGGAAGAATGTGATGATGGAAATGATGTGGCAACTGACAGCTGCTCGACTACATGCAAGATCACGAAATGCGGCGACGGCATCATGCAAGGCACCGAAGAATGTGATGACGGAAATGCCGAGAATGGCGACACCTGCTCGAATGCATGCAAGAAAGCCATGTGCGGCGACGGATTCACGCAGAGCGGGGAAGAATGTGACGATGGGAATACCCAAAACGAAGATACCTGCACGAACGCATGCAAAAAGGCGATGTGCGGCGACAACATCGTTCAACCCGGCGAAGCCTGCGACGACGGCAATATGGAGAATGCAGACGGATGCACGAATGCCTGCGGACTCCCCCGCTGCGGGGATGCCATCGTGCAACAGGACGAGGAATGCGATGATGGGAACAACACGAATGATGACACCTGCTCGAATGCCTGCAAGATAGCCAGGTGCGGCGACGGCATCATGCAAGGCACCGAAGAATGTGATGACGGAAATGCCGAGAATGGCGACACCTGCTCGAATGCATGCAAGAAAGCCATGTGCGGCGACGGATTCACGCAGAGCGGGGAAGAATGTGACGATGGGAATAGAGTCGCGAGCGATGCTTGCAGCAACGAGTGCAGGAACCCGGTCTGCGGGAATGGCCTCACGGAAGCCGGAGAAGGCTGCGATGACGGGAACCTCGTGGATGGAGATGGCTGTTCCAGCGAATGTCAGACCGTCTTGTGCGGCAATGGGATCAAGGAGAAAGGGGAAGAATGTGACGATGGGAATGCGACGAACGGGGACGGCTGCTCGAATGGCTGCAAGACAGCAGTATGCGGAGACGGTCTCGTGCAGCAGGGGGAAGAATGTGACGATGGGAACAGGATCGATACAGACACCTGCATCAACACGTGCAAGAAGGCAATGTGCGGAGACGGGTTCGTGGGAACGGGAGAGGAGTGTGACGATGGCAACGCGACGAATGGCGACAGCTGCACCTCTCGCTGTGAGAAGGAGAGCCTCCTCGCCGTGTCGATCACCGGAACGGATCAAGTATTTGTCGGAGGGACCGCTCAGCTGAAAACGACGGTGGAAAACCGCGGGGCAGGGACCGCCAAAGCCCTCTCCCTCACGCTGCCGCTGGATGCGAACGATACCTTCCTGCCTGATTTCTCGGACACATCCTGCTCCCCCATCGTTGGCTCCCCCGCTGCCACCTGTGCAGTGGGTGATCTTCCAGGAGGAGGGACAAAAACCATTCTCTTGAGCCTGAGGACCTCCTCCATCGTCCGCAATGGCACGTACGGCGCATCGATTGTGACGAGCTCTCCCACGGCCAGCGGCACGGTCCTCGCTTCGCCTGCCCACCTCCTCTCCGTCATTTCCTGCGGCAACGGCGTCGTGGATGCAGGGGAAGATTGCGACGATGGCAACACCGTGAATACGGATACGTGCACCAACAAGTGCGGAGCGGCAGCCTGCGGCGACGGATATGTACAAGCGGAAGAGGAGTGTGACGATGGCAACGCGACGAACGATGACGGCTGCTCCTCCCTCTGCACGATGGAAGCGGGAGCGGACACGCAAGTTTCCCCCTTCGCCAAGCAGCCGCTCGCCATTCCCGACGAACAGTTGCAAACAACCTCTCCCTTGGCTCTCGGACGTCTCTGGAATGGCTTAAAAGATTGGACAGCTTCTCTTATCGCAGATGCTACAGGTCAATCTGATGACTCACCCCCTCCCCCTCCCGCTACAGCGACTGCGAAGAAGATCGTGCCAGGCTCCCTCCCCCTCCTCATCACAGTTGACGATCGCTGCAGGAGGACGCGCATGAAAGACGGGCAGAATATGTTCTTTGACGGCTACCTCCCTGCACCTCCGCCTGCCCCTTCCAAGGCAACGATGATGGAAGACGCGGTGTACGACCTGCACCTGAACTTCAATACGCCCTACGACGATCTCTGGAAACATGTGAAGGAAGATTCCTGCATTATCGGCATCACGGTGCCGGGCGAGGAAGATGTGCGCTCCGAGGCCGTTTCTTCTTCCTCGGTCGCCCCCAGCTTCGCCTACCTGGATGCAACGCATTACACCCAGGCACGATCATTCTTCCAGAATGCCCTCGCAAGTGACCGTAAGGGCAAGGTAGTCGTGGCGACCATCGATACGGGATTCGACCTGAACAATCCCGCAACCCCCGAACTATCTCCCAATCTGGAAGGCTCCAACAGGACAGCTGCTCAGTTCTGCCACAAAGCCAAAAAAGAAGATTGCCCGACGGACGAAGCTCCCGACGATCCGCAGGACGCCGTTGGACACGGCACTGCTGTGGGAAGCTTGATCACGATGGGTCAAGGATCGAAGGTACAGGGCTTGGCGAGCGTGAACGCGGTCCTCCTCCCCATCAAAATCGCCCGCAATGCCACAGACATGCAAAAGCTTCGGACATCCGATCTCTTCGAAGCCATCAAGCACGCCGTCAACGCCGGCGCGGACGTCATTAACATAAGCATGGCCGAGTACGACAGGGATCTCTGTAATCCGGTCATAGGGCACGCCATCTACAAAGCACTGGAAAACAACGTGTTCTTTGTCTTCTCCGCAGGGAACGGAATCAAGGTAGACGAAAACGGCCAGAACATTCCGGGCCGCCTTATCTGGCCATCGGATGATCGACCTGCCGTGTACGGAAATACCGTCGCTCCGGCCTGCTGGGGGCGGTACTTCCAAGGTGCAGTGACCGTGGGAGGATTGGAAACCGGGGCGGATCGCCTGTACCGTTTCTCGAACTATGGCGATGCGGTGGAACTCCTGGCCCCCGCCACGAACATCGCTTCCTATGGACTCGGAAATGCCGTGGCAGGCACGGATGGAACCTCCGTCGCTGCACCGCAAGTGTCGGCCGCAGCGGCTCTTGTCATCGGCTACTTCAAGCAGCATAACTGGTACTATGATTCCTGGCTGATTGAGGACGTGCTGGAGAATGCTGCGCGCAAAGTACCAGCTCTGGAGAAGAAAGTGCGCAAAGGACGCGTACTCGATTTCCAACAACTTGCGGAGTACCTGCACAGCCTCGACGGCATGACGGATGACCAACGCCGGAGAATTCCCTCGGACAATCCACGAGCGAGCGAAGGATGGAAACCCGATGAGGACGTGTCCCCTTCAGATCGCTTGATTATCCAACCAGATAAAGCGGGCCTGTTCCCGGGAGAAACAACAATGTTCCATGCCGTACTCCTCGCAAAGGACGGAACGACGAAAAACGTGACAATGGATGCATTTTGGACTACACAGGATGATCTCCTTCTCCCCATCGCTCCCAATGGGCAGGTGACACTCACCGCCAACGCAGAATCTTTGAAGAATTTGCAGAGACTTCGCATCATAGGACACTACGAAGAATTTGATGCTTCGTTCAATCTCGCGATCCGAAAGGCAGCTACACCCGACGAATTCGTGTCCGAGGGCTTGAGCATGATCAAGCCCGGCACAGATCCAGAGGAAGAAAATGGATCCGCGGAAAAACCTTTCAAGGCCACATGGGGAAAAGCGGGATTCTCTTTCCAACTTGTGGAAACTTTCCGGAATGAAACGACGGATTTTGTGGTGGATTACACTCCTGAAGCCTCCTGGACCACGGATATCCCCTCTGAATTTTCCCTTATCCCCCCACTCCACGGCTTCTTCAGCACCGTGGATGCCTACGGCGGCAAACGATACACCGTTACCGCCACGGTCGACGGCCATGCCGTCTCCGCCGTCATTGAAGTTCAGAAAGCTGAGCCGGGCACGTGTCTGGGAAGGGAAGAGAACGGCCCCTCCTGCATCCTGAATCCGCTCGGAAAATCCGTCTTCCGGGGACAAACGCTCACCCTCCAATCCCTCATCAATGTGCAAGGGGAGAGTGTGGACCGCCCCGCGCGAGCAACGTGGACTTCTCTGAGCAACGATCTCACGCTGCAATTGCAGGATAGCAAGGAGACGAAGATTCAAACGGCTTCTCTCACTCCCGGCACCTACACGGTACAGGCTACCGTTCCCTTCCGTGGACAAGGGAAGGATGAAACCTTCACCTCTGTGCTGCCCTTTACGGTCACGGAAAACTTCGACCGGGTGGAGCTGATGACAAAAAAACCCCTCCTCAACTTCCAGAGCCGCGCACTCTTCGTCCTCCGCCGATATGACGAAGGCAATTCTTTCACTGTCATTCCACCTGCCGATGTCACTTGGCAAACGAGTGATCCTGTCCGCCTGCCTATCGATGAGCAGGGCATCGTCTATCCGAGCAGGCAAAGCCTGACAGCGAACGGCAATGCTCAGACATACACCGTTTCCGCCCGTCTCAACGGCCAGACCAAGACCACCCCCATCCGCATCGTTCCCTTCGATACGCAAACCGGGCAAACGGACCAATTGGAGTACATCGAAATCACGGGAATTCCGAGCAGTAGTTGGGGAAACAACCGATGCACGTACAAACTCCCCGACCTCAGGCCGGCACCTCAATTCATGATTTGGCAGGGTGCCTCCAAGGACTCGTCCACGGGACTTTTCATCATCGGTCACGAATCGAACGGTCGCATCTGCAATTTGTCATCGGAAGCGTCGCTCTCCATCGATAATCCAAAGATGATTGCAAACAATGGTCTCGGTATATGGGCAAGCCCCTTCGTGCTTCCGATGAATGAAAAACCGGGCTTCAGCGCAACGATTACATCTCTCTACGGGCGGGGATTGAAAGCACAAATTTCCGTGACGGTTCCCAAGTATCCGCTGCTTGGCATTCGTTTCAGCGCCGAAACGGCGCCGCCTCAAGGATACCAAACCGCAACCAATTTTCCGGAACCCATTGAAGCAGACACAAACGGTGTTTTCTCTGTTGCACGCGACTACACTCCCTTGAAACCCTTCATAATCAATGTCTTCCCGGAACTGAACATATTCGACCCCATCCAAGGAGGAGATTACTGGGCACCAATCCGCCACCATGACTTCACCAACGCTATGGGGCCACTGACAGAATGGACGAGCGAGAACAGCACGATGACGAGTGTCTTGCAGGCAATGAAAGCAGATGACAAAGAAGCTTGGACCAAGCGAGGCTCTCTCCTCCCCATCCCCATCGTCACGGGCAACGAGTGGCAAGAGAAAGCCCTCTTCCCGGACACGACCATCCCCCTCGCGTACCGTTCGGTCTACCGGGGAAACGGCGAAGACCAAGCCATTGAAAAACAAGTGACGTTGCATATCCAAGCCCCCGTAGTTTCTCCTGCTCTCTTGGACTTTGATCCGGGAATCTATAAAGAAATATGGCCGGAAAAGAATTCTTATCTTGCCCCCTCGAACATTTATGAAGGATATTTCGTCCGCGGGATGACTTCAGATGATTTGAAGGAGCTCCAAGTGAACATACAGAGCACCAGAACCGACAAGGGCATCGGCTGGGGACAACAGGGTTTCCCCCACTTCTTCTCCGTGTGGGGCGATGCGCATTACGATGAGGTCTTGAACATTACCGTGACCAATCCCAAGCTCCAGAAACAGCATCAAGGAACGACGCACTTGATTCCAGGCATTGCGGATTACTCTCCCGCTGGTCCGTTCCCGCTCCCCGGAGAAACGCTCCCTCCTCCGAAAGCAAATGATCCTCGCTGCGACGACCCGGCTCTGACCTCCTCCGGCTCATTTGCAGGAGGACAGGGAACCGAAGGAGATCCCTTCCTTGTCTGTACTCCCGACCAACTTCGTAACGCCGCGGAAAACGCCTACAAGTTCATCCAAAGACAATCCCGAGGAGGCCTCTCGAATATGTATGTTCCAGACGCGGGCTTCCCCGCGTATTGTGCAGATTTTGACAATTTGACGAAAGACGAGAAACTTCACTGCGGGCGCGACCAATTCCGCCTCATCGCCAACTTGGATTTCATCGCGATTTCCAACATGTCCCCCATCGACCTCGGTGGTTCTTTGGATGGAAACGGGTACGAAATTCGCAACCCGACCGTCGTGGACAGCCTCGATTCGAAAGTGGGACTCTTCCATCGCGGCCACAACGGATATTCTTTTCCGGGTCTCTCTCCTCTCTGGAGCATCAGAAACTTGATTCTTCGCAATCCCACGATACGCGGTAAAACCGCTGTGGGAGGCGTCATTGGAGATACGGAAGTAGCAGGAGCCGGCCTTCTCATGGAAAACGTCCACGTCATCGACGGACAAATATGGGGCATGAAAGCCGTGGGAGGACTGATCGGCCATACGCAATGGAAAATGTTGCACATCAGCAATTGCTCGGTCCGCAACACGCTCATCAGTATCGAACAGCAGGAGGCAGGGGGACTGGTGGGCTTTTCGGAGGGGCCTATCCGCATCGAAGATTCGCTCTCCACTGCCCAACTCGGTTCGGCGGGTGTACAGGGAGGCCAAAAATATGTTGGTGGAATCATCGGCAATAATGCACAGTCTCTCAATCTCATCAATCCGCTCGATGACGGCATGCAAGAAAATAAAGTAGGCCTCATCCGTTCGTTGTTCCGTGGCACCATCACTCTCGGTCACTCCGCAAATGGATCATTCGTGGGAGGATTGGTGGGGGGAAGCAATGCTCTTCCCATTATCGGCAGCCGCGCAGAAGCCGATATAGCAGCCACGGGACGGGGCGTGGGAGGACTGATCGGCAGCTGGTACTGCATCAACCGCTCCACCCTGCCCTGCGTCATTTCCCATTCCTCCTTCAAAGGAACCGTGTGGGGCGGCGCAGACAGAGACGGTGCCTCCGCTGCCGGCGGTCTGGTGGGCAGTATGGGAAAAGGCATTATTGTTGATTCTGTCGTGGAGAGCGGATCCGTCATTAAGGGAATCAGCAAAATTGGTGGACTCGTCGGTTCCGCCTCCCCTTACACGCGCTTCTACCGCAACGCCGTGAAAGCCGAAGTGGGATCCTCGCAGGGTGATGCCGCTGGATTCATTGGAGCATTAGACTACGAATGGAAACTTCCTTACCAATTCGGCGATGACTACGTGCCAGCACCCTATCTGTCAGGTAATACATGGCTTCAGTCTCTTGCGCCTGCGGCAGCAGACGTTGGCAGTTGGGAAAGTGATCGAACAGGAATACGCAAGACGGAACGTAACTTGGACTTGGAGGGCATCGATGCACAACTGTAATAGTGAGGGGCAACGGCCGATGGGGAATTTCCTCCCGCGGCCGTTTTTTTCCATCCAGCAGGAAAACCATACAATGGCTTCCATCAGACAATTAGTCGCCTGACCAATTGATAATTGATAGTGGATAATTGATAATGGAAACAATCATTTTCAATTTTCCATTTTCAATTTTTTTGTCCCCCCTTCCCATCGTCACCGGCGCCGACAACCCGATCCTCCGCAGGAAGAATGAACGGGTGCCGAAGGTGACGAAGGAAATCAAGAAATTGCTGCGGGACATGGCGGACTCCATGACCAAAGAGGAGGGAGCGGGCATCGCCGCGCCCCAAGTGGGTGTGAACGTTCGGGTCTGCATCGCAGTCATCGATGAGAAAGCCCGTGCCCTCATCAACCCGGACATCACCTGGAAAAGCGATGAACTGACGCTGGACGAAGAAGGCTGCCTCAGCCTGCCCGGCCTGCAGGTCACGGTTCCGCGCGCCCGGGAAATCACGGTGAAGTATCTGGATTTGCAAGGAAAGGAGCAGGAGCGGCGCCTCGCGGATTTCAATGCGCGCGTCGTGCAGCACGAAGTGGACCACCTCGACGGCGTGCTGATCTCGGATTACGCCCCCGTCGGGACGACAACCTGAAAACCATTACGCGGCGGCTTCTTCCGGCAGCAACTCTTTTATTTTTTCCACGGCTGCATGGAGGCGCGATTTGACCGTACCGACGGGGATTTGCAGAATGTCTGCCGCTTCCCGATACTTCACCCTCTCGAAATAGACGAGTTCCACCACTTGCCGAAACGGATCCGCCAACGCGCCGACGGCCTCCCGCACATGTTCGCGAATGTCGGCAAGGGCCAGAGTCACTGCAGGATCCTCACTGGAATCGTCCCTGAGCAAGTCCACCAAGGCACCCTCGTCCGCCCCCTCGCCGGACGCCGTCCCGCGACGATCGAGGCTTGGCATCTTGTGCCGCTTGTGCCGCCGCAGGGCATCGATCGCCTGATGAGTGGCAATGGTGTAAAGCCAGGGGCGCACTTTTCTCCCGTCTTCAAACGTATTGCACTTCAAATGAATTTGCAGCCACGTCTGCTGAAACGCATCCTCCGCCATTTCGGCGTTACCCAAGTATCGGCGCAGATATGAATACAACTCCCGCCCATAACGATGAACAAGCTCTTCGAACATGCACATATCACCCGTCTCCCGATACGCCAGCAACAGTTCCTCGTCTGACTCTCGGGATGTCGCTTCGGGTATACGATCAATGGATGTTTCTCGTGGCATAGTGATGATAATATAAAGCAATTTTACATTTTGTCAATATCACGTCCGACGCGCTCAGTTTGCGCCAGAAGATCAAGAGAAGCTACTCTCTCCCCGTGCCGGAACTGGAAGCCATTACCCTTCGGCTCGTCGCTCCGCTCCTCACTCAGGGCAAGTCGGCTTTCACTCTCCGATTCAAGTATGTCCGTTGAATTAGAAGCAATCATCGGGTTGGAGGTGCATGCGCAGATGAATACGAAGACGAAAATGTTCTGCGGATGTGACAACGACGCGTTCGGCAAGGAGCCGAACACCACCGTGTGCCCGATCTGCATGGGCCATCCCGGCACGCTCCCCGTCCCGAACGCGGAAGCCGTCGCGAAGGCGGTGAAAGCAAGCCTCGCCATCGGGTGCACGGTGAACGCCGCCAGCCACTTCGACCGCAAGCACTACTTCTACCCGGACCTCCCCGCCGGCTACCAGATTTCGCAGTACGACTTCCCGCTCGCATCCAAGGGAGAGGTGACGTACGAACTGGGCGGAGAAGAAAAGGTGTGCCGCATCACGCGCCTGCACATGGAGAATGACGCTGGCAAGCTGAGCCATCGCGGCTCCCTGACGCTGTGCGACTACAACCGCGCCGGCACGCCGCTGATGGAGATCGTGACCGAGCCCGATTTACGAAACGCAGACGAGGCTGTGGCGTTCGCGGAGGCCTTGCGCCGTATCCTCATCGCCGTCGGCGCGAGCGACGCGGACATGTTCAAGGGCATGATGCGCTTCGACGCATCCATCTCCCTGCGCGAGAAAGGCACGCAGAAGCTCAACCCGCGCAGCGAGATCAAGAACCTCAACTCGTTCAAGGCATTGGAACGAGCCTTGATCTACGAAGAGAATCGCCTGCGCGAGCTGTGGAATGAACAGAAGGGACCGCCCAAGGGAGACATCACCGTGGGCTGGATGGACGACGAAGGCCGCACGCGCCTGCTGCGCGACAAGGAGAGCGCCACCGATTACCGCTACTTCCCCGAACCCGACATCCCGCCGCTGCAATTCAAAAAGGAGGAGATCGAAGCCATCCGCAAGACGCTCCCGAAGATGCCCGCACAACTGAAAGCGGACTACCGCGCTCTCGGCCTGACGGATGCGGAAGCGGCGATGCTCACGGACCAGACCGCCCTGCGCAAGCGCTTCGACGCCGTGCATGCCGTCACGAAGGACGGGAAGAAGGCCTCCAGCCTCGTCCTGACGCAGCTGATGGGCTTCCTGAAGGAGGCGGGCAAGGACGTGGCCCAGGGGCCCTCAACAGCCCATCTCGTCGACCTTGCCTCCGCCATCGCGAGCGGGCAGATCTCCGGCAACGCGGCCAAGGACGTGCTGGAGAAGATGGTAACGACGGGCAAGGCGCCCAAGGATATCATCGCAGCGGAAGGCATGCAGCAAATTTCGGACACGGGAGCCATCGAGAAGCTTGTCGACGAAGCCATCGCGGCGAATCCGAAAGCCATCGAATCCTACAAGGCGGGCAAGGCCGCAGCCCTGGGCGCCATCGTCGGCTTCGTCATGAAGCAATCGAAGGGACAGGCGAACCCGAAAATCGTCAATGACATACTCCTGCGCAAAATCGGATCGTGACGATTTTTGTCCCGAGCCGAAACCAAGGGACGAATATGGTGAATGAGATTCTTCTCAAACAACTGTGACCTGCTGACGGTTACTCACGCTTTCTTATTCCGACTTCGTAGGTTCGTTTTCGTAAGCCCTTCGTTCTCGGGTTGCCAACACATCACTTCCTTGCCAGAAGGCAAATGAACGGAACAAAAAGCATGCTCTTCATAAAAACGTCGTTCCAGATCCGTACGGACCACAGCGGTAATCTTCTCTACATCGGGATAGCCTGCCGCCCCAATGACGAAAGACTTCAATTCATCCAACAACACTCGGTACATCAATCGACGAAAATGAAACTCCGCATCCACCACCATAGAATGAATGGATAACTCATCATAGTGCTCTCTCCAAAGGAGATGGCCTACTGCGGGCGCTTCATATTGATCCTTATAGAAAGAGTCTTTCGTATCTTCAGTCGGGTGATAACAAATCCCTTTTCCGTTCCCGGGAGCCTGACGATCTGTAAAGTACAATTTGTCGCCTTCCATTGCGTACATGCTGTATTGCGCTCCCAAAAAGAACTGCAAGATCTCCTCCTCAGTCATGGGTACGACTGCCCCTCGTTTTTCCGTATCGGCAATGTATTGAAGATACTCTTGGTTGGACGCGTGAAGACGATGCCGACGCAGCCAAACCTCTTCCCTCGTTTCGCTATCCGAGAGCAAACATAGCCGAGAATTCTTGCAGTACTCCTGCGGCATAAAGTGCCAAAACATAGCAAAGAACGATACGCCTTTCAACCCTCCTGCCTTTCCTTACGTTCCTCACTTTCCTCACCTCCCGTACCCGAGGAACGCGCGACCACAAGCCCAGATCAATCATTCGCCCTCTCCATATACTCCCCCGTCTCCGTGTTCACACAGACTTTGTTCGCCCCCCTTGCACAGGTGATGTACTGGTGTTACACTTTAAGTGATCTCCCCTCATTTCTATGCCTACGCTGAAAAAGCGGATCAATGTGAGCTTGCCGGAAGATGTGGAACAGGCACTGAATGTCCTGGCCGAACGTGATGATGTGCCGCAGGCGACAAAAGCATTGCATTTGATCAAGCTGGCAATAGAAATCGAAGAGGATGATGTGCTTAATGCCATCGCCGCTGCGCGGGACACATCCGATGCGACATTCGTTTCTCATAAGAAAGCCTGGTTATGAGTTTCGTGCTCACGTATCACGCAAAGGTTGTCAGCGAAGACATCCCCTCCCTGCCGAAAGCGGAAAAATCGCGCATCAAGGCGGCTATTGAGAAGAAACTGACAAAGGAGCCGGAAACATTCGGAAAGCCATTGCGACGGTCATTGAATGGCTACAGACGCTTGCATGTGGGAGATTACCGCGTAATTTTCCGTATCGAAAAAAGGCAAGTGATCATTTTTCTCATCGCGCACCGATCGGTTGTCTACAGACAAACCACCCAAAGAATCGCATAACTAACATCCTCGGCTTCTTCGGCTTCCTTGGTTTCCTCGGAATCCTCAATCATTCGCCCTCTCCATATACTCCCCCGTCTCCGTGTTCACGCGGACCTTGTCGCCCTCGTTGACGAAGAGCGGGACGTTGACGGAGATGCCCGTGTTCATGGTCGCCGGCTTCGAGCCGCCCGTGGCAGTATCGCCCTTCACGCCCGGAATCGTCTCCTGCACCGTCAGGACGACCGTGGACGGGATGTTGATGCCGATCGGGTTGTCCTCGAACATCAGGGCGTCGCACTCCAGCCCTTCGGTGAGGTAGCCTTTCGAAGACTCCAGCGTCTCCGCCGTCAGCGGGAACTGGTCATAGGTCGAGAGGTTCATGAAGGTGTAGCCCTGCTCATCGTCCCCGTAGAGGAACTGCACGCGCTGGTAGCCTACGTCCGCTTCCTCGATCTTCTCCGATCCCTGGAAGTTGCGCGCGATGACGGCGCCGGTCTTCAAGTTCTTCAGCTTGCACTGCATGTTCGCCTTGCTCTGGCTCTTGCGGCCGAATTGCGATGCGACGACGAGAAAGGGTTGCCCGTCCAGGGTGACGGCACGGCCGGGCTTGAGGTCGGTGATCGTATACATAGCCCGCAGAGTGTGGCGTCGTGGCTTTGGGAAGTCAAGACAAGGAGTAATCAGTGGACAGCGGACAGTGATCAGATTGCATCAACAACATGACAGCAGGGTACTGACCGCTACTGATCACTGACTTCTGATCACTGGCCACTCACAACTCCTCCCCGCTTCCGGTCGCAGCGCCATGCATGCTGCTGCTGCTCGCTTCCACTTCTTCCCGCACTTTCTGGAACTCGGTGCGGACATACCGTGCCAAGCCGTCCTCGGGCAAGGCATGGTAGAGGCGGCGCAGGATCTTGCCGCGGTCGGCATTGCCCTCCACGGAACGGAATTCCACGAGCAGCTGGTTGTAGCGCGAGCGCGGCTGCTTGTAGAGGAAGATGCGATTCACCATCTGCATCACGAGCGAGTTGATCTCATCATCGCTCAGCGAACGGACCACCGGTTGCGGGCGCGAAGGCAGGTACTGCGTGATGCCCGGATCAAGAA
Source organism: Candidatus Peribacteraceae bacterium (assembly GCA_028703835.1). Classification (GTDB taxonomy): domain Bacteria; phylum Patescibacteriota; class Gracilibacteria; order Peribacterales; family Peribacteraceae; genus CAIKAD01. The sequence goes on along the minus strand of JAQVMB010000008.1, from coordinate 25,870 downwards.
CCGTCGCGCCGGTCCCGGCTTCGCGGTTTTCGGTGTCGAGGATGTGGGCGAACACCGTCAGGGCCGCACGCGCCTCCTTGCGCAGTTGCTGCGAGAGGGGGGACGAACGGTCAGTGGTGAGCGCAAGGGAAGGCTCCAGCTCCTTGAACGCGTCGCTGGCTCCGGCCACGTCTCCCTCCTGCGCGCGGCGCGTCAGCGCATTGAGGGAATCCACGAGCAGCACGCCTTCCACGTCTTCCGGCTTCACCCCGCTCTGCGGCAAGGCGGCGCTCGTCTCCAGCACCGTCTTCTTGATCGCGTACGCATCGTCATCCGGCAGGACGGCGGTCACATCGGACACTTCCGCCGCCACCTGTTCCTGCACCATGTTGCTCACGACGGCGTCTTGCCCCGACCCCGACCCCATGGCGAGGAGAAGCTGCTTGTACTCCTCAAGCGGCTTTTCGGCCGCCTCGGCCCCGCTCCCCGTTGCCAGGAGCGCAGCCGCTTCATTGAGGCGCGTGCTGGCCTGCTGGAGGAGCTTCTGCGTACGTGCCCCCTGCCCGAAGGTGAAGAGCATATCCACCGTCTCCGCCACCCGCTTCACCGGATAGATGGGCGACGTGGGAAGGATGCCCGCGTTCTTCGTGCGCCGTTCCTGCTGGAGGAGCGCGATCTCGCGGCGGTGCACCGCGTCGCGGCGCAGGTTCCCGGACACCCACTCTCCCTCCTCCTCCGCGGCCGTCAGGGAACGCACGGCGGAGAATCCTTGCGGCATCATCCGCATCCCTTCCCCTGCCACGAGAGACCGTTCGGTCTTCCCTTGGAAGAGGAAAACGGCACGGTTCCAGACCTGCACTTCCGTGTCACCCTCCGACGCAGCCAACGATACGCTCGACTCATGCAGGACGAGACGTCCCCCCGGAACGTCAATGCTCCAGCTGGGAGCGATGGCTGGAACGAGCGATTGCACCCATAACGTGCCGCCCTGGAGTTCGATCGTCGGGAATTCCTCCGCCGCGGACGGACGGTCGGAGAGGTCGCGAAGGTCGACGGTGGTGTCGGCACCCAAACGCAACACGCCGTCATCATGGACGATGATCGTCGCGGCGCCGCCGGCTCCCGTGCGGATCACCGCCTGTTTCTGCAAGATCACTTCCCCCTGCACGGGCTGCCACAAACCTCCCATCAATACCGACACCTCGCCCGCAGCGGGGACGAGGAGGACGGGAGAGCTGGCACGGCTCTGCGGCGCAAGAAAAAGCAACGGACTGACGCGGATGGCAAGAAGCAGCACGGCAGCCACCGCCGTCCACCGCACCATGCGATAGTGGAACGGCACGGCGGGAACGGGCTGCAAGCGCCCCAAAATCCGACCGCGCAGGAATGCCTGCACCTCTCCAGAGGGAGCGAGGGAAGCACGGACACGGTCCCAAAAACCGCCCGTCTCCAATGGGGAAGAAATGCGGGACAGGATCCCTTTCCACAAAACCTTCGACTTTCCGGGCACCGGCACGGTCTGCTCCACCGCTTTCCGCAATACTTCGGGAGCCCGGATTCTCTTGAGAATGGCGCGTTTCACCGCTTCCCGCGTATCCACCGGATCCTCCACGGCACGCGCCGCCTCCGAGAGCAGGCTCTCGGCACGTTCATGGCCGTCGGGAGAGGGAGACCACAGGGACATTCTTCAAGCGTTAAAACGGGGAAAAAGGGCTTCTGTTACGATCAGACCGTTTCCGGGGGAAGGAGGCTTTGGAGCTTGCGCAGGGCGCGGAATTTGAGGATCCGGACGCCCCCTTCGGACATGCGGAGCGCCTGCGCCGCCTCCGCGTGGGAAAGACCGGCGACATAGGATAGGAGCAACACTTCCCTGTACCGCTTCGGCAGTCCCGCCAGGGCACTGCGAACCATGCGCACGAGATCCTTGCTGCGCATGGCCGCGTCCGCCCGATTGAGCGCATCGGGATCGGCGATTTCTTCCGGCACTTCCTCGAACGACCGCTGCGTCCGGTACGCGTCGATGACCGTGTGCCGCGCGATGCGGAAGAGCCACGCGCCGAAGGGAACACCCTTGCGCACTTGATATTGATGAAGCTTCTCCCAGGCTTTGACAAAAATATCGCTCACGAGATCCTCCACCAACTCCGACGGAGCGCGGAACGACGTGTAACGGTAGATGGGAAGGAAGAAGAAGTCATACACCTGCCCGAAGGCGTCGGTGTCCCCTTCCTGCGCCCGCACCACGAGCGCAAGGATGCCGTCGTTGTCGATGTTCTCCAGCATGAGGCACGCAGTATAGACCCCTTCCACCGTGGGAAGGGAAGTTGACAGAACGGAAGCCGGCAGTACAGTGCCTGTCCATGGCTATTTCCTCATCTCCGACGGACGACGGCGCCATTCTCGACCGCTTGATCGCAACGACGGAAGAGGCAGCCTTGCATGAATCGGTGCAACGGATCCCGGATGAACAACTGCAAGGCGTGATTGATCAGATACGGATACGCACAAGAGCCATTCAAGGACCTACGGCAATGGAGCAACATGACGAACTTATCCGCGTCATCGATGCGATCCAGCGATCACACCCGATGCTCCAGCGCTGCTGACATTCATTCCCATTCAATCGTCGCCGGCGGCTTCGAGGTGAGATCGAGGAATACCATGTCGATGCCCGGAATGCCGAGGATACGGTCCGTCATACGGTCAACGAGCGCATCGGGCAGGGGTGCCGCGTTCGCCGTCATCGCTTCCTGTGATTCGACGGGGCGCAGCACGACGGACTGGCCGCCTTTCTTCGTCCCGAACGGCAGGAGCACGACGGGGAACTGCCACGTAGTCTCGTAGAGGCCGCCGCGGCGCAGCTCCTCGTCCACGACGTTGTCCGCCTCGCGCAGAAGGTCCGCTCGCTCGCGCGTGATGGAACCGGGTGTGAAGACGAACGGCGGAGGAGCCTGATGGGAGGTACAGCGCAGGACACGATTGAAAGCGGGGACGGTGTTCGGGATCGACGTCGCCATCCTGCGATGGACGTCGGAAACATGGCGATCCGGCGCGAAAAGCGCCACGGCATGGCGATACGTGCGCCCGTCCCCCTGCACACCCACCGACCGGACGGGCAGGACGGCATGAGGCAGGTCGATGGTCCCGATTTCCTCCGGCAGGCTCTCCTCCTCCGCGCACAGGATGCGCACCCCGAGTCCCGGTCCCGGGAACGGATGGCGCCAGACCAGGTCATGCGGCAGGCCCAGCTCTTCGCCAAGTTTGCGCACTTCGTCCTTGTACAGGTCCTTCAGCGGCTCCACGACCAGCCCCGCCTCGATCATCTTCGCCACCGCTTCCACGCGGTTGTGGTGGGTCTTGATGTGGTCCGCGTGCTTCGTGCCCCCCGTCTCGATGGTGTCCGGATAGATCGTCCCCTGTCCGAGCATCCACCCGTCTTCCATTTTCAAGCCCAACTTCAGACTCACATCTTTCTGCACTTCAAGAAACGTAATCCCAATTCTGTTCCTTTTCTGCTCCGGATCTATTACCCCATCCAGGTTTCGGAAGAATTCCTCCGAAGCATCTTCAATGTGAAGATTCGTAATCCCGAGCGGCACGAACGCCTCTTCGATCTTCTTCACTTCGTCCTTGCGCATCAAACCCGTATCGACGAGCAGCCCCTGCACGCGCTCTTTCCCCAGAACTTCGTTGAGGAGCGTGAAAGCGACGGTGGAATCCACGCCGCCGGACACGAGCATGAACACTTTTCGATCCTTCACTTCTTCGCGCAGCGCCTCGCCGATGTGTTTGGCATAGCTCTCGATGGCCCACGGCGCGGGCACGCAGAGATCGACAAACCGCTTGAGCATCTCCATCCCGTGCTGCGTGTGCGTCACTTCGAGATGGAACTGCACGCCGAAAATCTTCCGTTCCTCATCCGCCATCGCCGCGATCCTGCACGTCTCCGACAAAGCCGTCCGCTTGAACCCCTCCGGCAAACGCACCACTTCGTCCCCGTGCGACATCCACACGCCGAAACGCAGCGGCAGGCCGCGGAAGAGCGGGGAACCGGGTTCGGTGACGTCGATATCGGCATGGCCGTACTCCTTCTTCTTGCCCGGTTTCACCTCCCCGCCCAACGCGTGCGCCACCCACTGGTGCCCGTAGCAAATGCCCAGGACGGGAACGCCCAGATCGAAAATGCCGTTGTCCATCTGCGGGCTGCCCTTGTCGTACACGCTCTGCGGACCGCCCGAAAGGATGATGCCCGCCGCACCTTTCAAATCCTTCGCGGGCGTCTCCGCCACGCGGATCTCCGAGAATGCACCGAGCCTGCGCACGCGGTTGCCGATCAAGTGGGCGTACTGCCCGCCCGAATCGAGGATGACGATGCTGCCGCTGCGGACGGGGGTGTCCATGCGGGAAGTGTAGCAAAAGAGAGCCTTGCTGTAGCCATCGAGGATTCGACGGAATCGGAGATATTGACAATGGCGGCAGGAAAGGCAGACCATGCCCCTCCTATGCCGACTTCCGCCGCAGAACTCTTCCGTGAACAGCTACACGCCACCCATGAAGATGCGGAAAGCAAACTGGAGCAACTCGCCAAACAGTGCGCACCCACGCCCGAAAAAGACGCGTCGTTCCAATTGCGACGCTTTCGGGACTGCCTCGCCGCACTCTTCTCCGGACATTCTGCCGTTCTGCACACGGTGAAAGCCGCTCCCGGGAAGCCGGACGGAAATGAACCCGAGCAACAGGGAAAAGATGTGGAGAAAGCAATGGACATCCTTGTGCGCGCGTTCGGGATGGAAGAAGGGTCACATGAAGAAGCGATCGCCCTCGCCGTCGCCAACCGTTACGCCAGGCATCGCGCGAACATTCGAGCCCTTCTCGTCGGCATCCCCCCACCCAAAGCACCCTCGAAAGACCCTGCACCCCCTGCCTTGAAAGAAGCCTCAACAGGAACGCCTGCAGGCAACGGACAGAAAACGAAAATACGGCCGACAAAAGTCGCCACCCCCCTCCCCGAAACCCCGGAAGCGCCCGTCGACGTCGAACAAACCGGAGAAGCGGAAACAGATGATGAAACGGACTTTACGCTCGGGACGGATCCGAAACCCGATGACGCCATCAACTGGGAAGAAGTTATTGCAGAAGAACCTCCTACGCCCCCCGTCCTCCCCGGGAAAAGGCAACGGAAATGAGGATCCACCCCGTGTATGCCACCGCGGCGTCTTCCCAGGCGTGGAGGAACAGAGCGGCGATGCTCACCCCCAGAAATGCCAAGAACGCGGCGAATTGATAATGGATGATGGATGATGGATAATTATCAATTATCAATTGTCCATTATTCTTTCTCAAGCGGCGAAGAATCATCACCACCAACGCCAAGAAGAGAGCAAAACCCAACACCCCCAGTTCGACGCCGATTTGGATGTACCAGTTCTCCGGCAGGAACGGGCAGCGGCAGGCATGATCGGTCGGCTGCACCTGCGTGGAGCCCAGGAAAACACAGAGCTGCGGCTGCGCCTTGGCCCAGGACGGATCGTCCTGCGGGCGCAGGAAGACGCATGTTTCGCTGACGCGGTTGCTCGCGGGACCCGCGGCTCCCAGACCCCACCCCAGCGGCCGCTCGATCATCTTCCCGATCCCCTCCAGCGGACGGACCAGGTGCCCGCGAGAGGACGAGAGGCGGAAGAAGACGGAGGGAAAGAGGGCGGCTGCGGTGATCCCCGCAACGATGACCAATGCACCGCCGCCGACCGCTGCGCGCACGAACCATCGCCGCGGCAATGCTTTCCAGAGCATGACGATGACCATGACGAACACAGCGATCCATGCAGCGCGGCTGAAGGTCAGGAAGAGAGCGCAAAGCATGAAGAATGCTGACAGAACGATTATGAATCGTCGAATACGGGAATACGGGAATACGGGAATACGGGACATTGCGTTGTTCATTCCCATACCTCGTACTCCCGTACTCCCGTACTCCCGTACTCCTCCCCGCACCATCCAAAACGAGAGCAAGGCTCCCAACGGAATCAGCAGCCAGATCCCAAGCTGATTCGGCCCGCTCATCGTGGACTGCACCCTCCGCACCCAGCTCTCCGCGATCTGCTGGAACGGCGACAAGGGGCCGCCCGGCGTATAGAGCGAGTGGGCATCGGCGTATCCCAGACGGACGAACGCGGACACGGGCAAGAACAAGCTGATGATCCCCAGAAAAGACACCAGCGCGCCCACGCCGAGGAGCACGTTCATCAGGCGCCCGTGAAACGCCTCCGACCAGGGTACGCGGCGGAGGACCAGGAAGGCGACGAGCGGGACGAAGTCGTAGCGGACGCCGAGGAGGAAAAGCCCCCGCTCTGTCCCGGCGAAGATGCTCACCGCGACCGCAAGGACTGCGAGCGAAAGGATGAGAACATCAAGGACATCTACACTGAAAGCTGATCGCTGAAAGCTGATAGCCCTTTTCGAAGAAAAAATAAATTCCACCAACGCAAGAAGAAGGATCACTCCCAGCACAGCCTCTTTCCACAGCGCCAGCACCGCCCACGGCGCGTTGTTCGGCCCCAGCGCGAGCTTCGTCCCCGCGGTCACAAGGAAAGCATGAAAGGGCAGCAGGCCGATGAGCAAAAGTACGAGCCACTCCCGGAGACGCTGGACGGCGGATTGCATCGCTTCGTAGAGTACCGTCTCCTCCCCCTCCCGTCATGCCCTCCCACCGTCTCCCCGGAGCAGCCGACGTACGCGCCCTCCTCGATCCCGAGGAAGAACGGCAACAGCGCCTGGCATCATTGGGCGACCTTGCGGATCATCCGCACATGCCCCGGCTCCTGCAACATCCATGGGAAAACCAGGATACAACGGCACCGATTCTGGGAATCCGGGCGGAGACGCTCGGCTCTGTCGCCAATCAGATCGCAGCGGCATCACAATCGTAAGCGCTTCTCCTCATCCCGGAACACTTCCTCCCCGCGCCCCAACACCTCTTCGACAAAGTCGATCGATTCCCTGCTGACGTCCTCGCCATAGAGCTTCGGAGCCTTGCGCATCTCTTTGTTGTCCCACGCGAACTCGATGATCTTCTTGATGGTCGCGGCATCCGTCGGAGGCGCGATGAGGTTCCCGCCCCCCATCGCCGACTCGCTGCGGTCGGAACCGAAGCGCAGCGTCACGCACGGCACGCCCAGGATGTTCATTTCCTCCTGCATGGAACCGGAATCCGTGGCGCAGACAGCCGCCTTCCCCATGGCCGCGATGACATCCGTGTACTGCGGCCACACCTCCGAGAAGACAAAATTTTTGTGCTTCTTCGCGAGCGCCTGCACCTCCTTCACCAGTCCCAGCCGTTCGAAGGCCTTCTTCGTCTGGATCATGTCAATAAGGAGCACCGTCCGACCCTCTTCGATGAGCGCCTTCATGGCGCCGTAGATGGCCAGGAAACGGCGGTCCGAAACGCAGTTCTCGCGGCGGTGGATGCAGAACCGGACGAAATCACCTTTTTCCAACAGAGGGAACCTCTCAAAGACAACTGGCCTCTGACCACTGGCCACTGACCTCTCCACTGCCTCCATGGTGGCATCCGCAACGGAATTGCCCACGACGCGGATGCGATCTTCCGCGAACCCCTCGGCCAGCATGAACTCCCGGTCCAACTCCACGGGCGCCAAGTGGATGCCCGTCACAGTCTCGGCGGTACGCGTGTTGAACTGCTCCGGATACGGCTCCTGGCTGCCTCGCTTCCAATGCTTGCGATCCATGAGGAACTCCCTCCACGCCGCCATGTCCTTCGTTTTGAGCTTCGGGAAACGGTCTTTCCATGCATCGTAATCGGGCGTCAGCGTCCGTATCCCCGCTTCCACATGGACCGCAGCGAAGGCATGGGTATACCCGGCGATCCCCGCCGCCATCGCCGTGGCCGTGTCGCCGTGGACGTAGGGAATGACGATCTTCCCGCGCTTCTTCAGCTCCCCGATGACGTAGCCCAGCCGCCCGATGATCTGGCTGACCAGCTCATGGTATTCGCCGCGGATATTCAGGTTGAAATCCGGTTCCACCCCGAACTCCTTCAGCATCCCGCCACTGAGGTTCTCGCTGAAGTGCTGCCCCGTATGGCCCAGCATGACGCAATGACCGCGTTTCTGCAGTTCCTTGTAGAGCGGCACCTGCTTGATGATGTCCGGCTTCGTCGCGATGAGGATCAAATGGACATGACGGTCGGGGTGGTCCCCCGCCTCATCGTAAAATTTCGGCGAACGGTAGGTGATCTCTTGCATCCTCCCCAGAATAGCCTTGCATGCTTGGAAAGAACAAATGAGAATGCGCGCTCCTTTTTCTCCCTCCCATGGGCACAAAACTGCGCGAACCGTCCCCGCCGCAAACGGTCCAAGCCACGATCATCGCATCCGACGAAGCCGCTGCCCAAGAGTTGCGGGAAACATTCCGGGGCATGGCGACCTTCGAGATCCAACAACAAACGCACGATGGAGTACTCATGGTGGTGACGGCCGCCGACCAGTTATTGATGGAATCGATCCGCAACAAAGCAGACGGCAGGCCTCTCATAAATGGAAATGAACATCATCGAGGGATGCAGAGCCGCTGGGCACATTCCCAATCATCGGTCATCCTCGGACCGGCAGGCGTGTAAAAACAGATCATTTCCCGCCACGTCTCTTCCCCTTCGCCTCCAGACGCCGCTGCAAGTAGGCGCGGAACATGTCTTGCGTGAAGTGCGGCAGCAGAGTCTCCGTAAAGGCCATCTCCGTCTGTCCGTTGCGATAGCCATGCAAGAACGCATTGTCATGGACGAGTCCCCCGCCGTCCTCCCCCGTCCGCACGAGCAAGTCCAACGGGCGGAAAGGAACGCCTTGCCGGGGAAGATCGAGATACTGTCGCCAATCACCCTGCGCACCCGCCTCCGCCCACGACCGGATGGCGCGATCCGCTTCCTGCGGGCCGCTGTAATCGCAGCAGAGCGCCACGACCATTCCTGCGCGTTCACGTGTCTCGGCACAGAGTCTTTGGATGCGCGCGAGAAGCACCGGATCCGCTTCGGACAACCGGTCCGTCCTCCCCATATGAACGAGCCGTACGTCCGCACTCGCGGGATCGTGCCTTCCCGCATGCTCCAAATCGCCGAGAAAAGAATCGATCACCGCAAACGTCGCTTCTCGAACTTCCGCACCCCGCTGCGTCATGTTCTCTTCCGACCACGCCCAGAGGGCCAACGTTCCCACCACGCCGTCCCGCGCCGTCTCCATGATGCCCCGAACAGCCTCTCCGCCCTTCGTGTACGCCGAGACAAGGTCACGGAACGAGAGCTGCGACGTGGTCAGCGTCTGACCGCGGACCGTCGCAAGATCCTCCACCTCCTGACGGCGATTACCATCCAGGATGAAACCGATGAACAAACCCTCGGAAGGAGACGTGGACATGGACGCGCACTGTAGGGAACAAGACGGAAAAGGTCAACGATACTAGACGCGCCCCTCATTCACTTTCGTCTCGGTGAGGGAGGCACCCTTCGTGACGATGCCCGGCACATCCAGGACTTCCTGCTTCGTGAGCTTCTCGCCCTCGAACGTGTAGACGTACGGCGTACAGAGGCCGATTTCCAAAGCCGCCGTCGCGTCCGGCTCCATCTCTTCCAGGTACTTGATCATCGGGCGGAGGCTGTTGCCGTGCGCCGCCACGATGACGGATTCCCCCTTCGTCACGAACGGCAGCAGGTACTGGAGGAAGAACGGCTTCACGCGCCGCTCACAATCCTCGTGGCTCTCGCCGTTCGGCGGACGGCCCGCCCATCCGCGCCGCCACAATTGCACCTGGTCCGCGCCGTACTTCTGGGTCATCTCGGCCTTGTTGAGTCCCTGCAAATCACCGTAGTGCCGCTCATTGAGTGCGGAATCGTGCAGGACGGGAATGTCCTTCTGCCCCACGGCCGCCAGTATCTCATCCAGCGTCTGATGGGCGCGGATCAACCGGGACGTGAAGGCGCGGTCGAAACGGAACCCTTTCTTCTGCAAAAAAAGTCCCGCGGCTGCCGCATCCTGCTTCCCGCGCTCCGTCAGCGGGACATCGGTCCAGCCCGTAAAGCGGTTTTCCAGGTTCCACTGCGATTGCCCGTGGCGAATGAGAAGAAGTGTGCCCATAGCGGGGCCAGCCTACCACACCTACCCACGAACACCGAATTCTGCTATAATGGAAGCAACACATATGCACTTCCGACTCGTCTCCCCGCTGCGCTACCGGCACACGATGTTCTGGGCGATCCTGCTCTCCGCCCTCATCGTCGGCATGGCCGCCACTCTCGCGCGGGCCAGCTACAACATCACGGCCGCCCTCACCGACAAACCCGACGTCGCCATCTACCTGCTGCTCCCCGAAGAGGAGATCGGACGGACGACGCTGCTGCGGGACAACCTTGACGAGCGCGATTACCTTGCGGAAACCAAAGACGGACCGAAGCTGATCCGCCTCAAGCGCGGCGGGACGCAGTGGTACGTGGAATTTGAGGAAGAACTCCACTGAAATCCCAAATCCCAAGCCCTTATAACCAGGGAAGAACCACATCTCAATATCCAAGCTCCAAGGAAACCAAAAAGATGCCCCTGTTGAATTTCTGATATTGGGGCTTTTGATATTCTTGGAATTTGCATCCTTGGAATTTGGGATTTCGCTACGTCCCCGGCGCCTCCCTCCGATACTGCAACACGAGAAAAGGGAAGACCGCCACCGCATTCCAGATGCGTCGGAAGCGGCGCGGTTCGCACGCGAGCCTCCACAGCCACTCCAAGCCGAGGATTTGGAACGGCCGGGGTGCGCGCTTGCGGACGCCGGCGATGAAATCGAAGGAGCCGCCCACGCCCATCGCCACGCGGACGCTCGTGAGGGACGGCAGGTATTTGGCGATCCAGAGTTCCTGCGCGGGGGATCCGAACGCGACGAAGAGCACGGCGGCATTGCTGGCGTTGATGCGCGCGATGATCTCCTGCGCATCCAGTTCCCGCGGGGATCCCGCATACGTGCCGGCCAGTTTCAGGCGTGCATTACGCTCTTTCAGGAGCCATGCCGTCTTCTCGGCCACGCCCGGACCCGCCCCCAGGAAGAACACCGGATAGTCCGGCGTGAGGACGTTGCAGAACCGCTGCATCGTGTCGACGCCCGTCACACGCTGCGGAAGCAGCTGTTTCGTAAGGCGCGCCATCCAAAGGAGCCCCGCGCTGTCGGAAATGTTCAGGCTCGTTTGTTGCAGGACGCGGCGGAATACGGGATTGCGCGCGGACTCCACGAGCATCTCGCTGTTCGGCGTGGCCACATGGTGCTGACGCTGCGTTTCCAGCAGGCGGAAGATGCGGTTCACCGCCTGATCCATCGTGAGAGCGTCGATGGGGATTCCCAGGAGCGTCACGCGGGCCGTTTTCGCATCGGATGGATACTGCGCCACCGGGAACAGCCTAGCACAGGAACACCATCCCACAATCGCAGCGGGAGACCCTTCCGCGACCGCTCCCCCCTGCTGTACGCTCCCGCGGCGTGAAGAAACCGCTTCTCCTCTGCCTGCCCCTGCTCTTGGCCGCGTGCTTGCCTCTCGCGGGAATGCCGCCGGAAGGACCGACGCAGGCATCGTCATCGGCCGGCACCGCCCCGGACTCACCCGATGCCGCAACGGCGGGCAGCGGCGCCACGCTCGACCTCGGCAGCGCGGATGCGCCGCTTACGCTTCTCCTCTTCACGAACCACGCCTGCGCGTATTGCCGCGACTTCCAGGAAACGATCCTCCCCCGCCTCCGCAGCAACTACATCGACAAAGGAACCCTGCGCCTGCGCACGGCCCTCCTCCCCATCCGCAAATATCCCGCGAGCGCCGTCGAAGCGGCAGCGGTCTTCTGCGCCGGGAAGCAGGGGAAGGGACGGGAAATGCACGACACGCTGCTCGATGCCACGGAACACAGTGAACAGATGACCACGGCGGCCGCGGGCGTCCTGCGGCTGGACGGAAAAGCCTTCGCCGTCTGCATGGCATCTCCGGAAGCCGCCGCCTACGCGGAGGAGCAGGAATCGCTGGCCGCAGCCTTCGACGTCACGCTCGTCCCCACGCTCATCCTCGGCAACGAGAAGCGGGTCGGCCTGCCCACATACGCGGACCTGCGGGGGTGGATTGAAAACGAGAAGGCAGGAAGGTAAGAAAGGGCAGAAGTTTCGATCAATTTCGAATTCTCACGATCTTTCTGCGACCTCCCCCGCCCGCCAGAATCTCCACGTTCGAAGTCGGAACCTCAAATTCCTCCGCGAAAAACTTTCGAAGTTCCGCGTTGGCCTTCCCCTCTTCGGCCGGAGCGGCGACATCGATCTTTACGCTGCCGTCCGACAGCACCGATTTCACCGCGGAACGGGGAGCGTTCGGACGGGCGCGGACGGAGAACTCCACGTGACCGTCCCCCGCCAATGTTGCACGCAACGAATCCAGCATGAGCGCAGTGTATGAGAAAAAGCCCCTCGCCGCACGGGGCGGCAGGGGCGGAGGTTCCGAGTGCCAGAGACTCGAACGGCTACTGACGGACAAGTTGTCCATCATGGCGGCGACGCGTCGACAGCTTGCGACCACGGCTGCCGTTACATTGTGCGGAACGCGGGAATCGGGGCTTCCAGCCATATTCCTCGGCACCGAGCCGCAGGATCTCGCAGGAAATCCCCCAATATCGGGAAACGACCGTGCCCACAAAAAGACGGATCATCGGCAGAATCCTTTCACAACGGAGACAAAGGACAAGGAACCGGAAGCGGGAGTGTAGCAGTGTCTTTGTTGTGCACAATCTTTGCACCTATTGAACTTGCGCTTGCCGCCAGCACTCAATCTCTTTGTGATTTCCGGACAGGAGGACCGGCGGCACTTTCATCCCCCGGAAATCCTCCGGGCGCGTGTAGTGGGGGTATTCCTTCTTCCGCCCGAGCGCCTTGGAGAAGCTCTCCTGCTCGGCGGACTCATCCTTCCCCAGAACGCCCGGTATCTGCCGCGCCACAGCATCGATGAGGACCATGGCGGGAAGTTCACCGCCCGTCAGGACATAATCCCCGATGGACATCTCCTCGTCGATCCACCCGTCGATGACGCGCTGGTCGATGCCTTCGTAGTGCCCGCACAGAAGCAACAGCCACTCCTTTTTCGCGACCCGCTCCGCCTTCGCCTGCTTCAGCTTCTTGCCGCGCGGCGAAAAATAGATGCACCACGGACCTTTCATTTTCTTCTTTCCTTTCTGCCCTTCCAGACCCTCCGCAATCACTTCTTCGATGGCCTGCACCAGCACATCCGGCCTCATCACCATGCCGGCGCCTCCCCCGTACGGCGCATCATCCACCTGATGGTACTTCCCGAGACCGAACTGGCGCAAATCGTGGAAACGGATGTCCAGCAATCCCTGCTCCCGCGCACGCTGCAGAATGCTCTCCGTGAGCGGCCCTTCGAACATACCCGGGAATAAGGTCAGGACATCGATGCGCATGGAGGGATTGTAGCGGTGTTCCGCCATCCTGTGGAACGATGTTTTTGGCATGGCGATAACAATAACCCCACCTTCTCAGCAGCAATTGTCCATCATGGCATCCCCCGTGCCGTCACGAAACGTACATTGAAACCATGCCAGAACGAACGGATTCGGCTCTGTTTCGGAACACGTACCGCATTCCGTCCGCACGATGTAACGGCTGGGATTACACATCACCCGGCCGGTATTTCGTGACCCTGTGCACGCACCGAAAATATCCCTGGTTCGGAACGGTGCGGAACGGTTTTGTATGTCTGACGGATACCGGGGCAATTGCATTTGAATGTTGGAATGATATTCCACGGCATTTCCCCCAGGTGACGTTGGATACGTTCATCATCATGCCAAACCATACCCATGGCATCGTCATCATCGGGGAACAACAAACAAAAACAATCGTAGAGACGCGACATGTCGCGTCTCTACAACCCACATCCATACAACCAACATCCAAACAACCCGCATCCATTCAACCCATCACCAACGATTTCGGACCATTACGATCCGGATCGTTACCGGCCATTATTCATGCGTATAAATCCACCGTCACACGATTATGCCGTCGTCATGGCATGGATGATTTCGCCTGGCAACCCCGGTACCACGATCACATCATCCGGAATGAACGGGAAATGAACGCCATCCGGCGTTACATCATTCACAATCCGATCAAATGGTCACGTGACCACCGATACCCGTAACATTCACGCAAAATCCTTCATCAATTCCGATACATCCTGCAACGCCACCTCGTTCACCAGCGTCGTCGCCTTCCCCTGCCGCGGCAACAGCTCCTCGTAGAAATTCGGCACGTCCTTGTTCTGGTACAACACGCCCGTGGCAATGCGCCGGGACGTGTCGACCGCCAGCTTCCGCGCCTTCTTGAAATCCGACGGATCATGCCCCTCTTTCCAACAATCGTAACACTTCTCCAGGAGATAATCGTGCGTGGCGAAATGGTTGTAGGAGGGACACGCCTGCAGGACGTCCACAAACCCGAAGCCGCGATGGGTGATGGCGGCCTTCAGGATCTCCTTGAGCTGCCAGATGTTGCCGGAGAAGCCGCGCGCGACGAACGTGGGCTCCAGCGAAAAGACGAAGTCCATGGAAGAAAGCGTCCGCTCCGGGATGCCGTTGGGGCTCGTATTCATCTTTTCCCCCCGCTTCGTGAGGGAACTCGCCTGCCCGGTGGTGAGCCCGTAATTGGCGTTGTTATGCAGGATGAACGTGACGGGATAGTTGCTGCGGACGGCATGAACCAAGTGCCCCACGCCCTCCGAGAAGCTCGCGCCATCGCCGCCCACCGCCATCACCGGCAAAGCCATGTTGGCAATTTTCGCGCCGGCGGCGAACGGAAGGACGCGGCCGTGCAGGCCGTGGAAACGGTATCCCTTCAGCTTGTCCGACATGTTCCCGTGGCACCCCACGTCATAGCAGAGGAGCACGCGCGTGGGCGGGATCTTCAGCTCCACCAGCGCCTCTTTGAGGGCGGTCCAGATGCCATAATCGCCGCACCCGTCACACCACGTGCACTGGTTGGGAGACGCATAATCTTTCATCGTCGGGCCGCTGTTATCGAGAGGGATGCCCATGGTCAAGCGAGGGTGGGACGGGGAACGGAACGTCGCCCCTTCGCGGGGAAGAACGACTGCAGGCGCTCCACGAGTTCGTCGTGGAAGAACGGACGACCGTCGTACTTGAGGATCGTGTCCGTGATCTCGATGCCGCTCTCTTGGCGCAGGAGTTTCCCGAGCTGTCCCTGATGATTGCCTTCGACCAGCACCGTCTTCTTCGCCTTGCGCGCCAATGCAGCCAGCTTCTCCGTCTTCAGCGGCCAGAGGTACGTGTAGTGCAACCAGCCGATGCGCTGCCCTTTCAATGCTTCGTCACGAAGCACGTCTTCGATGACCGGCTTCGTGCTGCCCCAGGAAACAAGGAGCACCTGCGGCTGCTCCGCACCCGCATATGCAGGTTCGGGCAAGCGCACCTTCAGGGTCTCCTGCTTGCGCATCCGCTTCTCCATCTGCAGGCGTGCATTCTCCGCGCCTTCATCCACCGTCCCATCCGGGTCGTGCTCGTCCCCCTGCGCGCAGTACGTCGCCGCTTCCGCCCCCGGCAACCACCGCGGCGACACGCCATCCGCCGGCGAAGGATCGTATCGGTCCGACGCCTTCAACGCGGCCAACGCGGCGGGCTCCGTCACCAGCTTGCCGCGACGCAGCTGCGTCTTCGACTGGTCGTACGGCACCTGGCAGAAAAGCGCTTCGCCCAAGTGCTTGTCCGTCAGGACGAGGACGGGGATCTGGAATTCCTCCGCGAGGTTGAACGCCTCGGGCAGGAGATGGAATGCGTCGTCACTGTCCGCAAGCGCCATGACGCACCGAGGATATTCGCCATGGCCGGAGTGCACAGCCAAGAAGAGATCGCCCTGCGCCGTCCACGTGGGGAGCCCCGTCGCCGGGCCGGGCCGCTGCGCCACGATGAACACGACCGGGTTCTCGATCATGCCGTTGAGCGACAGCGTCTCGGTCATCAGGTCGAAGCCGCCGCCGGACGTGGCCGTGAGTGCGCGCGTGCCCATGTGCATCGCCCCGCTCACCAGCTGCGCGGCCGTGATCTCGTCTTCCGCCTGCTTGACGGCCATGCCCGTCTTGTTCTGGATCTCAGCGATGTACGACAGGATCGGGCTCGCCGGCGTCATGGGATACCCGGCGAAGAACCGCACGCCGGCATGGACGGCTCCCAACCCCACCGCATGGCTGCCCGTAAGGAGCAGATGGTCGCGCCACTGCGGATCGGGCGGCGGCAGTGAGACAGACACGGGCCCCGTGGCGGGATCGACGAAGCGGTACCCCTCGTCGATGCATTGCATGTTGAGATCCAAGAGATGTTTCTTCTTGGCATACCGCTCCCCCACCATCGCTTTGAGCGCGTCGATTTTCCGGCCGAACGCCGCCCAGAGAAACGCCGAGAGGAGGACATTGCCGAGGATGGGCTGCGCCGCCATCTTCTGCAGCAACGCCTCCACGGGCAGATAGACGACTTTGATGCGCCGCTTCTGCAGACGCTCTTCATCCTCCTTGGAAAATTTCCATGAAAGGACATTGTGGATGAGCAACCCGCCCTCCTTCACGTCATCGAGATTGCGCTGCAAGCCATGGTGGTTGAGCGTCAAGAGCACGTCGACGACGCGGACGGAACCGCGGACGGATTCGTTGCTGATGTCCAGCTGGTAACTGGCATGCCCGCCCTTGATGAGGGACGGATACTCGCGGTAGCCGAATACGCAGTAGCCTTCCCGCTTGAGGCCTTTCGCGAGCACTTCCCCGACCGAGTTGATCCCTTGGCCGGACGCGCCGACAATTTTCAACGAAACGCGCTGCACGGGTGTACGGGAATCATGAAGGAAAAAGAGGATGAACGGAAGAGAAAGAGGTGAACTTAATGTGTTGTTACTGGTTCCTGGATATTTTGCCGCGCACCTCCTGCATGTTCATCCGGCAACCAGTAACCGGCAACCATCCTTCCCTGTACACTGACCGGGATGAATCCTTCGACCGTCAGTATTTTGATGCCCGCGTTCCGGCCGCATGCGACGTTCCTGAGGGAAGCGATCGAATCGGTGATGCGGCAAACCCACCCGCACTGGACGCTCCTCGTGCACGACGACCCGTCGGATACGGACACGGAAGCAATCGTCCGGCCGTACCTGCATGATGAACGCATCTCATTTGGCCGGAGCAAGAAACGCCTCGGCATCGGCGGCAACTGGAACGCATGCCTCCGGCAGGCGCGGGGTGACTGCGTGCAATTTCTCTTCCAGGACGACGTCTGGCGCGAAGGGTACCTCGCGGCGTGCGTCGCGGCGCTGGGACGGGAACCAAGCGCAGGAATGGTCATGGTCCACCATCCGTACCGGGCAGACGGAGACCGCGCGGAGCACTTCATGGCGGCGGCCGGCTACGACGTCCTGCCCGCCCTGCGGCGGGAGGCGATCCCGCCCGGAAAGCACGACGGAACCGCCCTCCTCCTGGCATGGCTGGAAAGAGGCCTGCGCCCCAACCTGATCGGGGAACCCAGCTTCGTCATGCTGCGGCGCTCGGTCACGGAACAGGCAGGAACCTTCCTGGAAGACATGACGCAAGGATTGGATGTGGAGTACTGGACGAGGGCATTGCAGAAGACCTCCCTCGTCGCCATCGACGAGAATCTCGGTTTCTTCCGCGTGCATGCCGACGGCGCCAGCATGCGCAACGAGGAAGCGGGACAGGGCCTCTACGACCGTCTTCGCTGCTTCGAAACGTTGCTCCATGCCCTTCCGTACGGCACGTTGCGGCGGACGACGGAACGTGCGGTTGCGGAGCAGTTGGGCGTCATGGCGCGCAAATTCTTCGCCCGCCTCCGCGGCGGGAAACGCGTGGACGGAGGAGGGGCGGGCGGCGCGCTCTCTTTCTCCCTCCGGCACCCCCTGCTGCTCATCCGCGGCCTCCTGACCCTCGCACAACCCGAAAGAGCGCCTGTTCTTTGAAAAAAAGGGCGGTGCGTGCTTTACTGCAAAGGAATCGTTTCGTCACCTGTTTGTTCCCCCACCATCATCATGAAACTGAAGACCCTCTTCACCCGTGCCGTCCACATCGGCATGGAAGCCGATCCCCGCGGCAAGAAAGCACTCGAGAAGCTCCTCAAGAAACAGCAGGACAAATACAAGAAGCTGGAAGGGAAGGAGAAGGAATTCTTCGATGAGGAACGCCTGTGGAACCCCTACAGCGACTCCCGCATCATCAACGGGACGGGGGAAGAAGAGATACGGCGCGTCATGGTGGGCATCGATATCGAGACGCCGGAAGTGCTCCTGGCCGACCGGCTGCGCGAACGCGGGGAAAAGATCGATGCGCTCTTCATCCATCACCCGGAGGGACGGGCACTCGCGGACTTGGAGAAAGTGATGCCGCTGCAAGTGGACGTTCTGGCCCAACTCGGCGTGCCCGTGAACCACGCGGAAGCGCAGCTGCGCCCGCGCATGGACCGCATCTGGCGCGCCATCCACGCGGACAACCTCTTCCGCACGGAACGCGCGGCGGAGCTCCTGGGCATCCCCGCCTTCAACTGCCACACCGTCACGGACAACCTGGTCTGGCGCTTCATCGAACAGACGATCTGCAAGAAAGAATACGACTCCCTCGAAGAAATCATCACCGCCCTGCGGGACATTCCCGAGTACACGCATTACGCGAAGAAAGGCAATCCGCCCATCATCGCGCACGGCTCGAGCGGAGGCCGTCCCGGCAAGATCGTCGCCACGGAGTTCACCGGCGGCACGAACGGGCCGGAGGACTTCCTGGAGGAACAGTCGCGGGCGGGCGTGGGGACGATCCTCTCCATGCACGTCACCGAGAAGACGTTGGAAGAAGCCAAAAAGCACCACGTGAACATGATCCAGTGCAGCCACATGGCTTCCGATTCCATCGGCATCAATCTTCTCCTCGATGCGCTGAGCAAGGAAGAGAAGCGCCTGGATGTGATCGAAGCGGCAGGCTTCGTCCGGGTGAAGCGGAAGAAGTGATGTTGCCCCTCCCGCGGAAGAATAAATGTGCATGGAGGGGTGGCGCGCCACGGGGGGTGAAGGGGAAGGCCCTGCGCCCCGCGACTGCGGGGCGGATTGCCGACGAGAAGGCTCCGAAACCTTGGAGGAGCCGGCGAGGAGGCACGGGGCCGGGCGGAGGAGTCTTGGCGCGCCGGCGTTTTGGCTCCACCTTTGTCGCCGGACAAAGGTGGAAAAGGAATGGAACAATGAAATACTCATTATCCTTTGAGAACAATCCATCGCTGAGCAATGACCAAAAACGGTAATGCCAAGCCACTGGATCGCCTCGCCTTCTCCGCGTACAATCACCGCCCTCCATGCGGGCCGCACGTTTTCCATCGGCTCCTTCCCTCCTGCGCGCCGCCTGGGCGTTCGCGGGACGGCAGCCCGTCCTGGGCTCCCTGCTCCTCTGGCTGCTGGTCGTGCCCGCCACGGCGGCGGACGGGTTGCTGCGGACGGGCTTGCCGCAGCAACTGCTCCGGCAAGAATCCGTGGGAATCGCCCCCCTCTTCACGGCGCTCTTCTGGGCGATCACCCTCTGGGGGTGGGCGGCCGTCCTGCTCGTGGGCAAGCGCATGATCCGCAACCGCGCCGGCCGCGCACGCTCGTCGTTCCGTCGCGTCGCCGGAGACGCGCTTCCCTTCGTGCTTCCGCTGGCCGGGACGGCGCTCCTGCAAGCCTGCTTCATCCTGTACCGAAGCCTGCTCTACCTCCTGCCGTCACTCCTCTTTCTCCTGCTCCTCTCCCTGCGGCAACCCGTCACGGAACTCCCGCCGCGCATGCTCTGGCCGCTGCTCCTGCTGACACCTCTCCTCCTGCCCGCATGCGCCTATGCGCTGCGCACATTCTTCTTCGAAATCGTCATCCTCGCGGAAGGAAAAACGTTCCGTGCCGCCCTCCTCGGCAGCATCGACAAGACGCGGCGGCGGACGGTCCGCATCCTCCGCGCACTGCTTGTCCTCGCCGGCATGACGCTGCTTCCAGGCTGGATCGCATCCTCCGTGTTGCATCGTCTCTTCGCGCGCGGCCCCTCGCTCCTGACCCTCGCCGCCGACGCGGTCGGCAATGCCGTCACGTACGCCGCTTCCGTGCTCTTCACGCTCGCCTGCGTGGCACTGTACGGCTACCTGCACGATAATCGCGGCCCGACGGAGGTGAAGATCCCCTGAGCGGACAGTGCATCAGAGCGTCTTGCCGGTGTAATCGTTCAAAACGGACGTGAGGCCTTTGATCACCACTTGCGGCGGCATTTCGTGGGCGGAATACGTGACGCCGAACTCATCATCGCTCTTCGGCCAGCCGAAGACGATGAACCCCGGACGGCCCAGCTCCCGCAGGAATTGTTCGCACTTCTGCTGTATTTCCATTTCATCCATAGGGCGGGGTGGAAGTGCCCCTACGATACCGAAAAAATCGCTTTCCCACTATCAAATGGCGCAGAAGATTGAAGGCACAGAAGATTGAAATGCTCACGCCGCGACTTCCTTGACGATCCGGTCGAAGGCCGCAGACTCATGGATCGCAAGTTCGGAGAGCACCTTGCGATTGAGGAGTACGTTCTTGGCCTTGAGCGCATTCACGAAGACCGAGTAACGGATGCCTTGGGCGCGGAGCGCCGCGTTGAGGCGGATGATCCACAGGCCGCGGAACGTGCGCTTCTTGATGCGCCGGTCCCTGTACGCGTTCACGCCGGCGCGGATCACGGCCTCATTGGCGTGCACGAACGTGGTGCTGCGCATGCCGCGGTACCCCTTCGCGAGCTTGAGGATCTTCTTGTGACGACGGTGCCGGACTATTCCACGTTTGACGCGCATGAGGAGGAGGAAAACTGGTGGGGGCGGAGGGGGTGCGTGTCAGGGTGAGCGGAGCCCAACCCGACGCGCATGATCAGAGATGAGGGAGCAAACCTTGGATGGTCGCCACATTCGTGGCATGGGCCATGACGGTGCGGTTGAGGCGCTTCTGGCGCTTGCTCTTCTGCTGGAGCAAGTGGCTCCGGCCGCGTCTCTTGAACGCATAGCGGCCGCTGCCGGTCTTCCGGATCCGCTTCTTGGCGCCGCTGTGGGACTTGAGCTTGGGCATTGACGGCGAAGTATAGCGATTTCCGGAGTGATTGCAAAAGAATTTTCCCATTCCCTCATCCCCCTATCCCCCTTCCCCCACCGGGGGAAGGGGGCATGAATTTCCATGCCCTTTACACAACAACGCTCATGATCCCCTCTCCCGATGGGAGAGGGGACGGGGGTGAGGGAAGAACCTACCGCTTCGGTCGAACAATGGCGATGAACTGCGTCCCCTGCCGCGTGATATCCTGTTCGACCTCCGCATCATCCTTCAGGCCCGCAAGGACACTCCGCAGTTTCTGGACGGCGTATTCCTTGTTGGCCAGTTCCCGGCCGCGCAACCGCACGTTGAACTTCACCAGATGGCGCTCCGCGAGGAACTCCCGCGCACGGTCCGCGAGCCGGTCGAGATCGTGCTTTTCGGTGCGGAAACCGAACCGCAGCATTTTCACCTCCACCTGCTTGCTGTGCGAACGCTGCTTCTTCTCCTTTTTCTGGAGTTGGTACAGATAATGGCCGAATTCCCCGATCTTCACCACGGGAGGCTGCGCCTTGGGCGACACTTCGATCAAATCCAATTCCCGGCTGCGGGCCCGCTCCAATGCGGCCGCCGTCGGCAACACCTCCGTCACCCCTTCTTCGTCCACCAACATCACCTCCGGCACACGAATCTGGTCATTGACGCGCGGACGGCGCTCCTGCTCCTTTCGGTGCGAATCGAAACGTTGGCGTTGACGCAGAGGAATGAGGGGGAAAGCGAACAGCATCACTCTACGAAAAGCGGAGGAGGAGGTCAAGAACAGGCGGCCGGTTATTGGGCTTTCCGCTGCACCGCGGACAGCGTGAGTTCCAGGCGCTGCCACTCCCCCTCCCGGGTGAGCGCGGCGGTATCGAGGGCAAGGAACGGCAACGGCCAGAGCTTCCCGTCCTGCACGAACGTGCCCAGCTGCCCCCGGGCGATCTCCGCCCATGCCCGGAACGCGGGGGAAGAGGAAATCCCGCGCAGGGCCGCAGGGAACTCCTCCGAGGAAAAGGAAGCCAGGAAACGGTCATCGAACCCCCTCGGTTCCCGCAGGTACGCCAGGAGATCGGCGGAAAGGAACTGCCCCAGCGCCACGACCCCCGTGGGGTTCTCCGCTTCCGTCAGGGCGAGGAAGCTGCGGACCTGTTCCGGGGACAGCGCATCGTAAACGGTGAGGAGCCCCGTGAGCTCGAGAAGGCGCAGCACGTCCCGCACGCCGTCCTCCCGCAGGACGAGCGTCAGGGAAAGCGGACGGACCGTCATCTCCTCCCGTGCGCCGGGAAGGGCGTAGGGACCGGGTTCTCCCACGCGGATCGCCGAAGCCTCCCGCACATCGCCCCGCTCACGCAGGCGGTCGACAACGCCGTTGAGGAAAGCGACGGTCCGTTCCGTGGTGCCGGCGGGAAACACGTACATGCGCAACCGCTCCTCCTGGGATCCCGTCTGCATGGCCGCCGCGAGCGTGGATGCTTCCACTTGGCGGCGCAGCACCTCCAGCCGTCCTTCCAGCGCCGTCGCCCTGGCGGCGAGGGGCAACACATCATTGTTCATCGCACGGATGGCGACGGCATGTTCACGCAGGAGAAGTATCGACAGGACGGTCAGCACGGCGCTCGCGAGCAGGAGGAGCGCCCCGGAACGCAGGACGGCCAGACCCCGGCGGACGAAAGAAGGCGCGCTCATGGGAGGCGAACGATGAGGAGGAACGGCGAGTGCATGCCCGTCCCGGGATCCTCGCGGCGTTCAAAGACGGGGGAATCCACGGACGCGATGCCCGGCAGGCGCGCCAGTTCATCCGTGAACCGGGCGAGGACCGTCATGCTGCGCGGCCCCACGTTGCGCACATCCCCTTCGATCTCCAGGACGCGGTCGGCGACCCGCAAGCGCAGCGCTTCGATGTGGATGGCATCCGGTTCGGGGACCAGGGCTGCGGCGAGGCGGCGGATGTCTTCCCGCAGCTCCTCGAAGGAAGGCAGGGAACGACGGGATCCCTTGAGGGTTTCGTGCGCGGGATCCAGGAGGGGGAGAACCGATGTATCGCGTTCCCGTTCCAGCGCGAGGATGTCCGCCGCAAGCGCCGATTGGTACGCGCGCACGCCCGTGGCATCCCGCGGCGTCCCGCCCACCTGCACGCGCGTGAAGAGCGGAAGAAGGAGAGCATAGGAAAGAGAGAGCAGCACGAAGAGGACGAGCGAGAACAGGAACACCGACAACGCGATGTTCCGCAGCAGCACCGGAAGGGGCGGCGCCGAGGGGACGGCCTGTAAATCGGTCTGGGGTTGATTCATTTGTTTTCCTTACAGTATAGCGGATTTTCTCCTTTCGGAGAAGGGGGAGAAACTTGACGGAGACGGGCATTGCCGGAAGCAAAAGAAGTCGAAGATCCAAAAGAACCAAAGGAACAAACTGGCAATGATTCTTCGTTTGCTTCGTTTGCTTCCTATGCTTCCTGACAATCATCCTCGGAACCTATCTTTCCCACTCTCCTCTCTGTACGATGTCCCCGTCTCTACCCCCTTTCCCGTGGAGGAACTGCTCCTGAAATTGACGGCACTGCAGTCCGCTGTGAACACGGGCAAGGACTCTCTTTGAGGCCAGAAACGTCCCACAACACATCGCCGAACTGGAGAAACGAACGCAGGATCCGGATTTTTGGAGCGACCAGAAAGCGGCGCAGGGAGTCTTCGCGAAACTGAAAGGATTGAAAAAACTGTGGGAACCGGTGAGTGAGATCGCACGGGGCGTCACCGACCTGCAGGAACTCGCGCCGCACGCCGAACCCTCCGATCTTCCGTCCCTGATGGAAGAAGCGGCTGCTTTGGAACGAAAATGGAAGGACGTGGAAGTGCAGCTGTACCTCGGAGGCGAATTCGACCTGGGCAACTGCTACATGACGGTGTCAGGCGGAGCGGGCGGCACGGAAGCGCAGGACTGGGCATCGATGTTGATGCGCATGTACCTGCGTTATTGCGAGCGGCAGGGTTGGGAAACCAAGATTCTGGAAAAAACGGACGGGCAGGAGGCGGGCATCAAGACGGCAACGATCCATGTGACGGGCGAAATGGCCTACGGCAATTTGAAATGCGAGAAGGGAACGCACCGTCTCGTGCGTCTCTCCCCCTTCAACGCCAAGAGCCTGCGGCAGACCAGCTTCGCACTGGTGGAAGTGCTGCCGGAAATCGAAGAGACCGCCGAGATCGAGATCAATCCGAACGACCTGCGCATCGACACCTATCGCAGCGGCGGCGCGGGCGGCCAGAACGTGAACAAGGTCGAGTCCGCCATCCGCGTCACGCACCTCCCCACGAACATCGTCGTGGCGTGCCAGACGGAACGCAGCCAGCTGCAGAACCGCCAGCAGGCGATGAACATGCTCCGGGCGAAACTCTTGGAAAGGAAGCGCAAAGAGGAACTTGAGCAAAAAAAGGAGTTGAAAGGCGCCACGCAGAGCGCGGACTTCGGGCAGCAGATCCGCAGCTACGTCCTGCACCCGTACCAGATGGTGAAAGACCTCCGCACCGACGTGGAAACGAGCGACACGGCTGGCGTACTGGACGGGAACATCCAGCAGTTCATCGACGCGGAATTGAAAAGAGAGGCGAAGGCGGGGAAATAACCGGTACAATGTCCCCTTTTTCTCCCCGCATGCATCCCGAAAAAAACTGTACGGCCGGTCTTCCGCCATCCGACATGTATGAACATGACGTCCGCATGTCCCCGACGGACGTCAAGCGCTTCAACGAAGGCGTACGCGGGGAAATGCTGGCGCGCAACGCCCCGAAATACCGCTCGTTCCTGCGCGGCATGGAAACGATGATCGCCGTCGTGGGTTTTTTGCCGGAAGGCCGCCTGCGCGGCGGATTCTTGCGCACCTACTACATGCTCATGCGCCACTTGGACGACATCGTCGACGGTGACCGCCCGCTGCCCGACGGATACGCATCGGCCGAAGCGCTCCTCGATGAACTCATTGTGTTCACGTCCTCACGGCGGCAAGGGGCACCGCAGAGGCCCGTGCGCTTCCTCGATCATGTCCTGGCGCATTGCCTGAAACTGAGTGAAAAATTCGGGGAAGATTTCACGTCGGAAACGGAGGATATCCTCCACTCGCTCAAGTTCGATGCGAGACGCCGGGGAAAGGACGAATTCTTCAGCGAAGAGGAGCTGCGGCAACACTTCCATCGTTGCGATATCAGCGGAACGGAACGGGGCTGCCTGAAAATCTGCGACGAAGACCCGTCACTGGAAGCGGCGCTCGAGCCGCTGGGGAACGCCGTGCGGATCCAATACAACCTCCGCGATCTGGTCGAAGACGTCCGTGCGGGACTGATCAACGTTTCGCGGGAAGATGCCGCCCGTTTCGGCATCACCTTCGAAGCGCTGCAGCATAAAGGCGTTGAAGACCCGGGAGTGCGAGCATGGTGGACGGAACAAACGGCGCTCGGGCTGCATTTGCTGGAGCGGCACAGCGCCAACCTCCGAACTCTCGATGTACGTCCGCTCACGCGCCTCATCCTGTATCGCGGATACGAGAAGCCTGCAACGCTTTTCTTCCGGGAACAGGTGCGGCGACAGGAGGGCGTCGACTTGGATGATCCCCTCAGGACGGCCGCACGCTCCCCCGTCGCAAGTGCCGTCGCAATCGGACGGTCTGCTTATCTCGCAACAAAGCACGGGAAAGGAATGGGGA
>JAQVMB010000007.1:33704-58879 GCA_028703835.1 Candidatus Peribacteraceae bacterium | reverse complement strand
GGGTTGCGGCGGCGGCAGGTGTCCGGATCGTACTTGGGGGGATCGAAGGTGTGGCCCAGGCTGCGCAGTTCCATCTTCTTCCCCGAGAAGTCGGTGATGGGGGAAATCTCCTCCAGCAGCTCGCGCAGGCCCTCCGTGAGGAACCAGTGGTAGCTGTGGATCTGCATCTCGATGAGCGATGGGCGGCTGACGTCGGCTTCCTCCTCGACCAGGTACACTCGCCCGTCCTCCACCTTCTTGGGCTGCACGGCCTCGCCGAGGTCCTTGAACACGGAGGGAGTCCGCCCGACCAGCGCCTGCACGTGCGGGACGAGGGGGGGCAGCACTTCCGTGCCGACCTGCACCTGGTACGCGCGCTTCGCCGGCATCTTCACCGGAGCCTTCGGCGCAACCACTTGGGGCTTCGCGGCGGGCTGCGCATCCTTGCCTGCCGACCGAAGCTTCTGCGAAGGCTGGGCGGAGGAAGGCTTCGCGGCCGCGGGCTTCTTCGCCTCCACCTTCACCTTCTCTTTCGCCTTCGGCGCGCTCTTCGTCTTGATGGTAATGGTCTTCTTCGCCGTTTTCGGCTTCGCTTTGACGGCGGCCTTCTTCGCGAGCTTCCGCGCGGGAGCAGGCTTTTTCTTGAGCTTCAGTTTGACCTTGGACGGCTTCTTCTTGGACGCCATGGGAAAGGAGTGGGGATGGGGAGGTTTCCGCACGTGAAAACGGCGGAAAAGGGGACCGGGGCACGACACTCACAACACAATCGGAAGCCGCCGTGCGATGACGTCGCCATTGTAAGGCCGTACGAAGACGAGTCAAATCGATTTGGCGTCCATTTTCTCGATCCTGTTGACCGAAGGGGGTAGAATATCTGTTTGTGCCTGAAATTGAGCACCATTTGCGGGAACAAGCCTCATGCATCAACGCAAAGGACATTCATGGGCGCCTGCAGCATTGGGGGCCGCTGGAGGTGAGTTGGGACTTGGCGAAGGACGCCTTCCGGCACGTCCTCTCCCTCCCGGGAAACGAGGCGCACCTGCCGCGCCTGGTCGAGGGCAGGAAGCACCTGTGGCTGGAACTGGTCATGCGCGAGCAGCCGTTCATCCTTGATTACTTCTTCAGCGGGTCCCTGGATGAGTGCGATCCCGACCTTCGCCGCCACGAGTATGACCATGGTGTTGCGACGGAAAAAACTCGCAGTGCGGAGTGCGAAGTGCGCGGCGTGGACTGCGACCACCTGCCCACCATGCTCGGCCAATTCGCGCGCGATGTCCTCGTGGAAACATGGCATGCATCTCACCTCCTCCGGCGCGAGCCGTTCGATGACGAAGCCGCCGAGGAAGGGCTCCTGCGCTTCGAGGAAACGCACGCCATCGGCAAGCGCCTGCGCCTGCATCCCCAGGTCGTCCGCAACGAATCCCTCCCCGCGCGCATCGTGGGACACGACCTGTGCAACTTGGCGAATGTCCTGAAAGGCTACCTGCAGGTGCCCGAGGAAATCCCGCATGCCCTCCCCGGCATCCGCGCCGCCCTCACGGGAACGCGGGCGGCCGCAGCCACCCTGGGATTCCTCTCGGCCGACGGCCCGCGTGAGCACTGGAGCATCCGCATCCCCGCCGATGAAGCGCGGGCATTCTTTGGCCGGAACCGCGCCGGAACGGAAGACGTCGCCATCGATCCCCGCATCGCCATGCTCCGCTCGGAGTATGTGACCCTGCTGTCCCAGTTCCAGAAAAACGCCCGCCTGCATGCACCGCGCCTGTCGACGACCATTCGACCGGAAAAGGAGGATTTACTGCTGCGCGTGGAAGACGACGGGCCTGGCCTCTGTCTGCAGGACGGAACGCCCTTCACACCCGAGATGATCCCCGTCCTCTTCCGAACTGATTTCTCCACAAAGAAAGAGAACGGCGGCTTCGGCCTCCAGCTGGTGAACGCCATTGTGGAAGCCCGCAAAGGCGCCATCGCAGTCTGTTCGATTCCCGCGGACGGCAAACCGCGCTCCTGGAGTTCGGATCCTTCCTTCACTCTCCCCGTCCATGACCATGCGGGAACGGTGATGGCGGTGCGGATGCCGTATTGAGGAAGCCGAAGAACCAAGGAATCCGAAGAATCCGAGGACGAGACGCATCACCAGCCCCTTGTACATTTCCTCCGATCCGTTACTTTCCGCTTTCCCCCAAATCTTCCGGATAGAGGATCAGCACGTCGTCAGCGGAAAGCCTTTCCGGCTCGATCAACGTCCTCTCTCCATTCGGCAGCACGATGTCGAGTGCGACCAATTGTTCAAATTCATCGGGAAACAACACGACCGCCCGGTCGCCCAAGACCGATCGCGTGAGCGGCTCTCCCGCCTGGTTCATGATCATGTCGAGATCGTTCAAATCCATCCTTTCAGGGGCGATTTCCTTCGCATCGATGCGACGCTGCAATGCCGTCAATTTTTCAATTTGCCTGGACGTCAGACCACCCTCAAATATTCCCAGAAGCGCCTTCCGCAATCTCCGCAAATCGCCCGTGATCGCAGGAGGCAAGATGCCGGGAGAAAGCTCGACGAATTCTTGTTCATTGCCGCCGTCAGGAGAGGATTTTTGTTCGTCGACCATCAAATGATTGTAGCACAATTCTGCCATTTTCTCCATACCACGATCCTCGGATTCTTCGCCTGCCCTCCGAAGCCTTGCCTGCCGGCCGTAGCTTCTGCGAAGGCTGGGCGAAGGAGGGGTCTCCTCGGCATCCTCTACAAAGGCTGCTGCTGGGTGGCGCAGTGGATGGAGCCGAAGCCCCAGATGAGCTTGCGGCAGTCGATCCCCACGATTTCCCGGTCCGGGAAACACTTCCCCAACGCTTCGATGGCTTTTTCGTCCGAGGGATCGTCGTAGATGGGCACCAGGACGACGCCGTTGGCGACAAAGAAATTCAGGTTCGTGGCGGCCATGCGACGGCCTTCCACGTCGAACGGCTGCGGCATCGGCAGCGCGATGACATCGAGCGACCTGCCCAGTGCGTCCGTCATCGTTTCCAAGCGCTTCCTGTTCTCCGCGAGCGGCTTGTGATTGGGATCACGCGGGTCCTCTTCTATGGCCGTCACCACCGTCGTCTCGCCGACGAAGCGGGTGATGTCATCCACGTGTCCCGTCGTGTCGTCCCCTGCGATACCCTCCGAAAGCCAGAGGACCTTCTTGATGCCAAGATAGTCCCCGAGCGCCTTTTCGATCCCCGTTTTATCCAGGTGCGGATTTCTTGTGAGACTCAGCAGGCAGCTCTCGGTTGTGAGGAGCGTGCCGGCGCCGTTCACATCGATGGATCCGCCCTCGAGAATCAAGCCGGTATCGAAACGCTCGAACCCATCGAGCGGCATCTTGCCCGGCACATCGTTGCCGATCAGGAGATCCGCGTACTCATCGGGTTTTCCGTACGCGTTATAGCCCCATTTCGTGTACGCCACCTTTCCCCGTGCATCCTTCACGAAGATCGGACCGTAGTCGCGAATCCACACGTCACCGCTTTCGATCTCATGGAAAGACAGGTTTGTTGCGTGAACGTTCCTCTCCCTCAGTTTCGCCTCCGCATGCAAGCGTACCTCTGCATTCGGCACGAGAAGATGCACCGATTCATGTCGCGTCAGTACCGAAATGATGTCGGCAAACGCCTGCTCCGCACCCTCCAGATGCCCGTCCCAAGTGCCCAAGTTGTACGGCCACGAAAGCCATGTGCCTTCGTGCGGCTCCCATTCCGCGGGCATCCGGAATCCCCGCTGCGCCGGCGTGAGACCCGTCTTGTTCATATCTGCTTCTTCGTGAGATCGCCGTACATATCCGGCCGCCGCTCCTGCAGGAACCTCCATGACTCCTGCATGCGATGTACGTGGCCAAGGTCGCATGCGGCGAGAACGACCTGCTCGGTGTCATCGGCTTTGGCGAGGAGACGTCCGCCGGGATCGGCGACGAATGACCCGCCCCAGAAATGCATCGGCCCTTCCCTGCCCGCGCGGTTCACCGCCGCCACGTACACGTTGTTCGCCGCCGCATGCCCCACCTGCGCCGACCGCCACATCAGTTCCCAATCCTCGGGAATCTCCGGCGTCACGGGGGGAATGTCCGGCGACGTCGCGATGGCCGTGGGATAGACGATGAGTTCCGCCCCCTTCAGCGTCGCGATGCGCGCCGCCTCCGGGAACCACTGGTCGTAGCAAATGAGCGGCGCGATCCTGCCTGCGGACGTCTCGAAGACCTTGATGCCTGTGTCGCCGGGCGCGAAGTAATCCTGCTCATAGAACTCCGGATCGTGCGGGATGTGCGTCTTGCGGTACGCACCGAGGAGCGTGCCGTCACTCTCGAAGACGGGGCACGTGTTGAAGTATTTCCCGTCCTCCGCCTTCTCAAATATCGAACCGCCTATCAGCACCACGCCGCACTTTTTCGCCAGCGCGGAGAGCGCCTGCGTGGCGGGGCCGGGAACGGGCTCCGCCCGCAGAAATGCCTCCGCATCGCCGGGCTTCGCGCAGAAGTACGGCCCCAGAAACAGCTCGGGCAACACGACGATGTCCGCATCTCTATCCGCCGCCTCGCGGACCATGGCGGACGCCTTGGCGAGGGACGCGGCGGCGTCTTCGGAAGGAAGCATCTGGACGAGGCCGACGGTGACCGGACGATTGTCCATGAAATTGGACGGGCTCATGGCTTGCATGGTAGCAAAACTCCGTGGATTATCATGCGGAATTCTGTAGGATTTGATCGTTTCTTTTCCATCCGGTTTTCCCTTCGCAACCATGAAAAAATTCGACAGCCTCTCTCCCGGCCTCAAGAAATTCATCGTCCACGAAGCGCCCGGGACCGCCGGCGAAAGCCCCGTGTCCTCCGACGTGCGGAAGAGCAAGACGCCCGTGTCCTCCTTCGCGGAGCGCACGCTGCGGCATACGAACGGCGGCTCCACGCTGCAGGCGGCGTTGTGGCTGAAGGAGCACCTCGCCGACGGAGGCAAGCTGGTGGTGACCGTCGCGGGCGCGCTGAGCTCGTTCCAGATCGGGGTCACGCTCGCCGAACTCATCCGCAAAGGGAAGGTGCACCTCGTGTCGGCGACCGGCGCGAACCACGAGGAGTCCTACTACCGCTACGTCGCGCACTCCCACTACGCGTACATTCCCCGCTACACGGAACTGACGCCCGAACAGGAAGCGGAGCTGCGCGATGCGGGCCTGCGCCGCATCACCGACACGTTCCTGCCCGAGGACGAGAGCGTGCGCATCATGGAGCCGCACCTGCTCAAGATGTGGAAAGACGCCGGGAAGAACGGAGAACGATATTTCCCCCACGAGTACTTCCGCCGCCTCTTCGCGGAAAAACTAATCCAGCCGGATCCGGCCGCGAACCCCAACGACTGCTGGACGCTGGCCGCGTACGAGAAGGACATCCCCATCGTCATCCCCGGCTTCGAGGACTCCACGATGGGCAATATCTTCGCCAGCTACACGTACGACGGAAAGCACCGGAAGGACAAGAGCGTCGTCCTGGATCCGCGCGTGATGAAGAGCGGCCTGGAGTACTTCACGTTCCTCTACGACTGGTACATGGAAGCGTCGAAGGACGCCCCCATCGCCTTCCTGCAGCTCGGCGGCGGCATCGCGGCCGACTTCCCCATCTGCGTCGTCCCGTCGCTGAAGCACGACTTGCAGATCCGGGAGGGCATCCGCGACTGGGCGGGGTTCATCGAAATCGGTTCGTCACCGATGTCGTACGGTTCGTACTCCGGCGCGGGCGGCAAGGAGAAGATCACATGGGACAAGCTCTCCACGCAGAGCTACTACCAAATCATCCAGAGCGACGTGACCGTCGCCTTCCCATGGATCGCGGCGGTATTGCTTGACCTTTAAAGTTCTTGATTTGCCCCGCATAGCTCCGAACACCATGAGGAGCGAAGTGGGGCAAATCATCCAGAGCGACGTGACCGTGGCCTTCCCGTGGATCGCCGCGGTGCTGCTGGATCTCTGACGAGGGCCATGACAGGAGCGCGAGAAAAGAACTGACGAACGGCTCTTTCTCTCCGTGCGCGCAGCACAATTGATAATTGATAATGGATACTGTTGGCAATAATGCCGGTCAGAGTTTCTTCTCCCAAAATTATCAATTTTCAATTATCAATTATCCATTCACCACCGGTGGAAAAGCATCCGAAAATCTCATTGACATGCGAAACATGCGACCTATACTCGGCACTTGTTTTGTGTTTTTTTTCGATACGAATCACGAAGAGATGAAGCCTCCCCCCGACACAGGGCACACCTGGAAGAAAGCACCGCGCACGAGCCGCCACCAGCGGGTCTCCACGCGCTACATGCGCGACCGCTGGGAAGATTTCCTGTCGCAGGACAAGCGCGGCATGCTGATGATCGAAGGCGTTCCCGTGGACCGCCTGGTGAAGAAGTACGGCACGCCGACGTACGTGTACGTGGAGAGCGAGATCCGCCGCCGGCTGCAGCGCTTCAAGAAAGTGTTCGGCCCCTCCATCGGCCTGCAGTACGCCGTGAAGTGCAACAGCAACCTGGAGATCCTCCGCCTCGCGCGCGAGGAAGGATTCGAGCTGGACTGCTCCAGCGTGGGCGAGCTGATCCTGGGGTTGCTGGCCGATTTCAAGCCCAAGCAACTCACGTTCACGAACCTCTTCAAGACGGAGCAGGACCTGCACTTCGCGGCCAAGATCGGCGTGCAGTCCATCACCGCCGATTCCCTGGAGGAGATCGAGCACATCGCGCAGACCGCCAAGAAGCTGAAGAAGCACATCGACACGGTCATCCGCGTGAACCCCATGCTCACCGTCGGGAAGTACACCACCCGCACCAACAAGTACGGGATCCCCATCGGGTACATCGACCGCGCCATCGACCTCGCCCGCCGCAGCCCGTACGTGGATTTCCAGGGCTTCCACTTCATGGGCGGCTACGTGCACAACCCCCGCACCTTCAAGGCGGCCGCCCGCGTCTTCGTCAAGCTCATCAAGCGCTGCCAGGACCGCGGCATCAAGGTCAAGAGCCTGTCGCTGGGCGGCGGCTTCCCCGCGGCGATCGGCGACGAGCAGGCCTTTCCCATCGAGGAGATGCGCGACTTCCCGCGCTGGTTCCAGCGGCTGTGCGAGCGCAACGGCGTGGCGCCCTTCCGCCTCATCTTCGAGCCGGGCAAGAGCATCGTCCTCAATGCCGGCATCGGCCTCATGAAAATCATCTCCCGCAAGCGGCTGGGCCTGAAGAAGCGCGTGGTCATCGCCGACGGCTCCACGTATAACTTCGTCCCCGACGCCCTCATCCAGAACGGCGTGCACTACGACGTGCTGCCCGCCTCAAAGATGAACGCCCGCCGCATCCACGAAGTCATCATGGCGGGAAACACCTGCGACTGCTGGGACATCATCAGCAAGAAGATCGGCATGCCCAAGCTCCGCGCGGGCGACCTCCTCGCGGTGATGGACGTGGGCGCCTACGCCCAAGTCCTGGCCAACAACTTCAACACCATCAAGCGGGCACCCATCGTCATGATGTATCCCGACGGCTCCTCCCGGATCATCCGCCGACGCGACCGTTACTCCGACATGTTCGCGCCGGAGCTGGACGTGCTCAAGCTGGCCGGCCCCAACGAACTCGAGAAGTACCACAACATCTACCGCGTCAACATCGACAAGATCTGGCGCGGCCAGCAGAAGAAGAACGGCAACGGCCATGCCAACGGGAACGGGAACGGCTCTTCAGCGGCGACCGGAACGAACGGAAACGGCAAATTGACCCGGAAGTACAAGGCAATGGAGGAGATGGCGGCACGGTGAAGGTTAGGAAACCGAAGAAACCGAGGAAGCCGACGATGCCGAGGAGCGGCAGTTTTTCCCTCCGTTTGCCTTTTTTCTTTATTCCTTGGACTCCTTGGCTTCTTTGGATTCTTTGATTTCCCGCCAGAAAAGAACACTGCCTTCATCCCATTCCGACTTCCACTCAGGACGATCGCTACGACAGGAGGAAGTTCACGAACTCCGTCGCCGCTCTCACGCCCGCGCCGGAGCCGCGGTATGCACGGTCAAAGACCCGCTCTTGGACACCGACGGACGGTACGTGTCCGGCAGCAGGAAGTGGTGAAACTGCCAAGGGTCGTCGTCAGCGGGTGAAAAGGAGGTATCCGCCTTCATGGAAGGCATGGGGGATTGCTGCGGCGTCCAGTCGAGCGGAACGGAAGGGACCTCTCCCAGATACGGGGAGGCCACCGCCAAAATCTCCTCGTGCGGGAGCTGGTCGGGCACGAGAACGCCCTTCTGCGGGTTCTTGATCATCCAGAAGACCGCCCCGAGCACGGACGCAGCCACCTGCATCGTCGTGGCGTTCATGCCGGGGACGAGCGTGCGGGCTTCCTCGATGGAGAGGATCGTGCCCGTCCACCAGGACTTGAAATCGTGGCCCATGAGCAGGCAGCCGAGCTCGTCGACGCCGCTCACGATATCGTCTCCCATGATCCGGTACTTCTCCTGCATCTTGTACCCGCGCTCGCGCACGCCTTGGAGCGAGGCGACGGCGGCGGCGGGCAGGTAGGCGTAGTGCACGGTGGGGCGGTAGACCGGCGTGCCGTCCGCGCCGTTCACCGTCAGGTAGTCGGAAATGGTGAACGCTTCGCCGTGGCGCACCACCATGCCCACGATGTCCCTGCTCGGCACGCGCGTCCGGACGAAGGTGTCGATGCCGAAGCGCGCCATGCAGATCTGGTTGCGCGGGCCGCCGACGTGGCAGCGCGCCCCGGGAGGGAGGATCCGCTCATGCGTGCCCCAGCCCATCTCCGCGGGCGCCGTCCCCTCTTCATAGAACCCCTCCACGCTCCACGTGTTCACGAACTCGGCCGACGGATCGTGGGGCTTGTCGCTGATTTGCGTGTCGATCTCGCTGATGTGGATGACCTTCACGTCGAGGAGTTGCGCAAGGCGGGGATACGCGCCCTCATCAACCGCTTTCCGGGTGTCTTTGATCCGCGCATCCCCGGGCTTCTCGGCCATCAGCTTCTTCGCGATGTCGACGAGTCCCCTCTTCGTGAAGTGCGACACCAGCCCCGGGTTGGCGCCGTGCTCCAGGATCGCCGTGGGCCCCGGCTCCTTCCAGCCCTTCACCATCTCCCGGATGGCCATATGGCGCACGTAGAGCGTCCGGTCCGTCGTGAGCTTGCGGTCCCATCCCTCGTACGGGTCCCACTGCTCCACGGAGGTGTTCACGTACAGCACGCCGTGGTCGTGGCACCACTGCAGGATGTCGACCGCCCCGATGTTCCAGGCGAGGTCGATGAGCAAGTCCCCCGCCCCCAGATACTTGCCGAACTGTTCTCCCATCGTCGCCCGCTCGATCTTTTCGCACACGAATGTCACGCCTTCCTGCAGCGCGGGCTGCAGCAACGGGTTCTTCCCGTGGTCGACGAAATCCATCACCGTGATGCGGTCGCGCGGCATGTCGAGGTGTCGCAGGAGCATCGGAAGCGTGCACTGTGCGACGCCGCCGTAGCCGAGCAACAAGACACGACCCCCGAAGGAAGTCCGCAGCCGGGAGGCAAGCGGTTCCACGGCTTCCATCCCCTCAGGCAGCGACGGGAACGGGCGCGGTGTTCAGGATGATGTTGCGGCTCGAGAAGTCCTTCTGGTAGCCCCTGGGGAACTCCTCGCAGCCGCGGAGCACGCAGTGCGCGTTGTAGGACGCGCCTCCGAAGAAGGAGAGCGTGTAATCGATCATGGCCTGGGCGTCATAGAACTTGCAGCTGAAGACGTCGAGGTAGACGGAATTCGTCTTGTTGGCGAAGTGAGCCGAGACGAGGGACGTCTCGATGAGCTGGGTCATGGAGAATCCTGCCACTTCCTCCGCATCGCCGAAGTCCACGACGGTCGTGGGGCCGAACCGCTTCATGTCGATCCGCACGCAGAGCTCGGCGGTGAAAGCCTTGATGGCCTCCGCATCGCGGATGAGCGCCGGGTTGCAGCCGTGGATGTCGAGGGCGGTGGCCATGCCCCAAGCCTTGCTGTTCGTGTACTCCTCCAGCTGAGGGGGCGGAAAACATTCCGGGCGGAAGCGGAAGGATGCGAGATCGTCTGGGTGGCCGAAGCGGTGACCATGGCGGAAAAAGGGGAAAGGCAAAAACGAAATTTGCCCAAATATATGCGCGTGATAGTGCCTGTCAATAACTATTTTTCCCGCTGTTGCCCCGACGAATGCGACGGAGGAAAATTTTTTGCGCCGCAGGATTTTCCCGTCGTACTTTCTGCTCATCATGAAGCCCTCTCCGACCACTCACGTTCGACGAACGGCGGGAAAGGCACGACAGGAAAATGTCTTGCACAGGAAACAAAATCTTTCGTCACGATGTGAAGGGGAAAGGACGGGAGACGGACTCATGCCGCCGCCGTGAACCGCCTTGCCACTTCATTCCAATTTACGACGTTCCAAAACGCCTTCACATAGTCCGCGCGGCGGTTCTGGTACTTGAGGTAATACGCATGCTCCCAGACATCGAGGGCGAGGAGGGGAACCTTCCCGGACGACACCGGCGAATCCTGGTTGGCCGTCTGCAGGATTTCGAGCTTCCCGTCGTTCTTCACCAGCCATGCCCAGCCGGAGCCGAACTGGCCGAGCGCCGCCGCTTCGAACTTCTCACGGAACGCGTCCATGCTGCCGAAGGCCCCGTCCAGGGCGCCCTGCACGTCCGCGGAGGGCGAGCGGCTGTCCCCGCCCAGGAAGGTCCAGAACAGGTTGTGGTTGAAGTATCCCCCGCCGTGGTTGCGGACGGGCGTGCGCTTGTCCTCGGGCAATTTGTCGAGATTCTTCAGGACCTCTTCGATGGGCTTTTCCTCCCATCCGGTCCCCGCCAGGAACTTGTTCGCGTTATCGCAGTACGTCCGATGGTGCTTGGAGTAGTGCACCTCCATCGTCTTCGCGTCGATGTGAGGTTCCAGTGCGTCGTAGGAAAAGAGGAGTTTCGGGAGGGTGTAGGGCATGGAGAGGAGAGGAAGGGAATTCTGTATTGTACCAATGTCTTCCTTCCTTCTTCAAGGAAGTTACCGAAAGGAGACCGAAGAGACCGACGATGCCGAGGGGTGGCGACTGTTCCATCCACTTGCCTTTTTTCCTGATTCCTCGGATTCTTCGGTCTCTTCGGTCTCTTCGGAATCCTCTATGATGTCTCCGATGGACATCCGCCTCCTGTCTTCAGCCGCAGACTTCACCGCATACGAGCAGTGGGTGCGCGCGCATCCGCAGGGCAGCCTGTGGCAGTCGCTCGCTTGGAAGCGCTTCCAGGACGGTTTGGGCAGGGCGACGCGCATCTACGCCGCCATGGAGGAGGGCAAAATCATCGCCTCCGCCCTCGTCGTCATCGACCGCACGTCTTTCGGCCTGTCGACGTGGGATATACCGCGCGGGCCTATCGCAGCTTTAAGCTGTGAGCGATCAGCTGTGAGCCTTTTGGAAAAAGTCATCGAGCAGGCTCGCCGGGAACGATGCCTCAGTCTGTTCTGCTCTGCTTGCATATCATTCAAAGCTCAAAGCTTTAAGCTCAAAGCTTCGCACCGCCATGAGCAGCCCGACACCACGCGCGTCCTGGACCTGACGCAGACGGAAGAAGCCCTCCTGGCGCAGATGCACCCGAAAGGCCGGTACAACATCAAGGTGGCGCAACGCCACGGCGTACGGGTGGAACGGTCGGGCGACGTGCGGGCGTTCCATACGCTCCTGCAAGGCACGGGCGAACGGGATCGCTTCACCATCCGCCCGCTGCGGCACTACAGGGCCTTCCTGGACACGGTTCCCGGCAGCTTCCTCCTCCTGGCATATCCGAATGCAGAAACGAAGGAAGAGCCGGTTGCAGGCCTCCTGGGCGTGATCTGGAACGGCACGGGCATTTACTACTACGGCGCCAGCTCCTCCGCCCACCGCAATCTCATGGCACCGTACCTGCTGCAATGGGAGGCCATGAAGCACTGCAAAGCCGCCGGTTGCGGCTCCTACGACCTCTTGGGCATTGCGCCGCCTGACGCTCCTGCGACCCACCCCTGGAACGGTGTTTCCGCCTTCAAGGAGAAATTCGGCGGGACGGTGGTCTCTTACCCGCCGGAACAACAGATCGTCGTACGGCCGGTATTGAACGGGCTGCTGAGATTGAAACGGAAGATTTTGGGGTGAAAGAAATGTTGGTTGTGGGTTGTTTTGTTGTGTTGCCTCTCCCCTAACCCCTCCCCGCCACCGCCAACCTTTCTCCTGCCCGGAGAGGGGGATGTATATGTTTTGTAGTTGTGTGTTGCTCTCTAAGAAAAAACAACAACAGAACAGCAAACATCCCCCTCCCCTGGGAGGCGAAATGGCGGGCTGGGAGGGGAGGGGTTAGGGGAGAGGCAAACAAGAACAACAAACATTCCCCTTCTCCTCCCCTTCGAGGTTCGGGATAGAGAGAACAATCGTACCTTTCGGGCATGACGAGGAAGGAGAAGGGGGTAGGGGATGAGGTATCAAAAAAGCCTCTCCGACCCTGCAAAGGGATTCGAGGAAAGACGGATATCCGTCTTCGATAGTTGCATAACCCGTACCCCCTTCCCCTGTGGGGGAAGGGGGACAGGGGGATGAGGGAAAAGTAGGCAGGAGGATGGAGGAAATCAAAAAAGCCCCCCGCTTTCGCGGGGGGCTCTCCGTGCCATGGAAGGCAACTTACACAACGATCCTATCATCCACCGCTGAAGCTGGTGAAGTTGACGGATGTCGTCGGGTACTCGACCCACTTGAAGCTCGCTGTCGTGTCCGTGCTGCTGTCCTTGTCCGTCCACTCGAAGTGGGACATGGCAGCCGTCAACTGACCGAAGGCGGTCTTCGCGATATCCGAGAAGTTCTGGAGCGACGCCGTGAGGTTGTGCGTGCTCGAGACGCTCGTGACATCGGCCGTGAGCGCGAACGTCGCATCCGAACCCGGATCAATGGCGGCGTTCACCGTGCTCTTCGCGATGTTGTCGCAGCGGACTGCGAACGAACCGGAAGCGGAATGCCCGAGCACCGTGTCGGAAGTCAGGTTGTACGCCGTGCAGGTGTCCGTGAAGGACGGCGCCGCGACGTTGTACAGCTTGAAGGTCGACTGGTCGATGACCACGCCGGCGGACGTGATGTTGAAGATGACGCCGGAGAGGGTGACCTTGTTGGCCGTGTTCTTCGTGTTCGTGTTCGCGGCCGCGGCGATCTTCATGCGGGCGAGTTCGAACCCGGTCACAGCCTGGACCTGGGAGCTCGAGTTGAGCGGGTTATTGACGATCGAAGCGATCTTGGAGAGGACCGTGAGGTTCTTCTCGCCGCGGATGATGGCGTTGGTTGCGCCAACTGCCGTCGTTCCGCCGATCACCACTTCGCCATCGTCGTCGCTGTCGTTGCCGTTCAGCGGGCCGCTGGAGTCGACACCGCGCGCGCGGACGGAGCCTGTGCCCGTGGACGAGCTCATGGCATTGTTATGATCCACCCAGAGCCAAACGGTCTGGTTGGGAACCGCGCTGTTCTCATCGTTCTTCAAGCGGGGCTTCACGAGGACCTTCACATCCGGTCCGCCCTTCGGCACCACGAGCTGCTGCGTCTGCATGCTGGCGCAGAAGGTGACGACGGTGGGGTTGCCGTGCGGGTTGACAGCCGGAACATCTTGGCCGCTGCAGTTCGCCGTCGTGGCCCTGGCGAAGTAGGAGGTGGCACCTTCCTTGTAGAGCTCAAGGCTCTCCACGGAACCGATGGTGCTTCCCGAGGTCGTGATGTTCAGGTTCGTCACGTCGATCGGCTCGTTCTCCGCATGGAGGTTCAGGCGGAGGATGGCGTCACCCAATCCGCCGGCGAGGAGCTGGCGGCTGGAGAGGGACACCGACGTGTCCTCCGTGACGATCAGGTTACCCTGGGCGACGAGCGAAAGGGTCGGCGAGACTTCCATGTCCACCGTGATGTCGCAGTTGGTGGAGCAAGCGGAGCCCGTCAAGCTCTCAGCCGGATCAACGGTCTTGATACCGGAGAGGGCGCTGCCGCGGTCCACGGTCTCAGCCTCGACGTACGAGACCGTTGCGCCCGTGGCGAAGCGGAGCTGGAGGTTGTTCGGTAAGACGAGGGCGCCGGCGATATCGCTGCGGACCTCGAACATCACCGTGGACTCCTTGTTGAGGACGAAGCCGCCGTTCGTGAGCGTATCAAACGTCACGTTCCAGCCGGTCGTATCGGTGCCGGCTGCGGCCTTCCCCTTGTCGAGGATGGTATCCACTTCGTTGTTGCCATCCGTGTCCACCCACAGGGTGTAGTTCGTGCCGTTCTTGGCGGTGCTGCCGAGCGTGCCATGGACCGCCTCGAAGATGAACTTCGTGAGGAGGACGGACTTGGCCTCGCCCGCGCGCGCCTCGAAGCGCATGAGACGAACGTTCTTGGCGCTTTTCACCGCGGTGTCCGTCGTGGTGTTCTCGATGACACCGATGGTGAGGCTGGAATCGGCGATGCGCATCGCATTGCCGACGATGCTGCCGCCGGGACGGACATCCGTGATGTCCTCACCCGTCGACAGGCCCTCGATCTCCATGTTGTAGGTCGTGACAGCGGGAGTGATGAGAGCGTTGAAGTCGCAGGTGTTCGTGGTACCGGTGTTGCCGCAAATGATGGCGCTGAACTGGTCGCCGTTCAACGGGTGGTTGCCCGACCCGTTGTCGATGAAGTCGACCTTCAGCTGGTACGTTTCCTTGCCGCTGATCGTGAAGTCATCGAAGCGGTAGATCTGGTATGCGCCTGCGGTCGCTCCGCCGGAGTTATTGCCGTTGGATCCCGTCGTCGTGAGACGGACGCCCTCGATGGAACGGCCCGTGGAGGCGTTCCGCAGCGTGACGTTCTCGAGGACTTCGTACACCTCATCGTATGCCGTGCCGCCGACGTTCAGCAGCTCGGCACCGGTGATGGTCGTCGCCCGGACGGCGATGTACAGCTTCTTCATGTCCACCGTCTCGCCACCCGTCGTGAAGACGACGTTGGAGAGCGTGGCGTCGTTCTGGTCGCGCGTGTACGTCTGCTGCGACGGTCCGTTGATCTCGATCGTGAACTGTCCTGCTTCGATCGTGACGGGCGTGGCCGTGCCGGAGCGCGTCACTGCGGAGCCGTAGAGCTGTCCGTTGACTCCGTAGCCATACAGGGAGCCGACGGCGAAGACATCCGTGTCTTCCTCGAAGTCGGTCTGGATGGTCTTGGCGGCGCCGTCAACGACGTCACCGACGACCTCGAGGACGATCCTGTCTCCCTCGAGCACCGTGAAGGGCGGGTTGAACGTGACGGTCGCGAACTTGCTGCGGAACTGGTCCGCGGCGTTCGTCAACACCGTGCCGTCCGTGCGGCGGACGCGGATGTTCGTGACATCGCCATCCGACACCGTGCCGTTCTGGTGCAGCGTCATGGAGTAGAGCGTCTGGTCCTCGATGGAGCTCGTGGAAACCTCGAACTTGCCGATGAGGACGTTCTTGTCGCCCACCTCAAGCTGGTTCGGGGTGACGGAACGGTAGGTGACTGTCACCGTGCCGCTCGTGACCGCGCCCACGCGGAAGGTGTTGCCGCGCATCGGGAAGTTGCCCGTCACCGTCTTCGCGTTGGACGTGAAGTCGGACTGGAGCTCAACCGCGAAGTTGTGCTCGGCGCCCGTGGTGATGGACGTGTTGAAATCCGCAGCGATGTCAACCATGACCGACTTGCAGGCCGGGATCACGAGCGGGCTCGTGAAGCGGAGCTCTGCGGTCTGGTCCTTGGAATCGACCGTGCGTGCGCGGGAAACGCGTGCGCCGTCGATGGCGGCGTACACGCCCTTGATGTCGTTCTTGTCACCGAAACCCTCGTGGAGGACGGTGAGCGTCTCGATCGTGACGCTGTCTTCACAGGAAGCCGTCAGGTCCATGGAGACCATCGTGACGCCGCGGGCGCCCTGGGGCACCGTGTCGCCGACGGGGTTCTTGGAGGAAACAGCCACCTCGAGCGTTCCTTCGCCCTTCGGAAGCGCGCTGTATCCCTTGAAACTGGCGGAATCGGAGAAGACCGCACCGGCCGCCGTCTTCATGTTGGAGGCGGTGACGGTGTACGTGATGCTGCTGGACAAGGCCTCTGCGAACGTCAGTTCCACCGTCTGCTCGCTGATGAGCGTGGCGGAGGAAATCGTCACAGCCGGGCTCATGGCGTAGTTCGCCACGGTCTCGGCGGCCGTCTGGTCGAGGTTGACGCTGAAGTCGACTTCAACTTTGGAAGCAGCTGTCGCAACGGCGCCCGAGATGGACGGCGTGCTGACCGGCCCTCCCGTGCCGCAGTCCTCGCCAAAGACGAGGCCCTGGTCGACGCGGTTAAGCATGACAACCATTTCTGCGCGGTTCATGTTGTCCGCGGGGCGAACGCGTCCCGTGGTCGAATCACCCTGGAGGACGCAGTGGTCCGCGGCGATCTGGATCGCCTGCGTGTACCACTGTCCGGCCGGGTTGTCGACGAACTGGGCTGCATCGCCGGTGGACTCGAGACCGAAAGCGCGGACGATCAAAGCTGCTGCCTCTGCGCGGCTGATGTTGGCAGCCGGGCGAGCGTAGCAGGGATGGGAACCGTAACAGTTCCCGTCACCCTTGACCCATCCTTCTTTACCGGCCTCTTCCATGTAACCGTAGTACCAAGCCGACGCACCAACGTCGTCGAAGCTGGGCACCGCGGGGGGGGTGGAGAGGATTCCACCGTTAAGCTCCACAAGGAGCTTGACGAACTCGGCGCGGTTGGCCGTGTCCGTGCCGCGGAATCGCGGCTGTGCGGCATCGAGATAGCCGGCGTCCGTAAAGGACTTCACGGCTTCCTCGTACCACACGCCTGCGGGAACGTCGGAGTACGCGGCGATCACGCTGGAGATTTGCGTGAGGGTGATCGCGGCGACCGAGACGCCCGCCAGGACTTTCTTCAGGCGAGAAAGGTCCATAAAAATAAGGAAGTAAGTAGAAGGATAAAAAAAGCGAAATAATGATGTCAGTGTGTGAAATGCCAATCAGTGCCTCGCGTGTTCTACAACCTGTGTCGCGTGATGAGCGCCCGGTCCGGCGTCTTCGGCCGGACGAGGAGAGCGCTCTCCTCCTTAATTCTAAAGAGAACACACCAAGAGTAGACACCTCTGTGTCAAACGGGACATACGAGACTTCGGCCGCTCCACGCACGAAGGTCCCCTGGGGAACCGAGGGGAGGAGCGATGGCGGCGGGCCGCGCGCCGCAGAGCACGATCCTCGTCTTCCGTTCCGATGGAACGGACGCGGGGATGTGTAACTTGTCCTGGGTGTCAGGGCAAGGCGCCTATATGTCAAGGAACATAGACGTGACTCGCTCACCTTCTGCAGAGCGGATCAGCGAGGATCCTAGCGAATGGGCCGCTTCCGAGGCAAGCCTCGCATGGCGGGAAGGTGGCATCAGGAATAACGCGGAAAAGCCGCTCCCGTTACGGTAAACCAAGCGGCTTTCCGTACAGGAAAGGCAGTATTATGAGAGCAATAGGCGATTTGGATGCAGTATTCTTTCTCCAAAAGGCGCTTTCATCCGTTCAAAAACCCCTCTGAAATGCGGTTGCGGCAGGCTCTTTTCTCTACCCAAACAGCTATATGTGTCCATATTTGTATACATTTGGTATACAAGCCTTGTCTTTCCTGATCGTTCGTATTGAGAATTTATGCCATATTGCTTCTTTTGAGCCATAATTTGAATTTCGCACGGAAAGGCCCCCAGAATCGTCCGGGAAGATCCGGAGGTATGTCGGTACCCTGCCTCCATGCCGCCGGTGTAAAGTTTTCTATCCTTTATGTCCGGTGAAAGCCGGCGGCCATCCCGTGATGGCATCGTCATGCACGAGAAAACGAAGCCGACACCATAGACCTTGAACGCAAGATGCAACATTCAAAATTCTAAATTCAACATTCCAATTTTACTTCCTCTTCACTTTGGTTCCTTCCTTGGAGTCTCGAACTTCATACCCGCGTGATTGCAACTCGTCCCGAATGCGATCCGACGCCGCGAAATCTTTCCGCGCGCGCGCCTCATCCCTCTGGCCGGCGAGCGCGAGAATGTCTGCGGGAATGTTCTCCGCCGACGACTCG
Organism: Candidatus Peribacteraceae bacterium; assembly: GCA_028703835.1. Taxonomy (GTDB): domain Bacteria; phylum Patescibacteriota; class Gracilibacteria; order Peribacterales; family Peribacteraceae; genus CAIKAD01. The sequence continues at coordinate 40,768 of JAQVMB010000007.1, read as the reverse complement.
AAACAACCGAACGTTCTTCCCGCTATATATATAAGGTGTAGGACATCGGCCTGTTGATCGGCATCCAAAGACGGATTGGAGCGTGTTTCTTTCATCGCATCGAACAATACGGCTAAGGCGGCGGGCGTATTCAAGTCACCGTCCATCGCCTCCGCAAACTTCTCCGCATATGTTCCCCCGAAACCTTCCTGCCTTTCCTGCCCTTCCACCTCCGTCATCCACTCCACGATTTTCAACCGGGCCTTTCGCGCATCTTCCATCCCTCTCCAGGTGAACTTCAAGTTGGTGCGGTAATGCACCGACAGGAAATAGTACCGGAGGTCGAGCGGGTCGAACCCCTTCGCGACGATGTCCGGGACCGTCAGGATATTGCCGAGGCTCTTCGACATCTTGGCCTCGCCCATGTCGATGCGGCGCTTGTGCAGCCAATAGCGAGAAAATGGCTTGGGGCCGCTGTTTTCGCTCTGTGCGATCTCGCATTCGTGATGCGGAAAAATGTTGTCTTCGCCGCCGGTGTGGACGTCGAGTTGCTCGCCCAGCAGGGAACGCGACATCGCCGAGCATTCGATGTGCCAGCCGGGAAATCCCGCGGAGGCGTCTTCACCCTCGCCGGAGAGACGTTCCCCGGAGGGATACCTCCACCGGAGGAGGTGGTGTGCGTTCTCGCCGACGCACTTCTTCCACAGCGCGAAATCCGCCGGGTGCCGCTTCTCCTCGTTCACCGCGATGCGCGCGCCGGACTCCAAATTTTCCAACGTGTTGCCGGAGAGTTTTCCGTACTCGAGATCGGTGTGCACGTCGAAGTAGATGCCGTCATCCGTCTCGTACGCATGGCCGCGGTCGAGCAGCGTGCGGATGATGGCGATCATCTCCGGGATCGTCCCGCTCGCGCGGGGGCGCGCGAAGGGTTCCAGGATGCGCAAAACACGCTCGTCTTCCAGAAACAGCTCCTCGTATCTCCGCGCAATGGCGATGACATCCTCCGCACTGACCGCTGACCGCTGACCGCTGACCGCTCCCTTCTCCGCTTTCGCCTGCTTCTCGATCTTGTCTTCCCCTTCGTCCCGGTCCGCGACCAGGTGACCGACGTCCGTGATGTTCTTCACGTGCTTCACCTCGTAGCCCTTCACTTCCAGCCAACGGCGGAGCAGGTCCGCCATGAGGAACGACGAGTAGTTGCCGATGTGCGGGCGGCCGTAGACCGTGGGGCCGCAGGTATACATGCGGACCTTGCCCGGCTCGATCGTCGAAAATTCCTCCTCGCGCTTCGCGAGGGTGTTGTAGAGGCGGAGGGGAGAGGCTTCCATCGGCCACAGTATAAATCAAATTGCCCCCGGAGAGCAGGTCTTCGACCTGCGTGCTACGGTAATAGAGAGCAGATACACAAAAAAACCGGCCTTCCCTTTGGAGGGGAAGACCGGGCGGCAGCCGGAGAGGCTGCGGGGGATGCTTACCCTGCAAGGATAATATCCGCAGCACGAAGCCAATATGTGGCCACGTCTATCGGATGGGAAAGAGCAGCCGCCACCGGCCTGGGGTCGTCATGGAGCACTTCAACCAACGCGGGAAGCGACAGCATGCGATTCAATTCATCTGGTGATGCGTCGGGATCGTCCAGCACGACATCCGCCTCGATGAGCGCCTTGCGCTCCTCGGGATCCAGATTCCCACACCATAATCGGCTTCTGATCTCCCACTGCATCTCCCGACGGGCACGAATCAGCGGTGGAAGCGTCGGCCGATCCAACAGTTCCACGATGGTCGGGAACAGAAGAATGACCTCCACATCTTCCCGCGTCGCATTCGCATCCGCGAGCACCCGTTCCGTTTGGAACAAATGTCTCCACTCATCATCGGACAAGAGCGCCTTGTGCTGCATGGCCTGCTGCACTTCAAGCAGGATCTGCTCACGGGAACGACCGCAGTGCCGAAAGCTGAAAAGAACACGGCTCATCCTCAAACCTCCTTCATGAAGGCAAACATCCGTCTTCCGGAACCTCCCAAGCGACCATGCCTGGGCCGGAAGACCGAGGCAGTATACGGATGGTAAACATGTCCGCAATGGCTTTTCGCATGAAAAAACGCCCGGACACCCCGCGAGGGGATGTCCGGGCAGGCCGCCGCCGCTAGGCAGCGACCGTTGCTCCGTCCTTCAGCTCGGCCCGCAGGATGCGAACATCCTCCGGAGCCATGAAGCCGATGCTGGCGCGCCGGCCTTTGACCCGGTTCGGGACCATGGCCACGATGCTTCCGATGACAACCGTTTCGTTCACCGCACTGGTGACACGAATGAAGTTGTCTTCGGGAGCGAGGACGTGCTCTCCGCCCTTCTGCACCTGCAGGAAGGGGGCGTAGATCAGAAAGACCACGCCTTTCTCGGAAATCTCGTCCACGATGACCAGGGCATTGTTACCGATCCGAACCATCTGCGACACGCCACGGGAAAGAACTAACATCCCAGTCTCCTCCATGAAAGGAGCAACGCTCTACCCACACGCGCAAATAGAATGACAGCTGCGGGAGCTGCCTGGTGTCATCCTGACACCAACACGAAATGGGAAAGAGCTAATTGCTATTATATCCTATTTTCACATTATTTACCATGAGCTTCTTGGCTTTTCCTACGAAAAAAGGACCCAACACGCGGCTGGGCCCAGGGGGGGCCGCTGATCGGGGATCAGCGGCGGTTCACTGCGGCTTGGCCTCATCCCGACCGGCCTCGCGCTCCGCTTCCGCCGCCTCGTTGCGGCGGAGGGCGTCGAAGACTTCCCGCCGGTGGACGGGCACTTCCTTCGGCGCCTCGACACCGAGGCGAACTTTGTCGCCCAGGATCTCGACGACGACAATCGTTATGTCGTTATCGATGACAATGGATTCATTCTTTTTTCTGCTCAGTACCAACATGGGAGGACACCTCCATGCAAACAGGGGGGCGGGAAATACGTACACCGTTCACGACACACACAACCCTCGGATTGCGCCTGTCGTGAACGGTTGGACACGGGAAAAGGCCTGTGCTGCGAGAGAACGTGCCCTCCCGGAGGAAGGCCGGCGCATTCTAGACGAAATACCCGATCTGTAAAGCGTTTCAAAGAGTCCGGGTTCATGGAGGAATTCCCCGGAGAATGCTACGATTTTCTTACCTTTTCCCCCGCACCCATGGATCTCCCGGCCATCAAAAAGCTCCTCGGCGACGAGGCCCGCAACCTGCTCACGCACAAATGCTCCACGGTTCCCAAAGAGAAACTCCACCTCCCCGGTCCCAAGCACTTGGAGAAAACCCTGGGCATCTCGGACCGTCCCAAGAAGGTGCTCGCGAACCTGAAGGCGCTGTACGGGCACGGACGACTGAAGAACACGGGCTACCTCTCCATCCTCCCCGTGGACCAAGGCATCGAACATTCTGCGGGCGCGTCCTTCGCCAAGAACCCCGATTACTTCGATCCGGAGAACATCGTGAAATTGGCTCTGGAAGGCGGCTGTAACGCCGTCGCGTCGACCTTCGGCGTCTTGGGCATGGTCGCCAAGAAGTACGCGGACAAGATCCCCTTCATCGTGAAGATCAACCACAACGAGCTCCTCACGTACCCCAACAAGTTCGACCAGATCATGTTCGGAACGGTGCAGGAAGCGTACGACATGGGCGCCCGGGGCGTGGGCGCCACCATCTACTTCGGCTCCCCGGAAAGCGGGCGCCAAATCGTGGAAGTGGCGGAAGCGTTCGCGGAGGCGCACCGGCTGGGATTGTTCACGGTGCTGTGGTGTTACGTCCGGAACTCCGCCTTCAAGAAAGACAAGGACTACCACGTCTCCGCGGATCTCACCGGCCAGGCGAACCACTTGGGCGTGACCATCGAAGCGGACATCATCAAGCAGAAGCTCCCGGAAAACAACGGCGGCTTCAAAGCCGTGAGCCCGGAGGGGAAGTACGGCAAGTTCGACGAGAAGATGTACACGGAGCTCATCACGGACCATCCCATCGACCTCACGCGCTGGCAGGTGGCCAACTGCTACATGGGACGCGTGAGCCTGATCAACAGCGGCGGCGCCTCGGGCAAGAACGACCTGGCGCAGGCCGTGAAGACGGCGGTGATCAACAAGCGCGCGGGCGGCACCGGTCTCATCTCCGGCCGCAAAGCGTTCCAGAAGCCCATGAAGGAGGGCATACAGCTCCTCAACGCGATCCAAGACGTGTACCTGTGCAAAGACATCACCGTCGCGTAATCGCCCTGTTTTGCCCCTCTCCGTCGAAGCCGCCCCGCGACTGCGGGGCGGTTTTTTCTTTCCGTGAAGGCCTGAACGGGTCCTCCATCACGAAATCGCTTGTGAGGGGACAGGGACGCCCTTAGCATGCGTGCCCCTTTCCCCGCCTACCGATGTCTGCCGGCCCCAGCAAAACACCCCTCGCCACCGACCTCTCCCTCCCCCGCACCATCATCGCCTTGGGGCATCTTGAACATCGGCATGCAGTGAATGCGAAATTGGTTGGAGCACAGGTCGTCCTGACCGTCGTTCGGGGAGAAGTGAGCGCGGAAACGAGGGCGCACATCATCGACGTGTTGCTACGGGACGGCATTCGGGCATCCTTCACGAAGGACACGGAGGCAAAGGCCTGAAGAGCCCTGCCGGAAGCCTAAACAGACGGAGCAGAACCGTTCTTATTGGACGACGGAACCGAAAACTGCTTCGATGGTCGCCTTTCTTCCCCTCTCCCCATACCCGCCCATGGAGAATTGCTCTGACAACTCATACGACGCGACGATCGTCCGGGTTCCCGAAGGAACCAAGCCCGAAGAAATTCCCCGGCAGGTGCAACAGGCTCTCGATGCGGCGAAGATCGAAGGGAGGGCTTATCCCATCGACGGGACGCCGAATACCTTCCGCATCGAAACCCGCCAGCAATTTGCCGCCCACGAAGTGCAGACGGCCCTCGCTTCGCTCGCAGAATGCGTGCAGCTCACGCCGACGGCCCAGGCACACACGATCAAATAAGCGACATCGTGACTTTTTGAGCCGCCCGGAAGGGCGGTTTTTTTATTCACCTCATCCCCTCACCCCTTCTCCCGTCTCGTTCCACAAGAACAAAACGTGTTCCCTATTACTCTCGAAACAATCCGGGGAGAAGGGAGATGTATTTGTTTGTTTTTTCGGAAGATCTGATCGAGATATTACATCACAGAACAACAAACATTCCCCTTCTCCTTTCCTTTGATTCTCGGGAAAGAGAGCACATGCCGCGTCGGAACAAAACGTGGAAGGAGAAGGGGGTAGGGGATGAGGTCTACACCTTCAAATGCTCCCGGTTCACGTACGCCTGCTGCGCGATGCCGAAGAGCGTGGAGATGCCCCAGTAGAGCGATACGGCGGCGGGGAATTGGAGCGCGAAGACGCCGATCATCAGCGGAAGCACGTAGAGCATGATCTTCTGCTGCATCTGCATCGCGGAAGCGGGGGCGTCCTTCTTCCCGTCCTTCACGCGCTTGCGCTCGCCGATGGCGAAGGACATCTTCATCTGCACGAATTGCATCACCACGAGGATGATCGGGAAGAAGATGCGCTCCGGCTGCAACAAATCAAGGCCGAGGAAGGACGTATCGAACCGCCAGGACAGGTTCTGGTAGAAGGGGTAGATGAGGTGGCGGGACAGCTCCAGCACGGAACCGTCGCGGATGACGTAGAAGAGCCCGATGAGGATGGGCAGCTGCACGAGCGTGGGGAGGCACGTCTGGAAGGGGTTCACGTTGTGCTCCTTCCACAGCTTCACCGTCTCTTCCTGCACTTTCTGCGCATCGTCGGGGTACTTGTGCTTCAGCTCGTCCAGCTTCGGCTGCAGCATCTGCATCTTCTTCTGCCCCTCCAGCGCGTGCTGCGTGGGGATGAGCAGCAGGAGTTTCACGAGGATCGTGAGGATGATGATGGCGATGCCGAGGTTGTGGCCCGGGAGCACGCCGGCCGTGAAAATGAGGAAATTGAGGAACGGCTTCGTGATGAAGGTGCGGAAGATCTTCGTGAAGACGCCGGGTTCCCCGATGGAAAAACGGACCGTGACGTCGTACAGCGGATCAATGCCCCGCGGCTTCTCCGGGCCCGTGAGCGCGCCGGTGCCCGCCGAACGGTCGTAGAGAGGCACGCGCACTTCGTACATGCCCGTACGCCCGAAGACGGAGTACTTCCAAGGCGCCATGCTGATCTCCACGGTGTCTCCCGCGGGCGCTTCCGCGGGAATATCGCAGGGTGCCGCCGTCTTGGAGGAGGTGATGGACGAGATCGTTTCCGTCCCCGTCCCGCTCTTTTCCACGAAGAAGATATCGACGGGAGGATACGGGCAGCTCTGCAGCAGGAGCACGCCGGTGGACGTCGCGTTCGTGACCTTCAGCACGGGATGGCCTCCCACCGTGATGTCCGACGCCTCCACACGCACCTTGCCGGGCGCCTTTTCCTGCGGGAAGAAGCGGCTGATGACCAATTGGCTGCCCAGGTACACGAGCAGGAAAATGAGGGCGAATTGGACGAGGCTACCGCCGCGGCGCTTCTTGTCGGGCATGGGAAAGGGAGGAAAGGAAAGCGCGGACGTCGCGCCGGATGTCGTCGAAGGGTGCGGAAAGACTAGAGGAACGCGGCGCGATCAACAATTGCTGTGACGGGAAATCGGGATGCTCCCGCAATTCCAGCCTCCACGCCTCGCGGCAGCGCCTGCGCATGCGGTTGCGCCGCACGGCCGACTTGTCGAGCTTCGAGGACGCCAGCGTGCCGAGATAGACCGCAAGCGCCGACGGATCGGCGTGGGGATGGCGGGGAACGCCGGACAGCGAACGCACCGTCATGTGTTTCCCCTTCCACACGCGCCCCTGCCGGAGCACGCGTTCGCAGATCTTCCGCCCTCGAAGACGCTCGAGTTTCATGGGGACATGATAGAGGAAACCGATGAAACCAAGGAATCCGAAGAATCCGACAAGATGATATTCGAGCGCCCCCTCGGTTTCATCGGTGTCGTCGGCTTCCTTGGTTTCCTCCAATCGTGTTTTTAAAAAGAGTATCATTTTGAAAAACTACTCCGAATTTAC
>JAQVMB010000007.1:0-33694 GCA_028703835.1 Candidatus Peribacteraceae bacterium | reverse complement strand
TCCAGATGTTTTAAATGAAGGCGAGACTGTTGAATTTACAGAAAAAATTCATGGTTGTATGCCACCCACGCATGACCCAACTGACCCCCGACCAAGTCCGGCACATCGCCAAGCTCGCGCGCCTGCGCCTGAGCGAGGAAGAAGTGGCGAAATTCTCCACGGAACTCACCTCCATCCTGCAGTACGTGGACAAGCTGGGGGAAGTGGACACGGAGGGCGTGGAGGCCACGGCGCAAGTGACGGGGCTCACGAACGGCTTCCGCGCCGATGAGATCCGTTCCGACCTCGCACCGCCCGACGCACTCCTCGCCACAAGCCCGCTCCCCATCACCGACCACCAGATCCAAACGCCGTCCGCGCACGGTTAATTTTCAATTTTCCAATTTTGAATTCCACCCGTGCTCCACTCGCTCACAATTGCACAGGCCCACGAGAAACTCCGCAAGAAGGAGGTCTCCGCGACCGAGCTGCTGCAGGCGTGCATTGACAGGGTGGAGAAGACTGACGGAACAATCAACGCAGTCGTGCACCGAAATTTTGAGGGAGCCCTGATCGAAGCCAAAAAGATCGATGCAGCGGGAACATTCGATTCTCCCCTCTCCGGCATCCCCTACTTGGCCAAAGACGTCTTCTGCGAAGCGGGCGTCCCCACCACGGCCTGCTCAAACATGCTGCGAGAGAAAGACTATATTCCGCCCTTCGACTCCACCACGACGAAGCGCCTGAAGGCGGCAGGAGCGATCAGCTTCGGCAAAGCGAACACGGATGAATTCACGATGGGCGCGAGCACCGAGACGAGTTGTTTCGGGGTGACCAAGAACCCTTGGGACACGACCCGCGTGGCGGGAGGCTCTTCCGGAGGTTCCGCAGCCGCCGTGGCGGCCGATGAGTCCCTCTTCGCGCTGGGCACCGATACGGGCGGCTCCATCCGCCAACCGGCGAGTTTCTGCGGCTGCACCGGCATCAAGGTGACGTACGGCCGCACGAGCCGCTTCGGCGTGATGAGCATGGCCAGCTCCCTGGATACCATCGGGACGCTCGCGAAGACCGTGGAGGACGCCGCGCTCGTCCTGCAAGCCATCGCAGGCAAGGATCCGCTCGATGCCACGACGGGAGACGCGCCCGTCCCCGATTATCGTGCGGCCCTAAGCAAAGGCGTGAAAGGACTGAAGATCGGACTGCCCAAGGAGTACTTCATCGATGGCATGAGTGAAGACGTGGAGAAGGCGGTGCGCGCAGCGGCCAAGACCTTCGAGAAGATGGGGGCGACCATCGTGGACGTGAGCCTCCCCTACTCACCGTACGCCATCGCCACCTACTACGTGCTCTGCCCCAGCGAAGTGAGCTCGAACATGGCCCGTTACGACGGCGTCCGGTATGGCCATACCGTCCCGAAGCCGGAGAGCCTCATCGACTACTACGAGCGCGTACGGAGCGAAGGCTTCGGCCCCGAAGTGAAGCGCCGCATCATGATCGGAACGTACGCCCTCTCGGCGGGTTACTACGACGCGTACTACCGCAAGGCGCAGAAAATCCGCACGCTCATCAAGCGCGACTTCGAGCAGGCCTTCGGACAAATGGACGTGCTCCTTGCGCCTGTCGCCCCGACACCCGCCTTTACCATCGGCGCACATACGAATGATCCGGTGCAGATGTATCTGGAGGATATTTTTACGGCACCCATCAATCTGTCGGGCATTCCCGGCCTCGCTATTCCGTGTGGATTCTCCAAAAGTGTCACTCCGAGCGGAGTCGAGGAGTTGCCTATCGGCATGCAGCTGCTTGGCCCGCACTTCCGCGAAGATTTGCTCTTCCAAGTCGGGCATGCGTTCCAGGAAGAGACGGAATGGCATGTGCAAAAGCCGTCGCTCTGAATACATCAACATCCGAGCGTTCGGAGAATTCCTATATTTTTGAAACAACGGAAAAGTGCTGTCAATGGATGCGTTATGCCTCTAAGGTCAGCGCAGGTATTTCTTTCCCCCACCCTCTATGAACAATATGTTCATCGAAGATGGAGACAATGGCACCTCGCCTACTCCGACGCCGGAGGCACCTGTTGCACCGGCTGAACCCGCAGCTCCGGAAGCTCCCGCTGCGTAAGCGCATCCGTGCGCTCATCTCTCTTGGAAGACCGGGTCACCCCGGTCTTTCTTTTTTGTGTACGCGTTTCGGGGGGACGAAAAGCGGCCTCCGCGCTTCCGCAGTCTCCGGAGACGGCTTCGCACCTCCTGGAAAGAAACCTGTCCATGCATGCGAAGCAAACCGTACGGAATGTATACTTTTCTTCCCCGTCACCGGAAGCATACAAATGGCTATCGGCAGCCATATTTACCCTTGAAAGCCAGATCCCCTCTTCCGTATCATTATCTGAAATGATGGCCATGGAGAACCCCATGAAATGTACGGTATACTTCACAAGTACTTTTGCCTTCCTCTTCTGCAATGCACGGCCGTGCACAGGGTGATTGTGGAAATGTGACGCAACGACGAAAAGGCGCCGAATCCGCTCCATGCAGCATTGTCATGTCCTGCGGAACCTGATACTTTGCCGCGGTATCTGCGGGTTCGGCCGGGATACTGTCCTTTCTCATCTCGCGGAGCCGTAGCTCCCCACTCCGCTCCTTTGGAGCTTCGCGGGGCAGGCAGCTGGCTTCGAGCCAAAGTAATTCGATAGTATTGTCATCACTGTGGAGTCGTAGCTCAGTCGGCCTGGCACTTGCGAAGCAAGTGCGTAATAAATAGATAAGGCGCGCTGCGCGATCTCCGATCCGATCTTTCTTTACACAACACCTGGAGCCGTAGCTCAGCTGGTTAGAGCGCTTCCCTGTCACGGAAGAGGTCGCGGGTTCGAATCCCGTCGGCTCCGCCATTGTCTTAGGAAAGCCAAGATCAATATCATTGACAATATTATATATATTTTGTTATTATTGCTTTGATCTTTACCAAACTTCAGAAATGACCAATGAGTCACCCGCACATGAGAAGCAATCAGAGGTTCTGCAGAGTTTACAGGCAGTCCTGACAGATATTGCAGGTCGTGAGGTCACCATAGATGAGGCCAGTAGGGCAATGGCTCTTTTGGAAAGCTCATTTTCGTTGGCGAGTCTTTATCGAGAGGGACACATTGATCAAGAACTTGGAGATGTGGGGTTCAAAAGCATTCAAAAAGACCTGCGTGCATTATTGGGAGTATCAGAGCCAACAGATACGCAGGGTCAAAGTCAGAACTCTCCGAAGTGAAGGAAAACATCCGAGAGTTGTTGCATCTGAGTCACGCGTTTGGGGAGACTGTATTTCATGAGTCGAGTTGCTATCGGTGCAAGATCCACCTTCATGAGTTCTAACAGCATCCTTTCGATGCCGCCATTCTCCCCATACCAACAGTTACTTCAATAATGAGGAAGGGGAGACGAAATGCTAAGCATAGTTGACATTTTTTTCAGGAGCAATAAAATACTTGGCCAGCTTCTTCCGGAAGCTGGTTTGACCTTTGGCATCATTGCGTGCAAATGCTTCTCCATCCCGACGTTGGCGTCGTGCCCATTCTCGTGAGTGCGTACGCCGCCAACGTCTGGCAACGGTTTTTGTCCCGCGGCTGGGAGTAAAAAAAGTCGCGGTGCGTGTGTCCCTCGGATTCATTGGTATATAAGGGGGTAATTACCATGAACAAGTTTGCATTGTTAATCGTGGCGATCGCGGTGGCCTTCGCGGCCCCCGCCGAAGCCGGGTGGTTCTTCGGGTTCAAGTGGCACACCAGCGGGGAAGTGCAATTCGGCCAGACTGATCCGGAGGTGAATGTAGTGGCTGCGGTGCCGGTACCCGAGCAGCAGCACGTCCCTTCATCGGGATATTCCTACGATAACCCCAGTCCGGCAGCGATAGAAGCGTATCAAAGAGCCGCCAGCCGTAACTATCAACCAGCGGTGTACTACACCGGCCAACCTGTGCAGTACTCAGAACCTGTGTATACGGGCCAACCTGTGCAGTACTCAGAACCTGTGTATACGGGCCAGCCCGTGCAGTATCAACCCATGTATCATCCTGCCGCGAACCAGACGTGGAACTATGAGCAGTCCCAGAACTACTGGGGCACTCACGGCTTCAATCGTCTCCCCGGACGCTGAGACAGGAACCAGGTACGGAGACCTTCGATGAAACGCAGTGATCAAAGGTAAGCCCGATATCGAAAGATACCGGGCTTGCTAGTATCAAAATTATCTCTTACGTAAGCCTTTTCCACCTATATTTGACACAAAATATTTTGGGATAATAATAATAGACCGTCTTCTCCCCGGAGAAGCCGGCAGCCCTTTGAAATCACTGCGTCTGCGTCTTTATCCCGACGTTGGCGTCGTGCCCATTCTCGTGATGAGTGCGTACGCCGCCAACGTCTGGCAGATGTGTTATTTCGGAACGGCCAGTGAGGTCAAACGGCCGTGGAGTACTTGAGTTGGTAGGGGACTAATACGCTGATTATCGGTGCCAATTCAACGACAAACAGTAAAACGATCATGATCAAGTACCTCGCAGCTCTCGTCATTGCGATCCTGCTGGCGGCCTTCGTGGCCGTTCCGCAGGCGCAGGTGCTCAACGGCGGGTGGTGGGACTCCATCCCGCCGCGACCGCGGCCGTTATGGAAACACCTGCCAAGTGAGTGGGACCACCATCTCCCGTCTCCTTGGCTCGATCCATTCCCGCCGCGGCACCCGCTTCCGCGCGTACCGGAGGAGATCCGGCAGCCATCCAGGTGGCCGTGGCAAAGATCCTAATGGCGCAGTGCGTTCAAAGAGAGCCCGGTGTCTTCTCAGATACCGGGCTTTCGCATGCACAACAAAACCTCTCTCAGGCATGTGAATCACACCCCCGCCGCCAGCACGTTCGCCACGAGCATGGCAACCAACGCGACGATCACCCATGCCAATGCCGCGGTCCAGAGCTCTCCCGGATGGAAGATGCCCCGCAGGAATCCGCCGTTGTTCCGGAATCGCAGCATGGAAGAAGTGGGGGATTGATGTTGTAGATATTATAACACTATTTTTATATGTTTGCAATACCCTCGGGGATGAGGGAGTGGGTTAGGATCAGGGTTTGGGTTAGGGTTTGGGTTAGGACACAATGAATAAATCCCTAGCCCTAGCCCTAGGTACTGTTAACAAACCCTCAGGAACAGCAGGATGAGGCCGAAGCTGACAAAGGAACGAAACATGAGGTCGAGCTTGTCGTAGCGTGTGGCGACGCGACGGAAGCTCTTGAGATGGTGGAACAGCCGCTCGATTTCGTTGCGACGTGCGTAGAGTGCCCGGTCGTACTTCCACGGGTGCACCATGTGACGCAGCGGCGGCACGACGGGAACCCAGCGTCGTCGCTGGATGTTCTTTCGCATTTCTCTGCCGCTGTACCCTTTGTCCATGACGACCCTTGTCCCGCGAGGCAGGCGCACAGAAGAGAGAATTCTTCGTCCCTCGCCCGGATCGTCGCAGTTTCCCGGCGTCAGCGTGTAGGTGAGCGCGGCATGCGTTCCCGCGGCGAGCAGGTGAATCTTCGTCGTCAGCCCGCCACGGGAGCGGCCGAGGGATTGAGGTCCCTTTTTTTCGGAGCGCCGCTCGCGGATTGGTGGGCACGAACGGTCGTTGAGTCGAGGAAGACGACTCTGAGCCCGATGATGTTTCTCCGCTGGAGTTCTGCCATGACCTGATCCATCACTCCCGCCTCGCTCCACCGCTTGAAGCGGGTGTAGATCGTGTGCCAGGCACCGTACTCCGGAGGCAATTGCCGCCAGGAACAACCGGAGGAGAGCATGTAGAAAATGGCATCCAGCACCTGCCTATGCGTGTATTTGGGTGGTCTGCCGATGGTGGGAAGCAGCGGTGCGATCGCTGCAAATTGGGCGTCAGTAAGCATATCCTTACTGACGGATGAACAGGGGGATTGTGAACACTACCTAACCCTCTTTTCGCACCCTACTCCAAATACAACAACGGATTCTTCTTCACGCCGTTCACGCGCACCTCGAAGTGGATGTGTATGCCCGTGGGACCGTGGACGAGACCGGTATTCCCCATCCAAGCCATCTGCTGTCCGCGCGTGACGCTGTCACCCTCCTTCACGTACAGCTCTTTGTTGTGCGCATACAGCGTGATCATGCCGTTGGCATGTTCCACCTCGATCACATTGCCGTAGCCACCGTTCCATCCCTTGTCCGCACGGATGACCGTGCCGTCCTCCGCCGCGAAGATGGGCCCGCCGCCCTTGGTCTGGATATCCAGCGCGTAGTGTGCGGCGTTGAAATACTGCGTGATGATGCAGTTCTGACACGGCATCTGGAGCGCCGTCTGCGTGATGGCCGCGCCGACCGCCGGCGCCAGGCCGCGCTGCCGGGCGGGATCCTGGGGAAGCTGCAGGCGCAGCTGCGCATCCCCCAACCGCTGCCCGAAGGTGAGCGACGTGCCGTCGTTGCTCGCGACCATCGTGCCTCCCGCGCCGGGCTTTCCGCCCGGGATGATCAACTGCTGCCCCGCGACGATTTTCCCGTCCCGCACGTGGTTCTGCTCCGCGACGGCTTCCTGCTTCACGTCGTACGCCTGCGCGATTTCGCTCAGCGTCTGTCCGCGCTGGACGGTGTGGAGCACGCCGTCGACCGGAAGGACGATGAGTTCCTGGCCGGGCTGGAGCGCCTTCCCCTCCGCCAGGTCATTCGCCCACCGGATGGTCTCGGACGTGATGCCGTACCGCCGCGCGATGGAGGGAAGACTCTCGCCGTCCTGCACGCGATGGATGAGGCCTTCGCCGTACGCGAGGCGCGACCCCTGCACGCCGAGCGAGGAGGACTTGAGCAGGAACCCGTCCTCCACGAAGAGGAATTGCTGGGAGGCGATGGGGCCTTCGTCGGACGCCAGCGCCGTCTTCGGCACGTACGGGGGAAGGAGGGACCCCAACACGAACACCGCCGCGCATCCCAGTTTGACGCGGAGCGACAGCCAACGCAGGAGGGGGGGTCGCATGGAGGATCAAACGAGGAAGGAGCGAAGCGCTTCCAGGACGAGGCGCATGTCCGCATACCGCTCCAGGGACCCGAGGAGGACCACCACGTATTCGCGGCGCCCTTCCCGCACGACGGAGAGGAGGCACTGGCCCGCCTCTTCCGTGGTGCCGGTCTTGCCGGCGACCACCGGACCCGGCTCTTGCAACAGCGCGTGGGTGTTGTGGACGGTCAGCGTGCGGCCCCCGGCCGACCGGACCGTGACGGCGGGCAACGACAGGCGCTTGCGGACTTGGGCATTGCGCAGGACGAAGGACGCGAGCCAGGCGAGGTCGCGCGGCGTGGACCATTGTTCCGGGTCGTCGAAGCCGGAGGGATTGGCGTAGGAGGTGTTGCGCAAGCCCAAGGCGGCCGCGCGCACGTTCATTTCCTGCGCGAAGGCGTCATCGGAGCCGCTGTGGAACACCGCGAAGGTGTGGGCGACGTCATTGGCGGAAGCCACCAGGAGGAGCGAGAGCAAATCGCCCACCGCATACCGCTCTCCCGCGCGAAGGGAGACGACGGATCCCTGCACTCGCTCGATGCCCTCCGGCACCGTCACCGTCTCGCGCATCCCGTGCCCCTCCGCGATGAGGAGAGCCGTCATGAGTTTCGTCAGGCTGCCCATGGGACGGCGCACATCCGCGCGCAATTCCAGGATGCTCTGGGCGCTTTCCAGGTCCGTGATGAGCATCCCCGAGGCGCTGACGCGCGTGGCGAGGGAGTGCAGGGTGGAGGAGCTGGCTGTGAGGGGGAGCGGCGCGGCAATCGAAAGGTTGCCGAGAGCGACATGATCCGCGGAAGGCGCGCCCGCCATCGGCAGCAAGCCCATCAGAAGAACCGACAGGACGGAGCCGTACATCCGAACCACTCTACTCGGCGACGGTCCAGGCGGGAAGAGAGAGCCCCGATTTCATCGAGTGTCCGCAGCCGGCAGTCAAGAAACCGCCATTGACGCTGTCGGCGTTCATTGTATCGCTGGATAGTTCAGGACGGCATCATTGCATCGCTTGTGATAGTTCGTGACGGGGGGGCAAGAAAGGCAATAAGGGAAATAAAGGCAAGAAAGCAGATCACCTCTTTGCCCTTCTTGCCTTCATTGCCCTTGTTTGCCTTCATTGCCTTTCTTGCCCTTTTGCTTCTTTGTCGTCACTTATAAACGATGCGTCCGTTCAAGCGCAAATCGATGTACTCGCGCACCTCTTTCGTGCCGACCTCCTTGAGGAAAGTGCGGTACCGCTGCAGCTGCTCTTCGACGGGACTGCGCATGTCGAACCACACGCTGAACGCGGACGTCCGGATATGGAACTCGCGGGCGCGGAGGTACGCCGTGCGTCCGGTGATCTTGAGGCCGAACTGGTCGCGCAGCGCGTCTTCCGCCTCCTTCATGCGGGCGAGGAAATCCGGGGCGAAGATGCGGGACGACGGGGCGGGGCGCACGGCCCAGTCCACGACGCGCAGCAGCGGCAGCGTCTTGTCCTCGCTCTGGAACGGAAGCGCGACGTAGAGCCCGTTGTCCGTGAGGTAGTCGAATGTCTGCTTCGCCGGGACGACGGCTCCCGTGCCCGCCGCGGGGGCAGCGGGAAGCTGTTCCTGCCGGGGGCTCTGCTCGTCGAGGACGTCCAAGCGGGCGGCGAGCGGACGCAATCCGATGGCCAGGACGAGCTCGGAAGGATAGCGCTTCTCCACGGTCACCTTGTCCACGTCGGGCATCGCGCCGCGCACCAGGCCTTCCACCGTGCGGTCGGCCAGGAAGAAGAGGTGCTTCCCGAAGAGGGGACGCAGCGCGCGCTGGACCTTCTCGCTGTCGAGACGCGGGTCGGTGCGGCGGATGCGCATCTCGCGCACATGCACCAACGGCGAGAAGAGCAGCACGCCCGCACCCACGATCACGAACGCGGCGATCGAAAGCCACAGCCACGTCCGCAGGAACCGCAGGCCCTGGAAGGAGGTATGCTGGAACCGCCGGTAGAGACGCAGCCACCGCTCCCGGGTGTACTGCCGGTGCCGCTGGTGCCGCTGCTTCACGAACGCACGCGTCTTCTTGTTCACGGGACGTCGAAAGCGCCGGGGCAGCGGCCTGGTCGGCCGAAGAAGCATCGGGGGACATCTTAGAGGATGGACCCTGCCGAGAGGAAGCAAAGACAACATCTACTCAGGGATTAGGGATTAGAATATTAGAGATTAGGATCCTTGAAAAAGGTCTGACAGGCTCTATGGGAAACTCCAAAAGCTGTCCCCTAATATTCTGATCTCTAGTCTCTAATCCCTCCCTCCGGCTGTAACTGCTATCATTTCCACCCATGAAACTGGCCTTGGTTGCAGATTGGCTTCCCGTCTTCGGCGGGGCGGAACACGCCATCGCGGAGTTCGTGAAGGTGTGGCCGCAGGCGCCGCTCTTCACCACCGTGGCGAACCGCAAGGCGCTCGGGCCGCTCGGACGGGCGGACATCCGCACCACGCGCCTGCAGCCCTGGTACCGGCTCCTGCGTCGCCACCAGGTGCTCCTGCCATGGATGCCGCGCGCCATCGAGGACATCGATTTGCGCGGCTACGACACGGTCCTCAGCTCTTCCCATGCCGTCGCGAAGGGTGTCATCGTGCCGCCGACGGCGGTCCACGTCTGCTACTGCCACACGCCCATGCGCTACGCCTGGGAAATGGAAGAAACGTACCTGCGCGATTTCCGCGTCCCCCGCCTGCTGCGCAAGACCGTCAAGCGAACGCTGGCGCGGCTGCGTCGATGGGACCTGACCACCGCGAAGCGCGTGGATGTGTACGTCGCGAACTCGACCGAGACGCAGCGCCGCATCGCGCGCATCTACGGACGGAACAGCATCGTGGTGACGCCGCCCGTGGACGACCGGTTCTTCGTTCCCACGGTGAAACCCGCGGGGGAACGCACGGGCTATTTGGCCGTCGGCCGCCTGGTGCCCTACAAACGCTTCGACCTGCTCATCGAAGCGGCCAATCGTCTGGGTCTCCCGCTCATCATCGCGGGGCGCGGCCAGGAGGAGGGGAGACTGCGCACGATGGCGGGATCCACCGTGACGTTCCGTGGCTTCGTGACTGACGAGGAGCTGATGGATCTGTACGGCTCGGCGAAGGCCGTCCTCTTCCCGCAGCACGAGGACGCGGGCATCGTCCCGTTGGAAGCGCAAGCGTGCGGCACACCGGTGATCGCCTTGGGCGCGGGCGGCGCATTGGACACGGTGCGGGAGGGCGTCACGGGTGTTTTCTTCCGGGAACAAACCTCGGCATCGCTGGAGGATGCCATCCGTCGTTTCTCCGGCATGACGTTCGATCCGCACATCATCCGCGACCACGCGCGGCAGTTCTCCGCGACGAAGTTCCGGGAAAGAATGAGGGAGATCGTGGAAAAGGCGGCATCACGCTGATCCTGCTCATCCCCTCCACACAAGGAATCCCACGTACGCCGCATAGGCAACCAGCATCGCGATGCCGTCGATGCGGCGGATGGCATGCCCGGCCCGCTGCGACCAGAACCGCAGGCGACGGTGGACCGGCCCGTTGTGGACGAGGTAGAAGAGGAGGACGGCGGCACCGAGGGACACGAGCAGATCCACATTGAGGTCGCCACGGAAGGGGATGGGACGGAGCGTCGCGCCGATCCCGAGGATCAGGAACGTATTGAAAATGTTGCTGCCCACGATGTTGCCGATCGCGATGTCCGATTTCCCCCGGTACGCCGCAACGGCGGACGTGAAGAGCTCCGGCAGGGACGTGCCCACGGCGACGACCGTGAAGCCGATGAGCGCCTGCGAGACGCCCGCCGCCTCCGCGATGCGCACGGCGCCGCTGACGGTGAACGATCCCCCGAGGACGAGGCCGGCAAGGCCGGCGATGACCAGCAATGCCGACATCCAAAGGCCGTGCCCGGCCGCCGCGTGCCCGCCTTCTTCCGCGGCCTTCATCCCGAACGTGTACCACAGAAAAATAAAGAAGAACGCCAGCAGCGTGAGGCCGTCCGTGCGCGTGAGGCCGGAAGCAGCAGCCCCTTCAATGAACGCGTCATTCGCCATGATGATCAGCACGAGAGCCGCGAGCACTGCGAAGGGGATTTCCTTCCACACCGTGGACGTCTGGATGCGCATGGTTGCGAGAACGCCCGCGATCCCCAGGATGAGGAGGATATTCGCGATATTGCTCCCCACGACGTTGCCGATGGCGATGTCATTCGCCCCCGTGATGCTGCTCTGGATATTCACGGCCAATTCGGGCGTGGAGGTGCCGAAGGCGACGATGGTGAGACCGATTGCGAGCTCCGACACGCCGAAACGCCGCGCCAAGGACGACGCGCCGTCCACGAGCCAGTCGGCTCCCTTCACAAGCAGGAAGATTCCCCCAACGAGCGATACGAATGCGAGCATGGGGATAGTGTACGGCAGGAAATCAGCGAGAGGAACCTACGCCTGCATATTCTTATTTCTTCGCAGTCTCCCGGCGGCAACAGCTGGTATAGTTTCCGCTAATGGCACCCCCCACTTGCCTCGACTGCTCGGCCGCATTCACCGTCACGGAAGACGACTGGAAATTTCTCCGCGACTTCGACGTGCCGGAGCCCAAGCGCTGCCCGCAATGCCGCCTGATGCGGCGGATGAATGAGCGCAACGCGCGGCACCTGTACTGGCGTGCGTGCGACGCCACGGGCAAGCGCATCCTCTCGCAGTACCACGCGGACCAGCCCTTCCCCGTCTACAGCCCGGCCGCCTGGTGGGGCGACACATGGGACGGCCTCGACCACGGGCGCGCTCTCGACGTCGACAAGCCGTTTTTCCCGCAGTTCAAGGCACTCAAGAGCGTCGTCCCGCACCAGGCGCGCTTCGTCATCGAAACGACGATGGAGAACAGCGACTACACCAACTGCGCGGGCTTCATGAAGAACTGCTACCTGTGCTTCGAGGTGGATTACAACGAAGATTGCCAGTACTCCAACCGCGTCTACCACTGCAAGAACATGGTGGACTGCAGCAACTGCTACGACAGCGAGATCTGCTGCCAAGCGATCGACTGTACCGCCTGCCACAGCGTGTTCTTTTCGCAAGATTGCCAGAACTGCTCGGAGAGCTGGTTCCTGCGCAACTGCATCGGGTGCCGCGAGTGCATCGGATGCATCAACCAGCGACAGAAGCGCTTCATGATTTTCAACGAGCAGCTGACGGAGGCGGAGTACAAGAAACGGAAGGCGGTGCTCGCGCTGCACACGCAACAGAGGATCGACGCGTGCCGCACGCGCAGCGAAGAATTCTTCCGCACGCAGCCGCAGCGCAACGTGCAGGCGGAGCGCAACCAGAACAGCACGGGCGATCATCTGTACGACTCCAAGGACGCGCACGAATGCTTCGACTGCAAGGATCTGGAAGACTGCCGCTACTGCGCCAAAGTGGCGATGGGCGTCAAATCCAGCATGGACTACAGCTCGTGGGGCGACCACGCCGAGCGGCTGTACATGTGCTCCGCATGCGGCAACAACGCCTTCGACCTGAAGTTCTGCACCACGTGCACCACGAACAACAGCAACCTGGAATACTGCGACGGCTGCACGGGCTGCAAGGATTGTTTCGGCTGCGTGGGCCTGAAGAAGAAACAGCACTGCATCCTCAACAAGCAGTATACGAAAGAGGACTATGCGAAGACGCGGACGGCGCTGATCGCGGCCATGACGGAGCGCGGGGAATGGGGCGAGTACTTCCCGAAAGACGTGTGCCCCTACGGCTACAACGAGTCGATCGCGATGGAATACTTCCCGCTCACGAAGGAGCAGGCGCTCAAGCTCGGTTACTCCTGGCATGACGAGAAAGACGACGTGCCGGACGTGAAGAAAGTGATCCCCGCTTCGCAGCTTCCGCCGTCCATCGCCGACATCCCGGATGATGTCCTCAACTGGGCGGTCAAATCCGAAGCATCGAGACGGCCGTTCCGCATCACCAGACAGGAACTGCAGTTCTACCGCGCCCACGACCTTCCGCTCCCGCGGCTCCATCCCGAGGAACGCCATGAAGCACGCATCCTGCAGCGTCCTCCGCGCCGTCTCTGGTCACGTCCGTGCGCCTCCTGCAAGACAGAGATGCAGACGACATTCGCGCCGGAAAGAACAGAGCGCGTTCTGTGTGAGAAGTGCTATCTCAAGGAAGTGTATTGAACCGATGACGCTTGACTCAGATCACTCCACGTTCGAAAGCAAACTCGACGGAGGGGTGGCGCGCCACGGGGGGTGACGGGGAAGGCCCTGCGCCCCGCAGTCACGGGGCGGATTGCCGACGAGACGGCTCCGAAACCTTGGAGGAGCCGGCGAGGAGGCACGGGGCCGGGTGGAGGAGTCTTGGCGCGCCGGCGTTTGGCTCCACCTTTTCGCCGGAAAAGGTGGAAAATAGTTATATTCTCCTCTCATCCCGCATCTCCCCGACCAGCTCTTCGAGGACGTCCTTCAGCGTGACGATGCCGAGAACGTCGCCCTTCTCCCCGCTGACGATCGCCAGGTGCAGGCGTTTATCGCGCAGGAGTTCCAGGATGTGATCGGCGCGCATGCCGGGCGGGATCAACACCGGTTCATGAAGGATGGTCGTGACGGATTCGTCGCCGCGCCCGGCCACCAAGGCCTGCAGCAACTCCCGACTCATGACGAAGCCTGCCGCCCGGCCGTCGCCGTTGAGGACGGGGTAACGGTGATGCGGCCACTGCGCGGCGGCGGCGGCCGCTTCCCGGATGGTCGCGCTGTACGGGAGGGACGCGAACACGCCCGTCTTCACCATGATATCCCGCGCCTTCTTGTCATTGAGGACGAACGAACGCCGGATCATGGACAGCTCATCCGCCTCGATGTGCCCCTGCTCCCCGCCGATGCGCGCCAGCGCCTGAATCTGCGCCTCGGTGCCCGTGGGACGGTCGCCCTGGCGGAAGGGCTTG
Organism: Candidatus Peribacteraceae bacterium; assembly: GCA_028703835.1. GTDB lineage: Bacteria > Patescibacteriota > Gracilibacteria > Peribacterales > Peribacteraceae > CAIKAD01. The sequence goes on along the minus strand of JAQVMB010000007.1, from coordinate 19,746 downwards.
ACGAGCATTTCGATGAATGCGACCACGGGCGTGAAGAGGACGACGAGCGCGAAGAGCGCGGGCGCCCCGATGCGGCTGATCGTCGGCCCGTAGCGGGTCCCGAGCGCCTTCGGGATGATTTCCGAGAAGAAAATGGTCAGCGCCGTCAGCAGGGCGGTGACGATCCCGATCGCCTGGCTCCCGAAGAGAGCGGCGGCGCGCACGCCGATGAGGACCGGCCCCAGGACGTTGACGAAGTTCGTGAGGATCACGATGACGATGACCGTCCGCATCTGGCGTTCGGCGATGCCCTTCAGCGCCCGCCCGCCCCAGAGTCCGTGCACGAGCGTCTCCTCCACTTCCGCGCGCGACACGGAGAGGAAAGCGGCATCGAGCATGGAGAGCAGCCCGGAAGCCAGCACGAACGCGACGATGAGGAGGATGAGCGTGAGCATCGTAGACGTCATCGTAGCAGAACAGCACCCTTCTCTGTAGCATAGAGCCATGCAGCGCGATCCCCACTCCCACAAGGGCGAGAACGGCAAAGTGGCCGTCATCGGCGGCAGTGCGACCATCCATGGCGCGCCGCTCCTCTCGGCATTGGCCGCGGAAGCGGGTGGCGTCGATCTGCTCTACGTCTGCGTCCCGCGCATCCATCAGGATGTCGCACGGCTCACATCGCTCAATTTCCAAGTGCATCCCTTCGCCGGAGACGAATTGCTGGAGCGGGACGTGCCGATGCTCTTGGAACTCCTCGCCACGATGGACACCGCCGTCATCGGCCCGGGGCTCGCGCGCACGCCCGAAACGCTGGCCGCCCTGAAGAACCTCGTCGCGGAAGCGCCGTGCACGCTCGTGCTGGACGCCTCCGCGCTGCAACCGTGGACGCTCGATGCCGTCACGGACAAGAACGCCGTCCTCACGCCGCATTTGGGGGAACTGAAGCGCATGGGGATCGACGAGGGAAAGATCGGCCCGGCGGCGAAGGAGCACGGCGTGACGATCCACCTGAAAGGGCCGGAAGACCGGACCGCATCCGCGGACGGGCGCGTGCACCTGATTCGCGGTGGGAACGCTGGACTGACCGTCGGCGGCACGGGTGACGCCTTGGCGGGGCTCATCGGCGGCCTGCGCGCGCAGAAGATGGCGCCGGAAGACGCCTGTGCGGCGGCGAGCACGGTGATCAAGCGGGCGGGGACGATGCTCTTCGAGGAGAAGGGAGCGGCATACACCACGCGGGAGGTCATTACCCTCATTCCGAAGCTGCTCAGGGATATTGACCTGGAAGGGAATTGAAAATTGTAAATGGAAAATTGATAATTATGGAAGCAACTCCATTCTTGTGAAACTACCAACATTTCCCATTTTCAATTTTCCATTTCCTCGAACTGCTGCAGGCTTCTCTTCCCTGTAGAATCCCCCCATGGAACGCAATCCTTTTCCGTTGCTCCGTCCCTTCGCCCCCGTCCTCGACACGGCGCTGTTCGGCAAGGAAGACAACGCGACGGATGAAGACGTGCGGCGGACGATGACGACGACCTCCGCCGTCGCGCTCAAGCAGGTGCACGGCGGGCGGGCGGTGCTGGCACGGCAGGCCATGAACCGAACGAGCAAAGTGAGCTCTGGTTCATGGCAGGGGATTGCGCGGACGGTGGAAGCCGACGCGGCGGCCACGGACCAGCCGGGCCTCGCCCTCACGGTCCGCACGGCCGATTGCCAATCCTTCCTCGTCTTCTGCCCCGACCCCCTCGTGATCGGCGTCATCCACGCGGGATGGAAAGGCCTGCTCGCGGGCATCATTCCCTCGCTTTTCGATCTCCTGTGGGAGGAGTGGAACATCCGACCGGAGGGCACGTACGTTTGCGCCGGCCCGTCGCTGTGCAAGGAATGTGCGGAGTTTTCCAATCCCAAAGCGGAACTCCGGGGTATCAGCCCCCGTTTCTTCGAGGGACGCCGTGCCGACCTGCGGGCCATCGCGGAGGATCAGCTGTGGAACATCGGGGTGCAGGAGCACCGTTTCAAACGTCACGGGGACTGTACGAAGTGCTCGAGCCGAACCTGGTGGAGCTACCGCGGAGGCGACCGGGAAGCCGTGGAAAAAGGATCGACGAACTTTCTGGCGTGCGTGCTCCGCGGTGAGTAGAATGCGAGACAGTCTCAACGGCTGGTTAGGGCGGGTACGTTTCTTCTCTGACCGCTTGCAAGGGAGGCTTAATCACTCCGGGCCGTGGTCCGGGGTTGCGGCCACCCACCTGGACTTTCCAGGGACAAGCGTTTCCGCCCGACGGCCGTTAGGATGTGCTCGTCATTCTCATCCCTTGCCGAAAATCACACCACTCGCCGATCCGCGGGAATCTCCAAGTAGCCCAGCGCCATTTCAAAGTCATCGCGCGTGATGAACCCCTGCGGAACCTCTGCGGCGACGTACGTGCCGTCATCGAGCTTCCGGGAACCGCTGACAACTTGCGCGGCCAGGGACGGCGACTGTGCGATCTCTCTTGCCAAATCCGCATGTGTGCCGCCCCATTGATGCAACATGTGGCAGTATTCCAGAAGACTGCCTGCGGAGAGATGCGCCAGCTGCTGCGCCACCCATGCGTCCAGATCGGGAGCCCGTTGCGCTTCTTCGACCAGATGTTCGAACGAATGACATGGTTGTTTCTCCGGCATGGTGAAGATGGGAAAAGAGGAGGGAAAGCGTAGCAGACGTCATCTTTATCACAATAGGGTATACTTTCTCCCCATGCAGTCCCTTCGAGATCGTCTCCGGGAAGCCAATGCCCTCCTCGCCCCGTGGGCCGTCCCGCACGAGGGGCAGTCGGGCAGGGCCGTCAAAGAACCGGACGATGAAACGCGGTTCCCCTTCCAGCGCGATCGCGACCGCATCATCCACACGCAGGCGTTCCGCAGGCTGCAGGGCAAGACGCAGGTGTTCACGGCGGGGAAGGAGGGGGACCACGTCCGCACCCGCCTGACGCACACGATGGAAGTGGCGCAGATCAGCCGCGACCTGGCGCGGACGCTGCGGCTCAACGAGGATCTGGCCGAGTGCGTCGCGCTCGCCCACGATTTGGGCCATCCGCCCTTCGGGCACCGGGGGGAGGAGGCGCTGGATGCCTGGGCGAAGGGGCAGGGACTGGCCTTCGAGCACAACGAACAGAGCGTGCGCATCGTGACGGTGCTGGAGCGTCATTCTCCGCTTGCGTCAGGGCTCAACCTGAATGCGGAAGTCCTGGAAGGCATGCGCAAGCACCGCGAAGCGTGGGTGGACGCCCCCTTTTCCCGCGGGATGACGCTGGAATCGCAGATCGTCGACAAAGCGGACGAGATCGCCTACCTCGGACACGACACCGACGACGGCCTGCGGGCGGGGCTCTTTTCCCTCGATGACATCCTGACCGTCCCGCTCGTCGCCGAAGCGGACGCGCTCACGAAGGCGCGGGGCACATCCCTGCGCGGGGCGCTCATCCACCTGCTCGTGTCGGACCTGTACGCGGAGACCGATCGCAGGCTCGCGGCACATGGCATCCATACCCTGCAAGACGTCTACGCCTGCGAAAAGCCGCTCGTCGGATTCTCGACGGTCATGGAGATGAAAGCGTCGGTCCTGCAGCGCTTCCTGCACGAGCGGATGTACATGCACCCGCGCGTAACGGCGCCGAGCGAGGAAGGACAGCGCATCATCCGCTTGTTGTGCGAACGGTTCCTGAAGGAACCGACGAACAATATTCGCGCGCTGCAAAAACAAACGGGGGGCACGTCGGCGGAATCCGTGAAAGACTATGTCGCGGGCATGACGGATGCATTCGCGAAGGAGGCGGCCGGCGGCGGCAATCCATGACTTCGACACATACCCGAATCGTACAGGCGCGGCATGCCGCGTCTCTACACCGTCCAAAACGGGGGGCTTATTCCTCAACGGCCGCCGGCCGATAGCGCGGCAGGGCAGATTCCGGATCCACGGCGACGCCGTTCTTGAAGACGCCGAAGTGCAGGTGCGGGCCCGTGGAGAGACCGGCGCCGAGCGTGCCCGGACGGCCGCCCGAGAGGCCGATGAGGTCGCCCGCATTCACGCGCTGGCCGCTCTGTACGAGGAACTTGTTGATGTGGCCGTAGAGCGTGGAGACGCCGCCCGCGTGTCGGATGGTGATGTAACTGAAGCCGAGGCCATGGTCCATGACGTCCGTGACGATGCCGCCCGCGGCGGCATGCACCTCTCTGCCCTGCGCCACGGGAATGTCGATGGCGTCATGCGGGAAACCGAAACGCTCCTCGTAGGACGGATCGCGGAACGTCGCCGACAGGCCGAGCGCCGCCTCCACCGGCCATTCGAGCGCGACCATCACGCCCGTGTCTTCCTCGCCTGCCCCGATGGCCTTCGCGCGGTTCTGCGCTTCCCAAATTTGGCTGAACGCCGCGAGGAGGAATTGATCGGCTTTGCGCTGGTCCTGGATGAGGGACGTCAGGATCATCGCGCTCTTGCGGAATTGCTCCTCCAATGCGGGGTCGGTCTGCCCGCCGAGCGACTTGCGTTCCGCTTCCAGCACGCGCAGCTGGCCGCGCAGGATCTCCGCCTTGCGCCGCAGCACCTCCTGCTCCAGGAGTCCCAAGCGCACGTCGGCGTCCGTCCCCTGCGGCGGCGTCGCCGGCCTCACCTCTCCTTCGATGGTCACATCGGGCGAAACCACCACGGCATCGTAGTTGGCCGGATGGGGCGCCGCTTGCTCTGTTTCCGCCGAAGAAACCGTGGACGATGACTGCGACGAAAGGATATCCGCGCCGAGTGCGGGGGAACGGTGCACGTTCCATGCGTAGGTACCCCACCCGATGGCGAGGAGGAGAGCCAACGTGGCTCCGGGCCGGGGAATATCAAGTTCTATTTTCATGTTTTCGCATCAGTATACCAAATTTTGACGATCCTTTCCATGGTGTAAGGATTGGATATTGGAGCATGTCAAGAACGAGAAATTAATTCTAAGTAATCAAATATCGGAATAAAAATATACTTTTACCAAAGAATACGTCGAGGAGGGGTGGCGCGCCACAGGGGGTGACGGGGAAGGCCCTGCGCCCCGCGATTGCGGGGCGGGCTGCCGACGAGAAGGCTCCGAAACCTTGGAGGAGCCGGCGAGGAGGCACAGGGCCGGGTGGAGGAGTCTTGGCGCGCCGGCGTTTGGCTCCACCTTTTCGCCGGAAAAGGTGGAAAGATAATCTTCAATCCAAGTGCCCCCTCCACATATCCAACTGCGGCGACGCCGAAATCTTCTTCCCTTCGCGGAATAACGATGCTTCCCACACAAGATTGATGCCTGCTTCCATGCGGGAATCGGACGAAAGGGAAAGCAGCAGTGCATCGTCCGCTTCCCCGGCGAGGGGAGAGGGAAGGGGCAGGTAAATCTGTTCCCAGTGCGTCGGCGGCGCGGAAGGGCTCGTGGAGAGCGTCACTTCGGGAACCAGTTCCGCTTCCCACCACAGCGCAAACCCGTGGATGGACGTCTTGTCCTTCAATTTCCATTGAACGGACGCCTGCCGCCTGCTGTCGTTCTCTTTGTAGAAGTCGATCTCGTCAAATGCGCGAACCGCGCCGTCACCCGGCAGAAGATCCTCGGGCTTGATCGTCCGCACGTAGGCGTTGTTGAAGCCCATCTCGCGCGCCGGGGAAAGGTCCAGGTCGAATCCCACCGCGCCCCACGTGTCGATCTCCTTCGCGAAGCGGTCGGCGATGACGGGGGCGACGAACTGTCGCAACCGCGCGGGAATGAGCGTGCCGCCCTCTTTGAGGAACCGCATGCGGGCATCGTTCATCGTTTCGAGGATGTGCTCCTCCAGCGCGAAGTTCCCCAACGTTTCCGACACGACGACGTCCGCCTGCACGGGACGCTTCGCCTGCGTGGAATGGCGATGGACGAACTGGCAGCGGTCGATCTTGTTGTGCTGCGCGATGCGCTTCCCCAGCGCCCACACATCCCCCATCTCGTAGAGGTGGCACTCCTTCGCGCCGAGCTTGCGCGCGAGGAAACCGAGGAACCCCGTCCCCGCCCCGATATCCGCCACCACGGATTCGCCCGGCTTGATGACACGCTTGAGCGCCTCGTAGAACGCGTCATTCCGGACCTTGTCGCCGAGCATTTTGCGGTGGAATTCGAGCATGGGAACGCGAACAGTGTGACACAACGTCTCCCCCGCTTCATCCCATCTTCGCCATCCCGACTTTTCCTCTTCCGACGGGGCTGAAACGCCCCGTCAGTATCGATTCGTTTGCACCGGCGCCTTGCATGGGTAGCATGCGGGATAACATATGTTCCAGTTCTCCCGCCTTCCGCTCCCCGCCAGCCTCGGCAAGGGAGATCCTGTTCCTGATGACACAACCATTGAGGAACTCTACGCCATTCGAGAAAAGTATCCCGGCGGAGAAATCACGGGAGCGATGATTTGGGCAAATCGGAGGGACATGATGCAAATGGCATATCCCGAACTGCTTGAAGAAACGATACGGCAGGTTCAAACCGCCGCGGTTTCGCGAGAGGACAGAACCGACGAAGAACCGGTCATCTTCTCCATCGAAGAAGTCCGCAAGCGAATCCTGCAACACACGGGACAAAGCCACGAAGGAAGACGGGTGGCAGAAGGGTGATACGGATGTGCAACGGACAGGAAACCGTTACAATGGATCGGTCCCCTAGGCGCGTAGCTCAGTTGCCCGCCGAGCGGCAGCGAGGCGCAGAAATAGATACTGCTCGGTTGTCGATCTTTTCCTCCATAACAGTCAGGCCATAGGCGCGTAGCTCAGTTGGTAGAGCACAGGTCTCCAAAACCTGGGGTCGCAGGTTCGATCCCTGCCGCGCCTGCCAGAATAGAAATACTTCCACCCACCATCCCGAATTTGTTATCTGCGAGCGGCCGTCCGTAGCTCCGCAGAGCGAAGTGGGGCCGCGCCTGCCAATAACATGAAAGGAAAGTATAAGTTTGCCTCCCAGCCGCACTCACCTTTGATGCCTTCCCTCCCGCCCCTCCTCTGGCTGACAATCTCGGGTCTCTTCTTCGCGGCCGGTGAATACCTCTCCAAGCGGTACGTCCTGACGCCGGGCTGGCCGCTTCTCGCGTTCCTGGTCTGCATGTACGTGCTGGGCACCCTCGCGTGGCTGCCCGCGCTGGCGCAGATGAAGAGCCTCTCCGTGGCGGGGACGCTGTGGTCCGTCATCAGCCTCGGCATGACCGTCCTCATCGGCGTACTCGTCTTCCATGAACGCCTGACGGCGCTCCAAACGACGGGCATCGTGCTGGCCGCGGCTTCCATCGTCGCGCTGTCGTGGCACTGACGCCCCACACGGTCCATTCTTTCCGCGGCGATCCGAACGTATTCCCCTCCGATCATTCCGCCACCCCCGCCTCGTCTTCTTCCATCTGATCCAACACCCTCAGGAATTCTTCATTCCTGATGTCCCGTTGCCACTCATGCGTGGGGGAATCATGCAATTTCGTATGGCCGAGATGGTCCGACACCAAGCCAGCTTCCTCCCGATATCCTCCTTCCGGATACAGACTGCTCCCGTTCCACACCACCCGCCCGCACCGATTCGCCGTCCGCCTCCTGGCGGATGTGATACCCGTCCTTTCCGGGGAATTCCCGTTGTATGCCGCGGAAGGAAAATGCTCAATGGAAGCCATGGTTTTCCGAAAATGGGAGAAATGATAACAGAGCGGCCCTGCCGCTTCCATCCGTCTCCGTTCGGCTTCGCTCCGCTTCGCCGGAACTCCGCCGAGATGGCTTGCCTGCGCGAGAAAAAACATTCGTCGCTCCCGGACTTTTTCCCGAAAGCACGTCTTACCCCCTTCGCCGCCACTTACTCGGGCCGCGCTCGCGCTTCTTCTTCAGGAGCTCCGCGGCGTCTTCGGCAGTGAGCGTGTCCGGCGTGAACTTCTTCCCCAGGGAGGCATTCGTCTTGCCGTCCGTCACGTAGGGGCCGAAGCGGCCGTCCTTCACGAGGATTTCTCCGCCCGTCTCCGGATCCTTGCCGAGATTCTTCAGCGGTTCCGCGGCTTTCGCGCGCTGCTCCTTCGTCTGCTTCACGAGCCCCGACGCTTCCTCGAACGTCACCGCCATGATGTCGCGGTCCTTCAGGCTCACGGACACTTCGCCCCACTTCAAGTAGGGACCGAAGCGGCCGATGGCCAGCGTGATGGTCTCGCCGTCCAGCGCGCCCAGGTCCTTCGGGAACGCGAGGAGCGACAACGCCTGCTCCAACGTCACGTCATCCACGGAAATGTGCTTGGGCAGCGACGCGCTCTTCAGTTTCACCTTGTCCTTGCCCTTCTTCTTTTTGGGCTGATCCTCCGGACGCCCGATCTGCACGTACGGCCCGAAACGGCCCGTGCGCGCCACGATGTCCTGCCCCGACGCGGGGTCTTTGCCGAGGAGGCGCTCCTTCAGGACGTCCTTCTTCTGGATCTCCTTCGTCTTCTCCTTCACGAGAGTCTCGAACGGCTTGAAGAACCCGCGCAGGAACTCCGCGCCGTCCGTGTCGCCCTCCGCGATGTCGTCCAGCGACTGTTCCATCTTGGCCGTAAAGGCCAGGTCCACGATGTCCGTAAAGTGCTCGGCGAGGAGGTCGGTGACGGTGAACGCGATGTCCTCCGGCGCCAGCTGCTTCCCCTCCTTCTTGATGTACCCGCGCTGCTGGATGGTGGAAATCGTCGGCGCATAGGTGCTCGGGCGGCCGATGCCCTCCTCTTCCAGCTTCTTCACGAGGCTCGCCTCCGTGTAGCGCGGCGGCGGCTTGGTGAAGTGCTGCTCGGACTTCAGCTCCTCCAGGTCCAGCGCGTCACCCTGATGCAACGGCGGCAGGAGCTTGTCGCCTTTCTCCACATCCTCATCCGTCGGGCGGTCGCCTTCGTCGCGGTCCTCGCGATATACGCGGAGGAAGCCGTCGAAGAGGATCGTCTGGCCCGTGGCGCGGAATGTGTAACGCCCGGCGGAAATGTCCGCACCGACGCGCTTCAGCTCGGCGGCGGCCATCTGCGTGGCGAGCGTGCGGTTCCAAATGAGCGTGTAGAGCTTCAGCTGTTGATGATCCAGCACGTTCGCGAGCGACTCCGGCGTGCGCGAGAGCTCCGTGGGGCGGATGGCTTCGTGCGCCTCCTGCGCGCCCTTGCTCTTCGTCTTGTATGTGCGCGGCTCGCTGAGGACGTATTCGCGCCCGTAATGCTTCTCGATGACCCACTTGCAGTCTTCCAGCGCCTTGGCACTGAGGTTCACCGAGTCCGTGCGCATGTAGGTGATCAACCCCATCATGCCCTCGCCTTTGCCCAGGCTCATGCCTTCGTAGAGCTGCTGCGCGATGACCATCGTCTGCTTCACGGAGTAGCCCAGCTTCCGCGCCGCCTCCTGCTGGAGCGTGGACGTGGTGAATGGGGGAGCGGGCGATTTCTTCAGCTCCTTCTCGTCGGTGGAGGCGACCGCAAAAGATGCCGGCTTGATTTCCGCGACGGCGTCGTCGGTCTCCTGCTGGTTGACGGGCACGAACTTCTTGCCGTCGCGCTTCTGCAGCTCCGCCGTGAACGATTCCTTCGACGGCGTCTGCAACTGCGCCTGCACCGTCCAATATTCATCGGCCTTGAACGCTTTGATTTCCCGCTCGCGGTCCACGATGATCTTCACCGCCACGGATTGCACGCGCCCGGCGCTGAGGCCGCGATACACCTTCTTCCACAGGAACGGCGAAAGCGTGTAACCCACGAGACGATCCAGCACGCGGCGCGCCTGCTGCGCATCCACCAGCTTCATGTCGAGGACGCGCGGGTGGGCGACGGCCTCCTTGATGGCGGTCTCGGTGATCTCGTGGAAGACGATCCGCTTCACCTTCTTGGGATCCTCCTTCAGCACCTGCGTCAGGTGCCAGCCGATGGCTTCCCCTTCACGGTCCTCATCAGTCGCGATCCACAGTTCGTCGGCTTCCTTCGCGGCCGCCCGTAACTTCTTCACCACCGCAGCCTTCTCCTTGGGCACCACGTATTCCGGCTCGAAATCCTTCTCGACGTCCACCGCGATCGTGTTCGACGGGAGGTCACGGATGTGGCCCATGCTCGCCTCGACCGTAAAGTCCTTCCCGAGGAAGCGCTTGATGGTCTTGGCCTTCGCGGGGCTTTCGACGATGACGAGGTTGTGGGGCATACGATGGAGTGGACTGACAACGAGTTACGAACGGGCAGACTAGTGAAGGAGAGAGGAGACTGTCAAAACGAATCGCAACATGCGCTGAAAAATCACCATACCCGGGGGAGGGGTATCTGTGGAACGGACGACTGCAAGAAACACCTGTTTTTCCGCTTCCCGAAGCGGATTGACAAAAATATTTCCGGATTCGGAACAATAGATTTTGGCTTCCCGAAGCCATCGGACGAGTATGCTTTGTATTCAGATTTTTTGGCTTACATAAGCCATTCTCACATCTGTTTCCCTTGGACAAGCGAAAAAACAGGGTTGACCCCGCTTGCGACGCAATATTCACAGCGTAAACTGACATTCGTCGTATCTCCTTCCCCTTCCTTTCTATGTCCAAGCAGGAACTGATCGCCGCCATCGCGGACGCCGCGGGCATTACCAAGCGCGCCGCCGCCGATGCGTTGCAGGCCATCATCAACATCGTCATCAAGAACCTCAAGAAGGGACAGCCGGTGACGGTCACGGGTTTCGGAACGTTCAAGCTCAGCCATCGCGCTGCGCGCATGGGCGTCAACCCGCGCAACCCGAGCCAGAAGATCTCCATCCCCGCGATGAAGGTCCCGTCCTTCAAGGCCGGAAAGACGCTGAAGGACGCAGTCCGGTAAATTCATTTTCGCATTATTGTGAAGAAGCCTCCGTGATGAACGGGGGCTTTTTTTAGGGATTAGAATATTAGAATACTGGAGTATTAGGGACAAAACATGAACAGACGCCTACTCCCATCAGGGCCATCATACGGCGCGCCCTAGTATTCCAGTACTCCAGTATTCCAATCCCCTCCACGGAAGCTCGGGAACATCCTGTTTTCAATGACCCTCTTACACGCTATGATCCCCCTACCACCAATGGATGCTTCGATGATCAAGGACACCCTCGGCGCGCTGCTCAAACTGCTTCCCTTCGCCGTGACGGACATCAAAGTGGAAGCGGAGAAGGACGGCATCACGCGCATTGATCTTGTTTCAACGGAAGCGAACCGCATCATCGGATGGCACGGGGAGACGCTCAACGCCGTCCAGCACCTGCTCAAATCCATCCTCCGCGCGAAGCTGAACCTGGACCGCAGCCCCTTCCTGGTGATCGACATCGACGGTTACCGCCGCGAGCAGGAGCAAAAAGTCTGCAGGATCGCGGAGCAGAAGGCGGATTTCGTGCGCCGCACGGGCAACCGCATCGCCCTGGCGCCGATGTCGCCGTACTTCCGCCGCATCGTCCACCTGCACGTGGCCAGCAGCCCCGCATTGCAGGATTTGACGACGGAAAGCGTGGGCGAAGGGGAGTACCGGCAGATCGTGTTACGCATGAAAGACGACCAGGGCGGCGAAGAACTGTCGCCGGTGATGGCGCAGGATACGGGACTGGAGAACCTCGACGTGTGATTGCACGGAGCGGGTGGTAACATTCCTTGCCTGGAGGAATGAACAAATTGAAAATGGAAAATGGAAAATTTTGGCAGGAATACATGCACTGGTTTATTCACCCGTCATTTTCAATTTACAATTTTCAATTTTCAATTTCTTCGTCGCGCACGAGCGCGTCATCCTTCGACTCCGAAGTATCTCTTCACCAGGAATCCGATCCCGAAGTTCACGGCGGCGACGGAGAGGCTGATGCCCGCCATCTCCATGAACCGCGGCTTGAACGGCTGCCGCTTCGCGACGGATACGTAGAGCGTGAAGAGGAAGATGATCAGGACGGCGATACAGAGCGTGACGGGCAAAGCGACGATCGCCTTCGAAATCAGGAAGAAGGGGAGGATGAGGAGTACCACCGTGAAGATGTACGCGAGACCCGTCATCAGGCCGGATTTCAGCGCCGATTTCCCCTCCTCTTCCTTCGTGGAGAGATATTGCGCGGACGCCATGGAAAGCGACGCGGCGATGCCCGTGATGAAGCCGACGGTGGCGATGAGACGACTGTCCGCGAGCGCGAGCGTGAGGCCCGCGAGCGCGCCGGTGAGTTCCACGAGCGCGTCGTTGATGCCGAGAACGAAGGAGCTGACGAACTGCAGGAATTCCTCGTCGATGAGGGCGAGCATTTCCTCCTCGTGCCGCTGCTCGTCCTGGATGACGGCCGCGGCTTCGGGAACCGCCGCGGACAGTTCATCGTAAAAATCCTGCGCGAGGGATTCGCCCTTCTCCATGAACCGCAGCGTGAAGCTGAGGCCGAGAAGCGACGTCACCGTGGCGTAGATCCATACTTTCCAGCGCTGCGGCCGGATGTCTTCGCCCAGAAGCGCGCGCCACCGTTCGTAGTGCCCGAGCTCCTGCGCGGCGATCTTCTCGATGACATCGCGGTTGTGCGGGTCGCGGACGCGCGCAGCCACGGCGCTGTAGATGTGGTGCTCCGTGATCTCGTTACGCGCCGCCCGGCGGAGCTTCGCGCGGAGTTCGGGAGTGAGGGGCGGTCGGACCGCCGCCGTCATGGAATCGTCAGTCATGCGGGAATACTACCATCAGTCTCTTGTTTCTCATTTTCAATTTTCAATTTTGTAATTTTCCATTTTTTTGCATTCGTGCGAGCGGCGTCAGCCGCGAGCGCGCCTCCACTCTTCCAGAATCCTCCGCTCCTCCCTGCCGAGCCGCGTGGGCACCTTCACATTGACCGTGACGAAGTGGTCGCCGAAACGGGACGTATTGAGGACGGGGAGACCTTTGCCTTTGAGGCGCAGGACTTGGCCGGGCTGCGTCCCTTCCGGGATCTTCAACGAGACGTTTCCCTGCACGGTCTCGACGTCCACCGTGGCGCCGAGGATGGCATCGAGCGCGGGGACGTCCAGGACCGTACGGATGTCCGCGCCTTCGCGCACGAAGCGGTCATCCGGCCGCACGCGCACGCGCACGTACAGGTCCCCCGCGGTCGCGCCGCGCCTGCCCGCCTCTCCCTGCCCTCGAAGCCGGAGCGCCTGCCCGTCGTCGATGCCGGGGGGCACGTCCACCTGCACCTCTTCCGCCGACGCCACGCGCCCTTCGCCGTCACACTTCGTACACGGTTTCTCCGGCACCTTCCCGGATCCGCGGCATCGCGGACAGACGGTCCGCTGCTGGATGACGCCGAAAAACGATTGCGCCGTCCGCGTCACCTGTCCCGTGCCGCCGCACTCGCCGCAGGTGTCCAGCTTCGTCCCCGGCTCCGCCCCGTTCCCGCCGCAACGGTCACAAGCGATGTTCCGGCGGATGCGCACGTCACGGCGCACGCCCGTCACCACCTCGGACAGGTCGATGGCGATCTCCACTTCCAGATCGTTCCCCTCCTGGCGCGCGGCGGCCTGCCTGCGCCCTCCGCCGAAGAAGCCTTCGAAGAGATCGGAGAACGCATCGGCGCCCCCGGCGCCGGAGAAATCGAATCCGCCGAAGCCGCCCTGTCCCGCCGCCCCGCCGTTCACGCCCGCTTCCCCGAACTGGTCGTACATCTGCTTCTTCTGCGGATTCGACAGGACTTCGTACGCCTCGTTCACTTCCTTGAAGCGCTTCTCGGCATCCTTACCGCCTTTATGCTTATCCGGATGCAATTCTTTGGAGAGGCGGCGGTACGCCTTTTTCACCTCCTCTGCGGAAGCGCCTTTCTGCAGGCCCAATACGCCGTAGTAATCTTTGGCCATTCAGCGCACAGCATAGCGGAGAATGGGGCTGGGATCGATGGCTGTTTTCTGGTATAATATCTTGATGTTCCCGAACCACAGACATCCTCTCCTGCGGGCACGCCCGTTCCTCCTCCTCGGCGGAGCGCTGGCATTGATGTTGTGGGCGGGCTGGAGCCGCCTGAACGCGTTCGTGCTGCAGCCCGTGGCCTATGACCGATGGTCCGTCATCGAACCGGACGAAGTGGAGCACGGCGCCACGGTCCCCGCCAGCACGCATGTCATCTTCCAGTTGCCCGTCGGCATGCCGGACATGTACCGCGAGACGCTGCTGGGCAACCGCGGCAGGAACACGCGCTACTGGGGCTACTGTTTCCCCGACGACTACGATCCGGATGATCCGCCCCAGAGCTTCGGCTTCCCGGGACGCATGTTCCTCTCCGAAGCGGAACGGGACGTGCGGGAGCTGCAGCGCCGGAACAATGTCCCCCGCTATTCGGTGTACCGTCCTCCCACGCGTTCGGAACTGCAACGCGACCAGGAGGAAAACGACACGAACGGCGCGATCCGCCATCAGATCGAGATATTCCGCGGCGGCATGACGTGCTTCATCATGACGGAAGCCCCGCTGCCAATCGGAACGGACCGGGATGACGACGGATTGAACACCCAATTGGAAAAACAATTCGGCACGGACGAGGATCTCGCCGATTCCGACATGGACGGCTTGGATGACGGCACGGAAGTGTTCAATGTCCATACGGATCCCCTCAGCGCGGATTCGGACGGTGACGGCGTCCCCGACGGCATCGAAGTGCACGGACACACGCGCCTCCAAACGGGCGACACCGACCCGCTCAGCGCGGATTCGGACCATGACGGCCTCTGCGACGGCTACTGTCTGGTGGACCGCAATCGCCGCTTCTGCACGGCGGATGCGCTCCCCCGGTGCGTGCAGTACGACTGCACCCCCGGCGATACCGCCTGCGTCTCCATCGCCAACCGGTGGGCGGGGGAAGACACGAACCTCAACGGCGAGGTGGATGACGGGGAGACGGACCCGCTGAAACAGGTCAGCTTCGATGACGGCATCGAAGATATGGCCCGCTATTACCAATGTCTCCTCAGCGGCGGCACCGATTGCTGATACGGCCGTTTTCCTCTATAATATCATGATGACTTTCCTCCCCCTCACCGTCGCCCTCGCCTTCTCGGCATCCCCCGCCCTGGCCTACATCAGCCCGGAGGAAGTGCTGATGCAACAGCAGCAATACTTCACGACGCCGACCACCACCGACAATACCCTCCGCCCCAACAAGCGCCGCATGGAGGAAATCGGACGCATGCAGGTCGAGGAACGCGAAGCGCTGCACCCCAATACCGTCTACGATCCGAACCTGGAGGGATCCATCCCCCCTCCCTCGCTCCAAAGTTCTTCCGCCGGCCCGACCGGTCCCGACCATGCTGCGGCAACCGCCGACCCCGCCGCCGCCACGCCCCCGTCCCAGACGGTCGACCCCGTGATGCTGCGTCTCCTGATGCGTCTCGAACGTGACCGGGCCCCCGCGAACACGAACGCGGTCATCGGGCAACAGGCGCGTCCGCTGGCGCCGACGGGCATGGAAACGACGGCCGTTCTCGTCGCCGTCCTGGCCGCGGTGGGCTGGACCGTGCTTCGTGCCGTGAAAACGAGGGGATGGAAACCGTTTTAATTCCTCCATCCTCCTGTCCTCCTTCCTCCGGTGGAGGAAGGAGGGACGAAAGTATTCTTTTGTACGCAGCTTTCCCCCTTCTCCCCCGGAGAAGGGGGCGAGGGGGTAGAGGAAAACAATAGATCCAAGGCCTCATGGAACCTTTTTTTGTGCTCATCGAAGCGGAAAATGGGCGCCCGTTTCACTTTTCCCGCGGAAGCGGAAGAGCCCCGGACGCGGGAGTGGTAATGTGCACGTTGCATGGCGACCCTTTCCCTCACCGGAAAAGAATGGACGATCCGGGAGGACTTCCGCGGCGGGAATGATCTCTCCGGCACACTCTTCCGCGCCCGCGCCCTCGACACGGCGGGGGACGCGCCGCTGCCTTTCCACGCGCCGGGGCCGACGCCTCCCGCCCTCCCCGCGGCGCTGGAACGCATCCGTCATGCGGTGAAAACGGAAGAGCGCGTGGGGCTCTTCGGCGACTACGATTGCGACGGCATCACGGCCACGGCGCAGCTCGTCCGCTTCTTCCTGCGACAAGGCATCCGGCCCTTCGCACGCCTGCCCCACCGCCAGCATGAGGGGTACGGCCTGCGGGAAGAGACGGTCCGCGCGTTCCTGGAGAAAGGCGCCACGCTCCTCATCACCGTCGATACCGGCGTCGTGTCGCACCGGGAGATCGCGCTCGCGAAAGCGGGCGGCATGGACGTGATCGTCGTGGACCACCACCACCTGCCGGAAACGCTGCCGGACGCCGTCGCCGTCCTGCATCCCGGTCTCGTCGCGGCGGACGCGGGGACGCATCCCGCCGCCGCAGGCCTGGCCTTCGGCCTCGTCGCCGCGCTGGAGGGAGGGGAGTGGCGGGACCGCGACACGGACCTGGCGCTCGCGGCCACGGGTACCGTGGCGGACCTCGTGGAACTGACGGGCGTGAACCGCACGCTCGTGCGGGAAGGCGTCGCCGCGTACGGGCGCCTCACGGAGGGGCCGCTGCGGATGCTGTGCGCGAACGCGCGCATCGACGGCATCCCGTCCAGCAGGGACATCGCTTTCCGCATCGCGCCTCGCCTGAATGCGGCGGGCCGCATGGACGACCCGCACATCGCCCTGCGGGCGCTGCTGGGCGACGGGCACGCCGTCGCGCAGCTGGAGCAACTGAACCAGGACAGGCAGCAACAGACGCGCGCGCTCCTCGCGGGCATCACGGCGGACCTTTCCCGCCCGTTCCTGACCCTCGCGAGCCCGGACTATCCCGCGGGCATCATCGGGCTCATCGCGGGGAGGCTGACGGAAGCGCACGGTCGCCCCAGCCTGGTCGCGCAAATACAGGGAGACGTCTGCGTGGCGTCCCTGCGCAGCATTCCCGGCTTCCATGTGACGGAGGCGCTGCAGAGTTGCGCGGACCTGCTCCTGACCTTCGGCGGGCACGCGCAAGCGGCTGGCTGCACGTTTGCCACGGCATCGTTCGATGACCTGCGCGACCGCCTCAACGCCCATGCGGCCCGGACGCTCTCCGTCGACACGCTCCGCCCGGTTCTCCCCGTCGACGGCCTCCTGGATGCGGCGCAAGTGACGCTCCCGCTTATCGAAAGCATGCGCACGCTCGAACCGTTCGGCCAGGGCAATCCCGAACCGCGCTTCGTGCTGCCGGGCGTGCGCTTCTCCTCCCTCAAGCGCGTGGGCGCGGCCTTCGCACACATCCAAGGAACCGTCGGCCCGCTCAAAGTCATCGGCTTCCAGCTCGGGACACTCTTCGAGCGGATCCCCGTCGGCCCCGTCGACATCGCCTGCCGGCTTTCCGTGGACACGTGGAACGGTAACATGCGGCCGCAATTGCTCGTCGAAGACGTGCGGGAGGCTTTTATTTCTCCAGCTACCATTGAAGCGGTTAATGTCGAACAAGCGAATCTACCCCTCTCTTCTTCCTGACAGTCTCTGGTTGCTGGTTACTGGTTGCTGGATATGAGTTTCAAGACATTCGAGGAAATTGAGGCATGGCAAGCGGCGCGGCTCCTCACAAGGAAGATCCGCATCTTTGCACATCGAGCCATCGCAAAACATGATTGGGCATGGGCTGATCAGATCAGTCGCTCCGCACTCTCCATCATGGCGAACATCGCCGAAGGAAACGACGCAAGAACGAATACCGAGTTCATCACTTTTCTCAGTTATGCAAAAAGGTCAGGCACTGAAACACGCTCACATCTCTACTACGGATTGGATGAGGGCTACGTCCTGCCGGAAGAGCATGACGAATGCGCTCACCTCTGCAGGAGAATAACGGCGCAAATTGCGATGCTTATGCAATACCTTCAACAGCACAAAAATTGGAAGGAGCGGAACATACGTATTTCGAAATCCAGTAACCCGCAACCAGGAACCAGTAACCCGAATCACACCGGTGCCAACTTCCCTTCCATCAAGAACACTTCCGTCAATTCCACGCTCAGGGCCGATGCGATCTTGTAGGCAAGCAACACCGACGGGTTCGTGCGTCCCCGTTCGATCGACATGATCGTCTGCCGGCTCACGCCCGTACGGAGCGCCAGTTCCTCCTGGGTCATGTTCTTCTCGAAGCGGAGGCGGCGGATGTTGTTGCGGAGGGCGACGGTGGACATGGGGGAGTGGAAAGCGGAAGGAGGCGGTGATCCAAACACCGAGGACGATCGAATCTCAGTTTTCCGCATTGTAGCGGTGCCGACAAGAGGAGCAAGTTCCATTTGCGTTTCTCTTTTCTCTTCAATCCCCATTGCGTTTTTTCGACAGTCCTTTCCGTCCCTTCACTCTCGGAGGAAAGGGCGGGTGGAGATCCCTGTGCGTTTGTATTTGTTGCACGATGGCAACACAACTTCCCTCCGTTGGCCAGAGCGAGTTTTTGCAGGAAGGAAGCCACATTTGCTACCATGCCCCCCTGCGATGGGTACGTCTCCTTTCCACGGCATCTTCGGCGCACTCAACGCCGGCGCATCGAAGGGCGATTATTCGCCGGTGGATGACGAGGCATCGCTTCCTGCAGCCATAAAACAACCCTCCGAGGAGCGGGGCATGGGACGGGTGGCGGTGGATATCTACGAACAGGAGGACTACTACATCATCAAGGCGCCCATCGCGGGCGTGCGCATGAGCGACCTGGACATCGAAGTGAATGACAACGTGCTGACGATCCGCGGGAACCGCCGCCAGACGGACGAAGTGGCGGGCGACCAGTACTACCTGCAGGAATGCTTCTGGGGGCCGTTCAGCCGCAGCGTCACGCTGCCCTGCACCATTGACCCCAAGCGCGTACGGGCGACGTTCAATAAAGAATCCATCCTGAAAGTCCTGGTGCCCAAGGAGGAGAAAGTGAAGATCGTGAAGATCAGTGAAGGATGATCGTATGAGTGATCAGAAATCAGTGGTCAGAACCCACGTACCGCTCTTCACGAAAACAGCTTACTGATCACTGGCCTCTGACCACTGATCACTTTCTCTTCGTCGTCTTCTTCATCTTCTTAGCCTTCTTCAATTTCTTTGACGCTTTGCGTTTGGGGGCCTTCTTCGCGGAAGCTTTCTTCGCCGCGCGCCGCGCCACCCGCTTCGCCACGCTCTCGATGGGAGACGTCTTCATCTTCGCATGGAGCTCGCCGGGGAGTTGCCGCAGGGATTCCAGCACATCGATGCCTCCCATGTAGTGCCAGTCCACCTGGTCCAGCAGCGTTTGGAATGCGCGCATGGCGGACTTCACCTCCTTGCGGAGCGCGGGATCGCGCAAGTCGGCATCGAGCGACGTGATGAGCTTCGTCTGGAGCGTGTACAGGTTATGCACTCTGTCCAACGCAAGTTCTGACTTTGTCATAGGAAGTGGATGTGGATGTAAATGTGATTTCGAGAGCCATTGTAGCTGTTCCCGGACAAAACGTCAAACGGAGCACGAATTTTCAGCCCGATTGACCATTCTTTTTGACATTGTTTTACCGCTGTACGAAGCCAAAATACTCATATTCATACCATGATGGAACCCGGGGAGCCCTTCCGGAGGCCAAAAAGGAGTTAAATCATCAAAGATGCATGTCATTACTCTTTTTCGTCCGTCCCCCCTCACTCGGTCTCTCCCCCCTGCCAGGTGGAGAGAGGAAGCAGAAACGTTCAGGTACTTTTGCTCTATTTTGGGGAATGTTTAACTTCTGCCACCAAACTTTAGCAATATCCGGTAGAGCAATTGCACCTGTTCACGCCTTGTGAGGTCTTTGTGGTTGTACCTCCACACGTGTTCACCGATGAACAGATGCAGA
>JAQVMB010000038.1 GCA_028703835.1 Candidatus Peribacteraceae bacterium | reverse complement strand
GTACATCTGGAAAGCGTCGCAGGTGACGGAAGGTGTGCCGACGGGGAGTGCGTCATCCGAGGCGACGACATCCGCAGCGACCTCTTCGGTTTCCGCCGGCGCGAGTTCCCGACCCCAAGCATCGTTCGATGACACGGGCGCTACGGCCGACGTGCTCACCATCAGCCTTCCCTTCAATGATTCCCAGACGTTCCATAAGAAGGAGCCTTTCGCGTACCGTTTCACCCTGAGCGCGCCCCTGGTTGTCGACGTCACCGCGTCGGCGCGCGACGGGAACGGCGAAGTGCGGTGCACGCTCTTCAAGACGGAGGAGGAAGGATTTTCCATGGAATACTACGTGGGATACATCGAGAACGGCGTGTGCGGCCTGCGGACGGCGCTCGCCGCGGGGAACTACCAGTTGCAGGTCCAATCCCCGACCGCGGATCTCGCCTACGTCGTGGAGGCGAAGGCGGGGACGGGGGACGGGAACGACGGTTTCTCGCAGGCGCTCAGCCTCGACCGCACGAGCGTACGGTCGGACATGCTCGATGCCAACGACCTGGAAGACTGGTTCGTCTTCACGGTCGGCCGGGAAGCGCAGATGACCTTGTCGCTCACGAGCAACGATCCGTTGCGGTGCCTGATCTATCCCGCCGGCGATGTGGACCTGTTCGGCTTCGAAGGGCCGGCGTGCAACGTGCCGTACCTCTATCCTGCGGGAACGTATTACGTGGGCGTCGGCCATGCGTCGCCCAAGGCGGCGCGGCAGACGTTTACGGTGCAAGTCAGGTGATGGCGCACCATCCCGGACGGTAGAGACGCGTTTGTTCGGTTTCCGCGCCGCCGTCCTTTCGGAGAGGGGGACACGCGGATATAATCGACGTTCCATGCATCCTCTCACCCCCGTCCCCGTCGCTCTCGAGCGGCTGCGCAGCGGCGCGTTCGTCATCGTGGTCGATGATGAGAGCCGCGAAAACGAAGGCGACCTCATCCTCGCGGCGGAGCACGTGACGGAGGAGAAGATGGCGTTCCTCATCCGCCATACGGGCGGCGTTGTCTGCCTGGCGCTCGCGGGGGAGATCGCGGACCGGCTCCGTTTGCCGCCCATGACGTCGGACAACACGTCGCGTTTCGCGACGCCGTTCACGGTGAGCGTGGATGCGGCGGCGGGCATCACCACCGGCATCTCCGCCGCCGACCGGGCGAAGACGGTCCTCGACGCCGTCCGTCCGGACGCGCGGCCGGAGGATCTCCGCCGTCCCGGGCACGTGTTCCCGTTGCGTGCGGCGGAAGGGGGAGTGCTGGTGCGCGCGGGCCACACGGAAGCGGCGGTCGATTTGTGCGGGCTCGCGCATCTCCGTCCCGGCGGCCTGCTGTCCGAACTGATGCGGGATGACGGAACGATGATGCGCCTGCCGGAGCTGCAGGCCTTCGGCGCGGCGCACGACATCCCGCTCCTCGCCGTGTCCGACATCATTGCGTGGCGGAGGCGGCACGAGACGCTCGTGGAGCTCCAGGCCGAGAGCACGCTGGAGACGGACGAGGGTCTCTGGCGCATCCGCATTTACGAGGACGCCGTGCAGCATCACGAACACGTGGCGCTCGTGCGGGGGGAGATCAAGCCGGACGAACCCGTGTTGGTGCGCGTGCATTCGGAATGCCTCACGGGCGACGTCTTCGGGTCGCACCACTGCGACTGCGGCGGCCAACTGGCGCTCGCGATGGAACGCATCGCGAAGGAAGGAAGCGGCGTCGTCCTCTACCTCCGGCAGGAAGGGCGCGGCATCGGGCTCGCGAACAAGATCCGCGCGTATGCGCTGCAGCAGGACGAAGGGCTCGACACGGTGGAAGCGAATGAACGGCTCGGCTTCGTGGCGGACTTGCGCGAGTACGGCATCGGCGCGCAAATCCTGAAGGACATCGGCCTCGGCAAGATCCGCCTCCTCACGAACAATCCCCGGAAAGTCGTGGGGCTGGAGGGGCACGGGCTCCACGTCGTCGAACACGTGCCGCTGGAGATAGCCGCGCACACGGACCGCCAGCGCCTCTATCTCCGCACGAAGCGGGACAAGCTGGGGCACCTCCTTCGGCACTTGTGATACCAAAATAACCTGATCCCTGGCTCTTCTGCCGCATCACGCTCCGGGGAAGAAATGCGCTTCCTTGTCCCCCTCTCCCCCCTCCGGGTGGAGAGGGCGGGGTGAGGGGGCGTGCGCGAAACGACAGAAATCAAACAGGTTTGGTATGATGCCAGGCCCGTTTGGTTCCTGTTGCTTCGCGCATCGTTTTTTTTATTCCGTTGCATGGGTGAGACGGACGCGTGCACCGGAAAAAAAATTGCGGAATAAATCGCAGGAATATTTTTTTTCGGAGCCGGTCACATGAACGTCGATGATGAAAATGAAAAATATTTCTGAAAATGCAAACAACGTAGAAGAGTGAACTTGTGACGCTCCGTCATCTCATTTTTTCCCCGAGTACTTCCCTTCGCGCGCGATCGTCGTAGAATGATGAGTAATTATTTCCTTTCCCCTGTCTCTCATGGCTGCCAAGAAGAAGAAGGCAACGAAGAAGAAGGTGAAGAAGGCCGCGAAGAAAAGGAAGCGATAAGTTTCGTGTGTCATGGAAAACGCCGCACCCGCAAGGGTGGGGCGTTTTCTTTTTCTGCATCCGCACGATCCATGAAATACGGCTTTGTGAAGCCGTTAAATGATCTTCTTCAGCCGGTTCATTTTCACCACGAGCAGCGCTCCGAGTGCGAGCAGCACGACGATGCCTTTCGCGATCCATCCGACGACGGGGATGATGCCGATGAGACGGAGAAGGATGAAGACGCCGATGCTCACGCCGAAGAGCGCGAGACGACTCCATTCTTTTTCGTACGTGAGTTCGATCCACTTCGCGGCGACGAGCGACGCGACCGGCACGATGAACACGAAGGTGAAGGCGTACGCGGCGAGCAGGAGCAGCGCCAGCGGAATGCCGATGACGGTGACGAGGAGAAGGACGATCGCGAGCGGCACGACCGCGACGTACGCGAGGCCGAGGAGGAAGCTCATGCCCGGACGGCGCCGGACGTACTTCGCGGCGTCGGTGAATATCGTCTTCGTGAAGAAGACGAGGAGTGCCAGGACCAGGGCGGCCGAGAGGAGCGAGTACACGGCGAATGCGCCGAGGAGGGCAACGGCGAAGCCGCGCGTTTCAGCGCGCCCGAATTGTTTGGCGAGGTCCGGGCGGTACGTGGCGCCCTGTCCCGCCGCGAGCGCATCGCCGAACTCCGTCGGGGACGGCGTCCAGTAGTCCACGCTTCCCCGGAAGGACGCGCCTTCCGCCACGGTCAGGTTCCGCGCGACGATCGTCGTATCGCCTTCCACGGGCCCCGACACGGTGACGCTCTCGCCTTGCAGGTCCACGTTCCCGTGCGCGATGCCCTCCAGGATCACGCTGCCGCCGTTCGCCTTGATGTTTCGGTTCACGGTGCCCCGCACGACCACTTGCCCGCCGGAGACGTAGGCTTCACCCATCACCACCGCGTCGCTCCCGACTGTCACGGTGCCGCCCGCCACGAGCAGGTCGCCGTTGATGACGCCGCGGATCTCCACGTCCCCGCCCGCGACGCGCACGTCGTCGCCCACGCGGCTGAGGATCTTCACCTTTCCGCCCGCGACGTTGAGGCCCTGCGCGACGTCGTTCTGCACGTCGATGGTGCCGCCGAGGATGTAGAGGTCCCCGCGCACGTCCTGGCGGATGTCGATCGTGCCGCCGGAAACGTACAGGTCGCCGCTCACCGGAGCGGAGAGCGTGACGGTGTCGCCGCCGCGAAAGGTCGCGGCGAGCGCGGGTGCGGCCGCGAGGAGCAGCGTCCCGAGGAGAGAAGCGGCGAGGAGGCGTTTCATGTTGGTCGGTGGAAAGGAATGGGAGAAGTGTACCGCCGTTTTGCCCGCTCGTCATCAGGAATGCTTCGAAAGACGGAAAGGGTTTTCATTCTATCACCGGGACATCGATTCACTTTCGCGCAAAATCCCGGGGAACACCCTTGTCGCATCGCGGTCTTCTCCATAGGGTCGCACTTCGCTTCCACCCCTTTCACATGTTCGACCAGTTCCTGCCGATCGCCATCGTCGCCGTGGCCGCGCTGCTCGGCTTCGTCCTCAACTACAACCGTATCCGGAAAGAAGAAGAGGTGGAGAGAGACTGACGCCCTTCGGGCGAATGAATAATGGACAATTGATAAGGGGAATGTTTAACTTCTGCCACCAAACTTTAGCAATATCCGGTAGAGCAATTGCACCTGTTCACGCCTTGTGAGGTCTTTGTGGTTGTACCTCCACACGTGTTCACCGATGAACAGATGCAGAT
>JAQVMB010000006.1 GCA_028703835.1 Candidatus Peribacteraceae bacterium | reverse complement strand
CCCCCGCACTCCTCTTCCACGACCGCCTCGTCCTTCAAGGCCGCCGCCGTTTCCTCCCCCCGCTCCTCGGCCGCCTCCGCACCCCGCACCCTCTTCCAGCCGGCATCTTCCGCGGCGACCGTCTCCAGCTGCGGCGATGGCATCATCCAGGGCACCGAACAGTGCGACCAAGGGCTTCGGAACGGCACGGCCGGGAGCGACTGCTGGAGCGATTGCACTCCCCGCGCCGCCACTCAATCCCTCGTCGTCCGTTGCGGCGACGGCATCATCCAGGGCACCGAGCAGTGCGACGACGGCACCCGCAACTCTTCCATCCTCGCCGACCGCTGCCGCACCGACTGCACCGCGCCCCGCTGCGGCGACAGGGTGAAGGATGCGGGGGAGCAGTGCGACGACGGGAACGGGGTGAACGGCGACGGCTGCACGAATGATTGCAGACTTTCGGTCTGCGGCGACGGCGTCGTGCAGGGAAGCGAGGAATGCGACGACGGCAACCGCGCCAACGCCGACGGCTGCACCAATGCCTGCCGCCTGCCCTTCTGCGGCGACGGTATCTCCCAGCTGACCGAGCAGTGCGACGACGGCAACGATGTGAACGACGATGCCTGCACCAACCGTTGCAAGTACCCCGCCTGCGGGGACACCATCGTCCAATCCGGCGAGGAGTGCGACGACGGGAACAAGGTGAACGACGATGCCTGCACCAATGCCTGCACATCCCCGCGCTGCGGCGACGGCATCCTCCAGGAAGGGGAGCAGTGCGACGGCGGTTCCCTCAATTCCGATTACAAGCCCAACGCCTGCCGCAAGGATTGCACCCCCGCCGGCTGCGGCGACGGCATCCTGGATCGCAACGAGGAATGCGACGACATGAACGTCGTCAACGCCGACCGTTGCACCAACGCCTGCAGGCTTCCCCGCTGCGGCGACGGCATCCTCCAGGGCGCCGAGCAGTGTGACGATGGTTCCTGGAACGGCAAGCAGCCCTCCCGCTGCGATGTCGCCTGCCGCGTCGTCGCTGCCGCTTCCTCTTCCGCCCCGCCCCACGCCGTCGCTCCCGCCGTCACCTCATTGCCTGTGCAGCCGCCGTACGTCCCCGCGAACCCGCCCGTCACGACTCCGGGTCCCTACGCCGCGAACGTCGCTCCCGTCCCCTACGTGGCGTACCCGTCCACCGTCCCCCTCAACCAGACCGGCCCCGCCGCGCTGGCTATGATGGCGGCAGGTGCCGGTGCCGGCTTTGCATGGATGCGGCGCCAGAAAAAACGTGACTTGCCCTGAGGAGTCCGCCGCAGGCGGACGACGAAGGGTGGCCGCGGGTGCGGGAGCGGGCTATGCGTGGATGAAAAGAAGGCGGTAATCCGAAACAAATGGCCGCAGGCGCAAGGAGAGTGTTGATTTGGCTGCGGCGCGCGCATGGTACAGTTTTCACCCGATGCTGCGCCTTCCCGGCCTCCGGCTGATCGTCCTGACGGGCCTGTTCCTGTGTACGTTGATCGTGGCGGTCGTTTTTTGGCGGATGCAGGGAGGGAAAACGTTTGCCGGATCGGTGCAGACGGGACGGGGGTGCACAAATGTGTCTGAGTGTGATGAATTTCCGTCGCATGTCGCCAATCGCGCGTGCGAGGTGCGACTGGATCTCGGCTTTGAGGTGAAAGTGTGCGTCTACACGCCAAAATCAGGATTTTGTTTTGCGGACGAGGATTGCCCGGATCCCGCCCCATGTTACTGGGGAGGCTGTTCAAGGGATGGGAGATTCGTTTGTGAATCCGAACGGATAGAAGGTTGTTGCACCGGCGCTCCCGCGGAATGTTCCACGCAGGCCACCGGACTTCCGCCATTGGAGCCGTGTGAGAGATACACATGCGAAAATATCGGTCTTTATACACCGGGGGAAGGGGAGTGTCAGGCCGCGACGATCGATAACTGTTGCCATGACGGTGATCTCTCACGCTGTACGGAGCAGCCGGATGATGACTGTTATGAATTGTATTGCGCCGGCAGCCCACCGAATCCCACCGGTTCTTGCCATGTGAGGCGCATCAACCCGCCGCCGTCCTGGTGCCAGACCAACCCCTGCGGCGACGGTTCCTGCTTGGCCCGTGAGGAGTGCAGTGCGGACTGCAGTTGGGAAACACATTGCACGGACGATGCGGACAATGACCAGAACGGCCAAACGGATTGTGACGACGACGGCTGTTCCGGAACATCCGCGTGCGCATCCTCTGAAATTTGCACCAATGGCTGGGATGATGACGGTGACAGCCGCATCGATTGCGCCGACAGTGACTGTTTCTCAAATCCCGCCTGCCAGTCTCCCGATCCATGCAACGCCACCAACTGCCAACCGTACAACATCTGCGCAACCGCCGAATGCAGAAACGGCACCTGTGAGCGAGGTGATGTTGAATGTGATGACGACGGCGACGACTGCACCATCGAGTATTGCAGCATAACGGCGGGAGGATGCACGCAGAGGCGGAACCTTGAAGACCCGTGGTGCGACGAACCTTCGTGTGACGATGGGGAGTGCTCGGTACAATGCCCCCAACATTGCAAGTCGGGCGCTTGCTGCGACTGGGTCGGGTGTTATGTGGTGCCGTCCATCGAATGCACCGATTACAAAGGCGATGATACGACTTGCGGTCCGTACACGTGCGGCTCCGGCCCGACTCCATGCAACACATCCAACTGCAGCAGTAACGCCTGCACCGTCGCCCAATGCGTCAACGGGATATGCGAGCGCTCCGGCGTGGAATGCCCCGATGACGACGGCGACGAGTGCACCATCGAGTACTGCAGCGTCTCGGCGGGGGGGTGCACGATGCGGCGGAGCACGGATCCCTGGTGCCAGACCGATCCCTGCGGAGACGGTTCGTGCGCAGTCGGCGAGGAATGCAGCAGAGACTGCGACACGGAAACGCACTGTGAAGACGGAGCGGACAACGACCAGGACGGCCAAGCCGATTGTGACGATGACGAATGTTCCGAAGACCCTGCCTGTGCTCCTGCGAATAAATGCACCAACAATCCGTATTACTACTGCATGACCAAGGACAAGCCGGATTTGAATTGCGTCAGCTATTACGGTTGCGATGAAAAGGACGGCCAATGCCAATGGAATCCGAAGCCGAATGCCCCCGCCTACTGCACGGCTCAGCAAGGGGTATGTTGCGTGTATCAGGACGGGCAAGGCACGTGGGAATGCAACGGAACGATCAAAACGCAACAGGCATGCACCGCGCAAGATGACAAGAGCGTGTTCAAGGCCGGCGCTTCGTGCACCGAGGATCTCTGCGGCAGTGCGGCGTCGAGCGCCTCTTCCAAACCGGGTTGCGGCAACGGCAACATGGACCAGGGCGAAGAGTGTGATGACGGGACCGATTGCGGCGACGGGTGGTGCAATTCCGATGATGCGAATGCGGCCTGCCGCCTCGATTGCACGTGGGGCAGGTGCGGCGACGACATTACGGATGATTGGTATGGGGAAGAGTGCGACGACGGCAATCTCGATAACGGTGACGGGTGTTCGGACGCATGCCTGGAGGAACAGGGTTCTTGCGGCGACGGCATCGTGGACAAGAGCCGCGGGGAAGAATGCGACGAGGGGAAGGCGAACAACGACGATCCGCAGGCGGGTTCCGTGGAGGAGGACCGGGAGGTGTGCAAGAGCGGCGCCAACTGCGGCGACGGGAAAGTGAATATCCCCGGCGGCATCGCGAACGCTCCCCTGCAAGACGGGAACGAAGTGCCCTGGTCGGAGGCGTGGAACGACATGCTGAAACAGTCTTCCTGCACCGACCAATGCAAGGTGGCCGCCTGCGCGAAGACGGAGAATGAGGCCGGGGGAAAGTCGGGGCTGGCCCTGCGGCAGTACAATTTTTCACGATCCGGGTGTTTCGACACGTTCATTCGCGGCACATCGACGGAGTGTTTGCCATGGGAAGGGTGGCTCGACGGGGATTTCTTCCGCGTGGAGCATGATCTGGAGTGGGAACGGCAGACGCTGCGGCTCTTCCCGATGTCCGCCTTCGGCAAATGCGGATTCCTGCAGGGGCGCGACAGCGTGGGCAACGTGATGGGCGATGAGCCGGAGATGTACATGGAGAGGCCGGATACCACTGCGTTTGAGCCATTCAAACGTCAACATGTTTTTGCTGCCGTTCTTTCAACATTCTTTCTTTCTCGCCAGAAGCCATATGCCATTACCGTTCAGCAGAGATATACCGAATTTCTTGCCACATTGCTGGTGGCAGAAGCTGAGGGTGATGACAGTGACGACAGTAATCTTCCGGCCTGTATAGATGTCGGGGAAAAGTGTACAGTTCGGAGAAAGTTCAGCTGCAGCAGTGATGAAGATTGCGTCGTTGCAGGCGGGAACTCTCAATGCGAGGATTTAATATTAGGTCGTTGCCAAGAGGATCCGTTAGTATTCCAAGGGACAGGAAAACCGTGCAAAGATGCTGATGAGTGCGGAGATGTACCTGGGGGGAGGGCCAAATTTTCATGTATTGGTTTGCACAAAGGGACATGCTCCGATGTTGATTGTTGTACAGGTAAATGCGTCATTGATCAGCTGGTCATGAAGGACGTGGGCATAACGGTAGGAGATTACTATTGCAGAGTTGGAGGGGGGAGTGGTGTTATACGATCAAAGGCTACAGCAAACTATCTCTGCATCGGGTTCGGTTGCATGCCGATGCTGTTCCCGCCTCTTGGTGGCGGCGGGGGAGGAGGGGGCGACGGCGGGGGCGGGGGTGGAGGGGGAGGAGGCGGCAGCAGCAATGGCAGCGCGACAAGTGGAACGGTTATCGCAGGGGCAAGCAGCCAAGGCGGAGGGTCGAGTGCATCGGATGCTACCGGCGACAGCAGCAGCAACGGCAGCGTCGCCCCCGTCGACCACTGTCTTACCTGCAATGCCGTCGGTTGCGGCGTCTGTGAAGGCGGGTGCTGGGACGGCGGTACGGGCGAGTCGTTCTCCTGCACCGCGCGGCCGGATTACACATTCTGTCCCTGCACGCCTTCCGCGCAGGCCAGTTCCGCTTCCGCCTCTTCCTTTGCGTCGGCGGGAGGGGATGAGAGTTCCTCCGGAGATGCTTCATCGGCGGCATCCTGGGGAGGTTCATCCGCTTCTTCGGATGAATCCTCCTCCGATGCCTGCGAACCCGTTCCTTGCCGCGACACGGACGGGAGAAACATCTACTTGGGCGGCGGCGCGGAGCGGATGGTCTGTCCGGGCGGGGAGTGGGAGGTGGGCATCGATGAGTGCGCCAGCGAGACGAGCGTGGTGGAGTATTTCTGCGGGGCGGACGGGTCGGTGAGGCGGGAAACGATCGTCTGCCCGTCCGGCGCGTGCTACGGCGGGGCATGTTTGCGCGGAAGCAGCTCTTCCCGCGCTTCGTCGGGCCGGTCGTCATCCGTTCGCTCCGCATCGTCACGTTCGGGTTCTTCCGTTTCGCGATCCTCTGCAGGCTCCCGCTCCTCCGGGTTCCACTCCGCCGCTTCGTCCCTCTCCCGCTCCTCGGCGCGCAGCGCCAGCCGTGCGTCGACTTCCTACGGGTCCCGATCATCCTGGTATGTATCCCGCAGTTCCTCTTCCTACCACGGCGTCGCCAGCTCCCGTTCGTCGGGCGGCCCGGCCCCCTACTGCGGCAACGGCCGCATCGACCCCGGCGAGCAGTGCGACGCGGGCGGGGGCAGGAACGGCACCCCGACTTCCGGTTGCACGAAGGGATGTACGCTGTATCCGGGAACGACGCCGCGCTGCGGCGATGGCATCACGCAGGCCGGCGAACAGTGCGATGAAGGGGCGAGGAACGGGGTGTCGGGAAGCCGTTGCACCGCTTCCTGCCGCACCGCACCCTACTGCGGTAACGGCCGCATCGATCCGGGTGAGCAGTGTGACGCGGGCGGGGGCAGGAACGGCACCCCGGCGTCGGGCTGCACGGCAACATGCACGACATATCCGGGAACGACGCCGCGCTGCGGCGACGGCACGGTGCAGAGCGGCGAGGAGTGCGACGACGCATCGGGCAACGGCAAGGAAGGCGCGCTCTGCTCCGCGTCCTGCCGCCTCGTTCCCTTCTGCGGCGACGGCATAGTGCAGAGCGGCGAACAGTGCGATGACGGCGCGCGCAACGGTTCGTTCTCGCGGGGATGCGACGAAGCATGCATGCGGAAGCCGGGCGTGGAGCCGCGCTGCGGCGACGGCCTCCTGCAGGCGGGGGAGGAGTGCGATGCGGCGGATGCCAACGGCCTTTCGTCTTCGGGCTGTTCACGCGATTGTCGGTTGCTCGGCGGCCAGACGTCGTACCGCTGCGGCGACGGCTTGCTGCAGGCGGGAGAGCAATGCGATCTCGGGGTGATGAACGGCCTGGCGGGGAGTCCCTGTTCCTCCTCCTGTGCCCTCACGGGCATCGCGGCGTGCGGGGACGGCGTCATCCAGGCCGGCGAGGAATGCGATGACGGCGCTTGGAACGGCACCACCCTCAGCCCGTGCCGCCTGGACTGCCGTACCCTGCCCCTCTGCGGCAACCGCCGCCTGGATCCCGGCGAGACGTGCGACGACGGCAATCAGTTTCCCGGCGACGGCTGCGATGCCGCCTGCACGTTGGAACCGGGCATCCGGCCGTTCTGCGGCGACAACATCGTCGAGGCGGGCGAGCAGTGCGATGACGGGCCGTCCAACTCCGACAGGTTCCCCGACCGCTGCCGGACCACGTGCATGTTCCCCGCTTGCGGCGATGCGGTGACGGATGCGGGCGAGCAGTGCGATGCGGGCGCGTCCAACGGGACGCAGGGCGTTTACTGCGACCTGATGTGCCGCGTGCCGGGACAGGCGGCGATCTACGTGCCTCCGCGGCAGCAGATCGCGGGGCAGCAGTATGCGGGAACGGTCCTCCCCATCGTCCCGGCGACGCAGCCGCTGCAGCAGACGGGGCCCGCGGCCGTCGTGGTAGCGGCGGGAGGGGCGGCGGCTGGCTACGCATGGATGAAGAGGCGGAGGAAGTGAGAGGGGGGCAGAACGCAAAAATTACATGGAAAGTTGGTTGGCACCGCGAGAAGAATCGAGATGCGTCATCCGTTTCGGCTCTTCGTTCCTAAGTGAATTTAAGTGTAACTTAACAACAAGTATGCTATAAGAGCAACTCGCGTGGAAGGGCAGATGGTGCTATAATTTCATGATTCATGGACGTGAAACAAACACCACTTGCCCTCAAAGACCAACAGCCTCTCCGCTTTGGAGAAGAGACGTGTGTGCCGAAACGTGGGGCTCGAGAGAAGGTGGGGCACATACTTCGGTGGCGGAAAACGATCCTGGTGTTGTTTGTTCTCCTGGGAACCGGATCGGCAGCCGCTACGGGCATCCACTTCCTGGGACAGACGGGGACGGCTTCCGTTTCTTTCCGAAATGGGACGGCTCCGGGCGAGGCGCTTTTCGGGGATCATGATGTAGTTGTCTCATGGAGTTCTCCTTGGACAGGGTCGTGCACACTGAAGCGAGGGGGGACCGTTGTGTCCAATGCATGCTCCGGCGAACTGCATAATTTCGCGTCGAACGCCGGGTTCTACCAAGTGACTCTCTACCCTCCAGGGCAGTCGACGGGGGGCGTGGGAACGGAATTCTGGGTCCTTCCTCCCCATCCCTCGCTCTCGCTCTCGGCGTCTTCCGTGACGGCAGGGGACACATTCGAAGTGACGTGGGATAGCCATGGTTGGCAGGAATGCGAGTGGTTCGCTTCCAATGATCTTTGGAGTTCCGGAGACTACAGTGGACATGAGATCGTCCAGACGGATGCGTCGGGAACCTTGCCAGGGGCGTATGAGTTCTCGGCGCAGGGGTGCCATGTGCATATGGAAATTACCGCGAACCCAGGGTTCGGGACGCGCACCATCGACTCCACGCTATGGAAGACGGCGACACAGACCTTCCAGATTCTTGCCGCACCGATATGCGGAGACGGCATCATCGACGGCACGGATGCATGCGATGACGGGGATGAGGACGACGACGACGGCTGCTCCGGCAACTGTGACGTCGAAACGGGGTGGAACTGTACCGGTTCCGCGCCCAGCGTATGTGCTCCCATCTGCGGGGACGGTCTTCTGAAAGGCGATGAAGAATGCGACGATAAGGAGAAGGCAACCGCCAACAATGATGGTTGCTCCACCGCTTGCCGGATCGAAGACGGATGGGAGTGTGACCGGCAGAACAACAAGAGCGTCTGCCGGCGGTGCGGCAACGGAGTGAAGGAGGGAACGGAAGCCTGCGACGACGGGAATACGGACGGTTCGGAAGGCTGTAATGAATACTGCAATGAAATCGTCAGCGGCTGGCAGTGCACCACCAATGCGCAGGGCAGGAGCGTTTGCCGCGCGTGCGGCGACGGCATCATCCAGAGCGGGGAAGCCTGCGATGACGGGAATAAGAACGGATCCGAAGGATGCAATGCGACGTGCAGCGCCGTCGTCAGCGGTTGGACCTGCAGCACCGGCGACGGGATCAGCATCTGCAACAAGTGCGGCAACGGGATCGTTGAGGGGACGGAGACCTGCGATGACAAGCAATCGCCGCTTCAGAACGAGGACGGTTGCTCCGCTTCCTGCCAGCTCGAAGACGGATGGGATTGCACGCATAACGGCACGAAGACCGTCTGCAGCCGATGCGGCAACAGCAAGGTGGAAGGTGACGAGGAGTGCGACGACGGCGGCCAGGGGGGGGATGACGGCTGTTCCGCACTCTGTTACCGCGAAGACGGATGGACTTGCGCGGCCGGCCAACCCTGCCGGCCCACGTGCGGCGACGGCCTGATCCGGGGATCCGAGCAGTGCGACGATGATAACAGCACGTCCCGGGACGGCTGTACGTCCTGCACGATCGACACGGGATACGCTTGCACGCTGGATGAGCCCAGCCGCTGCGAGAAAACCTGCGGCAACGGCACGCTCGATGCCGGCGAAGAATGCGATGATTGGAATGGATCCAATGGAGATGGCTGCAGCAATTCCTGCCGGGCTGAGTCGGGATATGCCTGTATGGGCGTGCCAAGTCAGTGCGAGAAAACCTGCGGCAACGGGGTGATGGATCAAGGAGAGCAATGCGATGACGAAAATGCCGCCAACAATGACGGCTGCACGAATGCCTGCAGGCTGGAAACAGGATGGGCATGCACGGGCACGTCCTGCACGACCGTCTGCGGCGATAGCCTCGTGAAGGGCACCGAGCAGTGCGACGACGGCAATCAGGGGGGGGATGACGGCTGTTCCGCACTCTGTTACCGCGAAGACGGATGGACCTGCACGGCAGGCCAACCCTGTAAGCCCGTGTGCGGCGATGGGATGGTGCTCGGCACCGAGCAGTGCGACGACGGCGACAAGTCCGGCGGTAACGGCTGTTCCTCGCTCTGCACACGAGAAGCCGGCTTCTCCTGCATCGGTTCTCCGAGTGCTTGCTCGCAGAACTGCGGCGACGGGACGGTGGATCAGTCCGAAGGCGAAGAGTGCGACGATCGCAATACGCGGGACGATGACGGCTGCACGTCCTGCCTGGTGGATCGCGGCTACTCCTGCACGGGTGTGCCGAGCAAATGCTCCGAGACCTGCGGCAACGGCAGGCAGGATGACGAAGAGCAGTGCGACGACTTCAACACCAATGCGAACGACGGCTGCACGTCGGCCTGCAGGCTCGAACCGGGCTGGTCCTGCACGGGTACGTCGTGCATGACCGTCTGCGGCGACGGCCTCCTGAAGGGCGCCGAGCAGTGCGACGACGGCAATACCTCCAACAGTGACGGCTGCAGCAGCACCTGCCGACGCGAAGCCGCGACAAACGCTGCTGTCTCCTCCGCCCGTCCCTACGTTCCTTCCGCCGCTTCTTCCGCACGTTCCATCTTCGTTCCTCCGGTGACACCCGCCGCTTCTTCCGCCCGTGCCGTTTCCGTTCCGCCCCCGCCCGCCCCCGCCTCCTCCTCCGCCCGCTCCACGTACTTCCAGTCTCCCGCCGCCTCTTCCCAGAGTCCCGTGTACCCGGCCGCTCCCACGGCCCGCTGCGGCGACGGCATCACCCAAGCCGGCGAAGCCTGCGACGACGGCAACGCGTCGGACATCGATGGCTGCACCAACGTGTGCAGGTTGCCCTCCTGCGGCGACGGCATCACGCAGCTCACTGAACAGTGTGACGATGGCAACGCCTCGAACGATGACGGCTGCACGACGTCCTGCAAGCGTCCCTCTTGCGGCGACGGCATCGTCCAGAGCGGCGAACAGTGCGATGACGGCAACCGCACCAACGCCGACGGCTGCACGAATGGTTGCCAGTTGCCCTCCTGCGGCGACGGCATCACGCAGCTTTCGGAACAGTGTGACGATGGCAATCAGGCCGATGATGATTCCTGCACCACCCGGTGCAAGTACCCCGTCTGCGGCGACGGCATCGTCCAGGGCACCGAGCAGTGCGACGAGGGCGAGGATAATTCCAATACCGTCCCCGACCGCTGCCGCACCACCTGCAAGGCCCCCCGCTGCGGGGACAAGGTGCAGGACACCGGGGAGCAGTGCGACGGAACACCCGGATGCCTCGCCAATTGCCAGATGCCCTACTGCGGCGACAAGATCATCCAAGCCGGTGAGCAATGCGACGACGGCAATAACTCCAACGAGGATCTCTGCACCACGGACTGCCGCAAGCCTGCCTGCGGTGACGGCTTCACCCAGCCCGGAGAGGAGTGCGACGACGGCAATACCTCCAACGATGACGATTGCACCTCCACCTGCAAGGCCCCCCGCTGCGGGGATGGCGTTCTCCAGCAAGGCGAACAGTGCGACCAGGGCACCAAGAACTCCGATTACACCCCCAACGCCTGCCGCAAGGACTGTACCCCTGCCCGCTGCGGGGATGGCGTTCTCGACCGAAACGAGCAGTGCGACGACATGAATGACATCAATAATGACCGCTGCTCCAATCTCTGCAAGCTGCCTTCCTGCGGCGACTCTATCGTCCAGAATGGAGAACAGTGCGACGGCGGCTCGGGTTGCCGCTCCACCTGCACCCTCATCCGCTGCGGCGACGGCATCCAGGACGCCTCCGAGCAGTGCGATGACGGCAATGCCAGAGACGGCGACGGCTGCTCATCCTCCTGTCTCCTCGTCGCAGCCCAGACTCAGCCCCTCATTGCGCAGACCATGCCGCTCACTCATATGGTGCCGCAGTACCAGTATGCCTATCCCACAACCGCTCCCCTCAACCAAAGCGGCCCGGCCGCGCTGGCTGTGATGGCGGCAGGTGCGGGTGCCGGGTTCGCGTGGGTGAAGAGGAAGAGGAAACACTGAGGGTAAGGCGAAGATGAAGAACGAATAGTACATAGAGATTATGAAAGTGGCGAGAATTGCGAGCGGCATTGTCGGAGGGAACGAAGGTGATACACTTTCCATCCGTAGTGCTGCCCCGTCTTTTCCGCTGGCAAACGGCTGTTACCGCTCTCACCCTCTTGATGGCAGTGGTTGCGGTTTCGTTGCTGATGAAAGAGGGCGCTACCCAGGCATCAATCACACTTTCCTCCCAATATGGCTGGATCACACTTACCAACAATAACACGAGCCACGGTGATACTTTCTATGTTGGAGACACAGTCAGTATTGCATGGCATACAAATATAAACGATTCGCTGTCAGGCTGCTGGACGTGCGTTAATGGAGGGGTTAATCAGAGACTATTTTATCGCGACTGGCATGCTGGCAGCAGCGGAACAGCCAGCTACACCTTTACAAGGCCTGGAGGAAATGGACAATATTTTTGTAAGCAGCAAGGTACTGCGGATTATAGTTTTTTAGTTTATCCCCAGCCGCCAACTATCTCCGTAGACCCCCCTACTATTCATCTTGGCGAGTCGGTCCCAATCACCTGGAACAATGGAGGGTGGATAGCAGGGGGATGTCATTTCTGGACTTCGAACGGCATATGGGAAACGAGTAACGACTTCGGCGGTACGACATTGACACCTACTGCAGCGGGGACCGTAGATTTCTTTTACCAATGTGCCGGCGGCGGCCTGAAGGAAACAAAAACGATTGCCACACTCACT
This sequence comes from Candidatus Peribacteraceae bacterium, assembly GCA_028703835.1. Taxonomy (GTDB): domain Bacteria; phylum Patescibacteriota; class Gracilibacteria; order Peribacterales; family Peribacteraceae; genus CAIKAD01. The sequence goes on along the minus strand of JAQVMB010000006.1, from coordinate 51,418 downwards.
GTGACGGCTCCACCCTGCGGCGACGGCATCCTCAACAGCGGCGAAGCCTGCGACGACGGGAATGCAATCAACGGCGACGGCTGCTCCAAGACGTGTGCCATCGAAAGCGGATACGCCTGCAGCTCCATCGTCAGCGACGCGCAAACCACCGCAAATGGAGCCCCCGCCTCCACCGTCTACTCCGGCAACCCCAATTGGGTCGCAACCATTCCCGGGGCCTCCTGGCTCTGGAACGCGCCCTTTGTCCAAAATCCCCAGAACTCCGAAACCGTCCATTTCCTCCGGTCGTTCACGATCCCCCCGGGGATTGTATCTTCTTCACGACTGGCCGTTGCCGTTGATGATTTTGTGAAGGTATCCATGAACGGTACCGTTGTGACCGATGACACGACCGGCGAGTACCACGCGAACAGCCCCGTCAAGAGCATGGCTCTCCCCGTTGTCAGCGGCAACAATACGCTTGCCATCGATGTCATAAACCGAGCTGTGGCTGGTTCCACGGCCCAGACAAATCCCGGTGGCCTGCTCTACCGTCTCGATACTTGCTACGCCGTCTGCGGTGACGGCATCGTGAAGAGCACCGAAACCTGCGATGACGGTCAGTCCACTCCGATGAACGGGGATGGCTGTTCCGCCTCCTGCCAGCGCGAGGATGGCTGGGAGTGCGTCGTCGGCCGCGTCCCCGTCTGCAAGCCCGTTTGCGGCGACGGTCTCGTGATGGGCACGGAGCAGTGTGATGACGACGGGAAGACAAAGGGCGACGGCTGCTCCGCCTCCTGCACCATCGAGGCAGGATATTCCTGTTCCGGTGCTCCCAGTGTGTGCAGCAAGAACTGCGGGAATGGCGTCATCGACAGCGGGGAAACTTGCGACGACGAAGATGCCGCGGGCAGCGACGGCTGCTCCGCCTCCTGCGCCCTCGAGACCGGTTGGTCCTGTGCCGGTTCCCCTTCGGTTTGTCAGAAGTGCGGCAACGGGATCATCGAGGGCACGGAGTCCTGCGACGACAAGCAGTCTTCCCCCCAGAACGGTGACGGCTGCTCCACCGTCTGTACCATCGAAACTGACTGGACGTGCATCCATAACGGCACGAAGAGCGTCTGCGGGATCTGCGGCAACGGCAAGGTGGAGAGTGCCCTGGACGAAACCTGTGATGACGGGAATGACTCCGACGACGACGGCTGTTCCGCCTCCTGCCTCCTCGAGGACGGCTGGGAGTGCGTCGTCGGCCGCGTCCCCGTTTGCAAGCCCGTCTGCGGCGACAGCCTCGTGAAAGACACGGAACAGTGCGATGACGGCGGAAAGACGAAGGGCGACGGCTGTTCCGCCACCTGCACCATCGAGGCGGGCTACTCGTGCATCGGTTCCCCGAGCCAATGCGCCAAGAACTGCGGCGACGGCACTGTGGATGCGGCCGCAGGGGAGGAATGCGATGATTGGAATGGATCAAGCGGCGACGGCTGCAGCGCTTCCTGTCGCATAGAAGCCGGCTACTCCTGCACCGGTGCTCCCAGCCAGTGCAACAAGACCTGCGGCAACGGGATCATTGAGGGCACGGAGACCTGCGAGGACGGCAACATGGAGAGTGGAGACGGCTGCTCCGCCTCCTGCACCATCGAATCCGGCTGGGCATGCTCCGGTTCTCCTTCCGTCTGTCAGAAGTGCGGCAACGGGATCATCGAGGGCACGGAGACCTGCGACGACAAGCAATCACAGCCCCAAGATGGGGACGGCTGCTCCACCGTCTGTACCATCGAAGCTGACTGGACGTGCATCCATAACGGCACGAAGAGCGTCTGCGGGATCTGCGGCAACGGCAAGGTGGAAACGGCGGTCGACGAAACCTGTGATGACGGCAATGCCTCCAACGACGACGGCTGTTCCGCCTCCTGCCTCCTCGAGGACGGCTGGGAGTGCGTCGTCGGCCGCGTCCCCGTTTGCAAGCCGGAATGCGGTGACGGTCTCCTGAAGGGCACCGAGCAGTGCGACGATGGCGGGACTTCGAAAGGCGACGGCTGTACTTCTCTCTGCACCCTCGAGGCGGGGTGGTCGTGCATCGGTTCCCCGAGCCAATGCTCGAAGAACTGCGGTGACGGGGTTGTGGACACGGCCAAGGGCGAACAGTGTGACGACCGCAATACGAAGGATGACGACGGCTGTACTTCCTGTCTCGTCGATGCCGGCTACTCCTGCACCGGCGTCCCCAGCCGCTGTGCTCAAACGTGCGGCAACGGGACGCAGGATGCGGGCGAACAGTGTGACGATGAGAATACGGAGAACGGCGACGGCTGCACGAAGGCTTGCAAGCTGGAGAGCGGATGGGTGTGCTCCGGAACGGTCTGCGGCCCCGTCTGCGGTGACGGTCTCGTCAAAGGGACGGAGCAGTGTGATGACGCCAACATCCTCAACAACGATGGCTGCAACAGTGTCTGCAGGCGCGAGTCGATCACGACCGCTGGCGTCTCTTCCAAGAGCGCTGCGTCCGTTCCGGTTGTATCGTCCGTCCACTCCTCCTCCGCCCGTTCCTCCTCTCCAGCCGCTTCCTCCGTGCGTTCCTCCTCTCCAGCCGCTTCCTCTGCCCGTTCCATCTTTGTTCCTCCGGTGACACCCGCCGCTTCCTCCGTTCGTTCCACCTACATCCCTTCTCCTCCTGCGCCGTCTGCCTCATCTGCGCGCTCTTCGTATGTTCCCGTTCCCGCAGCATCCTCCGTGCCCGCCGTCTACCCCTCCGCCCCCGTCGCCCGCTGCGGCGACGGCATCGTCCAGCTTTCGGAACAATGCGACGACGGCAACGCCACAAACGCCGACGGCTGCACCAATGACTGCCGCCTGCCCGCCTGCGGCGACGCCGTCGTCCAAGGGGATGAGCAGTGCGACGACGGCAACCGTGTCAATCCTGACGGGTGCACCAATGATTGCCGCCTCCCCGGTTGCGGTGACGGCATCGTCCAGATGACCGAGCAGTGCGACGACGGCAACGACAATGAGACGGACGGCTGCACGACGCACTGCAAGTACCCCTCCTGCGGCGACGGCTTCGTCCAGGGCACCGAGCAGTGCGATGACGGCCAGGAAAACTCCAATACGACTCCCGACCGCTGCCGCACCGACTGCACCTCCCCCCGTTGCGGGGACAGGGTGCAAGACAGCGGCGAGCAGTGCGACGGAAGCCCCGGCTGTTCCAAGCTTTGCACCCTGCCCTTCTGCGGAGACAAGGTCATCCAGGCGGGGGAGGAGTGCGACGACGGCAACAATTCCAACGAAGACCTCTGCACCGCCGACTGCCGCAAACCTGCCTGCGGCGATGGCTTCGTCCAGCCCGGCGAGGAGTGCGACGACGCCAACACCTCTAATGACGACGGCTGCACCTCCCTCTGCACATCCTCCCGCTGCGGCGACGGCATCCTCCAAGCGGGGGAGCAGTGCGATTCCGGCACCCGTAATTCCGACTACACTCCCAACGCTTGTCGCAAGGATTGCACCCCCGCGCACTGCGGCGACGGCATCCTGGACCGAAACGAGCAGTGCGATGACATGAATGACATCAATAACGACCGCTGCTCCAACCTCTGCACGCTCGCCCGCTGCGGCGACGGCATCGTCCAAGCGGGGGAGCAATGTGACGGCGGTCTCCTCTGCCGCCAAAACTGCACCCCCATCCGTTGCGGGGACGGCATCAGGGACGCGAATGAGCAGTGCGATGACGGCAATGTCACCGACGGCGACGGCTGCTCATCCTCCTGCCTCCTCGTGGCCGCCCAAACGCAGCCGCTCATCGCGCAGAGCATCCCGATCGTTCCCATCGTGTCGCAGTACCAGTATGCCTATCCCGCCACCGTTCCCCTCAACCAAAGCGGCCCCGCCGCGCTGGCCGTGATGGCGGCAGGTGCCGGCGCCGGCTTCGCATGGATGCGGAGGCGTAGAAAATGAGTTAACGTTCAAGAGATGCGTTCTCGCTCTGCTGGATCAGCATTGCCAGCAGCGAACGTACTCTCCGTTTTTCCTCAAGCAGTTGTTCGATGGTTTGCAGCACAAGCCGGGGAGTTTCCGACACGGAAGATAGGAGCTGTTCGTTCATAGAGCCGATGCAGGGTAGCAGGGGTCATTTCCGGCACAAGTGGTTTTGTCTCTATTCTCTTCTCATAAGCTTCGAAAGCTCCTCTCTTTCTGTCCTTGAAATGAATGTCAGCGATGGAGGGGAGCGAAGAGAGCCGCGAGAGCCGATCGAAGGCGTTCGCCGAGGGCGGCAGGCGGAGGAGGGGAAGCAGTGACGGCAGATCGGGGCTTCACCGGTATTTTCATGACATGATAACCCATTTGCCGAACACAAGAATCAACCTCCTGCGGCACTTCCTCGAATACAGTTTTATCATCGGGCGGGGGTGCAGGCGTGTCTGTTGCGCTCGTTACTTCTACCGGAGGTTTCCGCGGCGGTATTGGCGGCATGCCGAAGCGCACGGGAGAAGTTTTCAGTTCGGGGCCGTTTGAAGGGGAACCAAAGGACATGGTCGTAGACTATTACAGGCCGATTTCCGCCGCCACCTTCTTCATCGCCTCCAGGTTCAGACCGATGAACTCATCGAGGGGAATGCCCAGCAGCGTCTCGCAGCGCAGGATCTGTTCCCGGTTCACCTGCGCGGCGAAGGACTTGTCCTTCAGTTTCTTCTTCACGCTCTTCACTTCCACGTCGGCCAGCTTCCTGGACGGCCGCACGAGCGCCACGGCGATGATGAAGCCCGTCAGTTCATCCGCACAGTACAAGGCTTTGCGAAGCCACGTATCGAGCGGATGCTCGGCGCCGTACTTCTCCGCGTAGTGCGAGCGAATGTCCGCCAGCAGCTCCTGCGGGGCTTCGATGGTCGCGAGCAACTGTTCCAACGTAGTACCACAGTGCTTCTCGGCATCCTTCTCCAGGTGGTCCCAGTCCAAGTCATGGAGCATGCCCGCCACCTTCCATGTCTGCGGATCGCCGCCGAAGCGCGCCGCCAAAGATTCCATCACGGCACCCGTAGCGATCAAGTGCTCTTTCGTCTTGTCCGCATGCTTCTCCAGGAGGCCGTGTGCGGCGGGGAGGAGATGGCCGTACTCAGCATTTTGTGGCAGGAGCGTTGGAGGTGAGTTGATCAGAGTATTGAGGGAGGAAACCGAAGAAACCGAGGAATCCGATGAAACCGAGGATTGCTGCTGCTGCGTACTCTTCGGATTCCTCGGTTTCGTCGGTTTCTTCTTTTCGGCTTCGTGCAGGGCTCCCTCCGAATTGTCCTCTTCCTCAGGGCGCAACGGTTTCATCAGCGGGAACAGGACCACGTCGCGTATGTTCTTCTGTTGCGTGAGCAGCGCCACGATGCGGTCCACGCCCATGCCCCACCCCGAGGAGGGCGGGCAGCCGTACTCCAATGCTTTCACGTAGTCGTCGTCCTTGCGGTGCGCTTCCGCGTCGCCGTCGCCGGAGGCCTTCGCCTGCGCCTCGAACCGCTCCGCCTGGTCCACCGGATCCACCAGCTCCGAGTAGGCGTTCACCACCTCCCATCCTCCCACGACCAGCTGGAAGCGGTCGGTGAGGCGGGGATTAAAATCGTTGCGGCGGGCGAGGGGGGAGAGCTCGATGGGATGCTCGACGAGGAACGTCGGTTGCACGATGGAGGGGCGGCTCACCTTCTTGTAGAGCTGATCCACCAGGGAGCCGTAGCCCAGTTGGTCCATGGCGACATCCAGCGTGATGCCCTGCTTGGAAATGGCTTCCAAAAGGGCTCCCTTCGAATTCGCGTCCTCGATGTCGATGCCTGATGCCTTCTTGACGGCCTCCCGGATGGAGAGGCGCGGCCAGGGTGGCGTGAAGTCCACTTTTTTGAGATTCCCATCGCGATCCGGGATCTCCAGCTCCAACGTCCCGACCATCTCTTTCAAGACGGTGGTGAGGAGTTCCTCCGTGAAGGTCATGTTGTGGGTGTAGTCCCAGTAGGCGGCGTAGTGCTCCACCATCGTGAAGTCCTGCAGGTGGCTGGGGTCGAGGCCTTCGTTGCGGAAGCAGCGGGCCACTTCGAAGACGCGGTCGAAGCCGCCGATGAGGCATTCCTTCAGGAACGTCTCCGGCGCGATGCGCAGGAAAACGTCCATGTCGTAGGCGTTGTGGTGCGTCTGGAACGGCGTCGCGAGCGCGCCCGAGGCGGCGTTCACGAGCGTCGGCGTCTCCACCTCGATGAATTCCCGCGACCAGTAGAACTCGCGCAGGAGCCGGAGGAAGAGGCTGCGTTTCCGGAAGCGTTCCAGCGTTTCCCGGTTGCTCAGCAAGTCCAGGTAACGCTGACGCCACGCCGTCTCCTGGTCCGCGATGCCGTGCCATTTCTCCGGCGGCTGGCGCAGGGCCTTCGTGAGCATCGTCCACTCCTTCACGAGCACCGTCGGCTCGCCCTTCTGCGTCGTGAACCGTTCGCCGTGGACGCCGATGATGTCGCCCAGGTCGATGAGGCTGAGGGCCTGGTCGTACTTTTCCTCCCCGACCTCGTTCGCGCGCAGCGCGATCTGCATCCTGCCGCTCAGGTCCTGCAGCGTCATGAACGTCATCTTTCCCATTTCGCGCTTCAGCATGACGCGGCCGGCGACGCTCGCGGGCGTGCCGTCGGCAAGGTCCTTCACCTCCGCGAGCTTGTGCGTGCGGGGGAAGGTGGAGGCGTAGGGGAGGCCGCCGAGCAGGCGGATCTGCCCCGCTTTTTTGAGGCGAACGGAGTCCATGGCCGACAGCCTACCTTGGTTGCGCGCAGACTTGAAGCGGGATCGGGGAGGGGGTTGACGGACCGTTGAGCGGGACCTTCGCAAAACGTTTGGGATTGAAATCTTCTCCGGGGAATTCTTCGAACTGCAGCCGCTTCGAAAAGCCCCGCTGGTTTCCCCGCGGTTCGACCAGAATGCCCGCGATGCGCAGGCGGGTGCCTTTGACGATGCAGCCCGCCACCGTCCGCAGCGTTTCCACTTCGTCCCCCACGCGCACACGTTCCTGCTTGTGGACGAAGATGCCGTCCGCCATCAGCCGTTCCGGAACGTGTCGGTAGGGATCTCCCATGGACAGGAATGGAAGGAGGAGAGACGCACATTGTCAATCAGTCACTTCGCATCCAGCAGTTCCGACGGCAATCCGCGGACGGACCATCCGTGTTCCGGATGCAGGAACAGGCCGTCCATTTGCGCTGAGGCGCCGCCGTTTTGTTCCTGGATGACGTAACGGAGGACGGTAGCTCTGTTCCCATCGTCGTCCGAATGGGTGCGGGGCATCGCCGTCATTCGCGCTCCGTTCCGCAGCCAGCCGATGAAGGAAGGATGCATCTGGAGCAGGTGCTCACGGATGCAGTCCCGCACCGCCGCGATGTCGGCGGCCGTGACGTGCTCCAGGTTCACCCGGTCAGAGTTCAGGACGGCGTCGACGGAGGAGGGGTCCGGCCGGTCGGTGGCACGGAACGAAGGCTGGGAGCCGGCGGAGCGGGAACCATTTTTTGCCATGAGCGGGGGATTGAAGAGGCTTGAGCGATTTCTGTCAATGCAGAAATGGCTTTGTGAAGCAAAAAAACAACGACTACCTCCGGAGAGATAGTCGTTGTTGCAGAGCTCTTTCCTATCCTGGCATCATGCCAGGAATTTCGCCACCTTGCGGACCCACTCACGGTTACACTCGAATCCGAGATACGTGATGATCTGGAGAATCATGGCGGGATGGCCAGCGATTTCCATGAGAAGGTCATCGGAGGCACTCCGTAATCCATTGTCCATTATGGAGCAGAACTCTTGTTGCCAGAGGAGCAATCGTCGGAGCGTTTTGCCCCGAAGTTGGTGATGGAGGCGATCGAGATATTCCTCCCGCTCCTCAGGATCCAGAAAGACAATCGTCAATTGCTGGATCAGTTTCGATCGGTCGACAGGGACACTGTCTGTTACATTCCACATCTCCTGAAGGTTCAAAATGCTTAACATAGGGCTATGCCCTCCTATACTAGAATCACGTCGGTGCCTGCGGGTCCAGGGGTGGTTTGAAAGAACTATGAGAAGCCGCTACGGGCCGCTCGCTTTCATGTCCGTGGAGGCAGGCTGCCGTCGCGTTGCGCCAGTATACGAATAGTTGTCCGATAGGAAAGTGATTTTTACCCCAGCGCCACGTCGAGCGTCATCATGACGGCGAAGCCGATGAGGGCCCCGAGCGTCGCGAGGTCCGTGTGCTTGCCGGACTGCGATTCCGGGATCACTTCCTCCACGACGACGAAGATCATGGCGCCCGCGGCGAAGGCCAGGGCGAAGGGAAGAATGGGTCGCATGAGGAGGACGGCTGCCGCGCCGAGAACGCCCGCCATCGGTTCCACGATCGCGGAGAGCTGGCCGATGAAGAAGCTCTTCCATTGCGACATGCCCTCGCGCCGCAGCGGCAGCGAGATGGCCGTGCCTTCCGGAAAGTTCTGCAGCCCGATGCCCACGGCCAATGCGATGGCGCCGGTGAGGGCTGCGCCGTCGATGCCCGCGCCCACCGCGCCGAAGGCCACGCCCACGGCGAGTCCTTCCGGGATGTTGTGCAGCGTGATCGCCAGCGTCATCAGAATGCTCCGCTGCCATTTCGTGCGGATGCCTTCCGCTTCCGCCATCGGCGCGAAGAGGTGCAGGTGGGGCAAGACGCGGTCCAGTCCGTACAGGGACAACCCTCCGGCAAGGAAGCCGATGAGCGGCGGGAGCCAGGAGGGGAAGCCCATCTCTCCCGACAGGGTGATGGACGGGGCGAGGAGCGACCAGAAGCTGGCGGCGACCATGACGCCCGCGGCAAACCCGAGCGATGCGTCCAGAATCCGGCGGTCGATCTCTTTCGTGAAGAACACCACGGCGGCCCCCAATGCCGTCACGCCCCACGTGAAGAGCGTGGCGACGAGCGCCTGCCAGACGGGATGGAGCGCGGCGAAGGAAGCGAACATAGGGGGGATTGTAGGGGAAAACAGAACAACAAACAGGGAGCAGGCATTCATGCCTGCGGTGATCGTGACAAAACAACAAAAAAATGTGCCATGCTCATGCACACAGTTTGCGGCTTTCTAGGTCGCAGAAAGCAGAAGGTCGCGTTCAATTCATTGACAAGGAATGCGGAGGGAACTTACATGGGTGCATGAGTGCCGATACTGAGTCATTCGAAGGATGGGAGGTTCCGGAGCAGCCCACGCAAGAGATGATCAATGCTGCCCATCAGATTCTCGCCCTGCGGCAACACGCCAAGGAGCCGGCGGTGCTGCGCGAAAATATGTCGTCTTCAGAAGTATTGGATGTGCTGAATCGGGGGGTCGGTTTTTCGCCGGGAATGTGTGAAGCTGAGCGCAGGGCACATGCGATTCTGGCTCAGGTAAAGCGGAATCGGGAGGCGGCGGGATCGGTATGCAATGGGTAACATGCCCATGCTTCATGCAATCATGAACGTATGAAAGAAAAGGGTGTCACCGTGAACTCATTGAAGGATGACGTGCTCCTCGCTCGAATATCGAAGGACAATTAGTTGTTCAAAACCATTTGACCTACCCTCATTTTGTATCTAAACTGCCCCGGCTTTCGTGTGGATTCCCATGCGATCGGCTTACGTTCGTGTTCGCCTTTCCCCGCCGATAAAAGGAAACAAGCGAGCGCTTCCGAACCTCCAGCACCTATGCAAGGTCTCATCGCCAAGAAAGTCGGTATGTCCCGCGTCTTCCTCCCCACGGGGGAAGCTGTTCCCGTGACGTATCTGCAAGTGGAGCCCAATGTCATCGTCCGCACGAAGACAAAGAATAAGGACGGTTATGATGCGGTCGTGCTGGGTATCGGCGCCAAGCAGTGGAAGTCGCGCAAGGGAAAGGAGAACGTGCGCTACCGCGTGCAGAAGGAGTGGCAGGTGGAGTCCCTGGAGGGACTCGAGCCCGGAAAGACGCTTTCCTGCGAGATTTTGCCTGAGCAGACGATGGTCACCGTGACCGGGGTCTCCAAGGGAAAGGGTTTCCAGGGCGTCGTGCGCCGCCACCACTTCGCAGGCGGCCCCGCCAGCCACGGATCGCACTTCAAGAGAGAGCCGGGTTCCATCGGCATGCGCACCGAACCGGGGCGCGTCCTGAAGGGGCATCGGATGGCGGGCCACATGGGCCACGAGCAAGTGACGGTCCGAAACCGCGCCATCATCGTTTCCGACGCAGTGAACAACGTCATCGCCGTCAAAGGCCCCGTTCCGGGCCCCAACGGCGCCACGGTGTTCCTCACCAAAGAATCTTCCCCTGAGCAGAAATAACCATGACCATCGATCTCTACACCGCCACCGGCTCCAAGACGGGCACGCTCGAACTCCCGAAGGAACTGTTCGAAGCCCGCATCAACCGCGGCCTCATCCATCAGGCGGTGATCATGCAGCAGAGCAACCGCCGCCAGCCGATCGCCCGCGCGAAGAGCCGCGGCGAAGTGGTGGGATCCACCCACAAGATCTACGCCCAGAAGCACACCGGCCGCGCCCGCCACGGCGCCGTCCGCAGCCCCACCATGCGCGGGGGCGGCAAGGCGTTCGGGCCCAAGAATGACAGGAACTTCTCGAAGGACATGCCCAAGGCCATGCGCCATGCGGCGCTGGCCGCCTGCCTCTCGCTCCAAGCGAAGGAGGGCAAAATCGTGGGCTTGGAGAGCTATCCGGAGACGATCAAGACGAAGGCATTCCACGCATTGTTGCAGAAACTACCCGTGGATATCGGCCGCCGCATCGTCATCGTGCTGCCGGAGAACCACAAGGGGCTCACCCTCTCCTGCCGCAACGTCCCGAACGTGAAGACGCTGCTCGCTTCCTACCTCAATCCGGAGGATGTGATGGGCGCCCGCCACCTGATTTTCCTGAACGGATCCATCGAGAAGGCGATGTCGGTGTTCGCCAAGCAGCCGTCGAAGATCAAGGTGAAGGATACGGTCGAGGTTGCGGTGAAGAAGCCGACGCTGCGATCCAAGACCGCGAAGAAAACGACGGCCGCCACGACGGTCAAGACAGCCAAGAAAGCCCCCTCCAAGAAGTCTTCTTCCTCCAAGAAGTAAATGGATCTTTCCCGCATCATCCTCGGCCCCGTCGTCACGGAAAAAGCGGAGCGCCTCAAGGCCGCCGAGCGCCACACGCATACGATCATCGTGGCTCCCCATGCCACGAAAATCGATGTGCAGAAAGCCCTGGAACGCTTCTACAGCGTGGAGGTGGAGAGCGTCCGCATCGTGAAAGTCCGCCCCAAGACCCGCGTGCTCGGCAACGGGAAGACGATGGAAAAGCGCCACGCCGCCAAGAAGGCGCTCGTCACTCTCGCCAAGAAGAGCAAGCAGCTCGATCTCGCTTCCTTTGGTTCATGATGACTCGTTCATGCGTTATTGCCGGCTGCACTTCCCTCAGACGAGCTGTGAGCTGTGAGCTATGGGCTATGAGCAACGGTTCTCAAAGCTCACCGCTCAAAGCTCAAAGCTCCTTCGATTCCCTCATTGCTTCCACTTCGCTCCGATCCTCCCCATGCCTCTGAAGAAGCCCAAACCGACGACCCCCGGACGACGTCAGATGACGATCGCCGACTTCTCAGGCCTCTCCAAAGGAGGACCGGAAAAGAGCCTGGTCGCAGGCAAGCAGCGCATCTGCGGTCGCGATGCCAAGGGCCGCGTCGCCGTCCGCCACCGCGGCGGAGGGCACAAGCGCCTCTACCGTTTCGTCGATTTCAAGCAGACGGGCCGCCACGGCGTCCCCGGCACGGTCCGCGCCCTGGAGTACGACCCGAACCGCTCCGCGCGCATCGCCCTGGTGTACTTCGCGGACGGTTCCAAGTCCTACATCCTCGCCCCGGAAGGGTTGAAGGTGGGGGAGCAGGTGGTGGCCGGGAAGCGCACGAAGGTGAAGACGGGCAACCGCATGGAACTGCAGCACATTCCCGTGGGCTACCACATCCATAACGTCGAGGTGCAGCTCGGCCGCGGCGGGCAGATCGTCCGCAGCGCAGGCACGGCCGCCACGCTCATCGGCTTCGACGGTCCGTACGCCCTTCTGCAGCTGCCGTCCTCCGAGATCCGCAAGGTGCGCAAGGAGTGTTTCGCCTCCATCGGCACCGTTTCCAACCCCGAGCACAACCTCATTTCCATCGGCAAGGCGGGACGCATGCGCTGGATGGGCCGCCGCCCGACGGTGCTGGGCAAGTCCATGAACGCCGTCGACCACCCGCACGGAGGCGGCGAAGGCCACAGCCCGATCGGCCTGAAGCATCCGAAGACGCCGTGGGGCAAGCCCGCCCTAGGCGTGAAGACCCGCCGCAAGCGCAAGTCATCCGATCTCATCGTCCGCCGCCGCGTCAGCAAGAAGAAGAAATAATCCCCCTCCTCCCCCATGTCACGCTCCCTCCGCAAAGGCCCCTACGTCGATCCAGCCCTCTTCAAGAAGGTCATGAAGATGGTCGAGCGGCAGGAGAAGAAGATCGTGAAGACCTGGGCGCGCGACTGCGACATTCCGCCGGAGTTCGTGGGATTCACCTTCGCGGTCCACAACGGCAAGGACTTCGTGCCCGTGTACGTCACCGAACAGATGGTGGGCCACAAGCTGGGAGAGTTCGCCTGGACCACGAAGTTCAAGGGCCACGGCGGCAAGGCGGCCACCACGGTCGCTCCCGCTCCCGGCGCCGCGCCGGCTCCCGCTCCCGCCAAGTAAGCCCCTCCTCACGCACCCATGAAAGCCCATCTCCATTCCGTCCGCATTGCCCCCAAGAAAGCCAACCTCATCGCGAGGATGGTGCGCGGGATGTCGGTGCCCGACGCCGTCGAGGCGCTGCGTCGCACGAACAAGAAGGGCGCGCGCATCGTGGAGACCCTGCTGCGTTCCGCCATCGCGAACGCTTCCCACAATGACAAACAGGACGCGCAGACCATGGTGATCAAGTCCATCGTCGTCAACCAGGGCACGGCGTACCGCCGCGGCATGCCGAAGGCGCGCGGCCAGCAGCGTCCGTTCCGGAAATTCCTCTCCCACGTCACGGTGGAGCTCGGTTTCCCCGGTGAGGACGGGAAGCAAAAGAAGCAAAGGAAGCAAACGATGCAAAAGAAGGAGGAGGGGAAAGGCACGAAAAAGACTTCCCAGAAGCCAAAAAATTCTGTAAAAGATAAAAGTTCCTCGGAAGGGAAGAAGATTAACAAATCCTCTGCTTCCTTTGATTCCTCTGCTTCTTCTGCTTCCTGATTTATGGGTCAAAAAGTCAACGCCAACGGCTTCCGTCTCGGTATCACGCACACGTGGCCGAGCACATGGTTCGCCAAGGGCAACAAGTACCGCGACCTGTTCCTGCAGGATGTGCGCGTGAAGCGCTACATCATGGAGAAGATCAAGGAATCGGGGATCAGCTCGGTCGAGATCGACCGCGGGAAGAAGGTGACGGTCACCATCCACACCAGCAAGCCGGGCGTGCTCATCGGCAAGCAGGGAGCCGCCATTGAGGATATGCGGAAAGACCTGGAGCGCCGCTTCGGCGGGTCGTTTGAGGTGGAGGTCCGCGAGATCCGCAGCCCCGATGCCGATGCGGCGGTGATCGCCGAGAACATCCAGGGGCAAATCCAGCGCCGCATGCCGTACCGTCGTGCCGTGAAGATGGCCATGGAAAAGGCCATGCAGGCCGGCGCGTTGGGCATCAAAGTGACGGTTTCCGGCCGCCTGAATGGCGCGGAGATCGCCCGCGATGAACTCTTCAAAACGGGGAACATCCCCCTGCAGACCCTCCGGGCGAACATCCAGCACTCCAAGCGCCACGCCATCACGAAATTCGGCACCATCGGCGTACAGGTGTGGATCTACAAGGGCATGGTCTTCAAGAAGATCCAACAGGCGCAGTCCGCCGCCCTCTCTTCCCAAGCACAAGCGGCCGCCCAGGCGGCCTAACCCTCTTTTCCCATGCTCGAGCCCAAGAAATTAAAGTATCGCAAGCAGCACCGCAACCGGGGCGCCTTCCGCGGGAAGGCGAACAAAGGCGCGGAGCTGGCTTTCGGTTCCTACGGCCTCAAGGCCCAGGGAGGCGGCGAGCTCACGGCCCGGCAGATCGAAGCCGCGCGCCGCGCCATGACGCACCGGGTGCAGCGCGGCGGCAAAATCTGGATCCGGGTTTTCCCCCATACGCCCGTCACGCGGAAAGCGGCGGAGGTGCCGATGGGATCGGGGAAGGGTTCCGTGGAGTACTACGCCTGCGTCGTGAAGCCGGGACTCATCCTCTTTGAGATCGACGGTCTTCCGTCCGACGCCGCCAAGGAGGCTCTCATCCTCGCGAGCCACAAATTGCCCATGAAGACGAAGATCGTCAGTCGTATTTCCCTCGCTGCCTGACCATGGCCACGCACCTTGCTTCCTACGGCGAACTCACGGCGATGTCCCTCGAGGATCTTCGCAAGGAGATTCGCGAACAGCGCCTCTCAGTTGAACGGATGCACATCGGCATCCGGATGAACAAGGAGAAGGATTCGGCCAAGTACCGCCGCGAAAAGCGCGCGCTCGCGCGCATGCTCACGGCCGTTGCGCACATCGGGAAGAACGGAACGAACGTTCGTCCTGAACCCGTCAAAGGGTTGAAGAAGAAGCCGAAAACCCGTACAGTTACCGCCCCCGCCCAATCATGAGAACCAAGCAAGGCGTCATCACGTCGGCCAAAATGCAGGACACGGTCACCGTGACCGTGCACCGCTCCGTGTTCCATCCCATGTACAAGAAGCGCTTCCGCAGCAGCAAGAAGTTCCTGGCGGACAGCAAGGGTTTCGATCTCGCCGCGGGTGACGAAGTGGTGATCGCGGAGTGCCGTCCCATCAGCAAGAACAAGCACTTCAAGGTGACGGAGGTGGTGAAGCGCGCCCCGCGCGTGAGCGAATTGCAGGAGGAGGGGGCGGTGGCCGACCTGACGACCGTCAAGCAGACGAAGACCGCTTCCGAGCCCCAATCATGATCCAGCAGCAAACCATGCTCGTCGTCGCCGATAACACGGGTGCCAAGAAGGCCATGTGCATCCGCGTGCTCGGCGGAACGCGCCGCCGCTATGCGGGCATCGGCGACATCGTCGTCGTTGCCATCAAAGAGGCCGCTCCCCGCGGCACGGTGAAGAAGAAGACGGTGGAGCGCGCCGTCATCGTACGGACCCGCGCGGCCACCCGCCGCAAGGACGGCTCCGCCATCCGCTTCGACGACAACGCCTGCGTCATCATCCAGAAGGACGGCATGCCCAAGGGCACGCGCGTTTTCGGTCCCGTCGCCCGCGAACTGCGCGGCAGGGGGTACCAGAAAATTATTTCACAAGCACCCGATGTTCTCTGAATTCCATTGCCACAGGCAAGCTATCAGCTTTCAGCGGTCAGCTGTCAGAACGTCTGAAAGCTGGAAGCTGATAGCCGACAGCTCCTCCGATTCTCTCTCCGCATCATGAAGCTCCATACGGGTGATACCGTGATCATCATCAGCGGCAAAGACAAGGGCAAGACCGGCACGATCATGCGCGTGCTCCCCGAACGCAACCACGTGGTGGTGGCGGGCGTGAACATCCGCACGCGCCACATCAAGAAGACGCACCAGCAGGCCGGCCGCATCGTGAAGTACGAAGCCAGCATCAACGCGAGCAAGGCGATGCTCCTCGACCCCAAAACGAAGAAGCCCACGCGCATCGGATACGTCATCAAGGACGGCAAGAAAATCCGCATCGCGAAGCGCTCCGGCGAGGAGGTGAAGAAGGTGCGGGCGCCCAAGCAGACGGCCGCGAAGAAGGCCGCTCCGACGACCGAAAAGAAAGAGAAGGCCGCCGACAAGACGCAGCCCGAGGGCGCCAAGCAGCCGTTCTGGAAGAAGCTGCAATTCGGCTCCGGCGCCGTCGAAGACGCGGGCGCCGGTGAAGGCTCCGCCGCTCCGCAGGAGCGCGCCGCCCCCAGCAAAGCCATTCCCCGCAAGAGCGCCGGCCGCGGTTCCTGATTCCTCCGACTCCCATGAAATACGTCTCCCTCCATGATCGGCTCCGCGGCCCCATCGCCGAAGCGCTCAAGAAAGAGCTCGGCGTCAACAACGTCCACGCGTTGCCCCGCGTCACGAAGATCATCGTGAACGTCGGCATCAACAAGACGAAGATGGACAGCAAGGAACTCCACGAATACATCGTGGATATCCTCAGCCGCATCACGGGCCAGAAGGCCGTCTTCACGAAGACGAACAAGGCCATCTCCAACTTCAAGACGCGCGTCGGCCTCACCGTGGGCGCCATGGTGACGCTGCGCGGACGCAAGATGGAAGAGTTCCTCGACCGTCTCGTGAGCTACGTCCTCCCTCGCATCCGCGATTTCCGCGGCCTCCCGACGAAGCTGGACGGACGCGGCAATTATGCCATCGGCCTCAAGGACCACACGATTTTCCCCGAGGTGCCGCCGGTGGAAGCGGGAAGGATCTTCGGCATGCAGATCCAGCTTTCCACGAATGCCAAGACCGACGAGCGCGGCCGCGCGCTCCTCAAACAGATCGGGATGCCCTTCCAGCCCAGCAAGAAGAAAGAAGGCTCTTCCGTTGATCCTTCCGCTTCCTAAGCCATAATCCTACCCCCTACCCCCTACTACCTACTCCCTCGTTCATGGCCCGTATCTCCCTCGTCAACAGCCAGAAGCAAAAGCTCGAAGAACTCCTTCGGGCCAAGCGCGCAGGCAAGAAGTCGAAATTCCCGACGAGGGCGTACAACCGCTGCCACCTCTGCGGACGCCGCCACGGTTACATGCGTTTCTTCGGTGTCTGCCGCATCTGCTTCCGGGAACTGGCCACGAACGGCGAGATCCCCGGCGTCACCAAGTCTTCCTGGTAACTTCCTCTCCCCATGCCCATCCTGAACGAT
The DNA here is from genome assembly GCA_028703835.1 of Candidatus Peribacteraceae bacterium. Classification (GTDB taxonomy): domain Bacteria; phylum Patescibacteriota; class Gracilibacteria; order Peribacterales; family Peribacteraceae; genus CAIKAD01. The sequence goes on along the minus strand of JAQVMB010000006.1, from coordinate 34,556 downwards.
CCCATCGGCGACCTTCTCACCCGCATCCGCAACGCCCAGAAAGCGCGCAGGAATTTCTGCCGCGCCCCCTGGTCCAGGATCAAGGTGGAACTCCTGACGCTCCTGAAGAAAGAGGGCTGGATCGCCGACGTGCGCACGGTGGGCGAGGCGCCCAAGCAGGAAGTGGAGGTGGTGTTCGCCGCCGATCGTCCCGCCCTCACTCTCAAGCGCGAGAGCAAGCCCGGCCGCCGCCTCTACGCGGGTTCGAAAGAACTCCGGCCCGTGCTCCGCGGTTACGGCATCGCCATCCTCACCACCAGCCACGGCCTCCTCACCGACAAGCAAGCCCGGAAGAAGAAAGTGGGCGGTGAAGTACTTTGTACCATCTCCTGACCATGTCTCGTATCGGTATCAAACCCGTCCTCCTGCCGTCCGGCGTCACCGCCGAGATCAAGGGATCGGACGTGCACCTGAAGGGTTCCAAGGGGGAACTGACCGTCAAGATCCTGCCGGAGGTTTCCGTGGGGATCGACGGCTCCGTCGTGACGGTGACCCGCAAGGATGATTCGGATGATGCGCGTGCCCGCCACGGCCTCATCCGCGTGCTCATCGCGAATGCCGCCTTGGGCGTGAGTACGGGGTACGAGAAGAAGCTGGAGATCATCGGCGTGGGGTACAAGGCGCAGATCAAAGGCAAGGCGCTCGTGCTGAACCTGGGCCACTCGCATCCCGTCAACATGGCGATTCCGCAGGGGATCGAGGTCGGCCAGGACGAAAAGAACAAGAACATCCTCATCATCCGCGGCATCGACAAGCAGTTGGTCGGGCAGTTTGCCGCCGAGATCCGCGAACTGCGCATGCCGGAGCCGTACAAGGGCAAGGGCGTGCGTTACTTCGGCGAGCAAGTCCGTCGCAAGCCGGGCAAGGCCGCCGCCAAGGCTTCCGTTTAATTCCCGTCTCCCATGACACCCTCCAAGACTGACCACCGGCTCGCGCGTCGCCGCCGCATCCGCGCCAAGATCGCGGGCACGGCCGAGCGTCCGCGTCTCTCCGTCTTCCGGTCCCTGCGCCGTCTCACGGTGCAGCTGATCGATGATACGAAGGGCAAGACGCTCGTCGCCGCTTCCACGAGCGAGGCGAAGGCGCCGCTTTCCGTGGAGGGCGCCAAGAAACTCGGTACGTTGGTTGCCAAGAAGGCCAAAGATGCCAAGATCACCACGATCGTCTTCGACCGCGGCGGGTACAAGTTCCACGGCCGCATCAAGGCCCTCGCCGACGCCGCCCGCGAAGGCGGACTCCAATTCTGATTTTCACCCTCTTCTTCCTCCGATTCACTCATGGTTGCCAAGACATCCCAGCCCGATCGCAAGCGTAATGACCGCCGTGGTGGCCGCGGAGGCCGCGGACAGCGCGAGCCCAGCGAGTTCGCGGAGGCGACCCTCTCCCTCGACCGCGTCACGCGCGTGGTGAAGGGCGGACGCCGCATGCGTTTCCGCGCGGTGGTGGTGATGGGGAACCGCAAGGGAAAGGTGGGACTGGGTACGGGCAAGGCCACGGAAGTGCAGGCGGCCATCAAGAAGGCTTCGGCTGCCGCCAAGCGCGCCATGATGCGCGTTCCGATCCAGAACGGCACCATTCCGCATGAAGTCCAGATCAAGTTCAAGGCGGCGCGCATCCGCCTGATGCCGGCCATGCCGGGCACGGGTGTCATCGCCGGAGGAGCGCTGCGCGTCATTTTGGACCACGCGGGGGTGAAGAACGTCCTCAGTAAGCGCTTCGGTTCCCGCAACAAGCTCGTCAACGCCCAAGCGACCATGATCGCCCTTCAGAAGCTGCGCCCCGTCATGGGCCAGGCGACGGTGGAAGACAAGCCCGCCGTTCCCGCCGCAGAGACGTCCAGCGGCGCGAAGATCGAGGTCAAAGAGGTTTCCCGGAAGGAAACGGAGGCCAAGAACCTCGAGGCCAAGCGGAACGCGATCGAGTGAAGCCTTGTCGCGCCTCTTGTCCTTTCACTGGGATTATATGCAACTTGATGACCAATCGGAGGTGGATGCTTTTCTTGCTTCAGTAGCGGAAGGTTATGACTCGCAAACACAGGAGGCGTGCCGGCGCAAGATTGAAGAGATGCTCGGGGCTGGTGAAAAAGAGATCAAAGACGCTTTCACATTCGTTTGGCGCGTGAGAGATGACATGGAGGCGCGGAAAGGCGGTTTGCCGGGGAAAGGGCATCCTGAGATTTCTTGATCGAAAGAACTTGCAGCGGCTTATACTGTCTTCATGTCTTCCATTCTCCTCATCATCGCCTCGCGCAATTACCAGGACGTCGAACTGGCCGGGACGATGAAGGGATTGGCGGAGAAGGGATTCACGGTGACCATCGCGAGTACGGTCAAAGGCGTGTGCAGCGGAAAGTTCGGGGGAAAGACGATTGCCGACATCGCCTTGAAGGACGTGAAGGTCGACGACTTCGAGAGGATCGCGTTCATCGGCGGCCCCGGCGCCGAGGTGTTGAAAGATGATCAGGAAGCGCTTCGGATAGCCAAAGAAGCTGTCGCCAAGGGAAAGGTCCTCGGCGCGATCTGCATCGCCCCGGTGATTCTTGCCGTTGCGGGCGTCTTGCAGGGAAAGAAGGCGACCGTGTGGGATGCCGACGGCGAACAGGCGCGGTTCATCGAATCCTGCGGTGCGACGTTCACGGGCGAGGCCGTCACCGTCGACGGGCAAATCGTCACGGCCAACGGCGCCCCGGCGGCGGAGAAGTTTGGGAGGACGCTGGCGTCGTTGTGATGATTTGCTGTTATCTGTTTTGTTACCTCATCCCCTCACCCCTTCTCCCATCTCCTTTCCCATGACGAGAGCGTTTTCCTTGTTTCTCCATCCATGAAGCAGGGAGAAGGGGGATGTTGGTTGTTTGTATTTGTTTCATTTGAAGAGCAATAACAACAGAAAAGCATACATTCCCCTTCTCCTTATATTCGATGCTCCAATGGAGAGAGAACGATGCCGTCTTTCGAGAGGTACGAGGAAGGAGAAGGGGGTAGGGGAGAGGCAAAATAACAGCCAACAAAAACACTCCTCGGACTCATCGGCTTCGTCGGTTTCTTCGTTTTCCTCACTCCTCATTCTTATGCTTCACTCCCCCGAAATGCTGCACCCAGACGCCCGCCGCAACGCCGATGCCGGTGTCCGTGAAGGCAGGGTTGAGAAGCACTTCCTTGTGTGACGGCGATTTCATCCAGTCGCCCACCACTTCCTGCGCCGTCTTCTGGCCGCGGGCGAGGTTTTCGCCCACCAGGAACTTCTGGATGCAGAAGCATGTTTGGTAGGCGGTGGAATAATACCCCGCTTTTTCCATGCGGTCCTTCAGCGTCTTGCCGGAGGGGTTCACGTGCCCGAAGAAGTTCTGCTTCAGCATTTCCTCGGCATACGCCTGCGCGGACGTGTTCAGCACGACGTCGGGATGGAGCGGCGGGATGTTCAGCTTCTGGCGTTCCGCGTTGACGAGGTCAATCACCTGCTGCTTCACGGAGGCGATGCTGGGGCGCTCCGACAGGGCGAGATAGGTCGGCGCCTTGCGCTCGCCGTTCACGCGCACAAGCTCCTGTTCCTGCGTGGAGATCTTCTGGTAGATCTGCAGCCCGTAGGCGGATTGCGCGCCGGAAACGGGTTTGTTCGTCAGGAGGGTTTTGATCGCCTGGCAGTCGATCAGCGACTGCAGGATGCGTTTCGCTTCCCCATGGGTGAGCTGGCGATCGGGATACAGCTTGCCATCCTCATTGCTTCCGAACAGCGCGTAGCGCGACGCGATACCGGCGTATGGCGCGAACCACGAGAGCGCAGGCACGTCCTTGTAGAGATACGGCGTGCGCGTCGTGAGGCCGAACGTGAGGGTGATCATCTTCACGAAGGCCGCGCGGGTCACGGTGCCGTCGGGGCGGATGGCGCCTTGGGCGTCGGCGGTGAGGATGCCGAAGCGTTCGGCGGCCAGGACGTACCGTTCGAAGGCATGTCCTTTTTTCAGGTCCCGCAGGCGGCCGTCATTAACGATGGACGGCATGGTTTCGACGCGCAATTGCAGGAGGAGCATGGCCGCTTCTCCGCGTGTCAGGAGGGCATTGTCGTTCGTTTGCGCATGCGCGGTTCCCGTTCCGGCCAAGAGGAGAAGGAAGGCCGCGGAGGCGATGCGGAGCCGCAGGGTCATGGTGGGTGTTTGTATCGAATAATTATACCTCATTTCCCATTTTGAAGCAATATCCCCGACGGGGGGCCGTCCCCCGCGGGCGGCGGGGGACGGGCGAAGGGAATTACTGCTGGGAAACGCGGCCGAAGTTCTGGACCCAGTAGTCGCCGGTGATGCCCACGCCGATTTCATCAAACGTGGCGCTGAGGATGTTCGCCCGGTGGCCGGGAGAGTTCATCCAGTCGTTCATCACCTGCTCGGGGGTGCGCTGGCCGCGGGCGATGTTCTCGCCGTAAGAGGCGCTCCAGCGGCAGTCTGTGCACGTGGGGCCGTAGCCCGCCGCCTTGATGCGATCGGTGGGGCTGGTCCCTTCCGGGGAGACGTGCGCGAAGTAGGTGCGGTTGCGCATGTCTTCGGCATGCTTTTGCGCCGCGTCCGCCAGACGGTCATTCCAGCGCATGGGCGCCAGATTCTGCTTGGCACGCTCGGCATTGACGAGGTTGAGGATGCTCTGCTTCTGCGCGGACACGTCCGATGACGGCTGCGCGGAAGCGGAGGAAGATGAAGACGAAGAAGAGGAAGAGGAAGAGAGGGTGGGGAGGGAGCTGCTCGACGCGGAGCCGGGCAGGGAGAAGGATCCTCCTTCGCCGAAGTCACGGAGGACGGACGGCATCTGCAGCCCGCCGCTGCGCTCTGTGCGGCGTTGCTCCATGAGGCGGAGAAGATCCCGGACTTGGGATAGTTGCGCGGGTTGCGTCGCGGGTGCGGCGCTCGCCGTCGACGACTGCTGCCGCAGCGTCGGGATGGAAGAGAGCGCCCGTTCGCGGGCGGCAGCGGCAGCGGGGCACTCTGCGGCGGACATATGAGGGACGGCGGTCGCGGAGAGAGCCATCACGGCGGCCAGCGACACGACGAGAGAGTTCTTCATCGTCATAGAATGGGGTGAAGAAACTAAAATCCGGCACGGAAAGAGCGGGTGCGCGAGGGGGACAGGCCCCAATGCCGGGGGACTACCGGTAGGCGGGCACTCTTCGTCGGGGTCGGGGATCAGTCAATGGAAGAAGCGGCTTTTTATCGGGAAATGTATGAGGGGACTATAGTTCCAGTGTCAGCGACAGTGTCGGATCGGGTGAAGTTATGGTGGAGTAGTACGCAGGAAACCGAAGAAACCGACGAAGCCGAAGAAACCGAGGAGTGTACTCGGGTGGATCTTTGGGTCCGTCGGATTCCTTGGATTCGTCGGTTTCGTCGGTTTCTTCCCATGTTCTAGGGTAATTTTCGAATTGACCCGTCTCCGATAAGCCCCTAGAATCGCGTCCCGCTCCACAATTTTTCCATGCTCCATACTCTCAAGCCCGCCCGGGGATCCATCCAGAAGCGCAAGCGCGTCGCCCGCGGCAACAGCGCCGGCGGCGGCACGACAGGCGGCCGCGGCACGAAAGGCCAGCAATCGCGTTCCGGCAAGGGCCGCAGGTTCGGGTTTGAAGGAGGCCAGGTACCGCTCATCCGCCGCCAGCCCAAAATGGGCGGCTTCAAGCGCCCGCGCCGCGTCCTCTACGAGATCGTGAACCTCGATGTGCTCGAGGCCAAACTGCAGGCCGGGACGTACGACATCGCGGCGCTCAAGCAGGCCAAGATCGTCCGTTCAAGCCGTCCGGTGAAGCTCCTCGCCGGCGCAGCCCTCACGAAGAAGTTCGCGCTTTCCGCCAATGCCGCCTCGAAGGGTGCGAAGAAGGCCGTCGAGCAGGCCGGCGGTTCGCTCCAAATCCTGAAGCTCTCCTGACATCTCTTTTCTTCTCATACTCCCGTGATCACCTACCTGCAGCAGCTCTGGCGCTCCGATGATCTGCGCAAGCGCATCCTCTGGACCGTCGGTCTCCTTGTCGTCTATCGCGTTGCGGCGCACGTGACCGTCCCGGGGGCGGACCCCCGTGCGTTGCGGCAGTTGCTGACGCGCGGCGGCGGCGGACCTTTGGGAATCTTCGCCGCGCTCATGGGCGGCGGCTTGGACAATGTCTCCCTCGTGATGCTGGGACTTTCCCCCTATATCAACGCGTCCATCATCATCCAGCTTTGCACGGTCATCTTCCCCAAGCTGGAAGCGCTGAGCAAGGAAGGGGCGCAAGGGCAACAGGAGTTGAACCGCTACATGCGCTGGCTCGCTTTCCCCCTCGCCTTCCTCCAGAGCTACGGGTTCCTGCTGCTCCTCAATTCCGGCGGCCTCAACCTCGTCGATACCACTTTCCCGGGCGTCTTTGTCCCGATGCTCCTTGTCACGGCGGGATCCTTGTTCCTCATGTGGCTCGGGGAGATCATCACGGAGAAGGGCGTCGGTAACGGCGTGTCGCTGATCATCTTCACGGGCATCGTCACGAGCATCCCGTCCACGGCCGCTTCGCTCTTTCTTGCGGGCCAGGACAAGATGGCGCCGTTCGCCTTCTTCTCGCTGGTATCGGCGGGTCTCCTCATCGCCGTCGTGCTCTTCACGGACGCGCACCGCCTCATCCCCATCACCTACGCCAACCAGGGTGCGGGGCGCGGCGTGCAGGGCAGCATCCCCGTCCGCCTCAACCAGGCCGGGATGATTCCCATCATCTTCGCCATCTCCCTCATCACGTTCCCGGCGATCATCGGGCAATTCCTCCAGACCGCTCCGCGCTTCGCGGGCATCAAGGCGTTCATCGATACGTACCTGAACTCCCAGAACCCGAGCATCGCGTACATCGTCCTGTACTTCCTCCTGGTGCTGGCCTTCACGTACTTCTACGTGTCGGTCACGTTCAAGCCGAAGGACGTCGCGGAGACCATCCAGAAGCGCGGCGGGTTCATCCCCGGCGTGCGCCCCGGCACGCAGACGGCGCATCTTCTGGAAAAGACCAGCAACCGCCTCAACCTGTGGGGCGGCACCTTCCTCGGCATCGTCGCCATCATCCCGCTCTTCTTCACCAAGTACTCCACCCTCTCGAGCAATGACCTCATCATCTCCGGTTCGGGGTTGATCATCGTGGTCGGCGTTGTGATGGAATTGATCCGGCAGATCAATGCCCAAATGTTGGCGCATGATTATGAGAAGTTGGTCTAATCATTTCTCCTCTTCATTGTCATGGAAAAATGCCCAGGCACTCCGATTGTCACCAAGGCGGATCCCGAATGGGATGCTCTCACTCCCGAACAGCGGGCAGAGAGAGAACAGCAATTACATGATGCAGTGCGGCGAGCAGAGCGTAGAGGACACAATCAGATGTTAACCCGATCCTGATTGTTCGGAGCCGAGGTTCATGAACCTCGGCTGCGGTAGAATGACGGCCATGCCCACCCTCTTCCTCATTCACGGCTCCTACGGCCATCCCGAAGAGAACTGGTTCCCGTGGCTGAAAGGGGAATTGGAGAAGCGCGGTTGCCGGGTCATCGTCCCCGCATTCCCCACGCCGGAGGACCAGAACCTGCAGAACTGGAAGCGCGTGCTCCGGCAGGATGATGCGGCGATTGCGAAGGATTCCATTTTTGTCGGACACAGTCTGGGCGTGGCGTTCATCCTTCGTCTGCTCGAGCGGCGGAAGGCGCCCGTCGACTCCGCGTTCCTGGTGGCGGGATTCCTCCGTCCCCTCGGTCGCCCGGAGTTCGACATTCCGAATGTCTCGTTCTTGGAAGGGCACTACAACTGGGGCAGGATCCGGCAAGTGTGCGGCCATTTCGAAGTGTTCCAGAGCGACAACGATCCCTACGTCCCCGTCGCCTGCGGGGAAGAACTGGCGGAAAAACTCGGCGTTCCGCTCACGTCGGTCCCCGGCGCGGGGCACTTCAGCGAGAAGGCGGGATACAAAAAGTTTGAATTGCTGCTGGAGCGGATCGTGGAGCGATTGTGAGAGTGGCAGGGGAAAGGAGCCAAGGATTCAAGGCTCCAAGAATGCAAGGAAGATCCAAGGAATCAAGAAGCAAGGGCACTTGGATTCTTGTGTCCTTGGATCCTTGAAATCTTCTCCATGGTGGAGGATGTGATCAGGCGACCTTCGGCTTCTTCACCATCCCAATGATCCACCCGATCACGAGCCCCACAATCATCAGGAGCAGGACGTGGGCGACGGTGTTGAAGAGGAGGAAGAGCGGGAGGTTGAAGAGCTGTTCCACGGGTCCCGCCAGTTGGTTGAACGTCGGCGAGAAAGGCGTGGCCTGCAGGACGGTTTGCGGCAGGAAGTAGAACATGAGCGGCTGCAGGTAACTCAGGAGATAGCCCGCCGATCCCGGTTCCAGCGAAAACCACTGCGCGAAGACGCCGAAGACGCTGAGGAAGGGGATGACGACGAGGGACAGGATCGAGTAGGGGATGCCCAACGCTCCGCCGAAGATGGCTCCTTTCGTGAGAGGGCGCACCTGCGGACGGCGGACGATGCGCAATGCCCAGTGGATGGGGAAGGCGAACCAGATGCCCAGCAGGAAGCCGTAGACGAAGAGCGTCAGGATCGTCAGGAGGAAGGAGGCGGAGAGGAGGCCGGGAGGCGTCGTGCCCGTACCGAACGTATCCGTGATGTAGAAACGTGCGGTGAGCGAGGCGCCGAGCGCGGCCGTGGCGATGCCGAACCATGCGCCGGTCCAGAGCCACGTCTTCCACTCATGGTCCGCACGCTTCCCTTCGAATGCGAGGAGGAAGAAGGCCAGCCAGCCGGCGGCCAGGATAACCGCGACGCCGAGGGCGGAAACGAGGCCGGAGAGCCAGAGAAGGCCGCAGGACACGTCCGGATCCGCATCGCCGAAGGAACACGAGAAGCCCGCCATGAGGAGCGGAATCATGCGCAGCACCCAGAGGGTGGCGAGAGCGACGGTTATGCCTTTGAGCCATTTCGGCCACTTCTTGAGATGTGCGAACATGCGGGGAGGGGGAATGCGCACAGTCTACAGCCGCTTCGGCATATTTTTCCCTTGAAGGGTCTGCGTTTCGTTCTCCGATGACGTGTGGGGTGTAAGCGGCTTTGCATGATGACGGCGATGCCGTTACTCTCCCGACATATGGATTTGCTTCTCTTTGGGATTCAGGGCTCCGGCAAAGGCACGCAGGCGAAGCGTCTTGCGGCCGCATTCGGCTACGACATCTTCGAGGCAGGGGGCGAGCTGCGGAAGATCGCAGCACTTGGTTCGGAGCTGGGACAAACCGTGAAGTCCTACATCGACCAGGGGAAGCTGGTGCCGCACGGGATCATCATGCAGGTGGTGAAGGAAGCCATTCTCCAGCGTCCGAAGACGCAGAAGATTCTCTTCGACGGCATTCCCCGCGATGCCGACCAGCAGCGCGATTTCGACGGGGTGATGCGGGAGGTGGGGAGGGACTTCCGCGGGATCCATTTGCTCCTCGACCCCGAGGAAGGGGTTCGGCGCATCCTGGGGCGCGCGAAAATCGAAGGACGTGCGGACGATGCCAACGAAGAGACCATCCGTCGCCGCATGAAGACATTCGTGGACAAGACGCTCCCCGTGATCGCCGATTATACGAAGAGAGGGATCGTGACGGAGATCGACGGGAGCAGGGGTATCGATGAAGTGTATGGGGATTTGGAAAGAGTGGTGGAGAAGCTTCAGTAAGTTTCTAGTTCCTGGTTGCTGGTTTCTGGATGTGCCTTCGATGAGTTCCTATCCAGTAACGAGGAACCAGCAACCGGCGAACTCATGCGAATATCCTCCGATATGCAACAGGTCAGGGGCAGGGGTACACTTCGTCCATGTCCCGCTTTCAAATCCTGACGGCGGCGGAAATGGAAGCGGCTCGCGAAAGCGGCCGCATTCTCCGTTCCTGCCTGGAAGAAGTGTCCCGCCGTGCGGTTCCGGGCGTGACGACGGGAGAGCTGGACCGCATCGCGGAGGACTTCATTCGCTCGCATGGGGGAGAGCCGGCATTCAAGGGATACCACGGGTACCCCGCGTCGCTCTGCGTCTCCGTCAATGACGAGTGCGTCCACGGCATCCCGGGTGCGCGCATTGTTAAGGAGGGCGATGTCATCGGCCTCGATTGCGGCGTTTTCTTCGGCGGCATCTGCACCGATGCCTGCAGGACGGTGATCGCGGGGGATGCGTCGCCCCGCGCGGCGGAACTCGTCGCGGCCACGTCGCGCGCGCTGGAAGACGCGTGCGCCATCATCCGATCCGGCATTCGCGTGGGGGACATTTCATCCCGCGTGCAACACAGTGTCGAGGGGGCGGGCTTCAAGTGCGTCTACGCCCTCACGGGGCACGGGTTGGGGAAAACCTTGCACCAGTATCCCGACATCCCCAACGTCGGAGAGGCGCACACGGGCCCGATGGTGCCCGCCTATACTCTCTTGGCCGTCGAACCCATCACGTCGATGGGAAGCGACGCGATCCGCGAAGGGGATGACGGCTGGACGATCCATACGAGGGACGGCGCCGTCGCGGCTCATTTCGAGCATACGGTGCTCGTGTTGCCGGAAGGGCATGAAATCCTTGCCTGAGGGTATAATTATGTAAAAGTAAAACATTTCATACTTTATGCAAGACTATTTTTGCTCTTTTGGGGGAAAGAGTGGAGCAGAGGCTTGCTGATGCGTAAACTCGTCTGTAGGATCATTCGGCTCTTGACCCTCCGTTTATCTGTGTCTAAGGATGTAATTGAATTGCTCGGCGTTGTGGAAGAATCCTATCCCAACACCACGTTCAAAGTCCGCGTTACCAGTGAACAGGCGAAAGATCATGTGCTTCTTTGCCACCTGGCAGGTCGCATGCGGGTCCATCGGGTCCGCATCCTCCCCGGGGACAGAGTGAAGATCGAGATGACCCCCTACGATCTGCAAAAGGGCCGTATCGTCTATCGTTTCCTTGCTTCCCAACCCTCCACGATTTCCCACGGCGCTCCGGGCGCCGCTCCCGCTCCCGATTCGCCTCCTCCGACTCCTCCCTCCGCATGAAAGTCCGACCCTCCTGCAAGCCGCGTTGCAAAGATTGCCGCCTCGTCCTCCGCCGCAACGGCAAGGGCAAGGTGATACGGCGCATCGTCTGCAAGAATCCGCGCCACAAGCAGCGGCAAGGATAATTCAGCTCTCTTCCCTCTGATTATGCTTCGTATCTCCGGTGTCGTCCTTCCCGGCAATAAGCGCATCGAAATCGCCCTCACGCAGGTGAAGGGCATCGGGCGATCCCTCGCCCGCCGCATCCTCGCCGAGTTGCACATCGGCCTCGACACGAAAGCCGACGTCCTCTCGGAAACCGACCAAGCGCGCATCCGCGCCCGCGTGGAGCAGGAGCTGACGGAAGGCGAATTGGTCCGCAAGATCTCGATGGATATCAAGCGCTTGCAGGATATCGGCACCTGGCGCGGGTACCGACATCGCCGCAAGCTTCCGGTGCGCGGGCAGACATCGCGCCGCAACGCGCGCACCAAGCGCGGCAAGAAGAAGACGGGTACGTCCGGCCGCACCGTGCTGACCAAGACATGATGTATTTCCTTCCTTTGCTTTTCCTTTGATTCCCATGGCTGAAGACAAGAAGGCATCCTCCTCCGCTAAAGCTGCGGAGGACAGGCCGGCAACGCCCGAGACGGGAGCCGACACGGCTGCCGCCGAGAAAGGCCCCGTCGTGCGTAAGAAGAAGGTGAAGCGCACCGTGCCCCGCGCACGCGTGTGCATCCACGCATCCGAGAACAACACCATCGTCACGTTCACGGATGCGGACGGCAACGTGCTGGGCTGGTGCTCCTCCGGCGCCGCCGGCTTCAAGGGCACCCGCAAGTCCACGCCGTACGCGGCCAAGGTCGCGGCCGAGACGGCGGCGGGCAAGGTGAAGCCTTACGGCATCCAGTCGGTGGACGTGGAGGTGAAGGGTCTCGGCCCGGGACGCGAACAGGCCATCCGCGGCATCCAGGGCGCCGGCATCAACCTCGAATCCATCATTGACGTGACGCCCATTCCTCACGGCGGTTGCCGGCCCACGGGCCGCAGGCGCGTGTGATTTCCTCCGATATTTCTTCCTTTCTTCCATGAAGTACACAGGACCCAAGGCGAAGCGCTGCCGCAGGCATGGAGTGAACCTCTACGGTTCCGACAAGTACGACAAGATCCTCCAGCGGAAGCCCTACGGACCCGGCAAAGATCCGCGGGATTCGCAGCGCGGCAAGCCGTCGGAGTATTCCGTACAGCTGAAGGAGAAGCAGAAGGCTCGTGACATGTACGGGCTTTCGGAGAAACAGTTCCACCGGTACTACGCCATGGCGACCAAGGTTTCCGGCCAGACCGGCGACCACCTGAAGCAGCTCCTCGAGCGCCGCCTCGACAATCTCATCTATCGCGCGGGATTCGCACAGACGCGCTTCCAGTCGCGGCAGTTCGTGGGACACGGTCACTTCCTGGTGAACGGCCGCCGCGTGACGGTTCCGAGCTATCTCGTGAAGCCGGGCGACGTCATCACGGCGCGTGCGCGCAGCAAGGCGTCCCCCGTTTTCGGCCCCATCATCGACGCCCACCAGAAATACCTGCCGCCCAACTGGATGAAGGCGGATGCGGCCGCGTTGAAGGTGGAGGTCACGGCGCTGCCCGGGCCGGAGCATGCCGAGCAGGCCGTCGACGTCCGCCAGATCATTGAGTTCTATTCCCGCACCTGATTTTCCCCGCGGAGGGCTCTCCCTCCCCGTCTCCCTCTTTTCCTTTTCTTCTATGCATATCATCCAGGAAGAAATCGGGCTCCCCGCCTTCACCGTCACGCCGGTGAAGAAGGGCGATGACCGTCATGCGGTCTTCGCAATCACTCCGTTGCCTCCTGGGTACGGGATGACGCTCGGGAACGCCATGCGTCGCACGCTCCTCAGCAGCCTTCCCGGCGCCGCCGTCACGTCCATTCGCGTCGCGGGCGTACAGCACGAGTACACGACGGTGAAGGGCGTGCATGAATCCGTCTTGGACATCGCTCTCAACCTCAAAGGCTTGAAGCTGCGGAAGCACAGCAAGGAGCCGGAGGTGATCCGCCTCGACGCCAAGGGCCCGGGGACCGTCACCGCGAAGGACCTGGAGGTATCGTCCGACATCGAGGTGCTCAACCCCGATCTCGTTATCGCGACCCTGGAGAAGGGCGCGGCCCTGGAAGTGCAGATCACGGTGGAGAAGGGGGTGGGGTACGTTCCCGCATCCGAGCGGAACAAGAAGCAGAACGAGCCCGGCCTCATCTACATCGATGCCATCTACAGCCCGGTCCTGAAAGTCCGTTTCGACGTCGAAGCTGCCCGCGTGGGCCAGCGGACGGACCTGGAGAAGCTCATCATGGACGTCGAGACGTCCGGATCCCTCACGGCCGAGGAAGCCGTCCAGTTCGCTTCCCAGCTCCTGCAGAGCTACTTCGGATACTTCGCCTCGGACAAGAGGGTGGTGGAGCCCGAATTCATGGCGGACTTCAGCCGTGCCAGCGCGCAGCAGGTGCCGGAAGAGGCCGGCCACGCGCCGGTCAAGGAAAGCTACACGCCCATCGAAATCCTCAATTTCTCGCCCCGCACCCTCAACGCCCTCATCAACGCGGGCGTGGGATCCATCGAACAGCTCACGAAGTGCACGGAAGCAACGCTCTCGAATTTCCGCGGCTTCGGCGCCAAGGCGCTCGATGAGGTCAAGAAAACCCTCGGCGACCGCGGCCTGAAGCTCGCCGACGAATCCATGGACAGCTGACCCCTTCTCCTGCACACTCCGTCCCCCCATGCGACACCGCCTTTCCCGCCTCCGGCTCCGCTACAAGCCCTCGCACAGCAAGATGCTGCAGCGCAATCTCGTGACGTCCCTCCTGCTCTACGAGTCCGTCCGCACGACGAAGAAACGCGCGGAGGTGGTTCGCCCCATCGTGGACCGCATCATTGCGGTCGCGAAGACGCGCCAGCCGCATGTCGCGATTCGCTACATCAATGCCGTCGTCACGCACAAGAACGCCTGCCGCAAGACGATGGAGGTGCTCAAGGACCGCTACCAGAAGCGTCCTTCCGGTTTCACGCGCATCGTGCCGCTCGGCAGCCGCGCGGGAGACGGAGCGAAGCTGGTGACCCTTGAATTGATTGATGCGAACATGGCACCCGCTGCGCCCGCTTCCGACGAGAAGAATCCGAAGAAACCGAAGAATCCGAGGAGTCCGAAGAAGGAGAAGCAGTCCTCGGTTGCGTCGGCTTCCTCGGCTTCCTCGGTTTCCTCCAAGAACGCATGAAGACCACTACCGTTCCCGTTTCGGCTCCCGCATGGTTCATCGTCGATGCCGCAGGGCAGGTGCCCGGACGCATTGCCGCCAAAGTCGCGCATATTCTTCGCGGCAAGCACAAGCCCACGTTCTCGCCTCACCAGATCTGCGGTGACCAGGTGATCATCCTGAACGCCGAAAAGATAGAGGCGCACCCCAAGAAGCTCCTCAACAAGATGTACTACAAGCATTCGGGGTACATCGGCCACCTGCATGCGAAGACCATGAAAACGATGTTGGACGAGAAGCCGGAGGAGATCCTCCGCCAAGCCGTGTACGGCATGTTGCCCCGCAACCGCCAGCGGCTGCAGCTCATCAAGCGTGTCCATATTTTCAAGGGTGAGGAGCATCCGTACGCTCCCCAAAAGCCCGTTTCCCTCAAGCTCGACCTATGAATTCCGAGAAGAAGCGCCAATACTTCGGCTGCGTCGGCAAGCGCAAGACTGCCATCGCCAACGTGAAATTGTTCCAGGAAGGCTCCGGGGAAGTGACGGTGAACGGCATGAAGATGAAGGAGTACTTCGATACGCCTTTCCAACTGGAGAACGCCCTCGCCCCCCTCGTCCTCACGAACACGAAGGCATCCTTCGACATCGAAGCGATGATCCTGGGCGGCGGGAAGACCGCACAGTCGGACGCATTGCGCCACGGCATCAGCCGCGGCCTGTTGCTCTTCAACCCGGAATTCCGCGTGGAACTGAAGCGCGCAGGCTTCCTGCGCCGCGATGCGCGCATCAAGGAACGCAAGAAGCCGGGCCTCAAGCGCGCCCGCCGTGCGCCGCAGTGGCAGAAACGGTGAACGGAGGATTCCGACGATTCCGAGGAAGCCGAAGAAGCCGAGGATTGGTTCCTGTTCGTTGTTTTGTTTCACCTCATCCCCTGCCCCCTTCTCCTTCCACGCTCAAATAGCAGGGCGGCATTGTTTGTTCCTGCAAGAGCATCGAAGGAAAGGAGAAGGGGAATGTTGATTGTTTGTTTTCTACAAAACAGAAACAAAATCTCAAGCGACCAGCAAAGGGCACAAGCCTTTGTTTCCAGCAGGCAGTCGCTCTGCCCGGTCAGGAGGGTAAGGGTGGTGTCGGAGGGGGAAGGGAACCGGACAAGGTTCCCTCCTCCTCCGACAAAGGAAAACGAGAAACAGCCAAAAGATGCGATGCTCAATAGTCTTGGGATTCAATTTCAGGACGACTCTGCAAAAAGAAAGAAAGGAACAACCAGAAAAATGGTTCAAAGGAACCTTGGGGGGGGGAAGCTGCGATTGCGATTGAGGCGTGAGCCTCACGCCAGCACCAATTTGACGTAATACAGGCTCTTCCCGTCCTCCGTATCCAAGATGAACTTCGCGTCGAGGGTGGAGAGTTGCAGGATGGTCTGGCACATCTTCAGGAGCATCGAGGCGGGGATGGAGACGCCCGCTTCCAGGCACGTGGCGCAGAGACCCGCGGCGTCGCGGGAGCGCAGATAGGGCTCTCCGCAGTGCGCAATGACGTTCCGGAGGGATTCCTGGACTTTCACGACGTAGCGCTCCACGTAGGGCTCCAGTTCCTCCACGGGGATGTCCGTCACTTCCGGCAGGGCTTCCATGATGTCCAAGTCCGAGCGGATGGCGTGGGCGATGCAGGCTTCGATCGTCATGGGTAGGTGTGGGTGTGTTTGTGAAATCCAGACATGATACCAAAAATCCGTGTTTTGCGGAAGGGGTTGAGCCCTGCCCGAAGCGGAGAAGTCTTGCATGACCCCCCGAAGTAGTCTCTCCTGCCATCTTCTTCTCTCTTCTCCCCTCCTTCTCGTCTAGAATCGGCGGGTGAGCACGGAAAGTTTCCCCTCCCGGCGGATGGCTCTGGGCGTGATTGCGGGCTTCTTCGTCCTGTCTTTCCTGATCTACGGCTCATCGCTGCAAAACGGCTTCGTCCGGTGGGACGACGGGCTCCTGGTCACGGAGAACCCCGCCGTCCGGTCCATCAATGCGGAGACGCTGGGATACGTCTTCACCCACTTCGATCCGGAGCTTTACATCCCGCTGACGTTCGTCAGCTACCAGATCGACTTCCTCTTCGGCGGAAGCCCCTCCGTCATCCACTTCCACAGCCTCCTGCTCCACACGCTCAACGCCCTGCTCACGGCGTGGCTGTTTCTCCTGCTCACGAAGGGGCAGAAAGGCATCGCGCTCCTTGCCGGCCTCCTGTTCCTCGTCCATCCGCTGCATACCGAAGCCGTGGCATGGGTGTCGTCCCGTAAGGACGTCCTCTCGGGGTTCTTCTTTCTCGCATCGCTTCTCGCGTTCCTTTCCTACCGGCAGGGCGATGACAGGCGGCTCTACGCGGGGAGCGTCGCGCTGTTCCTCTGCGCGCTCCTGTCCAAGGTCACCGTCATCGGGTTGCCGGTCCTTTTGCTGCTCCTCGCTTGGCGGGAGCGGCGGCCATGGCGGGAGGCCTGGCGGGAGACGGTTCCCTTCTTCGCTCTTGCGTTGCTCTTCGGCATTGTGGCGCTCTTCGGGAAGCAGACGACGCTGGAGTCCACGTCCCTGCTGCCGAAAGTGCTGTTGGCATTGCAGAATCCTGTATTCGTCCTGACACAGTTCTTGTGGCCGTTTTCATTCTCTGCGCTCTATCCGTATACGGGGCCTCTCACGCCCTTCACGCCCGCTTTCCTCGTGCCGGCGGCCGTCCTGCTTGTCTTCAGCGGTTTGGTCATCCTGTCGCTTCGTGTTGGCAGGGACATCGCTTTCGGGATGCTTTTCTTCCTTCTCTTCCTCGTGCCTACGGTTCCGAACCTGGCGCGCGGGGAGTTCCTGCTCCTCGGAGCGGACCGGTATGCCTACCTCCCGTCCGTCGGTGTTCTTTGGCTGGTGCTGTTGATCGGATCGGTATTGTGGGACGCACTGGCGGCGCGCCGGTCACTGCCTTTACGCGCCGTCGCGACAGCGGCATTGATGGTTCTGCCGCTCGCCGGTCTCTCATGGAAGGCGCACGGGCAGTCACTGGTTTGGAAGGACACCGAAACGCTTTTCCGGCATGTCCTGCATTCCTACCCGGATTCGTTCATGGCGCATAACAACATCGGGAATGCGCTGCGCCGGCGCGGCATGTCCGATGAGGCGATCGCGGAGTTCCGTGCGGCGCTGGCCGTGCGTCCCGATCCGAAGACATGGAGCAACCTGGGCGCCGTGTACCGGAAAGAAGGGATGATTTCCGAGGCGCTGGCCGCGTACGACGAGGCGTTGAAGACGGGTTCCGGGAGCGGCGAGCCGTACATGGGGCTCGGGCTGGTGTACGCGGGACAGGGGCGGGCGAATGACGCGTACGAAGCGTTCACGCAGGCGATCGAACGCAAGCCATGCTACGCGGAAGCTCTCCTCAACCGTGGGTCGCTCCTGCTGCGCAGCGGCCATTTCGCCGAGGCGGAGGCCGATGAGCGTGAGGCCGTGCGGTGTGATCCTCTCTCGCCTGAGGCGCGGTATAACCTTTCCATCGCTCTTTTGCAGCAGGGCAAGCGGAAGGAGGCGCAAGGCCAATTGGAGCATCTCCTGCGGCTTCAGGAATATGCGCCGGCACGGGAAGCATTACGCGCTCTCCAACGGTAGGTGTCACTTTCACGCATTACCATGCCGGTTCGGTGAAGACCACGAGGCGCTCTTCGTAGCTCCCGATGCCGGTGTCCCATGCGCCACCGCACGTGATCAGATTGAGGCGGGGCACGCCCGACCAGCCGAAGATGCGTTGCAGAGGCGGGTCGTCGTCGCGGTACCGCACGCTCTCGCGTACGGTGAAAGGCCATTCCCTGCCCTCGGCATCGACCACGAGGACGCGGTCACCCTCGTGCAAATCCGCCAGCTCCCAGAACACCGCGGGTCCCGTTTGGGAATCCAGGTGCCCGGCGAGGACGGCATTGCCCCGCTCGCCCGGCCGCGGGCCGAGCCGGTACCAACCCACATTCCCATCATCCGCGGGCACGTCCATGTCCCGTTCCGGCGTCATGCCGACGTGTTCCACGGCCGCATCGACGCCCAGGCGGGGGATGAGGAGCCGCGCGGGTTCGGCGGGGTGCAGGAACGAAACGCGCAGCGGCAGGGAAGCCGCCGGGTCGGACCATGCCGCGGTCAGGGGCGCCGGCGTTTCCGGCGGGAGGAAGGGGAGTTGCCAAGCGGCGGTCATCCCCGCCGCGCCCACGACGGCCGCAGCGAGGAGGAGCCGCCCGCGCCGTTCGGTGCGGAGCAGGAAAGAGTGCATCCTTGCGTCGGGAATGGACGGAACGGTCAGCGTGCCATGCCGCCACGGCCGGTCTCCGGCAAGCCTTCGGGCGTCATGTCTTCCTCTTCATACAGGAATCCGCCCGTATCGTCCGACCGGTCTGCGCCCGCGACGGAACTGACGCTGCTGCTACTGCTCATGTCGGAGACGGAACTGTCCGCGTTGGCTCCGGTGCCCGTGAAGGAGTCGAAGATGCCCTGGAAGTCGTCGTCTGCCATCACGGAGGAGACGGATGAGGACATGTCGGCCTGCGCCGTCACATCTCCGTTCTCACCCACCTGCGCGAGGGCGGGGACGATGAGGGCGGCTCCGGCGAGCAAGCCGGTTCCGATGACGATTTTTCTCATGGCAAAGGGGGGGAAGAAATAACAATGCGTCTTCTGTGACGTCCAGCCCCCCGGGTTCTTTCCGGACAGGCCCCTTCAATAGCTGCCTCTTACCGGGGCTTTTTCCGCAGATGCCGCCTGATCTCCTCATATGTTTCCGCATGGTCGCGTGCGATCAATTGCATCGCGTCCGCACGCGTGGCGGCCCTGCCTTCCGTGATGTGCGCTTGTGCTTCCCTTTGAATCGCAAGGTCGCCTTCCAGATGTTCGAAGAACGTCCTTTCAAATGTCGGCCTTCCGGCGCTGTTTCGGATTTGTTGCGATTCCTGCCAAGCCGTCCACTGTTCCGACAGGGGAATGCCCATCTCTTCGTAAGCGTGAATGAGGAGGCGTTGCCGGGGAAGCAAACGGCTCAGTCTCAGTGCATGCATGACCCTTCTTTCCTCGTTGGAAGGGGGGGTTTCCTGCGTGAATGAACCTTCCACAACCGCTCGAGAACCGGGGGAGAGGAGACAAGTCACATTGTTATTATAATAAAATACATAAAAAATGCAATTTCCCGTTCTCAGGTTCTGACCCACAACCCCCCTCCGATGTTCTTCGCTCCTCCGGACAATTCCATCATGGTCAGGACGGCATTGAGTCGTCCCGCATCCATTTTTGTCTTTCCGACCAGTGCATCGATTTCTTGAGGCATGGTCGTGAGGGCGGCAAACACCGTTTTCTCCTCGGGCGTCGACGGGACGAAGGAAGAAAGGGTTTTCCCCTCCGCCGGAGCCACGACGCCGATTTCCCGCAGCACCTCCGTCGGGGACGTCACGAGCATCGCCGTCCCCTTCGCCAGCAGCGCGTGGGATCCGGCGTAGTTGGGATCGAAGATCTGCCCCGGCACCACGAAGACATCGCGTCCGTACTCCAGCGCCAGTTCCGCCGTGATGATGGCGCCGCTGCCCTCGGGCGCTTCCAGGACGACGGTGCCGAGGGAGAGCCCGGCGATAATCCGGTTGCGCGCGGGGAACGTGTATTTGCCGGTCTCCGCCCGCAGCGGGAATTCCGTGAGGAGCAAGCCTCCGCCCTTCGTGATCTCGTCCGCCAGGCGCTCGTTGCTCTTCGGGAAGATCATGTGCAAGCCATGGCCCAGCACCGCCACGGTGCGGCCGCCCGCCCGGAGCGTCTCCTCCGCCACGGCGGCGTCGATGCCTTCGGCCAGGCCGCTGACGGTCACGACGCCGGCCGCCACGACGGGCGGGACGAAGGTCTCCGCGACGCGCTTCCCATACCCGCTCATGTTCCGCGTCCCCACCAGCCCCAGGCAGGGTTGGCCGAGGATCGAAAGGTCGCCCCGTGCGTAGAGGAACGGCGGCGGGTCCCCGATCTCCCGCAGGCGGGAGGGGTAACGTTCGTCCGTCCATTCCAGGAACTGCAGATGTCTCTTCTCAAGCTCACGCTGATACGATGCGGCGTCGAATTCCTCCAGGCGCAGCATGGCATTGATGACGGTGTCCTGCCGGCATCCCAGTCCCCGGAGCATTTCTTCCCCCAAGTGCTTCGCGGCATCGTCCAAAGAGCCGTACACCCGTATCAGCGCGTCATAACGTTCCTTCGTGAGGACGTTGAGGTGGGACCAGAGGAGGGCTGCTTCCCGGTGTTGCATGCAGGGAGTGTACCAACCCCGCAAAAAATGGAGCTCCTTCATGGGAGCGTATTCGGGACCGATCATTGCTTCCACGGAGGGGGGGGTTGGGGAGCCCTTTCCCCCATAAGAAAAGGCCGCGCGCCGCAGCGCGGCGACGGCATGAGCGAAGCGAATGATGGAGCCGCTGACCGGATTTGAACCGGTGACCCACGGTTTACGATACCGTTGCTCTACCAGCTGAGCTACAGCGGCATTTCGGGCGGAAAGTGACGGTGGAAAGAACAGGGGGTTCTGCGAGGGGTAAGAACGTCTTTTTTCCCTCCGGCAGGGCAAGAGCCTACCAAAGGCTGACAATTGTGTCGAACCTATTATATTGGATCGTCCTGTCATACCCACCCACCCCGGCGCAACGTTCCATGTGCGGGCGAAGGATGGTGGATGAGTTTGGTGCAATGAAGGGAACCACAACCCTTCGCGGCTGCGGAGGGTAGGAATCCAAGATTTCAGGATTGCAGGAATACAGGGAAGGCATCAGGATGCCGGGATTTCAAGGATTCCTTGATCCTTGGAACCTTGGTTTCTTGGATCCTTCCTTGAATTCTTGAAACCTTGATACCTTGTATTCTTCCTGCGCCGTGCGATGCGTTTTCAGCGAAAGGAAGGAGAACGGCGATCCCGCGCAAGCGGTTTTTGCGGGGACAGTCCCGTATCATGGATCATCGTGAAGCAAGCGAAGCGCCGCACCAAGGGTATCGCGAAGCCGAAAGCGAAAGGGCCGTCCCGGTTCCGTCTCCTGACCGCCTTGGGGGGGTTGTTGCTCCTGGTGCTCCTGCTCGCAGGACGGGGATTGCCGTTCTTTTCTCCGGCGGCGGTGATCACGGTGGAAGGGGCGGTATGGACGGGAGATAAGTCCGATAACTGGTTCGACAAGAACAACTGGAAGCCCAAGAAGGTGCCGGATTACGACAGCATCGTGACCATCCGCGGGAAAAAGACAATGCCCGTGCTCACTTCCGACATCAATGTGGCGAATCTTTCCATTCTGACGGGAGCCGTTCTGGATTTGAACGGACGGAGCCTGACCGTGCGGGGAAGTTTTTTCAATGAGGGAACGGTGCGCCTGCAATGTCGCGAGGCCGTGAACGCAGGGTCGTGGCAGTCGGGTGGTGCGTGGGAGTTCTCGGGTGTTCCGGGAGCCCTTTTGCCGATCTGTCTCGTCCCGGAACGGATACCGTACCATCGCCTCCTGCTCACGCGGACCAAAAACAATCCTACCGCCACGTACGCCCTTTCCGCCCACCTGGCCGTGGAGGATCGGGTGACGGTGCGGAACACCACGCTGGACCTCGCGGGATTCGACCTGCGTTCCCGATCCATCCTGAATGAAAAGACCGTCCTGATGCAGGGGTCGGAGAATGTCTACGTGGATGAATTGTCAGCCGATGCCGGCGGAAGCTACGGCACCTGGGTGCTGGCCGGGAAGAAGAACGGAAAAGCGGATATGTTCGTCCTGCGTACCCGCCGGTTCGGGGACCTGCAGTTTCGCCCGCAGGAAGGGGGGGATACGTTCGTGGTCGGCCAAGGGACGACGGTGGCCGGCACGTTGACGGTGCAAACGGGTGCGGTGCTGCTCCAGTATCCCGCCATTCTCACCGCGGGAAACGTGGAGATCAGGGGCGGGGCGTTCATGGCGAACGGCTTCCTCACCGTCTTGCGGGACACGGTGCTGAAGAAAGGCCTGTTGTTCCTGGCTGCCGGCGGCACGAAGTCATTCACGAACCTGACGGTGGACGGCGGCACGGTGCGCGCGGAAGGGAACGGCAATTCCCTGCGCGTCAACGGCACGTTGGACATCATGACGGGGTCTTTCATCGCACCCATGAACCTGGTGCTCGGCGGCAGCATCCGCAAGCACCCCAAGGCGGTCTTTGACGCCCGCATGGGGACGGTGACGATGGACGGCACGGGGCAGAGCATCGTGGGGAAGATCGATTTTTACCATCTCAACAAGATCGTCTCCAAAAATGACACCCTGCGCGTGGGGAGCGGCTCCATCGTGTCGGTGCGGGGGACGTTGACGCTCCGCGGCATGGGCAAAGCGATCCTCTCGCTGCGGTCCACCGATCCCGGCATACCATGGGGGCTGGACGTGCGGGGGAGGCAGTCCCTGGAACGTTTGGACGTGCAGGACGGCGTGGGGATGGGGCCGACAAAACTCCAGTGCCTGGTTGCCTGCCATGACAGCGGCCGTACGTTCCAGTGGGTGTTCGGCGGACGGTGATGGATTGTCTCATTCCCTTTGGTTCGATACCCCGAAGCTTGCTTCGGTTCCTTGTTTTCCCGCGGGACCATGACGCTGTTTTCTACCCCACCCCGCTCCCCCGCGTCGGCGGGGTCGCACCCCTCCCCATGACGGGGAGGGGTTGGATGTTCTTCTTTCGCCGGATACCGCGGCAGCTTGCCGCGCGGTAGTTTTTCATGTCGAAATAATGGACAAATGCATTCAAAGTTGGATAGTATATTCTTTGTGTATTCAGTACGGCCATGGTCTTTCGGAGGCGTTTGGGACGGTGCGCGGACGGCGTTCCGTTCGAGACGGGCGGCGTTTGCTTGCGGCGTGCTCGTCCTGGGAGCGTTGTTCTTTTTCCTGGATGGCGCGAAGGCCGGCATGGTGGGGTACTTCCATTCCCTGGCGATGATGGATTTTCGGATGTACGAAGGATTGTCTGACTGGTCTGTTCTCCGGCCGGATGACGTGCTCTTGCGGTTGGCGGAGTGGGTGGGCGGGGAGGGGCGGTTGCTGGCGCGCGCGCAGTCGCTCCGGTTCCTGGCCGTGGTGGCGCCGTTCGTGCTTCTTCATGCGGCGGGAGCGGTTCTGCTGTATCTCTTCGGCGGCGTGTTCATCCTGTCTCTCCTTCGCCGCGATGATCCGTCCCGGCAGGCGGTGGCGGCTATTCCCCGCCTGCTCGGACCTGCGCTCCGGCTCTGCGTCCGGTTGGTCGCGGCATCCTGGATATGGGTGCCGCTCGTGTTCGTCTTTCTGGGAAAGCTGTTTTTCGCCGCTTGGGGCGAGGAACTCCTGCTGCTCTCCATGGCCGGGGTGCTTCTGTTCCTGTTCCGGGCTCCCCGCTACGCCGTCGCGCCGCTGCTCCTGATCGACGGTCGGGGGGTGCGCGAAAGCCTTTCCGGGAGCAGGGAGAAAACGCGGGGATTCCGGTGGTCTTTCACCGTCGAACTGGTATCGGCGGCGCTGGCGCTGGCCGTCCTGACGTTCCTCGGCGGCGTGCTGCTGCGCCATTTCCTTGCGCCGTTGCCGGCGGCCTTCCTTGCCTCGACGGTGCGTGCGGCGGCGTTCTGCGTGTGGATCGTATGGTACGGCGTGCTCGGGCAGGCGGTGCTGGAGGCGTCTGTTTCAGCAGAGGTCGCCCGCGACCCCGATGATGCCGCGGAAGGAAGCGGCCTTGAGGGAAGCGCCGCCGACCAGGGCGCCGTCGACATCCCGCAGCGCCAATAATTCCTGCGCGTTCTTCTCGTTCAATGAGCCGCCGTAGAGGAGGCGGGCGGACGGACGCAACGTGCGGATGAAAGCGTGCATATTCTCCACCTGTTCGGGCGTTGCATTTTTCCCCGTGCCGATCGCCCACACAGGTTCATAGGCGATGACGGTGACGCCGTCGGGGAGGGCGGACAGTTGCCGTTGCACGATTTCTTTCTCCTTCCCCGCGCTTCGTTCCTCCTCCGTTTCCCCGATGCAGGCGATCGGCATCAATCCGACATCCAATGCCGCCTGCACTTGCTCGGCGACGAACGCGTTGTCTTCATGGTGGTATTTGCGACGTTCGCTGTGGCCGCAGAGGACGGAGGAACATCCCATGTCTTTGAGCATGGCCATGCTGATGTCGCCCGTGGCGGCGCCCGAAGGCTTGGGATCGCCCCACTGCCCGCCCGTCACCAGGCCGGCGCCGATGCATTTCTCCAGGTCGAGAAATGTCGGGAAGACGACGACGTCAACGTCCGTCCGCGGGCGGTACGGGGAATCCGGCGTGTCGAAGCCCGCGGGGGCGGGGTTCATTTTCCAATTCGCGGCGATGAGGAGGTGTTTCGGCATGGCACGATCATAGCAAAGAACACGATGGTGTGGATGATGTAGAGACGCGGCATGCCGCGTCTCTACAATTTCCGTTCAATGACATCACTTCTTCGCCAGCCCCTCCAACGCCTTCAAGGCCTCGACCGGAATCATCCACACCGTCGTGTTCGACTGGTCCGAGCTGAGGTCGTTGATGCTCTGGAGCGTGCGCAGGTGCAGGGCGCCCGGCGTCGTCGCCAGTATTTCGGCCGCTTTGGCCATGTTCGCCGCCGCGCCGACTTCCCCTTCGGAATTGATGATGACGGCTTGCTTCTCGCGCTCCGCCTCGGCCACCTTCGCGATGGTGCGCTTGAGGCTCTCCGGCAAAATGATGTCCTTCAGCTCCACGGACTGCACGTCGATGCCCCAGGCGTCGGACACGCGGTCCACGACTTTCTTGATGTTTTCGCTCACGCCCTGCTTGTTCGCGAGGAGTTCATTGAGCACCACCTCGCCGACGGCGTTGCGCATGGTGGTCTGCGCCAGCTGCGACACGGCGTTGAAGAAATCCTCCACCTCGATCACGGCCTTCGCCGCGTCCTGCACCTTGTAGTAGATCACGGCGTTGATGCGGATGGGAATGTTGTCCTTCGTGATGGCTTCCTGGTCCGGCACGTCCACCGCCTTCACGCGCACGTCCACCTTGATGAGCCGTTGGAAGACGGGGATGAGGATGTGCCATCCCGGCTGCCAGATGGTGCTGAACTTGCCCATGGTGAACACGATGCCGCGGTCGTACTGGTTGATCTGCCGGATGCAGACGATGACCAGGACGAGGACGATGATGGCGACGGGGACGAAGACTGGCATGGGAAGGGGGGAATCGATGAAAACGATACACCGATGACGGCAAAAGGATAGCGTATGGACGAATGAATGGATGGTGTAGAGACGCGGCATGCCGCGTCTCTACGTTTTCCGTTCATATTTTGCTATCCTTTTGCCATGCAACCGCCCAAACGAGTCGTCCTCGCATCCGACCATGCCGGATTCAAGCTGAAAGAAGAGATCAAGAAGCATCTCCTTTCGAAGGGAACGGACGTCATCGATGAAGGCGCGTTTTCGGAGGAACCCGTGGATTATCCGGCCGTCATGCGCAAGGGATGCGCGGTGGTGCTGGAGCAAGGCATTCCCGGCATCATCTTCGGCGGGAGCGGCAACGGGGAGGCCATGGCCGCCAACAAGGTCCGCGGCATCCGCGCCGCGCTCGTCTACAGCGACGAGACGGCCACGCTTGCCCGTGCCCACAATGATGCCAACGTCATGAGCCTGGGGGGGCGGCTGACGAAGCCGGAGGACGCGAAGCGCTTCGCCGACATTTTCCTCACGACGGACTTCGAAGGCGGCCGCCACCAGCGCCGCATCGACGATCTGGATGCCTGACGCCATGGATGTCTTCCTCGTCCTCGTCGTCAAACTCATTCCGCTGTATGCGCTCATCGCCCTCGGGTGGTTTGCGGGTGTCGTCCTGAAGGTGCACCGCGATTCCATCGCGTTCCTCCTCATCTACATCCTGACCCCCATCGTCATCCTGGACGGGATGCTTTCCGTGCAGTTGTCCGCAGCCACGCTCTCGCTGCCTTTTTTCTTCTGGGCGCTCTGCACGGTCATCTGCATCGCGTCGTTCATCTGTGCGAAATTCTTCTGGATCAACGAGACGCGGAACCTCGCCGCGTTCGCGTCCGCCAACGGGAACACCGGCTACTTCGGCATCCCCGTCGCCATCGCGCTCTTCGGCACCGGTGCGCTCGGTCCGCTCGTGCTCGGGTCGCTCGGGTTCATCCTGTACGAGAACACCGTCGGGTTCTTCGTCCTCTCGCGCGGCACGTTCACGATACGCGAAAGCCTGCGCAAAGTGGTGCGGCTTCCCGCGATGTATGCGCTCTTCTTCGGTCTCTTCCTGCGGCTCGCGCACGTCGCACCGTCCGCCGCCGTCTTCGATACGATCGCGAGCGTCCGCGGAGCGTACGGAGTGCTGGGCATGATGGTCATCGGGTTGGGGCTGGCCGGCATGCGCCGCGATGCGTTCGATCTGCGCCTTGTCGGCTTCACGCATGCCGTGAAGTTCATCCTCTGGCCGCTCCTGGTCGTCGGCTTGCTCCGCCTCGACGCGCGCTTCTTCCATTTCTACGATCCCGCGCTCCATCCCGTCATGCTCCTCCTCTCCATGGTGCCCCTCGCCGTGAACACGGTGGCGTTCTCCGTCATCGCGCGGGTGCAGCCGCAGAAGGCGTCCCTCATCGTCCTGACGAGCACCATCGTCGCGTTGATTGTCATTCCGGCGTATACGGTGTTGTTCTTCTGAGGAGGAAGGAATCAGGAATTCAGGGCACCAGGAATACAGGGAAGAATTCAGGGTCTCAAAATCACAGGATTTCAAGGGATCCTTGCTGCTGCCATCCAGAAACCTTGTGACCTTGAAATCTTGGTATCCTGCAATCTTTCTTGTATTCCTGTACTCTTGAAATCCTGAAATCCTTTGGGCAACGAGATTCATCACGACAGGAACAGTGCTGCTACACTATTGCCATGTCCAAACTCCCCGTCTTCATCGCGCCGTCCATCCTCTCCGCCGACCTGGCGAACCTCCAGAAGGACGTGGATGACATCGCGCCGCACGTGGATTGGCTCCAGGTGGACGTCATGGACGGCCACTTCGTCCCCAACCTCACCTTCGGCGCACCCGTGATCAAGTGTCTCAAGACCGCGGTGCCGCTCGACATCCACCTGATGGTCAGCAATCCCGCCGACCGCATCGAGGAGTTCCTCAAGCTCGGCGTGAAGAACATCACATTCCATGCCGAAACCGTCCTGGACACCGCCGCCCGCCGCAAGCTCATCGCGGCGATCCGCGCCGGCGGCTCCATGGTCGGCATCGCCATCAATCCTCCGACGCCCGTGTCCGCGATTGAGGACGTCATCGGCACCGTGGACTTGGTTCTTGTCATGTCCGTCAATCCCGGCTTCAGCAACCAGAAGTTCATGCCGGAGGTGTTGGAGAAAGTGGAGGAGCTGCGCAACAAGTATCCCACGTTGATGATCCAGATGGACGGCGGCATCGACGACAAGACGGCCAAGCTCTGCCGCAAGGCCGGCGCGAACAACCTCGTCTCCGCCAGTTACGTCTTCGGCGCGGCGGATCGCGCGTCCGCAGTCGCTGCCCTCCGAGGAAAATGAAAGCGATCAGTGATCAGTGGTCAGTGGTCAGTAAAGTTCTGATGGTACTTTGTTCGGCTGCCCTGTTCTCCTCTTGCGATGGTGCGGGACGGGAATACCAACCCATCGTTCTCGAAGGACCGGGAAAGCGGATCGAGCTTTCCGTGGAAATCGCGGATACGCCGCAGGAGCAGGAGCGCGGCCTGATGTTCCGTGAGCGGATCGGGAACGGCATGCTGTTCGTCTTCGACCGTCCGCGCATCCTTTCCTTCTGGATGAAGAACACGCTCGTGCCGCTGGACATCATGTACTTCGACGCAGAGGGGGCGTTCGTTTCTGCCGTGACGATGCAGCCTTGTACGGAGGATCCTTGTCTGTCGTATCCATCGCAGCGTGCGGCTTCGTTCGCGCTGGAGATGGTGGAGGGGTTTGTCGAAACGGCAGGAGTGGGGAGCGGGTGGAAGCTGAACATTCCTTTGGAATAAATGCAAAATGCACAATGAAAAATGTACGCATGTCACATTGCTCTACTGTCATACGCCCAATGCAGCACGGCTTGCCGCTGCCGCCTGCGGCAGGACAGGTCTCCTTTCCTGCAGTTGCGGACGATCTGGATGATATGGCGGCGGATGGCCAGCCACCTCTTGATCTGCCGATCGTCCTCGCCCGGCATGCGCCTGCCCCGGTAATAACGGCAATACCACTGGAACCAGCCGCGCGGGTCGGCGGGGTGGATCCAACCTTTCTTTCTCCACACTGACAACGGTTGGCTGGCATTCACGCCGAAGCAATTCTGCGCGGGGTCATGCTTCTCCGCGCAGAGCTTCGCTTCCGCGAACCAGCTCGCCGGGAATTCCTTGCGGCAGTCCGTCATGTACTTCCCGCCGAACACGCCCAGTTCGAGCATTTCTTTCGGCGTCAGCTCCGGTCGGAAGCGGGGATCGAAGTTCTTCCCTTCCGGCTCCGTGAGGGCGTAGGCGTAGTCCGGCTGCATCTTGTCGTGCACCCTGATGTTGTTCGGCTGTTTCTTCGGCATTGGAGCGCGGGAAGCGCGATGCATTCAGCGCAAATATGCTTTCAAATTCCTCTCAATCCTCTCCTTCACGTTCGCCCCGTCCGGGATCGCAAGCGTCTCGCCCGTCATTTTCTCGTAGAGGCTGATGTACTTTTCCGCGAGCATGATGCGCACGTCGTCAGTGATCTCCGGCCGTTTGCCTCCGTACTCGAATCCCTGCTCTCGCAGCCAGAGGCGGAAGAACTCCTTGTCCAGGCTTTCCGGTTCCTGTCCCTTCGCATGCCGCTCCCCGTACGTCGCGGCGACCCAGTAGCGCGAGGAGTCCGGCGTGTGCACCTCGTCGCCGATCGTCAGCGTCCCCTCGGCATCGAAACCCATCTCGTATTTGGTATCGACCAGGATCAGCCCGCGTCCCGCCGCGATCTCCTGTCCTCTCTTGAAGAGGGCCAGGGCGCGGTCACTGATCTCGTCCCACTGCTTCTGCGTGGCGAAGCCGCGGTCCACGATGCCCTTCGCGTCGATCAGCTCGTCCTCCTCGCCTTTCGTCGTCGGCGTGATGATCGGTGCGTCGAATTTCTGGTTCTTCACCATCCCCTCGGGGAGGATGTTCCCGCAGAAATTGCGGACGCCTTTGTCGTAATTCACCCATGCGGACGTGCCCGTGGATCCCGTCAGGTAGCCGCGCACGACGATTTCCACTTTCAGCATTTGCAGGTTCTTCGCCACCATCACGTTCGGGTCGGGGAGCGCGAGCACGTGCGTCGGCATCACGTCCTTCACCCGGTCGAACCACCACTTGCTGATCTGCGTCAGGACCTGCCCTTTCAGCGGGATCGTCGTCCAGTTGATGTCGAAGGCGGACTGGCGGTCGGTCGCGATGAGGATGCGCCGCGTATCGTCCGGCATGTAGACGTCGCGGACTTTCCCTTCATATTTCTTCCCCAAAAAACCGAAGTCGGTTTCGTTGAGCGTGGTCGTCAGGAACGGGGTGAGGCGGTGGGGCATGACAGAATCATAGCAAGAACCAGATCATTCTAGAATCGAACAATAGTTGCTGGTTACTGGTTGCTGGAGGAATCCTCAAAGCGTATATCCAGAAACAAGAAACCAGCAACCAGGAACTGTCCGGTGCCAGGACCGATCAGAGGAAAAGGTACCTCGTCGCCACGATGTAATAGATCACTCCCGTGAACAGGACCGAATACGCCGCTTGCGCCCATTCCTGCCGCCGGGACAACCCGGCGCGGAAGAGCAGGAAGAAGACGAAGGGGACGAAGTAATAGCGCTGTTCGATGAGCCACGACGGCAGGAGGTAGAGCACCGTGAGGGGCAGCAGGAGCAGGAATTCCGTTCTCTTGCGCGGCGAGGCGGCGAGCGAGAGCAGGGCGAAGCCGACGGGCAGGAAGAACGCGGTTTTGAGCAGCAGTGACAAGTTGAAGTAAACCAGGATGCGATTGCGCAGGAACACGGAGTACAAGTCCTGGTTGTAGCCGTGCGTGTTCACGAAGGTGAACATGTAGACGACGAACGCGACGACCAGCAGCGGCATGAGCATGCGGGAAGTCCGCAGCCGTGCCGCGGCTTCTTTCATCCGGAAGAGGTGGAGCGGCAGGAAGAAAAAGAAGAGGAGGAAGAGGAGGAAGTAGACGTTGCCCAGGTGGAGGTTCGGGAAGGGATGGGCTCCCTTGTCGCCGATGGCGATGCCCCCGTTCCAGACGACGAACGCGGCGAAGAGGACGAAGCCGAGCAGGAACCAGAACCATCCGGCGGCCAAGCGGAAGCGTCCGAGAGGCGGCTGGGCGGCGGGAAGGTACGGGGTCAGCCGGCGCCGCAGCGCGGACGGCAGGGGACGGAGCAGCGTCCGGCCGTACTCCCGCCACAGGAACAGCGCGAAGAGGAAGCCGAGCCAGATGATGTTGTTCTGCCGGACCGTGATGGAGAGGATGCCCCACAGCGCGCTCCCCGCGTACCGGCGCCGCAGGAGGGAACGCAGCGCGAGGAGGCTGAGGAGGACGGACGGGACGTCGGTGTAGAGGAGGAAGAAGAACGGGAACAGGATGGGCAGGAAGACGTACTGCGCGGTGCGGACGAGGGCGGTCCGCGGTTCCAAACGCCGGGCGATGTCATGGAAGACGAACACCGACAGGATGCCGAGGCACAGGGTGACGGCGCGGTAGAAGAGCAGCGAACGCAGGCCGGTGAGGACGGAGAGGAGCGCCAGGAACGCGTGGTGCCCGGGGATGGTGGTCACGGCGCCGGTGTTCCGCAGTTCGCCTTTCAGGAAGAGCTCGATCTGTTCGAAGTGAAAGCCTTCGTCCCCGAAATACGTGGCGTCTTTCACGGCGAAGAACGATGCGACCAGGACGCCGGCGAAGAGGAGGAGGACGGCGGCCTCCGCGAGGATTGTCCGCGACGGTGTGTGTGTCAACGCGCGCATCGGGGAAAATGTACCATGATGCCCGGCTGCAAACCACGGGGAACGGCCTTTTCCGCCTAGGAGAAGAGGCCTGAAACGGGTACAATGCCCCGTGATTCACGACCGACACCGCATGCGCCTGCATCGTTCCCTCTGGCTTCGCTCGATCATCTTCGCGGCGGGCGTCTTTTGCCTGCTGTTCCTGTCGCAGGCGCTTCTGCCGCGGTTTTCCGAAGGGCTGTACGCCGTCAACGGCGAAAAGCCGCGGCCGTTCTCGCTCCCGCTCGTCTACACCAGCCGCGGCGAGGACCTCCGCGTCGCGGTCGACGTGTACGTGCCCGCCATCCATGTGCCCGCGTTCGATCTCCTCGCGGACGATTGCATGCAGCGGCTGGAGGTGAACGGGCAAGAGGCCGCCGTCGGCACGCCTTTCTGCGACAGCATCCCGCGGCGCATCCGCCTGGATCCGCCGTTGCGGGCGGGGTGGAACCGCGTCATCGCGACGGTGCGGGACGGCGGCGGGGCGGGGGCGTTCTCCCTCCATGTTGCGCACACCGATCCCGTCTTCCTGGCGTTGCTGCTGCTCGGCATCAGCCTGTGCGGATGGTATGTGCATGCGTGGTACGGGCGGTTCGCCGCGTTGCGCCGCCTGGGGTGGGTGTTTCCGGTCGCGGCCGGCGGCGTGCTCCTGCGGTGGCTCTACCTGCTCTCCACGCTGATTTATGTCCGTGCGCACGACTGGGACAACGAGATCGGCTACATCCGCTACCTCCTCGAACATGCCCGCGTCCCGCCGGTGTCCGCCGGCGGATTGGAGTACTTCCAGCCGCCGTTGTACTTCGCGCTCGGCGCGCTCTGGATGCGCATCGGGGAGGCGTTCGGCCGTTCGTTCGAAACGTTGCTCCTGGATCTCCAGAAAGGATCGTTTCTGCTCTCGCTCGGGACGCTCGTTATTGCGGCCTGGATCGGGCTGCGTCTCCTGCGGGCGGGAAAGCGTCGGCAGGACAGCGCCCTGTTCCTCGCGCTCGCCGCGTCCGTGCCGGGCGTGGTCTACCTCACCACGGTCATCAACAACGACGCGTTCGCCGGCTTCATGTCCTTCCTTTCTTTCGCGTTGCTCCTCGCGTGGTGGCAGGGCGGGAAAACGCGGCATTGGATCGCGGCGGCGATCGTCATCGGCGCGGGCATCTTGGGGAAGAACACGGTGCTGCCGATGGCGGGGGTGGCGGGGCTCTGCCTGTTGGCGAAGCGGATCCCGTGGCGTGAAAAGTTCCACGCCGGTTCGCTTTTCCTCGTCATTCTCATCGCCCTGACGGGGTGGCTGTACGCCCTGCGGATGCAGGAGAACACGTCGTTCATCGGGAATGCCGATCTCCTCGATCCCGCGCTCCGGCTGAACCATACCGTTTCCCACACGCTGCGCTTCCATCCGCTCCAGGTCCTCCGCCACCCGTACAACAGCCCCACGGGGGCCGAGGAAGAGAAGGAGTATTTCCTGGAGTACCTCTTCCGGTCGTCGTTCTTCGGCGAGTACGTCTTCGACGCGAAGCTCGCGACCCTCACGTACCTGATGCTCCTCTTCGGCATGGCCGGTCTCGCGTTCACCGCCGTCGGCTTGGGGCTGGAGAAGCGGGAGAGGTTCATGGAGGCGTTCCCCGTCTTCGCCGCGCTCGTCGGCTTGCTCCTGTTCCTGTTCGTCGGGCGCCTCATCCATCCGTTCAGCATCATGCAGGATTTCCGGTACGTCCCGCTCCTCGCGGTGCCGCTGTCATACTACGCCGTCCGGGGGACGCAGACGCGCTTCACGCTCCTCAACCGCTTCGGGACGAGCATCCTGTGGATGTTTGTTGTTCTGGAAGCTCTGTTCATTACCTCGCTGTTTTTCTTTGCTCATTGAGTGAAGATAAGAGACTGCATTCTGCACGGAGAGTCGCAGAAAGTCATTTATCCCTGTATACTGTCTCGCCAGTTTCATGCATCTCTCCGTCATCATACCGGCGTATAACGAAGCGGAGCGGCTCCCCCGCACCCTCGACGACATCCATCGTTACTTCGGGAGCGGAGAAAGCCCTTTCGCGCTCCAGGAAGTGGTCGTGGTTGATGACGGCAGCGCGGACGGGACCGCCGCCGTCGTCGAGGCATGGAAGGACAGGATCCCGCTCCAAGTCATCCGGTTCGAGACGAACCGCGGGAAGGGGGCGGCCACGCGGGAGGGGATGCTGCGCGCGTCCGGCGAATATCACCTGCTCTACGACGCGGACGGAGCGACGCCGCTGGAGATGCTCCGGCCGTTCGGCGACGCGGTTCGGGACCACCGGCCGGACGTCATCATCGGCTCCCGCATCCATGAGCTGGACAGCGATCTCGTCAAGATGAGCTTCTATCGACACCTGATGGGGCGCACGTACCACGCGCTCTGCTCTTCCCTCGTGCCGGGTATCAGGGATGCGGCGTGCGGGTTCAAGCTCTTCACGGAAGCGGCGTCCCGGGAGCTCTTTGCCGTGCAGCGCGTGGACCGGTTCGCCTTCGACATCGAAGTCCTCTCTCTGGCGCTCGGACGCGGCATGCGCGTCACGGAAATCCCCGTCCACTGGCGTGCGGTGCCGGGATCCAAGGTCCGTCTCGTGCAGGACACGCTGCAGATGACGGGATCCGTCCTGGGACTGTATGTGCGGAGGTTTTTCCGGGGACGGGTAAGGGATTAGGGATTGGTATATTTGAGATTAGGACACTGGAAACAGATTCAAAAATTACTACGAGGAAGACCTGAAATCTGTCCCTAATACACAAATCTCTAATCCCTAATTCCTTCCAAGAAGGAATCGAAGGCGGCCACCAGCTTACCTGCAAGGCACCGCCAACGAGTTCACCCGTTCCGTGTGGACGTTGGTGAGTTCCCACACCGGCAGGAGTGCGCGGCGGTTGAACTGTTCGTCCTTGAGCGGCTCGTAGTACGACAGCGGCCGGTAGAATTCGAAGGCGAGGAAGACCAAACCCGCGAAGACCAGCAGGGCGGACGTTTTTGCCTGGAGGGACAGCTTCCACGGTCCGATGCGCCGCAGTTCCATGAAGACCAGACCCAGGATGATGAAGCTGAGGAAGAGCGGCGTGAAGTAGTGGTACAGGTACAGTACGCGGTCGATGGTGCCGATGGCGATCATGTAGCTGACGTACACGCCGAGGAACACGGTCAGGAGGTAGCGGTGGCGCAGGGGTTCGCGGAGATCGAACACCACGGAACCGATGAGCAGCGCGAGGCCGAGCAG
>JAQVMB010000005.1 GCA_028703835.1 Candidatus Peribacteraceae bacterium | reverse complement strand
ATCTTGCCTTCGAGAATACGTTCAACGAGCGCGGCTTTCATGGCTGCGAGACGGTAAGCGTGGTGGGATTTCATGCCGCCACGGTAAACCCAGGATGTGTAAGGTTAATTGCTGCAATAAGAACAGAGGATGTCAATATGTCTTTACCGCGAAGGTCTGCACTCACTCATCCTTCCCATGGCATTTCTTATACTTTTTCCCGCTTCCGCACGGGCACGGATCGTTCCGACCGACCTTGCTTGCATGAATGGTACGTGATGCGGGCTCGGCACGGACGCGCTGCGGAACGGATCCCCCTCCCGATGCAGACGGCGCGGCACCCCCCTGCGGCTGCTCGCCCGTCGCGGTGGGGATGAAGGCGGAAGCCGCCCCCGTCTTCGCCAGCTCCCCTTCGATCTGGTCCGCGTTGGTCTGCAGATTCTCCGGCCCCTCTTCCTCGCGCAACATCCGCACCACGGCCTGCGGCGAGAACTGCGCGAAATCCGCCTGCAGGAGCATGCGCACGGTCGTGGCATTGATGGTGTTGAGCAGCTGCTGGAAGCGGCGGAACCCCTGATCCTGGTACTCGATGAGCGGGTCGCGCTGGGCGTACCCGGCGAAGGCCACCTGTTCGCGCAGGTGCGACATGTCGTCGATATGATCCATCCAGTGCGTGTCGATGGCGCGCAGCGTGATGAGGTTCTCCGCGTTCGTCACCGTCGCGGGGTCGTAGTGGCCGCACTTCGACCCGTAGAGCTCCGTGAGCAGCGCGGAGAGCGACGACCACAGCCCGTCCTTGTCCTTGAACGAACGGAGCCGCTCTTCCGTGACGACGTTCGAGAGGTCGGGATGGAACGCCGCGAAGGACTCCGCGATCTCCTTCACGTTCCAGTCCTCGAAATCGTCGCTGGACGCATGAGCGGTGAGGATGCCCTCCACCTCCTTCCGCATGCCCTCCAGGATCTCCGTATGGAGGGGGGAGGAGCTGCCGGCTGTCAGCGATGAGCTTTCAGCAGGAACCTCTTGACCGCCGGAAGCCGGAGGCTGACCGCTCTCCGCGATCTTCTCCAGGATCTTCTGCCGCCGCTTGTAGATGATGTCGCGGTGCCTGTTCATCACGTTGTCGTACTGGAGCACGTGGCGACGGATGTCGAAATTGCGGCCTTCCACTTTTTTCTGCGCGCCTTCGATGCTGCGCGACACCATGCCGCTCTCCAGCGGCATGTCATCGGGGACCTTCAGGCGTTCCATCATCCCCTTCAGGCGGTCGCCGCCGAAGAGGCGCATCAGCTCGTCCTCCATGGAGATGAAGAACTGGCTCTCGCCGGGGTCGCCCTGGCGGCCGGAGCGGCCGCGCAACTGGTTGTCGATGCGGCGGGATTCGTGGCGCTCCGTGCCGAGGATCGCGAGGCCTCCCAGCGCCTGCACGCCCTCACCGAGTTTGATATCCGTGCCGCGCCCGGCCATGTTCGTGGCGATCGTGATGGCACCTTTCCGTCCCGCTTCCGCCACGATTTCGGCTTCTTTCTCATGGTGTTTCGCGTTGAGGACCTGATGGGGGACGCTCAACTGCTCCAGGAGCAGGTGCATGGCTTCCGACTTCTCCACCGACGTCGTGCCGATGAGCACAGGCTGCCCGCGGTCGTACTTCTCCTTGGCGATCTGCGCCACCGCCTTGAACTTGGCCGCGACGGACTTGTAGACCATGTCCGCCTTGTCCGCGCGGACCATGTCGCGGTGCGTCGGGACGACGATGGTGCGCAGCTTGTAGATGGATTCGAATTCCTCCTCCTCCGTCTTCGCCGTTCCCGTCATGCCCGCGAGCTTCCGGAAAAGACGGAAGTAGTTCTGGAACGTGATGGTGGCGAGCGTCTTGCTCTCGCGCTGGACCTCCACGTTTTCCTTCGCCTCGATGGCCTGGTGCAAGCCGTAGCTGTAGCGCCGTCCCGGCATGAGGCGTCCCGTGAACTCGTCCACGATGATCACCTCGCCCTCCTTCACGATGTAATCCACGTCGCGCTTGTAGATGGCGTGCGCGCGCAGCGCCTGCTCGATGTGGTGGACTTCCTCGAAGCCGCGCTCCGTGTAGATGTTCTCCACGCCCAGCAATTCCTCCATCTTCTTGATGCCCTCCTCCGTGAGCGTCGCCGCGCGCTGCTTTTCGTCCTTGTTGAAGTGCGTATTTTCAACGAGCTGCCCCACCAGCTGCGCGTACTGCCGATACTTGGTCGTGGATTCTTCCGCGGGCTGGCTGATGATGAGCGGCGTGCGGGCCTCGTCGATGAGGATGGAGTCCACCTCGTCCACGATGGCGTAGTGGAGCCCGCGCTGCACCTGGCGCGCGACGGACGTGGCCATGTTGTCGCGCAGGTAATCGAAGCCGAATTCGTTGTTCGTGCCGTACGTGATGTCCGCGGCGTACGCGGCGCGGCGTTCGTCGGTGGAGAGTCCGTGGACGATCACGCCCACGCTCATCCCGAGCGCTTTGTAGAGCATGCCCATCCAGGTGGCGTCGCGGCGGGCCAGGTAATCGTTGACCGTGACGACGTGGACGCCTTTGCCTTCCAATGCGTTGAGATAGACGGGCAGCGTGCAGACAAGCGTCTTGCCTTCACCCGTCTTCATTTCGGCGATGTTGCCCCTGTGCAGGACGGCGCCTCCCAGGAGCTGCACGTCGAAGGGGATCATGTCCCAGCCGAATTCCTGATTGCCGAGCGAGATTTTCTGTCCGGATTCCTTGAGCAGTTCACAGGCGCGGACGGCTGTAGCGAAGGCTTCCGGCAAAATCCGATCCGTGGTTTCGCCCTTCGCGATGCGGTCCCGGAATTCCTGTGACTTCGCGGGAAGCGTCTCCAGTGTCAGGGCGCGGATCTCCGGCCGCTTCTCCGCCTCGCGCACTTCACCGACGAGAGGCCAAAGCTTCTTCAGCTCTTTCTTGTTGGGATCGCCGAGGAGTTTGTTGAGCGCATCAAAAAGGGTAGACATGGGGATTGAAGTCTAGCAGAAGGGAACGAGGATTTCAGGGGAAAAGGGATGGGAATCCAAGGGAACCAAGGAAGCCAAAGAGTCCAAGGAAAATGTCACCACTTTCGTCCGTACCACGGCTCCAGCGTCTTCTTTTCATAGACCAAGGAATCAACGAACGTTGGCAAGACAGACTCAACGGGCTGCAACTCCGCGCGCTTCCCGCCTTTCTTGGAAACCTCGGCTTCGTGGTCGGGAATCAGTTCGCCAACGACCCTCACCCCCGTCCCCTCTCCCACCCTTCGACTTCGCTCAGGGCAGGCGGGGAGAGGGGAGAGATCTCGAAGAAAGTCTGCCAAAGAAATGTGCGTCGCTTCGGGAAATTTCTCCGCGTACGAACCGAACCCGCGGACGAAGAGTTCCTGCTTCTTGGTCGAGTGAAGCCAGAGGAAACCCTCTCCCCCCTTCCCCCTCTCCCCATGGGAGAGGGGGAGCGAGGGGGTGAGGGAAACGCGCACCGCGTACAAATCACTGAGATGAATGCCGGCGACTGGAATATCCAGCGCGTAGGACAATGCGTTCGTGAACGCCGCCGCGACGCGCAGGCTGGTGAAACCGCCGGGGCCGGCGACGCAGGCGATTCTTTGAATGTCCTTCATCGACCATGACGCCGCCTGTAGTACTTCATTCAGAAGCGGCATCAGTTCGGCATCGCTGATGCGATGGTCGACGGGCGTGGACGCGCGGACCTTCTCCCCGTCGATACAGGCCAGAAGCCCCTGATGGCTCGCCAAATCAATGAATAACGTTCGCATGTGCCGGGAATGGTAGCATGGAGAGGTGTCCACCCCCGCCCTCTCCATCGTCATCCCCACCTACAGCCGGGGAGAAATCCTCCGTGAATGCCTCAAGCGGATCGAAGCGCAGACCATCAGGGACCGCATCGAGGTGATCGCGGTGAGCGACGGGGAACCGGACAAGGAGACCGCACATCTCGCAAAGGAATCTTTCCAGGTGCCAGTCACGTTTTTGGCAATCCCCAAGAGCC
Organism: Candidatus Peribacteraceae bacterium; assembly: GCA_028703835.1. Lineage (GTDB taxonomy): Bacteria > Patescibacteriota > Gracilibacteria > Peribacterales > Peribacteraceae > CAIKAD01. The sequence continues at coordinate 60,193 of JAQVMB010000005.1, read as the reverse complement.
AGCAGGGCGCCGCGCGCAATAAAGGGGTGCAGCAGGCAAAAGGCGCCGTGACGCTTTTCCTTGGCGACGACATGTTCCCGGAGCCGGAGTGTTGTGAAACTCACCTGCGGAGACATGGACAAATTGATAATGGAAAATTGATAATTGATAATGATGGAAGCAATTCAAGACCGAAGGAAATTCCCAAAATTATCAATTATCAATTATCAATTAATCATCCATCAGCGATTTTAGGCCACGTCACTTGGGACCCCGCCTTGGACATCACTCCCGTCATGCGTTGGCTGGAGAAGACCGGCTGGCAATTCGGCTTCTCCTTCCTGCAACCGCACGCCTTCGTGCCCGCGGACAAGCAGCACCGCTTCACCTACACGGCAAATATCAGCCTCCCGACCGCCATCGCGCGGAAGGTTCCTTTCAAAGAAGGAATCAACCTCTACGGATGGGAGGATGTGGAATGGGGCATGCGACTGCGCGAGGCAGGAGCGCACCTCTTCTATGAACCCGACGCCAAAGTGCTGCACCATCACCGGATAACGCTGGAGGATTCGCTCAAGAGAATGGAAACGCTGGGAACATCCGCCGTCTTGTTCGAACGGATGGCGCCGGACATGCACATCGTGCCGAAGGGATGGAAACGGCTTGCGTACGGGCTCATCGCCTATTTGCCGACCATGCGGGGGAGGCATGCGGGAGCGTTCTTGAAAGGATGCTCGCAGCATTGAATTTCGGTAACATCCATCCGCCCATGCATTCCAACGAATATCCTGTCCTCGGTCACATTAAATTGAAACCGACCGCTCGGAAAACGGAGGAAATAGTCGAGAGAATCGCGGCTACACTTGCATCCAGCAAGCAAGGAGTTTTGGATGCTTGCGCTTTCGTAATCCAATCGGCACAAAGAGATGATGCAGAGAGAGGGGCACCTCGCTAGTTCGTCTCCTCATCCATCTCCCCCAACAACCGCTCATACATATCGCGATGAGCCTCCGTCTGCGCCTCCACGTTTGATTTCTCATGAGATGGCGTGTCGACGGGAAATTTCGGCCACACGAGAAACTCAATAACGGGATCGCCGTTTTCGTCCGTGAGGATGCATGTTCCTTTGTGATCTGCGAAACCCATGCATCCACTCTAACTCCCCTTCGAAAAGATGCACAAGACAAATGAACAGGGGAGTTCCTCCGAGAAATAGTGGAAGGAAAGCGGCAAAACCGAGAATGCATATATATGGCTTCCAGCCCTCAAAAATGGTATAATAAAGGGGAAACAAAAATTCATGTCCGCACACCCCCAAAACGCCTCCGGCATGCAGGATCATCTGGTCCGACCGCACGGAAAGGACAGAGTCCTGAAGCCTCTTCTCTTGGAAGGAGCCGCCTTGGCCGCGGAGATTGAACGGGCGAAATCACTGAAGCAAATCCTCATCACGTCCCGGGAAACGGGCGACGCCATCATGATGGGCATCGGCGGGTTCACGCCGCTCACGGGTTTCATGGGGCACGCAGACTGGGAGGAAGTGTGCACGCGCATGGCGATGGCCAACGGCACGTTCTGGCCCATCCCCGTCACCGTTTCGGCATCGAAGGAAGACGCGGTCGCGATACCGGACGGCGGGGAAGTGGCGCTGGTGGACGGCGAAACGGGCACGCTCGTCGCGACGATGCGTGTGACGGAAAAATACGCGATCGATAAGGGATTGGAATGCAGGGAAGTCTTCCGGACCGAAGATCCCGCGCACCCCGGCGTGGCCATGGTGCTGGCGCAGAAGGACGTGAACCTGGGCGGGCCCATCAAGGTCCTGAGCGAGGGCATCTTCCCCGAACAGTACAAAGGCATCTACTTCCGCCCCGCCGAGACGCGCCGGATGTTCATCGAACGCGGATGGAAGACGGTCGCGGCGCTGCAGCTGCGCAATCCCATGCACCGTTCGCACGAGTACCTCGCCAAGATCGCATTGGAAACGCTCGACGGCGTCTTCATCCACCAACTGCTCGGACACCTGAAGCCCGGCGACATCCCCGCGGACGTCCGCGTGCGTTGCATCGACGCACTCGTGAAAGGATACTTCGTGCCGGGATCGGTGCTGCAGGGCGGTTATCCGCTGGACATGCGCTACGCGGGACCGCGCGAAGCCCTGCTCCACGCCCTCTTCCGCCAGAACTACGGCTGCAGCCACCTCATCGTCGGCCGCGACCACGCGGGCGTGGGCGACTTCTACAAGCCGTTCGACGCGCAGGAGATCTTCGACAAGATCCCCGCGGACGCGTTGGAGACGAAGCCGCTGAAGATCGACTGGACCTTCTACTGCCGCGCCTGCCGCGGCGTGGCCTCCACGAAGACGTGCCCGCACGGCAAAGAAGACCGCCTGATCGTGAGCGGCACCATGCTGCGCAAGATGCTTTCGGAGGGAAAGGAGCCGGACCCCGATTTCAGCCGACCGGAAGTGCTCGCCATCCTCAAGGAATACTACGCAGGATTGAAGGAAGACGAGAAGGTGCAGATCAAGCTGAATGGCATATCGACGGGGGAGGCAATGAACAAGTAAGGGATTACTATCGGGAATTGAAAGCATCCTCCCGAACAAAAACGAAAGGCATCGAAAGATGTGGATTGCATCTGTTTCTTTTCCACCTTTTCCGGCGAAAAGGTGGAGCCAAAGCGCCGGCGCGCCAACACTCCTCCCCTCGGCCCCGTGCCTCCTCGCCGGCTCCTGCAAGGTTTCGGAGCCGTCTCGTCTTTCGTGGGATGGCCACCTACGGTGTCCCTCCCACGGACCCACCCTTCCCTCAACGGTGTCGCTCCAGGCAGGCAAAGCCTGCCTTCGCGATGCATTCTTTCCCCCGCCTGCCCGTCCGTAGCTCCGAAGGAGCGAAGGCGGGTGGCGCGCCACCCCTCCACTTACATGTTTCTTCCGCGCAATTGCTCCAATAAGAAGAAGCCTCCTTCCACTTGCAACCACGATAAACCTGCGTATAATGCACAAAGCATCGAGTTGTAACTGACACTATTCCTTCATGGGAATGGTGGCCTTCCCCATCCCCCTATGCGCGCTTCTTTCCTCGCCGCCATCAATCAGATCTGCTCGGAGAAGAACGTCTCCCCCGACCAAGTCATCGAGGCCGTCAAACAGGCCATCGGCACCGCGTACCGCAAGGATTTCGGCAACAAGGAAATGGAGATCCGTGTGGATCTGGAAGAGGGCAAGGACATGCCCACGATCCTCCTCGTGAAAGAGGTGGTGGAAGACGTGGAGAATGAAAACTTCGAAATCAGCGTGAAGGACGCACGGAGGATCAAGCCGGATGCGGAACCGGGCGACGAAATCACCATCGACGTGACGCCGATCGAGTACGGCCGCATCGCCACGCAGGCCGCCAAGCAGGTGATCCTGCAGAAGCTGCAGGAAGCGGAGAAGATGAGCCTGTACCAGATGTTCAAGGACCGCGAGGACGAGCTCCTCACGGCCACCGTGACGAAAGTGGACCCGAACTGGGTGACGCTGGAAATCGAAGGCATGACGGTTTCCCTCCCGTGGCGCGAGCAGATTCCCGGCGAACACTACTACACCGGCAAGCGCCTGCGCGTGTACCTGGAGACGGTCGAAATGAGCGGGAAGGGGCCGCAATTGCGCATCTCCCGCACGCACTCCAAGCTCGTGCAGAAGCTCCTGGAATTGGAAATCCCCGAAGTCCGCAACGGTGACGTGGAGATCAAGGCCATCGCCCGCGATCCCGGCTTCCGCAGCAAGGTCGCCGTGCTGAGCCACGACCCCCGCATCGACCCCATCGGCGCGTGCGTCGGCCAGAAGGGCGTTCGCATCCAGGCCGTGATGGAAGAGATCAACGGGGAGCGCGTGGACATGATCGAGTGGTCGCAGGATCCGATCAAACTGATCTCCCTGGCCCTCCAGCCCGCCTCCATCTCCGCCGTGATCATCGTGAACGGGGAGGAGCACCTCGACGACGCCGGCCGCAAGATCAAGAAACGCGCCGCGGTGTTCGTGGAGGAAGCGCAGCGCCCGATGGCCATCGGCAAGAAGGGGCAGAACATCCGCCTCGCCACGGAACTGACCGGCTTCGAGCTGGACATGTACAACTACGAGGAGCTCCCCGCCTTCAAGGCGAAGCTGGCGGAACTGAGGGGCGAACCGGTTCCGGCTTCCGTGCTGCAGGCCGCCGAAGAAGCGGCCTCCGCCGAAGCCGTTGCTGCACTGCCGGCCGAGGACATGGCGACCGAACTCCCCGCTGCCGATGCCGCTGCCGAATTGCCGGCTCCGGCTTCCGCGGAGGCCGCTCCCGCCGAGAAACCGAAGCGGAAGAAGAAGACGGCAGAGGCGGCGTGATCGTATGTCTCTCGCACCTTCCGAAGAGGCCCCGTACGAAAGCGTGGAATTCGTACATCTTGCGCCCTATCTCATTGATTGCGCGCACAGATGCCCGGAGTTGGATGCCTTGATCCCATGGCAGCGTCTCTACGAGACGAATCCTGTCATTCCGTTCACACTCTCCGAAGAACTCGGCGATACCGCTTTGACACTACAATCTGACCAGCGAAAGAGAATGAGACGATTCATCGAATGCCTAGAGGAAGCAGGGTTGCTCAAGGAAGAATAACCGCTCCGCGAGGGGCGGTTTTTTGTTGGTTTTTTTACCTCATCCCCTCGCCCCTTCTCCTGCCCCACAATACTCGAAAGTGACTTTCTTCCTCTTGTGCCCATCATCAGAGAAAGGAGAAGGGGGATGCCACTGTGTATGTTTATTGGTTTGAGCATGTCCTTGTATACAACCACAAAGACAAACACCTTCCCCTTCTCCCAACCATCGTTGATTCAAACTCAAAGAATGTCGCCCGTGCCCCGCAAACGAGGGGGGAGAAGGGGGTAGGGGATGAGGTAAAACAAAACAACAAACCCCTGTACACTTGTTTTGATGAAGCACCCCCTTCCCTCCCTCCCCCTCGTCGTCCTCGACACTGAAACGACCGGCTTCGTGCCGCGGACGCACCGGGTGATCGAATTTGCATCGGTTTGGGTGGAAGAGGGGAAGGTGACAGACACGTTCGATCAACTCTTCTTCGCGGAGGAGATCCCCCCGCACGTGGAAGTGCTGACGCGGATCCGGACGGAGGACCTGCGGGACAAGCCGCGCTTCGAGGAATTGCGCAACGAGGTGGCCGCGCGCCTGCCGGAACACTGCATCATCGTGGGGCAGAACGTGGGCTTCGACATCGGCATGCTGAAAGGCGAAGGCATCGACCTCTCGGAGCGCCCGTGGATCGACACGTCCATCCTCGCGTCGCTCGTCTTCCCCGAACTGGAGAGCTACTCGCTGGGCTACCTGAGCACGGTGCTGCATCTCAACCATGCGCCGAAGCACCGCGCGCTCGGCGACGTGCATGCCACGCTGGAACTGCTCGGCAAATGCTGGGAGCGGCTCCTGGAACTGCCGGAACCGCTGCGGAAGGAAGCGCAGGACGTCCTGCGGAGAGGATCCGCCGGCTACCGCCTTCTCTTCGATGCGCTCCCAGCATCGAAGGCAAAGAAAACACCTGCCTGGTTGACGATGGAACCGCAGGAACCCCCCTTGGTCGCGACCAAGAATGACGTCCCGCTCCTGACGGGACCGAAGGCGGGCACCATCGCGCTGCGGGAGGAATCGCTGGATCCCGCACACTTCCTCTCGGTTCTTCTCCGCGCCGCCGAAACGCCCGTCACCGACTGGGTGGCCGTGAAGAACCTGGACGCCTTCGTGCGGCGCCTTCCCGCCCCCCTCGTCCCCAAACTCCGCGTCCTCTACCCCCCCTCCCACCTCCTCGACCCCGAGGCGGTACGGCGGCTGGAAACGGCGGAAAACCTGACGGCCGACGAAGCGACGCTGCTCGTCAAAATCCGGTGGTACAAACCCGTGACCCGCAACGACCTCCCTCTCCACGGGGGAGAGGAAACGGTGTGGCGCGGGGCGCTGGCCTGCACGGATTCGTCGCAGGCGTACTTGGACCAATTCTCGAATCTTCCCACCGTCGTCCTCATCGACCACCGTCAGTTCCTGCACATCCTGGAAACGCCGGACCATCCCGCCAACCAAGCGCTCGCACGCAACGCGCACGCCGTGATCGATGACGCCTCCATGCTGGAAGACACGGCGACGAAAGCCTACGGCTGGTATTGCTCCATGGGCGACCTGCGCGCCGCGAGCACACAGAGCGAACGTCTGATGAAACTGACGGACTTGGCACAACTGTGGATCGAGAAGGTGCGACAGTCGCAGCCGATCCGGAACCTGACCGTCCCCGATTTGGGCACGCCCGAGACCAAAGGCCTGCGCATGCAAATTCGGGACATCCTGACAGGGGAGAAGCTCCCGCCGCAAATCACCGTGCAGCTGGAATGCCTGGAAAAGATCCTCACGCCCGAGAACGTCGACAGCCGCTTCGCCTGGATCGAGATCCGGCAGGACGGGAGCCAGCACCTGCAGTCCGTCCCCGAGCATCTGTCCGCCCTCCTGAAAGAACTCCTCTACGACCGCGTCCCCACCACGCTCCTGCTTCCTCCGGGCAGCGCGGAGACCGTGGGCGAGATCCTCCCGGGCGACGTCACGGCTGTCGTGGAGGCAACGGGAACGGAAGAAGCCCGCCTGCCCGTCGCCTTCCCCATCCAAACGCTCCAGGATGTGTTGGCCTCCCCCCCCTCCGGCAAAACGGTCATCCTGCTGCCGGGCAAGGGCACCATCGAAAACCTCTACGTGAAGTACACGGAGATGTTCGAAGAGAAAGGCATCACGCTGATTTGCCAGGGCATCGGCGGAGGACAGGGACGCATGCGCGCGGAATTCCTGGCGGCGCCCGCCCCGACGGTGTGGCTCCTCACACCGTGGGTCTTCGAAGGCATCGAGTTGCCGCCCGACACCGTGGATCACTTGATCATCACGCAGCTGCCGTTCGACTACTACTCGCATCCGGTCCTGAGCCGCCGCTCCGCGCGGTACCGCAACGGCTTCGAGGACTACTTCTTCCCGCGCCTCCTCCACCGCCTCTTCCGGTTGCTACGCACCTTCAGCCGCTTCAAGAAGCCCGACGGAGACGTGCGCATTTTGGATGAACGGGTCAGGACGAAGGGCTATGGCAAAGACGTCATTCAATACATGAAACGGTTCTCGATTGAGGGAGAAACGGAAATGGATAATGGAAAATTGATAATTGATAATTCAAACGGAAAAGAGCTTGTTCCGGAAATGAAGTCGGAGAAGCCAAAGAAGGCCTCGAAAAAAAAGAAAGGGGAGGAGGGGCAGATGACGATGTTCTGATAACGACGAAATCCCAACCCGCGAATCCGAAAACCCAACCCACGAAGGGGTTGGGCTACACGCCATGGACATTGATTATGAAGGAAAAGGATCTACGTTCCATTTCCCACATGCCGATGACCACGGGTATGTTTCGGGACGTTCAACCAACCCTGCGACAACGGGATTATTATGAATATAACGAAGGAATATTTGTTCCTTTTTTCGCGCCGTCTTGATGTGAAAACGCCTCTGCCAGATTTGCGGGATTCCCGTATTGAACGTGAGGCCGGATTTGAAGACATTCATGAACCGACTGATCGTTTCCGGCTTTGGAACGCAGACGAGAAGGTGGCAATGATCCGGCATGATGACAAATCCATGGAGAACAAAAGGATGCAAAGCTTTCGTCCTATAGAGCGTCTCAACCGCCTCCCGCGCAATAGCCGGATCGACGAAGAACGGTTCTCGATATTTGGTAACCGTCGTCACGATCATTGGTACGCCATTCACCACCGTACGATATTGGGCCATGTTTCCATCGTACGAAATTCTTCTCGTTCAACGATGCAACAACACCAACGATGGCCATGCTATTTCGATTTTCCCTCTTTGATAAACCACGTATTCCGTTCCAAGCTCCCATAGAACGTTGTCCTCTAGCCATGCCCGTTCCGGGGCATGGCGTCTCAATAATTAACCCCTGGCCGTGGCGTCTTCAATCCGCCCCCTTCCTGCTCAGCACCGTAAACACCGTCCTCCACAGGATCCACAGATCCAGGAGCGGTGACCATTCTTCGATGTACTGCAGGTCCAAGCGCACCTCTTCGTCGAAGGTGAGGGACGAGCGGCCGGAGACCTGCGCGAGACCCGTCATGCCGGGTTTGACGGCGAAGACGCGGCGATGCTCCAGCGTGTAGCGATCCACCTCCTGCTGCAGGTGCGGGCGGGGACCGACGAGCGACACTTGTCCGATGAGCACGTTCCAGAGCTGCGGCAATTCGTCCAGCGTCCAGCGGCGGAGGAATCTGCCGACGCGCGTCACGCGGGGATCGTCCTTCATCTTGAAGAGCGGGCCGTCGTGGCGGTGGTTGTGCGCGAGCAACTGCTCCTTGAGCACGTCGGCGTTGCGCACCATGGAGCGGAATTTGATGATCCGGATGAGCCGCCGTCCCTGTTCGCCCACGCGGGTGGAAACGTACAGGATCGGCCGGCCCCCCGTCAGGAGAATGACTGCGGCGATGAGGAGCAGGAACGGGGAGAGGAAGAGGAGCAGGAAGGCGCTGATGAGGATGTCGAAGAGACGCTTGAGGACCCTTCCCCACCCGTCGAGAGGCGTCGGGCGGAAGCGGATGAGGGGGAGGAGGCCGAGGCGCTCCACCACGAGCAGGTGCGGGACATCCGCGAGGACGGGAGGGAGGAACGCGTAGCCGACATGGTGGCTGCGGCAGAAATCGATGAGCGCCACCGTCCCTTCGCTGCGCGGATTCGGATCCGTCTGCACGACCAGGTCGATGGGCTGTTGGTACACGATCCGCCTGAGCGCTTCCATGGACGGCAGATGCCCCAGGTAGTGGTAGTGGATGTCGCAGGCGAGCGTGTCGCGCGCATTCTCCGCAAGAGGGTGGGAACCGAGCGACACGACGAGCATCCTGCCCACGCCCGTGCGCAGGAACGCGCGCTGGAGGAGGATGAGGGACGCCCGCATGGCCCCCGTGAAGAGGATGACGAAGAAGGCGGCATGGAGAAGGAGCGCCCGCGAGAAGAAGAGCTGCTTGAGGACGAAGAAGAACCATGCGTTAATGACGACCACCCACAGGAGCGTCGCGAGGGAGACGCGGCCCATCTCCGTCCATGCGCTCCTGGTGGCGCGCAGGACGTACAGGCCGAGCGAAGCGGCGATGCCGAGGAAGAGCACGATGCCCGGCACCACGAAGCGGGAGACGTAGAAGGGAAGATCGGGAAGGCTGCGCGCAGGTTCGAGGAGCTGCACGAAAGGCAAGAGATCGATGTTCTCCTGACGCAAGCGGAAGCTGAGCAGCAACGCCGCAAGCACGGCCAAAACATCGAGCGGAATCCGGACCAGGCCGAAGAGCGCTTCGGACTTCTTCATCGGGAGAAGAGTGCATCACCCGTGCCCGGGAAGCAATGCTCGCCCGGCTCATTTTGTGGCTCGGTGAAGGGCTCTCCGGGAAAGCTGCACGCAATCCCTTGCCCCCGGCCCCTCGGCACGCCTAGGGTACGCGCGTGCACGGCATCCTTGTCCGCATAAGCTCTTCCTCCTCCTGGTCCTGCTCCCCGCAGAGAGGGTGAGTTGAACGCTGTGCGACAACTCCATTCACCCTCTCCCGCACTGAGGGTTCTTTTTTATTCCCCTCTCCCCCTTTCTCCCCCCTCTCCCATGGCGACAGTCGAAGCACCACCGGCGGCATTCGAAGTCATCGCTGCACCCGAACAGCCGCAAGGCTCCCTCACGGTGCAGGCGCTCGTCCGGGTCAACGGCGCACGCTTCCTCGGCATCTTCCGCCCGTATCGAAACGGGAACGGCCTGGAAGTGCGCGAGGAAGATCTGATCACGCTGCTGGATCTCAACGAAGAGGCATCTCAGTGATATCAAAAACGCCCCTCGCGGGACGTTCTTGATCTCTGCTCTTCCATACGCCGGGTCTTGTCTGCGGACGGAATACTCCGTCCGAGGATGATCATCTCTCTAGGGCCGCAGTTACCCGCGGTCTCAAGCGGAGGCGCCGGGGGGATGACGGAACCATCATCGGTTCCCCCGACCCAAATCCTCCTTGCATCACCATGAGTTTACCGTCACATCCCGCAGGCGCGGGGCGGACCCCCGTAGGGGCGTTTCACCTTCCGTTGTTTGGGCTCCTTGCGGAGATGAGCAACGGAAGCTCGTCTCTGTGGCACTGGTCCTCGTGCGTCCTTCAGGTATACGACGCGCGGACGGGCGTTACCCGCATGGCGTTCCGGTGATGCCCGGACGTTCCTCCCTGTACCAAAGCAAGGCGCCTGGTAAGGGCGATCATCGAAAGAGCAGAGATAAGCATTATACCCTAAAATTTGCCTTTCTCTCAAGGAGTTCGTACTCTTTCCCCGGACGAAATCAGGCCGCTTTAGCTCAGTGGTAGAGCAACTCACTTGTAATGAGTAGGTCCGGGGTTCGAGTCCCCGAAGCGGCTCCATCATTCATTCGCTTCGCTCATGCTGTCGCCGCGCTGCGGCGCGCAGCCTTTTCTTATTGGGGAGAGAATTCCCCAACCCCCTCCGTGAAAGCAATGATCGGTTCCGAATAAGCCCCCATAAGGAGCTCCATCTTCCGCAATACGAGAGAGGGCTGGATGATTTACTGAATGATGTCTGTTGCCGCCGGTTCCCAGCCCGGCGGAAATGTCATATTCCTTGAACCTGAACGAGGCTCTTTGGTCCCGATGATCGTGGGTGGAGAACCGGTGCACTCTCGGATTTCCATCGCATCATGGCTGCAGTTGATGATCTTGAAATTTTCGAAATGGCAGCGAACAAAATCGACATCGTCGAGGTAAATATGTTCAAAGGTTGTGTTCTTGAAAATGCAATCTTCAAAGAGAGAAGCAGTCATACTGCCGCCCGAAACCCGCGCATCATTGAATGTAGTTTTCTTCCACGGATAATCCAGGATTTCATTTTCTTGAAGAAAATATTCTCCTGTTATGTGTTTTTTGCCGACAACCGCGTCGAAAGACTCCATTATGACAAAGATATAGAGAAATAACCGTTTTGTCTTCCTCCTTCTTCTTACGCCAATACCGGAACGGCCGAGGGTTGCGCCTTTTCCGCAAAGTACTTTTCGGCTGCCGCGACAGCCCGCCCCCGATTCCCCGTCACCTGCTCCACGGCATCGCACGCTTGGAGCACCGTTTCTTTGCTGGACCACAGCCCCAGCAACGCCACGCGTATCTCCGTTTCGGGATCCCGCTTCCCCGCCGCGCACTCCACGCCGGCGATCCGCCGCCCCCGCACTTCCTTCACGCCCAGCAACTTGCGACGGAGTTCCCGCGCATTGACGCCGTCGGGCGTGATGAGGACGCTCACGACGCCGGCGCGCTTCTCCAATTGAACGGGATTGACGAAGCCGATGTTCTCCAACCCCGCCTCCAACGCACGTTGGTTGATGACATGCTGCGCAAACATCCGGGGCAAATCGCCGCCCGCCCGTTCGATGGTCATCTCCATGGCTTTGCGCAGCGCATAGATGCCCTGGATGGCGGGCGTCGCATGGTACGTCCCGTTCGTCCAATACCGCATGTTCGCTTCCAGATCGAAATACAAGCTGCCCGGCGACAATCCCTGCTTCCGCCGCTCTTTAATCCTCTCCATGGCAAACGGCGCGACCGTGAAGGGGGCGGTGCCGGGAGGGGCGTTCACGCCTTTCTGGGAACACGCCGACACGTACGCCGCCTGCCAACGGTCCGCATGGACCGGCACGCATCCGAGTGCGCAGACGGCATCGACGCAGAGCATGGTCCCGTACTTCCGCGCAATGGCGCCGAGCGCCTCGAGGTCTTCGTCCGGCACCTGCGTCCCGGCGGATGTCTCGATCTGCGCCACGAACGCTGCGGATACCTCTCCCTTCCCGTACCGCGCGAGCGTCGCTTCGAAGGCGTCGGGGTCAATGGTGTCTCCGAACGCGACCGGGAGCTCGATCGCTTCTCCGGGGCAGCGCCTCCGGATCATGTCCCCCATGCGCCCGCTGAAGAAACCCGCGTTGATGTACACGGCCTTGTCCCCCGGATGGACGAAGTTCATCACGCCCGCCTCGTTCCCGCCCGTCCCCGACGCCGTGAGGACGCCCGTCGCATCGCTGGTTGTCCCGAAGAGGATGCGCGCCAGCCTCTGCACCGCCCGGCACTCTTCCAGGAAATCCGGATGGGTGTGATTGAGGGTCTGCCGCGCGACTTCCGCTTGGACATCGGGATGGATGCCGCTCGGCCCGGGGGTCAGCTGAAGCGTGTCCGATGCCGTCGTCAGGACGATATCCATGGGAAAGAATGGCGCAAGGGCGGCTTATCGTCGCCTATTCCTTTTGACATATCAAGCGCCCGCAGGCGTTCGCTCATCCTTTGAGCGGCAACTTCACCGTGAAGGTCGTCCCTTTGCCGCTGCTGTCGAACGAGATCTTGCCGCCGAGGTTTTCCACGATCGTCCGCGTGAGGTAGAGGCCGATGCCCGTGCCGGAAGCGTCGGCGCGCCGGGCGTTCTTCGCGCGGAAGAACTTGCGGAACACGTTCGCCTGTTCCTGGCGGGGGATGCCCATGCCCGCATCGGCCATGGAGACCGCTACCGACCCCGCACGCCGCTGCAACTGCACGCGGATCGACGAACCGTTGGGCGAGTACTTCAGGGCATTGCTGAAGAGGTTCTGCAGCACGAGGCGCAGCAGCACCGGATCGCTGTGGATCCGCACCGCGTGCGACGGCGCGTCGATGGAACACATCAGCCCTTTCCGGACGGCGAGGTCCTCCCACTCCCGCCCGAGGGACAGGAGAAGCGCGCGAAGGTCGAATGTCTTCTGCTCGACGTGCACGTCCCCGGCTTCGAGGCGCGTGATGCGCAACAGTTCGTCGAGGAGTTCCCCCATGCGCTGCGACGCCCGTTCGATCTCTCCCACGAAGGAGCGCTGGACGGGGGAGAGCGACGGCTTGCGCTCACCGCGCAGCAGCTCGACGTACCACCGCAACGAAGAGAGCGGCGTGCGCAGCTGGTGCGACGCGAGGGAAATGAAATCGGACTTCATCTCCTCCACACGCTTCTCCTCCTGCACATCGCGCACGATGACGATCATCCCTTCGAAACGGCTCCCCCGAAGCAGCGGGAGGGCGTCGACCGCCACGGGGACCGCATGGCCGTCGACAAGGATGGAGAGGCGGTCATTGTGCGTGGCCAACATCCGCTCTTTGCGGCGCAGGGCGCGACGGATCGGGTGCGCGTCGCCCCCCAGGGATTCCTCTTCCTTCCGCAGCGGCAACGCGACGACGGCATCACAACCCAGCAAGTCCGCAGGCGCCCGGACGAGCAGGCGCCCCGCCGCGGGATTGGCCTGCACGATGCTGCCCGCGGCGTCCGTCACGAGGACGGCGTACTCGATGCGCTCCAGGATGGTCCGGTCGAGCAGGTACTGCCGCCGCAATTCCTCCGTGCGTTCCGACACTTCCTCCTCCAGGTGCTCGTAGGTGTCGCGGAGGCGCGCCGTCAGCTCCGCCGCCGCATAGTCGAGCGTCTCCGCTTCGTCCCCCGTGCGCACGGAACGCCGGAAGTCCCAACGGCCGGGACGGAGAAGGCGCATCTTTGCCGCCAGTGCGAGAATCGGCTCGGAAAGTTGCCGTGCCAACGCAAGCCCCAGCACGACGGAGAGCGCGATCATGAACAGGTCGAGCGCCAGCATGACCGCCGCAAAACGTTCCCATCCGGCCATCGCCTCGCTCGTATCGATCGCGAGGAAAAGGCTCCATCCCAAGGCGGGAACCGTCCTGTACGCGGCGAAGATTTGCTTGCCGAAACGGTCGTTCCCCGCGTACGTCCCCGCTTCCTCATGAAGGGCGGCTGGTACGGGATACTCCTCCAGAGGCAAAGCATCCCCGCGGCCCACGGGACGCTGCGAGGCGATGAACGGTTTTGACACCACCCCGTCTTCCAAGCGCAGGAGCGACAGTTCCGAGCTGTCACCGGGCGCCAGATGCTCCGATAGATCTTTGAGGAGGGGAGAAGAGGCATACCGCACCGCAAGCGTTCCGCCGCGAGGCAGGGCCGCATACACGTCCGTGGCCGTCCACGAGCCGTGGCGGTCGAGGACGGGCGTGACGGACGTGCCCTGCGCTTTCGCCGCGCGTGCGGCGCTCCGTTCTCCCGCACCGGCAAGCGCGCGTCCCGTCTCATCGACGATCGTCAGGCCGAGGACGGGCACGCCTTCCCGCACGAGCTCCTCGAAGAGCCCGCGCAAAGAAGCGACATCCTGCGCGGAAGAGGCCTGCAACCGGTTTGTCAGAAACGCCGTCCGTTCGCGATCGAATTGGATCGCCCGCGACAGGAGCATTTCGCGCGTCACGACATCGGATGACAGCTGCGCCAGCGCGCGGTTGCGCGTCATGGCATGCATCACGATGACGGACAAAAGCGAGAGTGTCAGCACCGTGAACGCCGTCAGAAGGAGCGACTGCGCGAGGATGCGCCGGCGCAACGAGGTGCGCTGCGGCGGGAAATGCCGCAGGGTGCGGTCATCGTTGCGGCGCAGGAGCCGTCGGAGACGGGGAAGGGGCATGGAGTGGGTGTTTTCCTCTTATTATAGCAAAAAAACGGCATTTTTGCCAGACGGAACGACGGTCACCTCACCACCCGTATGGGGCCCGCAACTTCGCCGTCCAAAGCCGTAATCATGACCTGCCCCTCCGCATTCCTGCCGATGAAATAGGACGTGCCCGTGCCCGTCGGGGGAATGAGGGGATCGCGGGGAATGGCGGGCAAATAGGCATCGCGCAGGAGCGACAGGTTCACGCCGTTGTCGGCAGCGCAGGATGCGGGCGGATAGTCCTGACCGCAGATCTCGCGTTGCATGCCGACGGGAACCGCGGCGGGAAATTCCCCCTCCTCCCGCTCATACGCCCGAAGCGCATCGAGGATGGCCGTGACGTCCCGCATCCGCCGGCCGTCCCGCTCCGCCCGCAACGCATCCGGAGGGTACGCGAGCGACAATGCCAACGCGGCGGCGAACGTCACCGCCCCCACGAGCAGCACGAGGAGAACGAGGGAAGCGCCGGTCCGGGAGGGGGCTCGATGCATGGAAGGGCATCATACCAAAACCGCCGGAGCGGCGTCGAAATGCCGAGGGCAAAAACAACGGAAACGCAGGGAGACGTTCTCCATGCATGATCCGTCACGGGCAATCCAACGCCGTGGAGCCGCTGAGGCAGACGCCCTCTTCGCACACTTGCCACGCGTACTGCCCGTCGGTCCCGCAACCCGGAAAGGCGCAGGCGCAATCGTCCCCCGTCGGCCTGTCCGCGGGGGGGAGGGTGACGAGCATTTCGAAGCGGCGGCTGTAGACGTGCGGCGCTTGGAGGCGGACGGTGCGCGAAAGCGTGAACGACACTAGGACGGCGGGACGTTCCGCGGAAGCGGATGTGTTCCGGACGGAGAAATCATCCACAGCGATCTGCGGAGAGCTGACCGTCTGGCGCTGGGCGTGGCGGATGATGACAAGCGAGCCGTTGCTGACGCCGATGATGGTGGGGTTCGTCGTGCCGGATCCCGTCTGCAACGTCAGCACGGATCCGGTCGACCCGAGCGGCGGATCCAGCACGCGTTCCGCACTGCGGATCCGCACGGAAATATTCTGCAGGAGCTCCGCCCCGCTCTGTTCCACCAGTGACGCCGTCTGCTGGAAAAGGCGGTTCTCAGTCGCCAGGAAGAGCAGCGGCAGGACGGTGAGGAGCACCACGGAGAGCACCGCCAGGAAGAGGAGCAGCTCCACGAGCGTCGTGCCCGGCCTGCGGCGGGAGAGGAAGATCATGGGCAGAGCGTAATGGAAGGCACTTCACGCCAGGATACAACCGTGACGCGCGGGTAGATCGTTTCCAGCCGCACTTCCAGGTGGCGCACCGCCTTGCCGCTGCGTCCCGCCGCGCACACCGTCCTCGGCCCGCTGCCCGCCCCCCCCGTCTCCCGCAAGTCGCAGGTGCCGCGCGCGAGGGTCAGCGTCTCGCCGCCGGGATACGCGAGATCGGCGCGCAGCGACACCAGCGCCCGCTCGACGCATGTCCCGGCATTTTCGTACGCCTGCAGTGACTGCTCGATGGCGAACGTGGTCCGTTCCACCGCGCCGCCGAGGAGCAGGAGCGAGGCCGCCGTCGCCGAAGCGATGGTGCCGACGGCCAGCACGCTGAGCAAAAACACGTAACCGTGCCGCTCGCGGGCGAACAGGGCGCAGCCGTTGCGGTGACGGTCGGTCTTCATGAACAGGGGCCCGCAGGGGAGCCGGGGCGAAGGACAAGAATGGCGTCCTGCGTCGCCAGAAACAGCCGGTCGGCGATGGGGTCGTACAGGATGGCGCGGGCGGGGGAAGCGTCATGCCGGGCGATTTCGGGCAAGGACGCGTCGCGCAAATCCACCACCTGCAGCGCCTTGCGCCCCGAGTCCGCCGCGAGGAAGGCGTAGCACGCCCCCGGATCGGCCGCGATGCCGAGCAGGCTCCCGCTCGCCTGGTGGTAGAGGGGGGACGGGGGAATCCCCCCGTCGCCCACGGTGAAGACGGTCAGGTCGCTCTGGCCCTGGTCCCGCTGTTGTTGTCCCAGCAAGAGCACGGACCCGACCGCGGTGACCGACCGGGCTTCCAGGCTGCCCGTCAGGTTGTACCCTCCCCCCGGCAGGAACGAGGGCGCGGCGGGGTCGCGCACATCCGCGATGCCCAACTCCGCCACGGCATTCGACGTGGCAAGATAAGCGGAAGTCCCGCTGAGCGCGATGCCGTACGCGGACCCCGCCGCGCCCGCGGAACCGAGCAGCGGCACGGCCGCGCCGTCCGCGATGTCGAAGAGGTAGATTTGGTGCTCCCCGGCCGTCCCGCTCGCCCGCGCACCCACGGCGAGCATTTGCCCCTGCACGACCAGGGACAGCCCCGACGCGTTGCCGGGCAGGTCGTACGTTGCGACGCGGTCCGCCGCCGCCAGCGTGGCGGGCGAGGAAATATCGAATGCCTGGAGTTCCGCCGCAGGATCATCCGTCAGCAGATAGAGCCGCCTTCCGCGCAGGGTGGCCGCCACGGCGGTTCGTCCCCCTTCCAGCGCAAAACCCGCATTGATGCGGACGGGTGCCGCGGGATTCGAGACGTCGAAGAGGAGGAGGCCGGGACTCTGGCCCGCGGCGGCGTAGAGGACGGATCCCCCCATGGCCAACGACCGTGCCCCGCCGAAGGGAAGCGTCGCTTCGACCGCCACGGAAGACCAGTCGCCGGGGAAACGGGCCGTACGCCAGTCGGCAAGCGCGGTGGACAGGAAGACGGCTCCGGATCCCTCCCGACCCCTCCGCCACGTCGTACGGGCCTCCAGAGAACGTTCAGCCGGCGCGGGCGCCGCGATCGTGAGGGTGGACACATATTTGTCGCCGTCCCGCACGGGCTCCGCCGCAAGCTGCCACGTCCCCGTCGGGCCGAGTGTGGCGCCGTACGTGCCCGCGGCCAGCGAAGAAAAGGACCCGTCCCGGATCGATCTGGCCGCTTCCAGGGAACGGGCGGCGATGTAGACCGCCCGCAGACGGTCGCCCCCCGCGATCGTCGCCTCCTGCCCGCGCAGCATCACCAAACTCGCGGCGGACAGGAAGACCGCAAACACCGCGATACCGATGCTGAGTTCCAGCAGGAGGAACCCGGGACGTGAAGCTCTCCCGCCTGACCAGTGAAGCAGCTTCCTCTCAATACGACGTCCTCGCTGCGGAATCCGCCGTAGCAAACCACGCAACAATCCCAAACATTCCTTCACAGCCTCACGGCTACGGCATCCTGCGTAGGTGGAGGAGCGGACGCGGGGGGAGGGGGAGGAGGGCATGCGCAAAGTGGAGTGTCCGGCCTCCGTTCAGCAGGAAGGACCGCCGTTGAATTCCAGGAGCAGCACCGCGTCCTGGAAATCCTGCGAGGAAGACGGGGGGTACGTGATGGTGGAAAGCTCCGCCAGAACGACCAGCATGTGCGGCGCGATGGTCAGCCGTCCGTTCGCGTCGAGATAGTCGCCGAGAATCTCCTCCAACAACGCCTGCTCGCCGTACGGAAGATATTGGGGGAGGGGGTCGCCGCGGCGGAGGAGGAGCGTGTGGTCGCTCCCGTCGTTGGTCACCGCCGTCTCGTCGAACGTCAGCCAACCGCTCTTCTTGAAGTAGCCGCGGATTTTGAGGGCGACTTGGGATGAAACGCCCACGTTCGACACCGTGTCCGTCATGCCCGCTTCGATGGGGTCGCCGTCGAAGAGCGAACTCCATGATTTGTTCTTCTTCTTGGTGAAGGTCACCGTCACATTGATGGATGGCCCCCCCGTTCCGTACGTGATTTCCGACGCCAGCGCCCGGGCGACCACGCTGAGGGATGCCGTCGTCAGGACGGTGCCGTCCTCCTGGATCAGGAAGCGGACGGGGCACGTGTCAACGGGAGGAGTGGATACGCACGCACCGATCGTGTCGCCGTGTTTCCGATGCCCGTTGTTCCATGCGCTCTGATTCACCGTCATCGTTTGTTCGGCGTATGTCCCCGGCTTGTGGCAGATCAGGAAATATCCCGGCGGCAGGCTGCTGCTCGATCCTCCGCCGCCTCCGCCGCTGCTCACGCTCGACGCACTCGTCCCGGAACTCGCCTGGCTGGAAACGGCGGCAGATGAAGCCTGCGCGCTGGAAACGGCGGACGAAGCGCTGCTGGATGAAGGAATGGGACAGGCGCCCAGCGTGCACCCCTGGCTCTCGTAGGACGGCCAGGCGCTGTCCACGATCGTCTTGGTTTCCGGCCCCGGACAGCAGACCGCGATCGTGTCCCCGGCATTCGTGGCCACTCCTTCCGTCTCCACGGCGACGGTGATGATGATCGTGCGCTGCTCGCCGTCCACCGCCGTCAGGATGATGCTGCCTGTGGCGCTCGGACGCCCGTCCAGCTTGGAGTACGCCACCTCGAGAATGCTCCCCGACACCGTCACCGTGGAAGGCATCGGATACACCTCGTCCACCACAACATCGCGGGCCTTGTAACTCTCCCCTTTGTAGAGGATGCCCGCGGGCACGAAGAACCCCCAGGAGGAATCCCGCTCCGCGCTCTGCGAGAGCAATTTCGCCCGCGCCAATCCCTGGATGGTCTGCTCCGTGGCGGTGTTCAGATCGTTGCGCGCTTGGTACGTGCGGTACAGCGGCACCGACACGCTCGATGCGACGCCGAGAAGACCGATGACCAGGAGGAGTTCGACCAGGGTGAACGCACGCCGTTCCATGGGCGGGGGGAGAAGGGCGGGTTTCATCCTACCCGTATCCGCTCCTGCAGAGGGAAAAGGGTGTTGACGCTTGAACGTCGTTGGTGGGTTTTCTCTTCGCACTACAGAAACTTGTTTGCTGCCGGTTGTTTACCTCATCCCCTCACCCTTCTCCTTACCTTCGATGCATGAAAAGATGAGAAAAATGCCGCCTCCCGGAAAAGCATGGGGGGGTAGGGATGAGGTAACAAAAACTCTCTTCGGATTCCTCGGTTTCTTCGGTTTCCTCCATCCTCACCCGTTCGCCACGTTCCCCACGATGCCGTAGATCGGGATGATGACGGCGAAGGCGATGAGCGCCACGAGGCCGCCGATGAAGAGGAGGAGCATCGGTTCGAGGATGACCGGGAGCTTCTGCGCCGTATCGTTGGCCTTCTTCTCGTAGATGTCCGCGACCTTCAGCATGATCTTGGAGAGCGATCCCGTCTTCTCCCCCGTCATGACGAGCTGCTGGACGGAGGGGGGAAGGTAGCCGGTGCTGCCGCGGATCAGCGTAAAACTCTTGCCGAAGGAATCGCCGACCGTGATGTGTTCCAGCAGGTGCCGATAGAAGCGGCGGTAGCCGAGGAGGGTCGTCACCTGCGCGAGCGACTGCAACGCGTCCGTGAGCGGCACGCCCGCCCGGAGGAGACCGCCCAGGATCACGCCGAAGCGCGCGATCGTCGCTTCCCGCAGGAGAGCCCCGATCCCAGGGATGCGGAATACCAGCCACTGGAACGGCTCCCGCACATACGAGACCGTTTTGTTCAGCACCCCCAGCAGGATGAACAGCCCGATGGCAGCCGGCACGGCGACGGCCGCATAGTTCGTGAACAGGTTCGTGAAACCGATGACGAGCCGCGTCACGAGGGGCAGTTCGACATTGAGCGAGAGGAGCACGGAGATGAGGTTGGGGAGGACGAAGAGGCCCAGCCCCATCACGATCACGAAGAGCATGACGAGGACGATCGACGGGTAGATCATCGCCATCTTCACCTTCCCCCGCAGCGCCTGGTCCTTCTCCTGCTGCGCGGACAGGTACTCCATGTTCTCCGCGAGGCTGCCCGCCTCCTCGCCGATGCGCACGAGCGCGAGGGCGTCGGGCGTGAAGAAATGTTCCGCCTCCATGGCGCGCCACAGCGCGCTGCCGTTCTCCACGGCGACAATGAGGCGCTGGATCAACTTCTTCACGGTGCGGCGGCGGGTCTCGAGCTGGAGCGTCTTCAGCGAATCGATGAGCGGCAGCCCGGCATTGAGCATCGTCGCGAGATTCTGGATCAGGAGGTACCGTTCTTTCCCGAGACCGAAGAGTTCGAGGGATCGCAGCATCCTTGCCCACACCCCGCCATCGGAGCGGCGGCGGACTTTGGGGGCGGGGTCTTCCCGACGCGCGGTCTCCGCCGGGACGGCCGGAATCGCTTCTTCGACGGGCGCGATTTCTTTGCGCACGGCCGTCTCCTTCTTCCGCGGGGAAAGGAGAGGGGCCGCCGGGGGCCGGTGCTTCTTAGCGGCGCTTGCCTTTTGCATGGGAGAGCGCGGGAGGAGCGGCGACGCGGAGGAGCTCTTCGATGGTCGTCATGCCCGTTGTCATCTTCCGGAACCCGTCGTCGAACATGGATGCCATGCCCTGCTTGCGGGCGGCTTCGTTGAGGGCGGTGCTGGAAGCGCGCGTCACGATGAGCTCTTCGATCTCCGGCGTCATGAGGAGGAGTTCGTAAATGCCCACCCGCCCGCGGTAGCCCGTGCCGCCGCACGCTTCGCACCCCTTGCCGCGGTACAGGCGGATGGAACCGCGTGACGGGAAATACTTGTTCGCGCCGGGGAAGAGCTTGGCCGCTTCGCCCGCCGCAACGGCATAACTGCAGCGGCACTGCGGACAGATGCGGCGCACGAGGCGCTGCCCGATGATCACTTCCAGGGTGGACGCGAGCAGGAACGGCTCCACCCCCATGTCGAGGAGGCGGGGCACGGCCGTCACGGCGTCGTTCGCGTGCAAGGTCGAGAAGAGGAGGTGGCCCGTGAGGGCCGCGTTCACGGCGATGGACGCCGTTTCGCCGTCGCGGATCTCTCCCACGAGGATGATGTTCGGGTCCTGGCGGACGAGCGCGCGGAGTCCCGTTGCGAACGTGAGGTTCGTCTCCGCGTTCACCTGGATGTGGTTGATGCCGGGCACCTTGTACTCCACCGGGTCCTCGATGGTGGAGATGTTCACGTCCGGGTGGTTGCGCAATTTCATGAGCGCGTAGAGCGTGGTCGATTTTCCCGAGCCGGTCGGCCCGGTGGTGAGGACCATGCCGAACGGCTTGTGCGCCACTCCCTCCAGGATCCGCCGGTGCTCCTCGCCAAAGCCGAGATCGGCGAGCGTGAGGGAACGCACATATTCGGAGAGGAGACGGAGCACGATCTTTTCGCCGTCCACGATCGGGACGACGGACACGCGGATGTCCATGGTGTTGCCGTCCGGCGCGGCGTAGCGGATGGCGCCGTCCTGCGCGGCGAAGTGCTCGTCGAGGCGCATGTTCCCCTCGATCTTGATGCGGTTCACCACGCCCTCGTAGTACTCCTTGGGAATACGCCCCGCCTCATGCATCACGCCGTCCACGCGGAAACGGACGATGACGATCTTCTCCTGCGGCTCGAAGTGGATGTCCGACGCCCGCAGCTCGATGGCATCGTTGAAGATTTCCGTGATGATCTCCGGGGCCACCTTCCGCTGCTGGTTGATGATCGCCTGGAAGCGGGTGGCCAGCGGCTTGCGGTAGTGGACGAAGAGCGCGTCGATCGCCGCATGCGGCGCGAACACGAACTGCACCTTCCCGCCGAAGCGCTCGCGCTCCGGCGCTTTCTTCCCGCCGAAAAATCCCTTCGATTTCTTCTTCCCTTTCTGCTGCGCGGCATCCGCCGGAAGGACGGCGGTCTGCTGTCCCAAGTTCCAGCGTATCGCCTCTTCCAGGTCCGGATTCCCCGGATCCGACGTGGCCACCGTCACCTGCTTCCCGTCGCGCTTGATGACCACCGACGAGTATGCGCGGGCCACTTCCTCGGGAAGGAGCGCCACGAGTTCCGGCGACGGCTGCAAGCTCTTCGCCTCCGCGAACGGCAGCTTGAAGTGCTCGGCCAATGCGCTCTCGTACAGGTCTTCCGTGAGGAGGCCCATCTCCGTCAGCACGCTCTTGAGCGTTACGTCCCGCTGCTTCGCCTCCGCCAGCGCCTTCTTGAGTTCCTCCTCGGAGACGTAGCTCTGGTCACTGAGGATCTTACCGAGATCGGTGTCCTTGATTGGCATGAGAGGTGAGGGATTGGGGATTGGTAATTGGGATTTTGGATTTGCTTGGGATTTACAGTCTTGGGATTTGGGCTTTATTTGAGCGCCTTCTTCACCCGCACGACGATGTCCGCGATGGGGGTATTGGCTTTGATGAAATAATCGGAGGCGCCGAGCGATTTCGCGCGTTCGCGGTCCTCGTCCTGTCCCAAGTTGCTGAGGACGATGACAGGCGTCTTGATCTTCTTCTGCTTCATGGCTTCCAGCACCTCGAAGCCGTCCACCTCCGGCATGATCAGGTCGAGAAGGATGAGGTCGTACTTTCCCGTCACCGCCTCCTTCTGTCCTGCGGCGCCGTTGAACGCCACGGTGGCGTCGTAGCCCTCATGTTTCATCTTCAGCTCCAGCGCATGCGCGAGGGGCTTCTCGTCTTCCACGATCAGGATTTTGGCGGCTTTCGCAGTCATGGATATGGGTGTGGTTATTTCTTTATATTGTAGCAGAAAAGAGACCGTTTCACAATGCCGCATATGGAACGTTTCCCTGCATATTCATCCCTTCCTCGGCCCTGTTCCCTCCGCTACACTGTACCGGCTTTCTGATGCCGAAACGCGCCCTCCTCTCCGTGTCGGACAAATCGGGTCTCCTGGACCTGGGGAAGCGGTTACAAACACTCGGATTCCAACTGATTTCCACGGGCGGGACGCAGCGGTTTCTGCAGGAGAAAGGGATCAAGGTGACCGGCGTGGAGGAGGTGACTGATTTCCCCGAATGTTTCGACGGGCGCGTGAAGACGCTCCACCCGAAAGTCTTCGGCGGGATCCTCTTCCGGCGCGACATGGCGGAGGACCAGCAACAGGCGGCGATGCTGGAAATCGAGGCCATCGATCTCGTCATCGTGAACTTGTACCCGTTCGCGGCGACGATGGCGGACCCGTCGAAAACGGAGGAGGAGATCATCGAACAGATCGACATCGGCGGGCCGAGCCTGCTCCGCGCCGCCGCGAAGAATCACGCGTCGGTCACCGTCGTGTGCGATGCGGCTGACTACGACCGTGTCCTCGCCGAGTTGGAAGGGAAGGGCGACACGTCGCCGGGACTGAAGCGCGAACTCGCCGCGAAAGTGTTCCTGCACACCGCCGCCTACGACGCGCTCATCGCGAAATATTTGTCCAAAGGAACGTACGACGGCGTGATGCTGACGGGAGGACGGGAGCTGCGATATGGGGAAAACCCGCACCAGTGGGGAAAGTATTATTCGCTGTACGATGCGACGAAGGGAAGTGGAAGCAATACAAGCGGCGACCAAGCGGACAGTGGTCAGCAGTCAGTGATCAGTACGAATCTGCCGAGGAACACTGGCCACTGGCCACTGGCCACTGACCGCTCCTGGGGGAAACTCCTGCAAGGCAAACCACTTTCGTATCTGAACATCCTCGACGCCAACGGCGCGTGGGAAGCGGTGCATGAGTTCCTGAATCCCACCGCTGTCCTGGTGAAGCACGCCACGCCGTCGGGCATCGCGTCACATGCGGACATCACGGAGGCGTTCCAACGCGCGTACGACGCCGACCGCCTCTCCGCTTTCGGCGTGATCATCGCCCTCAACCGCCCCTGCACGGAAGCCATCGTGCGGAAGATCATCGATTTGAAGATCTTCACGGAGGTGGTCGTCGCGCCCGCCTTCGAGCCGGGCGCCGTGGAACTCCTCAAGCAGAAGCCGAATATCCGCGTCATCGAGCAGGTGAACGGCGAGCGGCTTCGCGGCCAGACGCTCTACCGCTCCGTCATGGGCGGCATGCTGGTGCAACAGTCCGACAGCCGCATCCTCACGGCGGAGGAATTGAAACCCGTGACGGACAAGAAGCCGACGGCGGCGCAGGTGCGCGACCTCCTCTTCGCCTGGAAGGCCGTGAAGAGCGCGAAGAGCAACGCCATCGTCTTCGCGAAGGACCTGGCGACCATCGGCATCGGCTCCGGCCAAACCTCCCGCGTGGACGCCACGTGGATCGCTGCCAGGCGGGCGGGAGAGAAGGCGAAGGGGGCGGTGATGGCCAGCGACGCATTCTTCCCGTTCCCGGACTCCGTCGAAGAGGCGGCCAAGCACGGCATCGCGGCCATCGTGCAGCCGGGAGGTTCCATCCGCGACGAAGAAGTGTTCAAGAAGGCCAACGAGCTCGGCATTGCGATGGTCGTTACGGGCGTGCGAGGCTTCCGGCATTGAACCGTTCCAAGGGGGGAGAGAACCCCTTTTGCCTTTTCTCACAGCCATAACAAAGGGATAACAAGAACAGAAAACAAGGAGCGGGCATTCCTGCCCGCGATACACAAACAACAATACATCCATGTTCCAGCGACATTATTTTCAGAACGAATCCTTGATGTTCATCACCACCAATGTCCACTATCGGATCCCCGTCTTTGAAGAACCGCCCTGTGCCCGGGAAGCCATCGACACTCTCTATCGTGTCCAACAGCTTCATCCCTTTTCCCTCTATGGTTTTTGCATCATGCCCGACCACTGTCATTTCTTGATCAAAGTCCCTGCCCCCGAATCCATTTCCCGCATCATGAGGATGTTCAAGCAGGGAACGAGCCTGAATATCGGGAGAGGCCCTTTCTGGCAATCCCGCTTCCATATGAAATATCCTAGGAACGGCCATGCAACTTTGAGATACATCCACTTCAATCCGGTCAAGGCGGGGCTTGTGAAAAAACCTGAGCAATATCCCTTCTCTTCCGCCTGTGGGAAGTGGGATGTCAGTTCTTTGGAATGCTAAGCCGCAGGCAGGAATGCCTGCTCCCGAATGGGCAGAATGCCTGCTCCCATGTGTAGAAATACCTGCTCCATTTGCATGAATATCTGATCCCAGATGCAAGTATGCCATCTCCCGACACAGCAAATGCCCACACAAATTTTGGCTTCCCCATCTCATTCCCTACCCCTGCCCCCTCCCTCCCGATTGACAAGTATATTTAACATATCACCATAGATGCATGCCCACTGAGCAACACCTCCAGGAAGCCCCGTCCTCCAATGGAAACTCTGCAGAGGAGGGAAAGAAGATTGATCCGGAAATTGCCGCCCGCAGGGCCCGATATTGGCAGCGATATTTGGATTCTTTCCGGTCGGATCGAGACTGGGAACGCGGAAAAACCCATCTCACTCCCGGCCAGACTGCGGCAGAAAAAAAATACTTGTTGGCACTGGCGAAAGAAAAGGCGGAGAAGGAAGGGGGGTGCCGTGAGGCACAAGGATGAATATCCGCAGAAAGACCCGACGAGACTGTCCGAAGCGGGTGGTATCGCCTTACAAACTCCTCCTCCCGCTCAGCGCTTCCCGCAACGTGACTTGGTCCGCGAATTCGATGTCCGCGCCCATGGGAAGACCGTGCGCGAGGCGCGTGATTTTCGGCACGAATGCCTGCATCTGCGAACGGATGTACGCGGCAGTCGCTTCTCCCTCCACATCCGGATTCATGGCGAGGATGACTTCCTGGATGCCCCCCAGCTTCGCGCGGTCGATCAACTCCCGCAGCTTCAGCTGCTCCGGCCCCATCCCGTCGATGGGGGAGAGGACGCCGTGGAGGACGTGGTAACTGCCCTTGTAACCGGCCTTCTCGAAGGCGACGACGTCGAGCGGGTCTTCCACAACGAGGATCGTCGACTGGTCGCGCGCGCCGCTGCGGCAGAGCTCGCACTGTTCCTCCAGCGCCACCATCTGGCACGTGCGGCAGTATTTCAGTTCATGTTTGAGGCTGAGGAGCGCCTGTCCGAGATTCTCCGGATTCGCCTTGCTGCTGCGCAGGAGATGGAACGTCAACCGCTCCGCGGACTTCGGCCCGATGCCGGGGAGCTTGGAGAATTCCTCGATGGCCTTGGTGATTTGGGGCGGGAGGAGGGACATCGATGGAAGTATGGAAGAAAAAATGAAGAATGGAAAATTGATAATTGATAATGTTGGCAGTTGTTCTGATGCCCCGCCTGCTTCCCATTATCAATTCTCCATTCAGCTGCTCCAGGCAAATATCCATTGAGAAACAGCCCTCCTGCGCATACCATACCCCGCCCCTCACTCCTTCCGATCATTCCGCGCTGCGATTTCGTATACGATTTTCGCCAAGTTATCGAGATGCACGGAAATGGGCAGGGCATCGCCCCCTGCGGGACCGACCGTGATGATACGGCAATCGAATGGAAGCGTGTTGCGTGCGAGCACATCCTGGAACGGCACGAAAGGCTGGGAACTCACGAGGACGATGTCTCCTTTCGCCGTCCGCCTCGCGGCTTGCAGATCCCGCAATGTATCGGCGGTGTTCGCATTGCGCCCCTGTCGAGGCTGGGAACAAAAGACATCTGTGACTATATTTTCGCCGCGCCAAGGCGTGTCGGCAGCCTCTGCCTGTTCTAATACCATCCGCATCATTTCAGCTTCATTGGACGGCAACGCTGCTTCCGGTGTCCATCCATCCGGAAACGGCAGTTCCGCATTGTGCGGATTGAGCAGTACTGCTTCGCTCTCTTTGTCCTTCAAGAGCGGCCGCGCACTCCCCAGGAACGAGAGGCGCGAGAACCGTACGCCCCGCTCCCACTCCTGCATGAGAAACGCCAGACGCTTTCGTACGGCAACCACTGTTGCGCCGAGGACGCTCGCCTCCTCGTAGCGCCTGCTCTCCGCGTGGACTGCGTCGAAAAATCCCATCTGCCGGAGGAGCGATAGCGCCTGTTCTCTGTGTTCAGCGTGGTGCTCGATGATTTCCGCGCGCAGCTTGCCGGCTTGGTACCACTGCCGCTGCGTGGCATCGCGCACTTGTTCCACCGTCCCGCATCCCTCGATGCCAAATAATGAAAGAAGTTTTTGCATATGTTCGGTAGTACGTCCGTCTCTCTCGAACAGGCGTGCAACGACCGGATTCCGCTCCACGGAAGAACGGATGGCAGCGGCCTGATCGTCGCGCATTCCCGTCAACATCCGCTGATCTTTCGCCACTGCGGGCTGTTTCTCCGGCGATGGGACTGATTCCTGAAGGGAACTCATACTTATATTATTATATATTCAAATACAATTTAGTCAATTTCATCGCGCCCTCTAGATTTCCCGCCCCTCCCTGATCTTCCGCCCCACCTCGCGCTCCTTGATGCGCTGCCGCTTGTCGATGGTCTTGCATCCGCGCCCCACGCCCAGGAGGACTTTGATGAACTTCCCCGCGCGCACTTCCAGCGGCACCACGGACACGCCTTTCTCCGCCGCCGAGGACTGCAGCTTCCCGCTCTCATTCTTCTTCAGGAGCAGCGGACGGTCCTGCTCGGGATCGTAGTCGGGGAGCGGACCCGCGAACGCGTACGGTGCGATCTTCGCCTTCTTGAGCACGGGCTTGCCGGCCGTGAACGACACGTAGGAACCCGCCAAGTTCACGTGGCCGGCACGGCAAGACTTGGCCTCTTGGCCGCTGAGGACGACGCCGGCCTCGACCGTCTCCAGGATTTCATAATCGAAGCGTGCGCGCCGGTTCTGTGCGACAACCTTCACAGGGGAGAGTGTAGGAGCGGCCGGAGGATGCGCAAATGGCTTCTGCAAGAGGAATGTCAAAGGACATTGACATTTTGGGATTTTGAGATAATAATGGTCCGTCAGCTCTTTCTCTCCTCGGTATCTAATCTTGAAGTTTTTGTCCCCCGAACTTCGGGATTAGATACCGGCGGAGACCGGTAATCCGGCCGTAAAGGCTGATGCATATTAAGGCCTCTCCACTCGTTGGATTGAGGCCTTATTTTTTTCACGTCATCCTCCCACATACGCCTGCACGATCCTCTCCCCCCACACGAGCGCGATCACCGTGCCCGCGAAGAGGAAGGGAATGAACTCGAGCTGTTCGCCCATCGTCCTCCTGCCCGAGAGGAGGAGCACGGCTGCGACGCACGCACCGATGATGTACGCGGCGAACAGCGCCGTGAGCAGGAGCGGCACCGTGCCGGCAAGGAATCCCATCGCCGCTCCTACCAGCACATCCGCACTCCCCCCCCCCCCCCCCCCCCCCGCCACCCACTGCACGCCGAAGAACGCGCCGCCGATCAGGGCCGGCAAGAGGGAAAGGCCGGGATGTTGGAATGCATAAAACCCGGCAAAGAAGAGGAGAGGAATGCTGAACGCATCGGAGACCAATCCCGTCTGCAGATCCATCGCCGCCGCGAGCAGGAAGAACCACAGCGCGGTCCCCAGGACCAACCCGGGAAGAACCTGCCACCCCGACAGCCACAATCCCAGAGGGAAGACGGCGCCCGAGAGCAGCTCGACGAGGGGGTAGAGCAGCGCGATGGACGCACGGCAACCGCGGCAACGCCCGCGCAAGAGGACGAAACTCAGGAGCGGGATGAGCTCCCATGCGGTAAGGACGCGGGAACAATGCGGGCAACGGGACCGCCCGCCGACTCCTTCCATCCGCGGCACCCGGTAGATGAGGACGTTGCCGAAACTTCCGAGCGCGACGCCGACAAGGGCGGCGAAGGGCGCCAGGAATGCCGGAGGAACGGGGAAGACGGTCATATGCGATCGGCGGGGATGTATCGGCACCGGCAAGGATACACCTCTCCCCTACGCGGCGACGGGCCCGGGTGCCGGCTGCGACGGGACCGCCGGTCCGCCGCCCAGGATGGCGAGCCCGAGGTATGACGAGAACACGGCGATGAACCCTCCCGCAACCATCTGCACGAAGGGTTCCACGTAGGATGACGCATGGCCCATCACCGCGCCCAGCGCCGTATTCACGACCATCGCGGCGAGGGAAACGAGCAGGCTGATGACGAACAGGTTGCCGAAGATCTTGCCCCAGTATCCCTGCGTCCTCGCGTAACTTTCCCGCATGCTTGCGAATACGCCCTTCCCTTCCTTCACGAGCAGCAACGGCGCCAGAAGGAAGCGCGGCCCCAGGATGATGGCGAGCACGATGCCGAGGACCGGGATCCACACGAACGTGCGGACGATGAGCCACAGCCCCAGCCCCACCAGCGGGAGGAGGAGGCCTGTCAGGCGCGACAGCGCATCACCCGCTTTCTTCCCTTCCAGCACGAGCACGAGCACGTAGCCGTTGAACGCGACGCCCACCAATGTGGCCACCGCCATGAAGAGGAGGAACGACCACATCATGCCGCCGAAGAGGTTCCGCACGGCCGGGGGCACGGCATTGAGCGCACCGTCTTCCGCAAGGCCTCCGAGCGCCCTCTGCATCTCCTGCGAAAGCTCCTCGGCGGCCTGCCGGTCTCCCGCCTGCATGCGCTGCTGCAGCACTTCCATGCGCTCCTGATCCACCCCCATGCGTTCCAAGCCCTGTCTCGCCCCCTGCGACATCCTGTCGACGACGGATGTCTGCAGCACGCCCAGGATGATACCCGCCACCAGCGCGCCCAGAAGGATGTCCGTGAGATGGGAACGAAAAAAATCCCAGCTGCGGGAAGAGAGTGTCCCGAGGGAATCGACCATGGAAAAGGGGGGAATTGCCGATCATGCTACCCCTCCTTCCTTTTCCTCAACAAGACGAAGAACAATGCGAAGGAAGAATCAATATCCAAGGTTTCAAGATCCAGGAGATACCCGATGGTAACAACGTTTGATTCTTTTCGCTTATCTTGATTCTTGTATTCTTGAATATTGAACATTCCGGAAAGGAACCGACGCAGGCTTCGGAGTCCCAACCTGACGGAAATGATCAGAAATCGCTCCGGTGCAGAAGAGCCTGCACCCGCAGAGCGATCTCCTCCTGCTTCGCATTGTGCTGATCCTCCGGCTTCGGCTGCCTCGGCTCCTGCGCCGCAGACGCGGGCAGCAGGGCGAGGAGGTGCGGCGTGGCGAACGTGTAAGCCTGATACAACGCCAGCGCGACGAGCGAGCCGCCGAGGGCGCCGAGCACCTGGCGCACGAACTGGTTTTTGGGGAGAGGAAGTTTCATGTGGGTTTCGAGACAGTATAGCAGAAAAATGGAGGATTGAGAATGGCAAGACAGCGCTTTGTCATGCATTTCCCATTTCCCCTTGTTTCATTC
Organism: Candidatus Peribacteraceae bacterium; assembly: GCA_028703835.1. Taxonomy (GTDB): domain Bacteria; phylum Patescibacteriota; class Gracilibacteria; order Peribacterales; family Peribacteraceae; genus CAIKAD01. The sequence continues at coordinate 29,592 of JAQVMB010000005.1, read as the reverse complement.
GCCCCGCGTCGCGGAACGCAAGCTGCTCTTGTACTTGTGCGGCTCATGCGGGAAAAGGCGCTCCACAGGGACGTTCAAATCCGCCTCGGTGAGGCCCGGGGGCAGCTGCTGGTCGTAGCCGAGGAGGATCAGGTCCGGCTGCACGGCGCGGACGGGCGCCAGGTAATCCGTGGCATCGCCGAGGATCGCGGTGACGGCGGGGTACTGCTCCTCGATGGCCGCCTTCCGCTCCCGCTCGTCCTGCCGCGGCCTGCGCCCCTTGATCCGCTCCACGTTTGCGTCCCGCGCCACCACGACGGTCACATCGCCGCGCTTCATGGCCTCACGAAGGACGTACGCATGGCCGGGATGGAAGCGGTCGAAGGTACCGAAGAGAAGGATTTTCATCGAGGAAATGATAGTGGAAGCGAAGAGGGAATCGAAGGAAATGGCAAGAAAGGCAGAAAAGGCAATATGGGCAAAGAAATAGATTAATCACCTTCTTGCCCCCTTTGCCTTTCTTGCCCTTCGATCCCTACTTCACGATATCAATCACATACACCCTCTTCTCGTCCGCGACGTAGAGATGGCTCTCGTCGGGATCCACGTAGAGATCCTGCAGTTTGCCGATCTGCTCACCCTCCAGCACGTACTGCCGCAGATAGGACGCCTCGTCGGCGGGGCTGCCGTCCGCGAGGACGATGACGCGGCTCTTCGCCGGGTCAAGGAAGTAGAAGTTGCTGTCCGCCGCTTTCACGAATTTCACGGCCGTCTTCAGCGCGTCGGGCGGAAGATGGCGGATGACGAAGGGCTTGTTCTCGCCGCGGAAAAGCTTCACCACCGTTCCTCCTTCCTTCAGGACGTACACGCTCGCGTCGATGGCCATGTCGAGCGCGCCCGAGAGGTCGCCGTTCACGTTGTACTGCACGGCGGTGCCGTACCGGTTGCTGAGGCGCTCATACTTGTAGATGCGGTTGTCCGTGGAGAGGATGTAGAGGTACCGCAAGTACGTCTCCAAGTCCTTGCCCGTCGCCCATCCCGCCGGATCCTCCGTTTTCATGGGCACCGGTTGGCTGCCCTGCAATTCGATGAGCGCGTTGCCCGTGGTGAGGAACGCTTGTGACTTGTAGCGCGGGAAAGGCGCGCCGTCGATGATGCTGCCGTCGTCCGCCAGCGGCTTGGGGTCGTCCACGCCGTTGAGGAGGACGTGGTACCAGCTCTGCCGGTCGTACGCGATGAACTCGCCGTCCGCCACCCCCACCAGCCCCAGCGCATTGACGGACGGGTTTTTCGACGAGAGGTTCACGAGCACGCGCGGGGAGAGGCGGACGATGTTGTTGATCTCCTCGCGCTTCGTCCGGATGCGGTCCAGAAGGTCCATCGCCTCCAGCCGGAAGAGCCCGGATTCGTTGTCCATCACCTGCTTCGCCCACGCGTCGGCGCGCTGCAGGATGTCGTTCGCCGCGTCCACGTCTCCCGCGAGGCGGCGATTCTCCGACGTCTTGATCTCCTGGTTGATCTGCTCCACGAGAATGCCCAGTTCCGTCCGCGTCTTGCTGCGCTGGCTCGTGACGGTGAGTTTCACGACCAGGAAAATGATGAGGAACGCGGCCACGGCTCCCGCCAACAGGAGAAGGTGGGCGCGCCGCTTGCGTTGGGGATGGCGCAGGTCCGCCAGGAATTGCTCGGTCCTGGCGCGCACCGTCTGCATGAACCCGGCGGACGAAGGCAAGGAACGCCGCGCGCCGCGCGCCGCCGACAGCAGGAAGGGCGTGAAGGAGCGCAATGTCCTGCCGATGAGGGCGCCGTACGACGCAAACCGCCCCGTCGCCGGCATGCGCTTGCCGCTCCTCCGGCTGGGCAGGGCGAGGGAACTGCGGACCGCCGGCGTTTCGGCCATGGCCTGCCCTCCCGCACCGAGCACCGCCACCGCGGCCGTCTCCCGTTCCCCGTCGAGATGTCCCACCACTTCCGGCAACATCCGGTCCCCCCGCTGCGCCATCTGCATGAGCTGCGCCGGCGTGAAGGACCGCAACAGCCGCTGCGTGGAAAACACCACCGCATCCCCCGGTTCGAGCGGCCCGCTGGAAATGTGCACGAATGCGGACAAGGGCTTGCCCCGGCTGTATTCGGTGATCTGGCTCGCGGTGCCGCCGCGCACGAGGTACGCCTCGCCGCGTCCCGCGTGGGACACGTGGAGCATCCCGTCCTTCTCCGCCACCGCCACGATCGCATGCACATCCTCCACCGCTTGCGACAGCAGCAATCCCTTCAGGAGGCCGTTCATCTCCTTCAACGCGCCGTCCAGCCGGCTCCACACTTCCCCTTCGGTCTCCAGGAGCGCGTGCCGCACGACGGTCTCGCACTCTTCCTCCAGCGTCCGGGCGGCCCGTTCTTCCGCTTGGGCCTGCAGGAGCAACAACACTTCCTCCGCGCCTTTCGAGCGCAGGGAAAGAGACAGCACGGAGGTGCCGCTCGTCGTCTTCGTGACGCCTGTTTGGACGGCAATGTCCATCAGGCGGAAAGGCTACCGCAGGGGAGAGGAGGAGGGCAAGGAAAGATTTCCCTTGAAAAGAATCAAGATTTCAAGAATCCAAGAATACAAGGAAGATTCCAAGACCGTGAATACGCAAGAATCTTGCTGTCGTGCCTCCTGAAACCTTCCTTGTTTTCTTGGGCTGTGGGATTCCCCCCCTTCTGATATCTAAGAACTTCACCTAATAATTCATTGATCCTAAGCCAAAAAATAGACATGTTTACAAAGTGACACTTGCGTTGCACCTCCCCGAGGGGTACACTGTGGGCAGTCAGATTTTTCTTACCCCTACTCAACGAAGACATGACAGGAGACACGACTACTTCACAAGGCTCTGCGGCCGTGCCGCAGGGACAGGTTCCCGCGATGCCGCAAAAGACCCTTCGCCCCGGCTCAGGGCAGGCATCCCCGCAACCATCACAGCAACGGCCACAGGGCCAGCGGCCCCCTCAGAACGCCCACAACCGCAACCGGCGTCGCCGACGCCACGGCCGACCCTCCGGCCCCGCTCCCTCGGGAGCACCCCGACCGGGACCCGCCGCACCGCAACCGCAGGCAAATTTCCAGCAGGTTTCGGACGGCAGGAAAGTCCCGCTGCGCGTATACCCCCTCGGGGGATTCGAGCAGGTCGGACGCAACTGCTTCGTGGTGGAAGTCGACCAGGACATCTACCTGATCGACCTCGGCCTCCAGTTCCCGGATGAAGACATGCTGGGGATCGATTACCTCATCCCCGACATCTCGTCGCTGCGCGGCAAGGAGAACCGCATCAAAGGGATCCTCTTTACGCACGGCCATTTGGACCACATCGGCGCCGTGCAGCACCTCCTCCCCGCCCTCCACTTTCCGCCGCTCTACGGCACGCGCCTCACCATGGCATTCGTGAAGAAGCGCCTGGATGAGGAGAAACTGACGTCCCAGGCGCGGATGCACACGGTCAACTTCCGCGAAAAGATCCGCCTCGGGAAAGTGGAAGTGGAATTCCTGCGCGTCACCCATTCCATCCCGGACGCCGCGGCCATCGCGCTGCACACGCCGTACGGGACGATCATCCACACGGGTGACTTCAAGTTCGACCTCACCCCGATGAACGAGCCCCCCGCCGATTTCCCGCGCCTCGCGGAACTGGGCGACAAGGGCGTGCTCGCGATCATTTCGGACTCGACGAACGCCACGAAGCCGGGCAATTCCAAGAGCGAGAAAGAGATCTCCGAAGCGCTCCATGGCATCATCCGCGACGCCAAGGGGCGGCTCATCATTTCCACGTTCAGCTCGCTCATCAACCGCATGCAGCAGATCATCGAGCATGCGCGGAGGTACAACCGCAAGATCTTCATCGCCGGCCGCAGCATGGAAACGAACCTGGAGATCGCCGAGAACCTCGGCTACCTCCGCGTGCCGCGCGGCCTCATCCGCAAGGTGAACCCGTCCATGGACCGCCTTCCCGACAAGGAAGTGCTGATCCTCACGACGGGCAGCCAGGGCGAGGAAATGGCAGGGCTCGCGCGCATCGGACTCGGTACGCACCGCCACATCGCCATCAAGAAGGGCGACACCGTGGTGCTGAGTTCCAACCCGATCATCGGGAACGAACGCGCCGTCGCGAAGGTGGTGAACAACCTGCACCTGCAGGGCGCCATCGTGAAGACGAACCAGGAACTCGCGATCCACACGACGGGCCACGGCTACGCCAACGACCTGCTCCTGATGCACCGCCTCGTGCGGGCGAAGCACGTCATTCCCGAGCACGGCGAACCGCATATGCGCGCCGCGCACGCGGACCTGGCGCGGTCCATCGGCTACGAGGAGAACCGCATCCACCAGCTCACGAACGGCGAAATCCTGGAATTCGACGCCAAGGGCGACGTCCGCAAGAGCAAGTCGAAGATGGCCTGCCATGACGTGATCATCGACGGGCGGGGGAGCGCGGGCGAAGGCCAGCGCGTCCTCGACGACCGCAAAGTGATGAGCGAGAACGGCGTCATCGTCATCCTCTTCAAGGTCTACAACGAAAGCAAGCGCCTCGTCGGCGACCCCGACGTCATCTCGCGCGGGCTCATCTACGGCTCCGAGCAGCAGGAAATCACCCGCGAACTCACCGCCGCCGCCCGCAAGGCGTACGAGGATGAGTTGAACCGCGGCGAGAAGGACCGCAAGGCCCTCAAGCGCTCCGTCACGGGCGCACTCTTCCGCTATTTCGACCGCAAGCTGGACCGCGAACCGATGGTCGTGCCGCTGATGGTGGAGGTGTAATTCCGCCTTCGACATCACCCAGTCATGGCCCTGTAGAGACGCGGCATGCCGCGTCTCTACAATTTCCGTTGACGACCCTGTCCTCGCGACCCCCCTTCCCCCTATGATTTCCACGTGAAATACTCCGCCCTCCTCTTCGACCTCGACGGCACACTCGTGAACTCCATTCATTTGTGGGGCGGCGCGATCCAGGAGATGTTCGCAACGATGGGCATTTCCATGACCCCGAACACATTCCGTGAATTTTACCGGCCGTCGGCGCATCTAGGCGTCTGGCTGCAGCACTTTGACGTGGATCCCGCGCGCAAAGAGGAATTGCGCGCCGTCAGGGATGCGGCGTACATACGTCTCTTGAGGAAGAAAGTAACATGGTTGCCCGCCGCGAAAGAAATACTCGATGCATTCGATGGCGCCATTCCGATGGGATTGGTAACCGGTTCGTGGATGAGTTACGTCGATACCATCGACGCGCGCTTGTCGGTGAAGCGATACTTCCAGGCCATCGTCACGGAGGATGATATGGGAACTTTTTCCAAGCCTCACCCGCACGGTCTTCAGGTCGCCGCAGGACGTCTCGATGTTGATCCGAAACGCTGCCTCTACGTCGGTGACATGCTCGCGGACGTGGAAAGCTCGCACGCGGCCGGCATGCCCTGCTGCCTCGTGCGGGGACCCTATACGGCAAAGGAGGCGATCCGGCAGGCGGATTTCATCATCGACACCTTGCGGGAATTGCCCGCAATCACCGTTCCGTAAGCGAACAGCGGCATGGAGAAGTGGATGCATTTCGACCTGTTTTGTGGTACAATGATCGGAAACATCCTTATGCAAATACAGAACCACTTCCGCTTTGGTTTCGGCCTCCTACTGCTGTCCTTTGCCGTCGGCATGGCCGGCACGATGGGCATACGTCCGCTTTTCTTCCATGCACAAGTGCCGGAGTGCTCCACCACGGAAGACTGCAATGACGGGAATCCTTGTACCGACGATTCCTGCAACGACTCCGTCTGTGAACATTCAAACAACACCAACTCCTGTGACGACGATGACGGTTGCACGGTCAATGATACGTGCAGCCTGGGCATGTGCCAAGGTAGCACGAGAGATTGTGACGACGGCAACGTCTGCACCGATGATGTCTGCCTGTACGACGAATGCACCCACACCGACATTTCCTGCGATGACGAAGACGCCTGCACGACGGACAGCTGCGATTCCATAAGCGGCTGCCAGAACATTGACTCAGTCACCTGTGACAATCTCAACTGCGAAGCCTGCGACGCGGAAACTGGTGAATGTGCATCCACCTGTGACGGAACGTATTGTGACGGAGCGGGAATTTGCGTTGAGTGCACCGAGGACAGCCATTGCGGCTACTACAAGTGCGTGGACAGCGCCTGCACCTCCTCCTGCGATACGAACGAGGACTGCTCGGGCGGCGGCCTCTGTACCGGCGAAGGAGGATCCTGCGTCCAGTGCCTCACGGAAACGGATTGCGGCGCGTACGATTGCGTGGAAAATGCCTGTCTGACCACCTGCACGACTGCAGACGACTGTTCCACCGGGAACGGCTGCGACACCATAGGACATGCCTGTGAAACCGCCTGCTCCTCAGACACGGATTGCGCCGCCACGGAGTACTGCGGTTTGCAGGGCGCCTGCGAAACCGGTTGCCGGAATGGACAGGATGATGTCGAGTGCGGAGCGTACGCATGCGAAAGCCACGCCTGTCTTGATATTTGCAGCAATGATGAAGACTGCCGGACGGACTACTGGTGCGGACAGGACCAAGAATGCCACAACACGTGTGCGGCTGACACCGACTGCGCCTCGGGCAGTGTCTGTGACGCAGGGGCGTGCTTCGTGGGCAACTGCACCGACGACAGCGACTGCGGCGGCGGATTCGCCTGCGTGGACCACGCCTGCATCACGATCTGCCTGGATGACGCCGACTGCAAGACGGGATACTGGTGCGGGTCGAACGGCACGTGCCGCGACGTATGCACGGACGATGACGATTGCCTTGAGGGAAAAGTGTGCGATGCGGGGGCGTGCTACACGGGTGATTGCACGAGTGACAGCCAGTGCGAGGCCGGAGCGTACGCATGCGAAAGCCACGTCTGCAACACGACATGCGCCGCGAACGACGACTGCGGGTCGGGATACGTGTGTGATGCCGGCGACTGCACCACGTGCACGCTCAGCGTGCAGTGTTCCGCCGGACGTTGGTGCAATCCCGAAACGCAGCTCTGCCAGATCGGCTGTGATGATGACGCGCCCTGCGTTCCTTTCGCCTGCGACCTGGACTCCCACACCTGCCCCGTCAGCTGCACGGAGAACAGCGGCTGCACGACCGGGTACTGGTGCGGGCAGGACCAGGAATGCCATAACACTTGCGGGGACGACAGCGACTGCGGCGCCGCATGGGTCTGTGATGCAAACCAATGCTTCGCGGGGAACTGCACCGACGAAAGTGAATGCGGAGCGTACGCTTGCATGGAACACACGTGCGCCACCGCCTGCTCCATTCCCGGCAACCAATGCGCGGCCGGCTTCATTTGCGTCACGGCGACACAGACGTGCGAGGAATACTGGTCCGTCATGGACGCCACCTACGACCGGGACCTCCCCCCCGGCCAGAGCAAGGGAGGATCCCGCGGTGGACAGCACGGTGCCCCGAGCCACTATAAAATCGGGGGGAGCATTGACGCTGCGTACGGTCCCGAACAGGGCACGAAACCCGTCGCCCTCGGCCTGCTTCCCGGCTTCGTCCCGCCCTCCGGGAAAACATCCGCGGACGGCCTCCACGGCACGGCGCCGGAAACGCCTCCGCCCGCTCCCGCCGGCCCCTCCCTCCCCTGGTACGTGCAACCGCTCGCGATCCTCCTCGGCCAGAATGCCTTGCCCATGGGTTACCGGCCGCACGACACCGTCACGCGCGCGCAGATGACGACCATCATCAGCCGCTCCGCCGCCGCGCAGGGCATGCTCCTTCCCGATGTCACCGACTACATCCCGGGCAACGGCCCCGCGGCGCGCGCGGAAGCGGCCTACGTGATCCTGCGCACCTTCGGCATCCCCATCCTCGACACGGGCCCCTCCTACCATGACCCCCTCCTCCGCGCGACGGCCACCGCCTTCGGGCTGGGCATCCTGCAGGGGGACGCGGACGGATTCCTGGCGCCCGACCGCGCCGTCACGCAGGCGGAACTGGCCGTGATGATCGTGCGCGCCATGGATGCGGCGTGGCAGATGCAAACGGCACGGTGACGCGGGTGGTTTGACGCCATTTATGGCCACGATTTGTAGAGACGCGGCATGCCGCGTCTCTACAATTTCCGTCCATGCCTGGTTACCGCACCACCCGCGTCACCTTCCCCTTCACCCTCCACCCTTCGTACGGCGTCCAGCCGCATTTGGCATGCAAATCTTTTCCATGAATGACCCACTCCTTCTCCGGATCGACCTCGATGGAGACATCGCCTTCCTTCCGGCCGAGATGGAAAATGCGATTGGGATTCTCGAAGCAGAGACGCACGATGTCCTCGATGGCGAGACGGGTATCCGGACGTTGCGATGACGGGTGCGGCCACCCTCCTGCCGCAACCGTGAGGAGGAGCGGCAACATCGTTTCCACCCCGGGGACGCCGCTCGGCGCCGACAGCGGATCACCGGCCTGCTTCTCTTCCCGCATATGCGGCGCGTGGTCGGTCGCGATACAATCAATTGCCCCGTCCGCAATTCCCGCCCAGAGCGCATCACGATCTTCCCCGGTGCGCAGGGGAGGATTCATCTTGCCGAATGCGCCCAAAACGGCGTAGTCGTCGACTGTGAGGAAGAGATGGTGCGGAGCGGCTTCGCACGTGACGGAGACCCCCTCCCCCTTCGCCGCGCGCACGAGCGCCAACCCCCCCCTCGTGGAGAGATGCGCGATGTGCAGCTTCGTTCCGTGCTCCCGCGCCAGCGTGATGGCGGAACGTACGGCGGCGGCTTCGGAAGTCGGTGGTCGCATGCGGGAATGTGTCGCGATGTCCGTCGCCGTTTCCGCCTCCTTCGCCCGCGCGTTGATCGCCGGATCCTCGCAATGACAGGCCGCGACAAGCCCCAGCTCCGCACACGACTTGAACGCCTCTTCCAGGAGATTTTCTTCCACGCCTTGGTTCCCCGTGGAGTGATCCAGGAAGCATTTGACGCCGCAGAGACGCGGCCGGAGCCGTGCATCCGCCGCCGCGCGCCACAGCTCCTCCAAATGCTCCGGCTTCGTGACGCCGAAGAAGAAGCGGATGTCGCAATCCGTGATCCGCTCGGCGCGCTCGACCTTGTCGCGCAGCGCATCGACCGTGACCGTCGGCGGGACAGTGTTCGGCATGTCGCAAACCGTCGTGACGCCGCCGGCGAGCGCGGAGCGCGTCTCCGTCTCCATATCGCCCTTGTGCGTCAGCCCCGGCTCGCGCAAGTGCACGTGCCCGTCGATGAGGCCGGGAAGGAGGAGTCGCATCAGAGGGCAGCATAGCAGAATCGCAGGAGAATGTGACAAAAAGGGGAATTGACGGGGAATTTGTCGGGAGGAGAATGTCCCCCAATGCCGCCACGCCGTCTTCATCTGGTCATTCCCGAGGTCGCTTTCCCGGCGGATCCTTCTGATCCCTTATTTGAAGGGGCGAAGAACCGCATCCCTCCCGATGCGCTGGGAGTGGAGGACTGGGAGACGGCCATTTACCCCGACCATCCTTCCCTCGTCGCCATCCTGCATCGCCTGCTCGACCTTCTCGGGGAGATCGATGCCGTGCGCATCAACATCCATGGACAGGAACGACGACGGCATCGGCCGACCGTGTACGAGGGCGTCCATCCGGATACGACGATGGTGCAGAGCGCACTGGCTGCCAACGAACACGTTCTGCTGCATGACCCGCGCGTGGAACTGTTGCTCATCAACGAAACGATGGGAACAGTGCGAGTGGATATGCACAGGATCATCCGCATACGCGGAGAATTGCCGCTCGATGACATCCTTGCCGAACACATGATCCCCTTGGTTCCCGGCCTGCCGATGGTGGATGAAATGGCACATACGCATGTCCGCCCCCGTCCCTGGCATGACGAACAAATACACCATTTTCTCCATTCCATGGGCATAGACGGAGGGAACTGGTGATCATCCCTCCAGCAACATCTCGATGAGCGCCATGCGGGTCGGGACGCCGTTTTTCGCCTGCCGGAAGTACGCCGCGTTCGGGAGCGCGTCGACATCGGGGTCGATCTCGCCCACGCGGGGCAGGGGATGCAGCACGGTCGCGTTCTTGCCCTTCAATTGGTCGGCATGCAGGACGTAGACGTGCTTCAGCCGCTCGTACTCCGACGCGTCCGCGAACCGCTCCTTCTGGATCCGCGTCATATAGATGATGTCCGCATCGAAGGCGCCGTCGAACGTCGTCATCTCTTCGAAGGGAATATCCTTCTCCTTCAGGAAGCTCGTGACCTTCTCGGGGATCTTCAGCTCTTTCGGCGACACGTACGTGAAGTGCAAATCCTTGTAGAGGCCCAGGAGGAACGTGAGGGAGTGGACCGTGCGGCCGAACTTGAGGTCCCCGACCATCGCGACGCGCAGCCCGTCGACCTTCCCCCGTTCCTTGGCAATGGTGTAGAGGTCCAGCAGCGCCTGCGTTGGATGCTGGCCGGGGCCGTCCCCCGCGTTGATGAACGGCACCAGGCTGACGGACGCGGCCTTGTCCGCGCTGCCCTGCTCGGGGTGGCGCATGGCGATGATGTCCGCGTACTGGCTGACCATCGTGATGGTGTCCTCGATGGTCTCCCCCTTGTAGAGCGAGCTGAACTGGAACCCGTCCGCCGTGATCACCTGCCCGCCCAGGCGCAGCATGGCCGTCTCGAAGCTGAGGCGGGTGCGCGTGCTCGGCTCGTAAAAGAGCGCGGCGAGGATTTTCCCGTGCATCCGGTCGTCCGGCTTCCCCTTCGCCAGCACCTTATCCATGGCGGCGGCACGGGAAAGAACGGCATCCGCGTCAGCCCGGGAGAGCTGCTTCGTGGACGTGAGGTGTCGGAAGGACAGCGGCATTCGCGCAGCAGCGTAGAGGAACCGGCAGCGCCTGTCCAATGCGGTTGACATGCGGATCGTCAGATGTAGGATCGCCGTCCGCCTTCGGCGTTCGCTGAAGGTTCCCGACCCGGGCAATTGTTGCTCAATAGGCCAGCGCTCTCCTGTCCAACATCCAACAGGCTCCGCCTGCAAAAGTGACGACGGATGGATGGCCAACGCCTAACTCTTCAAAGCTCCGTTCCTGGGTCGGGGCTTTTTTCGTGGTGATCATCGACCGCTGTCCACTGTCCACTGATCACTCTACAATCACCGACGATGAACGCGAACCCCGCACGCGCAATCGCCACGTCCACGCTGTGGCAAATCGGCAGCCATGTCGTGACGTCGGCGCTGGCCATCATCATGGTGAAGCTGGTGGCCGTCGGGCTCAGCAAGGAGATGGCCGGCCACTACAACACCGCGTACGGCTACCTGCAGCTCTTCGCCATCCTCGCCGACTTCGGCCTGTATTCGGTCGCCGTGCGGGAAGTAAGCCGCGCGGAAAACAGGAGCCGCGTATTGAGCGTGATCTTCCTCCTGCGCCTCCTCACCATCTCCCTCTCGCTCGGCGGCGCCCTGTCCATCGCATGGCTCGTGCCCCACTGGCAGGGAACGCCGCTGCCGCTGAGCATATCCATCGCGCTCTTCGTCCCCGCGTTCACCCTCCTGGCGGGCGTCATGCGCTCCGCGTTCCAGGTGACGTACCGGATGCACTACGTCTTCATCGCGGAAGTGGCCCAACGCATCGTGAGCGTGGGGCTCATCGGCCTCCTTGTGTTCACCGGCATCCGCGCGTCCGCAGACCCGACCGTCCTCTGGCTCTTCCTGTCCACCGGTTCCGTCGGTGCGTTGGTCCTCCTGCTCCTGTCATTCCTGTTCGGCCACCGCCTCATCCCCCTGCGGCCCCACTGGGACGGCGCCCTCATCCGCCGCGTCTTCGCCCAAGCGGCGCCCTTCGGCATCGCCTACCTGTGCATCGCCGTGTACCGCCAGTTCGACATCACGCTCATCGCGAACCTGCGCCCGCACGACTTCGACGTGCAGAACGCCTACTACGGCTTCGTGTTACGCATCTTGGACGTGACGTACCTGCTCCCCACGCTCCTGCTCAATTCCGCCCTGCCCGAGCTGAGCCGACGCGACGCGCAAGGACGGGACACCCGCAAGCTCCTGGGGTATGTCCTCCTCACCCTGCTCCTCCTCACCACCACCATCGCTCTCTTCGCCGCCTTGTGGCCGCGACCGCTCATCCGCCTCCTGACCACCGAAGCCTACCTTGCGACCGCCGACCATCCCGGCGCGGACACGGCCCTGAGGCTGCTCGCCCTCCCGATGGTGCTCAACAGCCTCGTGACGTTCAGCTTCTACGTGCTCCTCACCCGCGGACGCTGGAAACCGCTCGTCATGACACTGGGCTGCGGGGCAATCTTTTCGCTCGTCCTGAACTTCCTCCTCATCCCGCAATGGGGCTTCGTCGGCGCGACCTGGACCTCCAACTTCGTCCACGTCTTCCTCACCATCGCCCTCCTGCCCCAGGCCCTGCGGACCATGCCGGTCTCGCTCCCGCGGAAAGAATTGCTCCAATGGATCCTCTACAGCGCCTTCCAGGCCGTCCTCCTGTGGCTCCTCCTGCCTTTCGTCACCTCTCCGCTGCGAACGATCCTCGGGGGAGCGTTCATCGGCCTCTGGCTGGTCGTCTTCCTGTGGTTCTCGGGTTTCCGCAAGGCGTTGCCGTTTTAAGGGGCTTGTGAGGCTGGATAAACCAACCTGAATGTGGTATACTGTTTTGATATGTCGACCCTTCCATTTCGCTCGACGCTTCGCACCGCCCTGACGCTTGCGCTGCTGCTTTGGCCGCTCGCCGCGGGTGCCGCGGAGGCGCCGCCGGCCGTCACCGGCATCACCGGCACGTACGTGGACGGCTCCGTGCTCGTCCAATGGGCGGCTCCCGAGGACGCCACGAACGTAGCGCGGTACCGCGTGTACTACAGCCGCGAATCGATCGTGGAGAACGGCGGCCTCTTCGATGATTTCGAAACCACCCCCGACAACGCCACATCCTTCGCCATCACCGAACTGCCTCTGGGAGACGCGCTGTATGTCACCGTCGTCGCCGTGAGCGGCAGCGGCGAAGAGAGCGAGACTTTTGCTGAAGAGGCGCGTGTGGACATCCCGCAATCCGCGCCGACCGCCGACGAAGCCGCGGCCGACGGCATTTTACGGCTGCTCTCGGCGCAGCCTCTGTCCGCCACCGGCGTGCTCCTGACCTTCTCGCAACCCGTGCAGGTGGACCAGCAGGACGCGGCGACGGCCTTCCGGCTCTCCGACGCGTCGGGCAGCCTCGTCCCGCTGCGCACCATCACCATCAACGGCGAACGTGTGACGCTGGAAACCGCGGCTCCGCTGGAGACCGGCGGACGGTACTCCGTCCGCGCGCTGCAGGTCCGGACGCTGGCGAAAGCGGGAGAATCCCCGCTCCTGGTCGACGCACTCGGTAACACCGCCGCGTTTGTGATGGCGCCGGAGGCGATCGTCCCGGCTCCCGCAATGCCCGTGACTCCCGCGACGGATACCCCGACAACGAATCCGCTCCTCGCAGCCGTTGTCCCGCAGGCGGGCGCGCTGCCCGTCCTGAGCCCGTTGCAGCTGACCGCCGCTTCCGACGGGCGGGGCGGGGCTGTCGTGACGGCTTCCTTCGACGTGACGCAGGGCGCCGATAGCGTCTCCTCCTTCGAGGCGTTCCAAGGCATGGGACAGGCGGGCGCCTACCAGAACGGACAAGTGCTTCCTGCCAACACGCGTCAGATCCGCTTCGAGAACGCCTCCGCCGGAACGCTCTCCGTCCTCGTGCGCGCCAAGACCGCCGACGGCCGCGTCTCGGCTCCCTCCTCGGCAACCATCACCCTGAGCAACGGCGCGGCTCCTTCCCGCCGAACCCCGCTGGCCAGCACGGGCGCGGGCATGGTCACCATCTTCACCATGGCGGGCGCCGTGGCGGGGTGGAGGAAGGCGAAGAAAGCGGTCAGCGGCCAGTGATCAGTGGTCAGCCTGGCGAAGGGACGATCCTCACATCATCCCGAAAGGGGATGCCTCTTGTATGAAGAGGATTCTGGCCGCTGAAAGCTGAAAGCTGACCGCTCTTCATCCCTTCCAGAAGAGGAAAGAAGCGCATAAACTGTCCCCGATGAAAACCTTCCTCCTCGCCGCGGGGCGGTCCCGGCGATTCTGGCCGCTGACCGAGAAGAACTTCGTGCCCCTGCTGGGCAAGCCGCTCTTGCAACATCAGCTGGAACGATTGAAGGAAGGAGGATGCAAGGACATCACCGTCGTGAACGGGAACCACAACGTCGCGCAGCTGCAGACCCTCTTCCCGGGCGTGCCGTTCATCGAACAGGAGAACCTGGACCTGGGGATGCAGGGCGCGCTCCTGTCGGCCCTCGGCGGCCTCACGGAACCGGTCCTCGTCGTGGGCGGCAATGATGTGATCGAGCCGGAAGCGTACCGCGCGCTCCTCGCGGCCGCCTCGAAGAAAGGCGTGGACGGCGCCATCCTGGCGCGCAAAGTCGATCGTTATTTCCCCGGTGGATATCTGACCGTCAGCGGAGAGAAGATTTCCGGCATCGTCGAGAAGCCGGGGGAGGGGAAAGAGCCGAGCGATCTGGTGAACATCGTGGCGCATATCCACAACGACCCCTCTTCGCTCCTGCGGGAGCTCCGCGGGGCAAGTCCCGACCAGGATGATGGCTACGAGCGCGCGCTCGCAACACTCTTCAAGATGAAGAATTATGTCGCCGTTCCCTACGAAGGCTCCTGGCAGGCGGTGAAGTACCCGTGGCATCTCTTGCCGCTCCTCGACCTGCTCCTGAAAGACATCACGAAGCCGCAGATTTCAAAGAAAGCACGCATCCATCCCTCCGCCGCCATCGAAGGGCCGGTGGTCATCGAGGACGGCGCGCGTATCTTCGCCCATGCCGCCATCACGGGCCCGTGCTACATCGGGAAGAACGCGACGGTGGGCAGCGGCGCGCTGGTGCGCGGCTCCAGCGTGGGGGAGGGCTGCGTCGTCGGCTTCGGCAGCGAGGTGAAGGGCAGCATCCTTATGAAGGACGTCTGGACGCACATGGCCTACGTGGGCGACTCGGTGTGCGGCGAGAACGTCTCCTTCGGCGGGGGATCGGTGACGGGCAACCTGCGTTTAGATGAAGGGGAAATCTCCTCGGCTGTCGGCGGCGATCCCGTCCCGACCGGGCTCTCCAAGTTTGGGACGATCATCGGGGACGGATGCCGCATCGGCATCCAAGCGGGAACGGATCCGGGCGTGAAGATCGGCGGAGGATCGTTCATCGCCGGAGGCGCATACCTCACGGAGGACATTCCCGACCGCAGCTTCGTCCGCATGAAGGACGGCAAGGCCGTCGTGCGGGAGAACCGCGTGCATGTTCCGGCGGCGGCGGAACGGGAGAAGTACCGACCAGGGAAGTAATTCCCCCATCCTCCTGTCCTCCTTCCCCCGAGGGGTGAAGGAGGGACGAGTTATGAGCAATCAGGGGGCAGTATCGTCATCTTCTTCTTGCTTCTTGAGTAGGAACAAAGGAAGCAAATATCAGCATTCCCTCCCCCCTTGGGGGAGGGTTAGGGTGGGGGAATTGGATACAAAAGTTATCCACACCGCCTGTGGATAAGTGGAAATCAACATGGGCGCCCCCTCCCCCCTGTTCTGCACATAGGTTTTTATTTTTTAGCTAAGCTAAGCCTAAAAATTCCATTTTCCGCTCCGGAAGCCTCTCTTCTCCCTTTGTCCACGAGTTTTCCACATCCTTCCCACACACCTGTTTTATTCAATTTGTGGACATTTGTGTCTCTGAAGCCATGAATAGAATACTTACGACTCTGTTTCCACAGGAGTAGACCTTCAAATGTGGAGGAGAGTGAAGATGGTATTATGATGACGAATTCAGTATATTTCTTTTCTATTTTCTTTCTTAAAGGCATGAAATTTTCTTGTAACACATCCGATCTCCTTCAGGCGCTCCATCTTGTGAGCAGGGCCATCGGGAGTCAGCAGGCGCTGCCCATCCTGGGTAATGTCCTCATGGAGGCGGAAGGTCGGCGCTGCACCGTGAGCGCGACGGATTTGGAGTTGAGCATCATCACGCATTTTGATGCGTCGATCGAAAATGAAGGATCGATCACGGTTCCCGCCAAGGCCATCCTCAACTTCGCGCAGTATAACCAGGATGCGGAGGTGCTGCTGGAGACGGTGGAGGGAACGCAGATGCGCTGCACGTCGAAGCATGCCAAGACGATGATCGCAGGCGAAGCGTCGAGCGAGTATCCCACGATCGCGCCGGTGGACCGCCAAACATCTTTCGCTCTGGAGGCAGGGCCCTTTCTTCAAGCTCTTCATTTGGTCACCTTCGCATCCGCGAAGACCACGCTCCGCCCCGTCCTGTCCGGCGTGTATTTCCAGCGCGAGAAGGACAAGCTCACCCTCGTTGCGACGGACAGTTACCGTCTTTCGGAGTACGTGACGGAAACGAAGGGGGAAGGGGGCGGTGAGGATGTGACATGCATCATCCCATCCAAAATCCTCGATGAGTTGCGGTCGGTTTTGAGCGGCATCCTGAAGCGACCGGACGAGAAGAGCGGTGACAAGGAGCAGGAGGAGGGCGGTAAGGCCTCCTCCGCCAAGGCTACGGAGGCCAGGCACAAACCTCTGGAGGTAATGGTTCATCTCAGCAAGCAGCAGATCGAGATGCAGATCGGGTCGGTGCGTCTCCTGTCCCGTCTCATCGACGGGCGCTTCCCCGACTACCGGCAGATCCTGCCGAAGGACAACAAGTCGACGGCGCACTTCTCCGTGGTGGAACTGACGACGGCCGTGAAACGCATGCACTACTTCGCGAAGGAGATGAATAACAACCTCACGTTCCGCGTCGAGAAGGAACAGACCCGCCTCTCCACGCCGCAGACACAGGCGGGCAGGGACGAGGCGACGCTGACGGCGGACCTGGCGGGCGAGGAGAACAAGATCGCCCTTTCTTCCAGTTACCTGCTCGATTTCCTCTCCCACATCAATGCGGACAACGTGGTGATGAAGGTGACGGACAGTCTTCACCCGGCAGTCTTCACCTTGCCCGAGAATCCGAAGTTCCTGCACCTCATCATGCCGCTCAGGATGCAGGAGAGTTAAGAATCAGGATTCCAGGGATGATGGAAATGTACTCCTTAGACTCTTTAGCATACTTAGAATCCTTGGTTTCCTTTATGAAAGGTGCATATCTAATCATTTGACGTTGCCTCCATTTCGACCTATAATTTTCTCAGCATCAACCGGTCGAGGAATTCGACTTTTTTCAGATCCACCTCCCATGCGGACGTTTGCATGAGGGGGCATCAAGTTGGTTTACAGGATGAAACCTTCACTCTTACTCGGGGACAACACCCATCAGGAGCTTTCTGATCTCCTGAAGGCGAAGCATGCCCTCGTCATCTCCGGCACATCGAACGAGACGGCAAAAGCCCTCCTTTTGAGCCATCTTCTTTCGTTCCATCCGCAGACCACATTGCTGCTCACGCAGAATGACGGCGGGGTGGAGGCGCTGCAGCACTGGCTGCGGTTCTTCGAGCAGGAAGCGGTGGTGTTGCATCCCGTTCGTGATAATGAAGGAGCCATCATCCCGGCGCATCTACAGACATTTTTGGCGTATATGCAGGAAGGAAGGGATGACCTGGACGGCCGGCGCGTATATCTCTGCGACCGTGCCACATGGGACGGGGCATTTCCCTCTTTTGCGGAAATCACAAAGAAGAAAGTGACGCTGAAAGAGGGGGAGGACCTGCCGTTCACACAGTTCGTGGAGCAGCTGATCGAGCGCGGATACGCCCACGGGACGGACCTGTACCTCAGCCCCGGCGAGTACCGGCGCATCGGGGACACGCTCGACATCTATCCCATCCAATCGCCGCATCCGTACCGCATCTCTTTTGATTTCGACAAGGTGCAGATGATCCTTGCCGTCGATGCCGCAGACCTGTCGAAGACGACGCCGGCCGGCAAGAAGTTGGATATCTTCCCCGCCACATTTGAGCGCACGCAGGCGCTGACGGAACAGCTGCCCGCGCAGTCCCTCCTCGTCTTGGATGACCAGGATGACATCAGCATTGACCCGCGGGCAGGAATGCCCGCTCCACAGGTATTGAGTTTCACAGCTTTCCCGGAAGCGTCGGCCAACCATGCCCACCTGCGTTACCTCTCCGTCCTCAAGTTCTATACCCTGACGGATTTCCTCAACGACGTCCGCGACAAGCTGACGCAAGCGTGGACGCTGCTCATCGTTACGAAGCGGGTGGATGAGTTGGCCGGCATTCTGAAGGAGGAGCACATTCCCGTTCTCAAAGAGGATCATCGTCCCGGCGCCGTGACCCTCATCCCCGCGACGGAGGACGACCTGCTCCCGCACTCCCTCCAGAACCCGGATTTGAAATGCGCGCTCCTCACGGACCGCGAGATTTTCACGCTCAAGAAAGCGGGCAAGCAGCGCGGCGTCGCGAAGCTCGCCCTCGACTTCATCACGTCGCTGCAGGCGGGAGATTACGTGGTGCACATGGACCACGGCATCGGGCACTTCGAGGGCATGACGCAAAAGGCGATCGACGATATTTTCCGCGAGTATCTGGAGATCAGCTACGCGGGCGGGGACAAGCTCTTCGTCCCGGTCGACCAAGCGGACAAGCTCAGCAAGTTCGTGCATGAGGAAGGCGAGGAGCCGGTGCTCACGCGTCTCGGGACGGTGGAGTGGAAGCGCGTGACGGAGAAGATGCGGGAAGAGACGAAGCTGATCGCGAAGGAACTGCTGAACCTGTACGCCAAGCGCGCGCGGAGCCGGGGGCATTCTTTCAATGAAGACACGGAGAAGCAGCGCAAGTTCGATGAGGCGTTCCCCTACGAAGAGACGCCCGGACAGCGCGCGGCCATCGCGGACTTGAAGAAGGATATGGAGAGCGAGCATCCCATGGACCGCCTCATCTGCGGAGACGTGGGTTTCGGGAAGACGGAAGTGGCCATGCGCGCGGCGTTCAAGGCCGTGCAGGGGGGGAGGCAGGTGGCCGTCATCGCGCCCATCACCATCCTGGCCGACCAGCACTACCGCAATTTTCAGGAACGTATGAAGGGCTTCGGGGTTCGTGTGGATATGCTCAGCCGGTTCCGGTCCGCCGCCGAGCAGAAAGTGACGTTGGAAAAACTGCGGAAGGGGGATGTGGACATCATCGTGGGGACGCACCGCTTACTCCAGGATGACGTGAAGTTCTTCAATCTGGGACTGGTGGTCATCGACGAGGAGCAGCGGTTCGGCGTGAAGCAGAAGGAGAAATTCAAGGAGATGCGCGCGAACGTGGACATCCTGACGCTCACGGCCACCCCCATCCCCCGCACGCTCAACCTGGGTCTCCACAAATTGCGCGACATCACCACCATCACCACCCCCCCTCCCGGCCGCCTCCCTATCATTACCGAGGTGCGCAAGTACTCCGACGAGCTGGTCCGCCAAGCCATCATGGCCGAGGTCAAACGGGGCGGGCAGTGCTTCGTCCTCCACAACCGCGTGGAGACCATCGATGCGTTCGCCGACAAGCTGCGTCGGCTCATTCCCAGCGCGACGTTCGTGGTGGGGCACGGGCAGCTGCCGCCGGACAAGCTGGAGGAGCGCATCCTGTCGTTCAAGGAGGGGAAGTGCGACGTCCTCGTGTCGTCCACTATCATCGAGAACGGTATCGACCTGCCCCGCGCCAATACGCTCATCGTCAACGAAGCGGAACGGTTCGGGCTCGCGCAGCTCTACCAGCTTCGCGGGCGCGTCGGCCGCAGTAAATTGCAGGCGTTCGCCTATTTCCTGTACCACACCCAGAAACTGAAGGACGACGCCAAGAAGCGCCTGAAGGCCATTGTGGAGGCCTGCGAGCTCGGCTCCGGCTTCCAGGTGGCCATGCGCGACCTGGAGATCCGCGGCGCGGGCGAGATCCTCGGCGCGAGCCAATCGGGCACCATGCAGACCGTGGGCGTCAGCCACTACTTGCGCATGCTCAAGCATGCCGTGGACGAGCTGAAGGGCGGGGCGAAGGAGGCGGAAGAGGTGGAGGTGCAGACGGAGATCCAGGTGTCCGTGGAGGCATTCATCCCGTCGTTCTACATCCCCGATTCCCAAGAAAAAATCTCCGTGTACCAGAAGCTCGCCGGTAGCGAGGAGATCGCGATCCTCCAGGAGTTCGAAGCCGACCTTCGCGATGAGTACGGCGAACCGCCGGAGCAGGTGGAGAACCTTTTCCGCGTCCTGCGGCTGAAGATGGCATGCAGGGAGGGGGGGGTGGTGCGTGTCAAATCCGACCAGCCTTCGCTCCCTTCGGGAGCTACGGCCGGCAGGAGAGATGCTGAAATTGTGCTCACGTTGAGTGACCGCGTGACGGCGAAGGAAATCATGCAGCTCCTGCGCGTGAACAGCCAGTGGAAGATCAGCGGACAGACGCTGCGGATTGCGGAAGCCATCCTCGTCCAGCGCGCGAAGGGCAGGCATTGGCTCGAAGAGCTCACGGACGAAGTGGCCATGCTCAAGCGGGAAAAAGTGAAGGCGAAGGAAAAAGTGAAGGCTGAGGAAGAAGTGGAAGCAGCCTGAGGGGAAAGCCCCAAATCTCAAGCTCCAATAACCAAGAAAGACCCAAATCCAATTGATTCAAGATTTGAAGCGCTGTTGAGAAGCCTCTTCTGAGATTCTGGATTTGAGATTTGGGATTTCCTTGGGATTTGACTCCTTGGGGTTTGGGATTTTCCTTGGCGCTCCATTACCTCATAGAACCTACATTTCCCCGTCACGAAGCCCAAAGCACGACGTCACGGTATTTGTGTGTTCCCCATGCTCTCCTGCCGGTTCCGATCGTTTCTATACTGGCGGCATGAAGCACATCATCCTCACCGCCCTCCTCTTCCTCTCCGCCTGCTCCCCGGCGGGCGCCGTGCAGGTCTCTTCCGTGACGGACGGAGACACGATCATCGTCCGCCTCACGAGCGGCAAGGAGGAGCGGGTGCGCTTCATCGGCATCGACACGCCGGAGACGGTCCATCCCAGCAAGCCCGTGCAATGCTTCGGCGAGGAGGCGTCCGATCACATGAAAGAGATGCTGGCCGGAAAAACCGTCACGATCGTGCGCAAGCCCGACGAGGACCGCGATTACTATGATCGCCTGCTGCGGTACGTGGAGCTGGACGGGCAGGACATCGGCGCGCGGATGATCGCGGAGGGATACGCGTTCAGCTACAAGAGCTTCCCCCATCCGCGCTTGGAAAAATATAACGCGCTGGAGAAGGCGGCGCGGGAGGCGGGGAGGGGGCTCTGGGGGGAGGAGTGCGAGTATTCCAAGAGGAAGAAATGAAGAAAGCGTTGCCGCCATCGGAAGCAGAGAGTATGATATTATCATATTATTTCTTCATACTCTCCATGGCCACCGTTTCCGTTCCCCTCTCCGATGACCTGCTGCGCGGGATCGACGATCTCATCAAGCAAGGTCTCGCAGCCAACAAAACTGACGCGATCCGGAAGGCCGTCAAAAAATACTTGGAAGACCAGGCGGTGGAGACGGTGTTGCGGGCGGAGAAGGAACCGACGCTCTATGGAGATCTCGATGAGCTTGTTAAAAAACTTCGCGTCTGACGATGCTCCGTATCGGTTACAAGCCGGCATTCCTTCGTCAATTCAAGAAGCTGTCACCTGCGTTGCAGCGTGATGTGCGGGATCGCAGTTTGTTGTTTCGGAGGGACCCGAAGCATTCCTCTCTCTACGTCCATAAACTGAAAGGAGCGTTGCGCGGGCAGTGGAGCTTCTCCGTGAATTATCAGTATCGAATCGTGTTTATCTACGAAGGGAAGAACACTGTTGTCCTCCTCGCGGTCGGGGGCCATGACGTGTACGGATAACTTTCCATACTGGATCCCCCGCGAAAATATTTCAAGGGTCTAAGACCCTTGTTTGGCGATTGGCGCTCACCGTAGCCTTGTGATCGCCTCACTGATCTTTCGTTTTCCTGCGGAGGAGTCGCAACCATTGCTTTCCATCTCTTTTCCCCTCCCCCTTATGCCCGGCAACTATCTCGTTTGGAACACGCAGATGTTCATGGGGTTCGATCCCCATCGTCCGGACAGCCGCGTGTCGGAAGCCGATATCGTGAGGGGCGCAGGAGAGGGTTGTCCCGATTGTCCCGCGTTGAAGCAGGCGGCGTTGCCCGCGTATGTGCAGCAAGGTTCCCGGGGCAAATTCGCCACGGTTCTCTGCGGGCAGACGGAGCAGTACACGACTTCCGGGATTGTGCGGGGATGCCAGGGTAACGAGAGCAGGAAGTGCATGCTGCATAAGCGGGAAGCGCGCATCGAGGGAGAGACAATGCCTTTGTACGTGATGGATGCAAACGTCGTGGAGACGCGCTACGACCATCAGCACCGGACGGACGGCATAGAATGGCGGAGGGGTGAAGTCGATCTTCGGACGCTGTCTCCGGAGGCGTTGCAGCGCATGGCGGATACCGTCGCGCTCGACTGTACGGCTTCATTGAACGGAGCCCTGTCGGAGGTGCGGCGTCTCTGCGCACAGTTTCCGACGGTGTCGGCGGCGGAGCGGCCGCCGCTGCTTCTGCGTCTCCTGCGCGTCAAAGACATCGCAGCCCGTCTTGAGGCTCCAGCCGCATGACGAGACAGGGTCATCCGCCCATCACCTGTCCCAGGAGTCCTCTGCCCTGACTGCTCCGGCGATCGGGCAGGAACGGATTCAGAGCCTCCACGAAGCTGCGGAGATTGCGGGTCTGGAGCAGGACGGCACCCGGGCCTTCAAACACCGTCACGAGGCCTTCGCCGGTCGTCACGGCCCCCCACATGCCGGCGCCCGCCCGTTGGATTTCGTACCGCATGGAGGACG
The DNA here is from genome assembly GCA_028703835.1 of Candidatus Peribacteraceae bacterium. GTDB lineage: Bacteria > Patescibacteriota > Gracilibacteria > Peribacterales > Peribacteraceae > CAIKAD01. The sequence continues at coordinate 6,770 of JAQVMB010000005.1, read as the reverse complement.
GGAAGGCGACGATGTGGCCGTTGTCGATGACGAACGTCTTCCCGGCCGGGATTTCCTTGCGCAGGATGCCGCCGAAGCTGGAGACGAAGAGCGTGCCCGTTCCTCGGACCTTGATCATGAAGATGCCTTCGCCGCTCAGGAATCCTTTCCATCCCGTAAATTTCGCGTCGCTCTCGATTCCCGCGCTCGATGCCAGGAACGATCCGCCCTGCACCAGGTACTCTTCGTTCTTCAGTTCCAGCGCTTCCACGTCGCCCGTGGCACGGGGGGCAAGGAGGATCTCCGACCCGTTCTCCTGCGCGCGGACCGTGGTGACGAAGAAGCTCTCGCTCGTGAGGAAGGCGCGCTTGAGTCCGCCGAAGAGGCCGCCTTTCATTTTCCCTTCCAGCGTTACGGACGCATCCATGCCCAGCATGGCGCCCGATTCCGCGTGCAGTTCCTCATTGCGGCTTAATGTGCAGCGGAGGACGGAGTACGAGGGCTTGAGGAGGATCTCGTGTTGCATGGGAGAGGGGAGGATGTGAGGAGTATACCGTTTGCAGAGGGAGGGCTCTCATCAGTTCGTTGCGAAAATGAAAGGCGGGGGTTACGCTCGTGTACTTTCATGGCGTCCGAAGAGTCCGTTTCCCCATCGGCTACGTCGGTTCTCCGCGCGTGGGAACATCTCCCCGGCATGCAGCGGGCTTTGCGGGCCGTCGGGAAGGCGGTGTCGTCCGACACCCTTTCGCTCCTCCGCATACCCGTGACTGCCGTCGCCGTCGCCCTCGATGCGGCGTCGTGCCACGCGTCCGCCGCAGTGACGTACGGCGCGGCGGTGCTGACGGACATGGGGGACGGGGCGGTGGCGCGTGCCACGAAGACGGTATCGCGCAAGGGTATGCTCCTCGACACACTCTGCGACAAGGGGGGCAACATCACCGCCCTCGTCTACCACATCGCCGTCCAGGTCCACGCCCTCGTCGCCTCTTCCGAGGCACTTCCCGCGATGGAGCGGGCGGCTTTCGCGGCGGGCGCCCTCGCAAGCATCACGTGCAACATCCGTTCACAGTTGCAGCGCGGCACGATCCGGGAGCAGGCGGCAATCCTGTGGGAGGCGGATACTCCCGAGGGCGCGGCTGTGCCGTCCGCGGGGATGATCCAAGCCAATATCTACGGCAAGCTGAAGCAGATCATCGAGTGCGTCGCCATCGGAGCGCTCTTCGCCGCGGGGCGGGAGCCCGTGGTGGCTGCGGGCGCGGGCGCCACTCTGGCCGTTTCCGCCGCGCTGACCGAGATGGGGCGGCGGCGGAGGGAGGCGAACAGTGGGCAGCGGCAAGAAGGAGCGATACACTGACGGCAAGCCCCGGTGGCGCCCTTCGACTAGGCTCAGGGTGACAACGCTCGGCTACGTTCATTTGTATCAATGCCCAGGTGGCGGAATGGCAGACGCGCCGGCCTTAGGAGCCGGTGGGAGCAATCCCTTAGAGGTTCGACCCCTCTCCTGGGCACCAGAATCCGCAAAGCGGATTCTGGTGTGTTTTCGCCGCGGCGAAAACAGCAGATTGTTTGATATGGAAGGGGAACCTGCGGTTCCACCTTCCAAGCCTTCCCCTCCCTATTCGGGTAAAATTTTCTCAGGCAGAAAACCTGTCAGCACTGCGAACGACCTTCGAGATCTCGCAGGATGATACACTGCTCATCCGCCGCCATACTTCTTCTCTTTGTACTCCTTCTCGATGAGCTGCTTCTTGAGGTTGCAGTCGCGGTCCAGCTCCTCGCGCTTCAGCCGCGCGTCGCGCTCGGTGTCCGCTTTCTTTTTCTGTGTTTCCGCTTCCAACAGCTTCTTACGCTGTCGTTCTTCCATCTCGATGACGGCGCGTTCCTCGGCGCCTTTCCGCTCTATTTCCTGCAGTTTGCGACGCTCCTCTTGCTCCGCTGCGGCCTTCAGGGACGCGTACTCCGGCAGGCTGCGCTGCGCCTCGATCTGCGAGAGCCGCAGTTGCCGGTCGCCTTCGATCTTCATGCGCGCCTGCATCTCTTTCTTGTGTTGCTCGTCGCGTATTTTCCGGAAGTCATCCTTCATCTGATCCGTCTTCTGCATCAGTTCCCGGTCCAGCGAGTCCTTCTTCCGCCGCTCCTCCGTTTCCGTGAGATGTTTGGCTTCGCGGGCATCCCGTTCCGTTTCCGCGATCCGCCGTTCGCGCTCCTGCTTGTCCTCGTTCTCCTGCTTCTCTTTCAGCGCTTTCCTGCGCGCCATCGAATGCAGGACGTCCAGATCTTCCTTCTGCTTTGTCTTCTGCTCGTCTTCCTTTTCTTTGCGCTGACGTTCCAGCTCCGCCTGCTCGGCGTTGCGCTTCTTCTCCGCTTCCCCTTCCTCGATTTTCTTGCGCCGTTCCAGGCGGAACTGTTCTTTTGCCTTGGCTTCCTTTGCCTTCTCCGCATCCGACTGCTTCAACGCCGCCTCACTGCGCTGCTCAAATTCCTTCTGATCTTCGTGTCTTCCTTCCATCTTCCCCTGGCGACGCGCCTCGTCTTCCTGCGCGCGCTTCAGGCTATCCGCTTGGAATTTTATGAGTTCCTGCTTCGCCTTCTCGTCCGGCGTCAGGTCCTTCGGCTTGGGCATGGAGAGAGACGCGTCATCGCCGGAGCCGGAAGGAGGGGGTTGGGGGTCGGACATCGGATGAATTGATAATTGATAATGGATAATGATGGAAGCGACTCTCGTACAAGACTCATTGCCAAAATTATCAATTATCAATTATTCATTATCCATTCGTCATGCTTTCATGATCTTCACCCCCAGCTCCTTCAGCTGTTTCTCGGGGATGACGGAGGGGGCGCCGAGGAGGAGGTCCTTGCCCTTCTGGTCCTTCGGGAAGGCGATGACTTCGCGGATGTTGGGTTCGCCGGCGTAGAGCATGGCCATGCGGTCCAGGCCCCAGGCGATGCCGCCGTGGGGCGGCGCGCCGTACTCGAAGGCCTTCAGCATGTGGCCGAAGCGCCGTTCGGCGTCCTCGTCGGAGACCTTCAGGATGTCGAAGATTTGCTTTTGGAGGGCCCGCTCGTGGATACGGACGGAGCCGCCTCCGATCTCGTACCCGTTGAGGACGATGTCGTAGGCTTCGGCTTTCACTTTCAGCGGTTCCTTCTCCAGCAGGGGCAAGTCCGCGTCCTTCGGGCGCGTGAAGGGATGGTGCATCGCCTGCAGCTCTCCCGTTTCCTTCTCGATCTCGAACATCGGGAAGTCGGTGATCCACGCGAACGCGAAGACATTCGGATCGGCGAGTTTCTTGCGCTTGGCGATGTCGCTTCGGACCGCGCCGAGGCTGAGACAAGCGACTTCGAACGTGTCTGCGGTGAAGAAGAGGATATCCCCGTCCTTCATGCCGGCTTTCTCCGCCATTTTTTTCGTGAGGTCCGCGCCCAGCTTGTCCACGGGCACGCCTTCATACCCCCTCTTGGCGCTCTTGATCCATGCCAATCCCTTCGCGCCGTACACCTTCGCCGTCTCCGTCAGCTCGTCGATGTCCTTGCGGGAGAGTGCGGCGCCTTCCGGCACGCGCAACGCCTTCACGACTCCCCCTCCCTCCGCGGTCTTCGCGAAGATGCCGAAGCCCGATCCCTTCGAGAGGTCGGTGACATCCGTGAATTCCAATCCGAAGCGCAGGTCCGGCTTGTCGGAGCCGTACGTGCCCATCGCTTCCTCCCAGCTCATGCGCGGGAAGGGGACGCTCCGGATCTTCACGTCGGGGCGCACTTCTTTCGTGATGGAGATGAGCGCTTCCTCGTTGATGCCCATGACGTCCTCCGCAGTCACGAACGACATCTCCAAGTCCATCTGGGTGAATTCCGGCTGGCGGTCGCCGCGCAGGTCTTCGTCGCGGAAGCAGCGGGCGATCTGCATGTAGCGGTCCAGGCCTCCCACCATGGAAAGCTGTTTGAGCTGCTGGGGCGATTGCGGCAGGACATAGAAGAGCCCGTGGTAGACGCGGCTGGGGACCACGTACTCGCGCGCGCCTTCCGGCGTGCCCTTGATGAGGATGGGCGTCTCCACTTCGATGAAATCGCGGTCGTAGAAGAAGCGGCGCACGGCCTGGAGCAGCTTGTGGCGCAGGACCAGGTTGTCCTTCAGTTTGATGCGGCGCATGTCCAGGTAGCGGTACTGCAGGCGCAATTCTTCGTTGATCTCCCCTTCAAGGTCGATCTCGAAGGGAGGCGTCTTCGCTTCGTTCAACGGTGTCACTGCGGAGACGAGGATTTCGATGTCTCCGGTCGGGTTGTCCTTCCGCGCCGCTCCCTCCTTGCGCTTGCCTACCGTGCCCGTGACGCACAGCACCCACTCGGGGCGGGTCTTCTCCATCATGGCGAACGCGTCCTTATCCTCGGGACCCGTCACGATCTGCGTGATGCCGTAGCGGTCGCGCAGGTCGATGAAGATCAGGCCGCCATGATCGCGGCGGCGGTGGACCCAGCCGCAGAGGGTCACTTTTTCCCCCTCGTTCTTCAGGCGGAGTTCGCCGCAGGTGTGTGTACGCAACATAGGCGTGGAGTGTAAGCCATAACTTAATAAAGTGCTATGACGGCTTTGTTGTTGGCTTAATGACTCATGTATATTGATATTAATGTATTTGCCAACTATTTGGTTGATCGGTGTTGCATTTTCACTACTGTCAGTAGCACTTTTGACAATAGTAATTCCTCTTCTCGAAAGGGGTATCCAGAGAATAAAGAGTGAATTGGGTGATTTGGAATATAGAAGAGAAGTGAGGCTCTTCCAAAATCATCAAGATTATTTGCATTACTCATTAAAAGAGAAAGTAATCAGATTATCTTTAATGATTGCGTTTAATCTGCCGGATCATGTGCGAAATGCTTTGCAAGATGAATACATCGAAGCAAAGAGGAATAGTGTAGATAAAATGCATATATTGTGCACAGGAGAAGCTCCTTCCTCAGAGGTAGCGGAAAGAAGAAAACGAATGTCTTTTGAAGAACTCCAAGCTGAATTGGTCTCATTGTTAAATGGTAACTCAGTAAATTTATTACTAGGTACTATTCGCGATAAGAAGAAGGAAGTTGAGTACAAGGAGAGCATTCGAACAAGACTGTTGTTGGGGGCAGCAGCTTTGCAAGTGATCGGGCTGCTTATAGTGAGTGCTACTGATTATCATAATCGATTGATCGATCAAATGAAGGATGGAGTCTCCATTAATCAAAGTACTACTACAGAGGATTCGATCTAAATGCCATTACTTAAATAATCTTCCAAGTTCTTGTTTGAATTCCTCGACATCCTTGAATTCCCGATGGACCGAGGCGAAGCGGATGTAGGCGACTTCGTCGAGTCTCTTCAGTTCCTTCATCACGTCCGTGCCGATGGTGGAGCTGGCCACTTCCTTGCGGTTGCCGCCCCACTTCTCTTCCAGCTTCCCGAGCAATTGGTCGATCTGCTCCTGCGTGACGGGGCGCTTCGTGCAGGCGATCCACACGCCCCGTTCGATTTTGGTGCGGCTGTAGGGTTCGCGCGTGCCGTCCCGCTTGACGACGATGAGATTGCTTAACTCCTGCCGCTCGAAGGTGGTGAAGCGGTGGTTGCACTTGGGGCATTCCCTGCGCCGGCGCACGGCTTTTCCTTCCTCGCTCAGGCGGGAATCGATGACGTTCGTATCCTCCGATTTGCAGCGGGGACAAAACATAGGACAGGGAAAGTATACAGGACTTTCTTGTGCGCGGTGTGCGCTTTGCGCGGTTCCTCCATCCTCCTGTCCTCCTTCCTCCGATGGAGGAAGGAGAGACGAAATCTTCCTCTGCGTTGAGCTTTCCCCCCTCCTCCACCGGAGGAGGGGCAGGGGGTGGAGGAAAAATCTCTGGACAGCGGTTTTGCGATGCGTACAATTCGGGGCTCACATGTCTTTCTCCTTCTCCCTCGTCGTCCGCCTTATGAAGCGCCTCGCGCGGGGGAAGGTTGCGCCGTAATTATCCGATCAGAACAGTGCAACTCACTCCCCCGACCGCAGGGGGTTTTTTGTTTCCGTTCCTTGTCACCATCGTTGCGTCAGGGTCCTCCGGGGAATGCATGTGCGTTCTTCGGAGTGGCCTCGACGCGTGTCGCGGCATTCATCCCGTTTTCCAGAAATGGAGTTCCATCATGAGTACTGTGTGCGTTGTTCCGGTCTCTTCCGTTGCCGTCCCGCTTCCTCCTTCGCGAGCCGGCTTGCGCCGCAGCAAGGCGTTGCATCTCGGCTTGCGTCCCCACGCGAGTTGGGCAGCCATCGAGCGCAAGAGGTTGCGCATCCTGTACTGGCTGGACCTGTGGTCCGGCCTGGAATGGGACGTCCCTACCGGCAAGGCGGCTTTCCTCGCTGCCCGCGGTCTTCCCGGTCACTGGACGTTCGAGGACATTGCGGATGCGTTCGCGCCGGATTTCCGTCTCGGCATCCTCCGGGTATCCGTGTCCGGCTGATGAATTCTCCCGCGACCGTCGGGCCTGCACGGTGGGGCGGCTGTCTCGTACAGCCATATCCCCACCGTTTTTTTGTGGGATGGCCACCTAACGGTGTCCCTCCCACGGACCCACCCTTCCCTTTATTGTGTCCTCACAAGCGGGGCCCACGAGACCCGCTTGTTCGGACGATTTTTGAGAGCGTATCGGGGCAGCTCTTTGCTTGGGGCTGGCCTAGGAGATTTCTTCTTCTAGACTTTCTTCCATGCGCCTCAAGTGGAGCAAGCTCACAGCAAAACAGACGGAGGATCTCTTGAGACTTTTCGTTGCGGGCGTGACCGCGAGAGCT
>JAQVMB010000037.1 GCA_028703835.1 Candidatus Peribacteraceae bacterium | reverse complement strand
TCGTCTGGTACAACTACCACAAGATCCACCTCGGCATGGGCATGCAGAAAAAGACCCCCGCTCAGGTGGTCTGCGAAGCCCTTCTTCCCGAATCCTCTTGTGTAAGGTCAATGCTGCAACCTAACAAAATTTGACATATATTTCAATCCTTTCACATACAGCGTAGTGTCCATGGCGCGACAGTTACGCTGTCGTTGTGTTCTTTGAAAACACCGGTCCATAGTACCCCCATTCATCGGAGAGAGAACATGAACGAGCATTCGAGTGTGAATGCGTCCGGGGGGCAAGGCGTCGACGTTGTCGACGACCCCGGACCGCCGCCCGTCCTCAGGAAGGGCCGATTGTTTTCGCGAATGCATGGCACCGCCATCGTATTCGCAGGAGCGTGTTTGTTGGGGACCATTCCCCTGTTTTCGCACCCGCTGCACCATGAAGGGATTCCGGTCACGGTCATCAGCGCGATTCGCCTGGCATTTTCGTGCATTCTGGCGATGAGCATGATGGCGTGGTCCGGCCACAATCCCTTCCGCTGCGGAAAACTGGAGCGCAGAGCTCTGCTTTTCCTCGGGATCATCGGGAGCGGCATGACGAGCGTGTTCTACACCGCCTCGCTGAAGTACACGACCATCGCGATTGCGATCCTCGCTGTCTTCTGCACGGTGCCGATCACGACCTACGTCATGGACAAGGTCTACCGGCAATTCCGGTTGATGCATCTCTTGTGTTTCACCCTCGTATTCCTCGGTTTCGGAGCGTTGTCCTGGGACAAATTCTCCGGCGAAGGAGACAGACAGGTATCCGAACATCTCATCGGCATCGCCTTCGGCGTGCTGACGGGAATCTGCTTCGGCACCTATGCCCCCTTTGGCAAGAGATTGGTCCACTTAAGGACATCCGTGACCCTGTGTTGGGCGTTTGGCGTAGGTTTTCTCATCCATCTGCCTTTCATCGGGTGGATGGAAAGCGCCAGCCCGCCGTGGTCGACTGAAACCGTTGTCAATCTGGTCTGCCTCGGACTGTTCGGGTGTTTCCTGCCGTATCTGCTCATTCAGATCGGGATGAAGTCCCCGTACGTCAGTTCCATGCAGGTGAGCATGCTTTTCCTTCTGGAACCGGTGATCTCCGTATTCATCGGTTTCCATTTCGGAGAGACGCTCAGTGCCTGGAACGTGCTCGGTGTCGCGTCTGTTTTCCTCAGCATTTTCCTCTTCCAGTTCCACGTAAGGAGTCGCAGTCATGAGTGAACAAACCCGTATCACCCCCCGTTGTGAGGAATACTCTCGTTGGTATCTCGATGTGATCGCAGCCGCTCGCCTCGCGAGCTACTCGGACGTTCCGGGTTGCATGATCATCGAGCCCAACGGCTGTGCCCTCTGGGAACGCGTGACCGACATCTTTGATGCGCGCATCAAGGCGACCGGCCACCGCAATGTGAAGTATCCGGCGTTGATTCCTCTCTCGCTGCTTCAGCGGGAGACGGAACACGTCGAGGGCTTCGCGCCCGAATTCGTCACGATCCATTCTCTGAACGGATCGAAGCTGGAGGATCCTCTGGTCCTCCGTCCCACGTCGGAAACGATCATGTACGCCGACTTTGCCAAGAAGGTGAAGGCTGCGTCGGATCTTCCGATCAAGATCAACCAGTGGTGCAATGTCTGGCGCGCCGAGCGCCGCACCCTCCCCTTCCTCCGCACGTTCGAGTTCTACTGGCAGGAAGGGCACACCGCGCACGCCTCGGAAACCGAAGCGCGCGCGGAAGTGATGGACATGCTGCAGGAGTACAGGACGTTTGCGGAAGGCACGATGGCCATCCCCTGCATCCTCGGCCGGAAGACTCCCGGCGAACGATTCGCCGGCGCGGTGGATACCTTTTCCGTGGAGACGATGATGCAAAACGGAAAGGCGCTCCAGTCCGCGACGTCCCACTATCTCGGGCAGAACTTCGCCCGGGCATTCGGGATCAAGTACTCCTACGGAGTGGGAGAGTCCGAGTTCGCGTTCCAGACGAGCTGGGGCATGAGCACGCGCATCCTCGGAGCGCTCATCATGTCGCACAGCGACGACAAAGGGCTGGTTCTTCCTCCCCGCATCGCGCCCGTGCAGGCGGCCATCATGCTCATCGTCGACAAAAAAACGTCGTCCGATGAGCGTCGTGACGGCTTCCTCGCGTCGGTCCGGCGGCAGCTGGACAACGCACACATCAGTTATGTCCTGGATGCGACGGATCGCAAGCTCGGCCTCAAGCAGTACGACTGGGAGAAGCAGGGCATTCCCCTGCGACTCGTGGTCGGCATGTCGGAGATCGAGCGTGACCAAGTGACGATCATCCGGCGGGACACGTCTGCCAAGACGACCGTCCCTCTCGACGATCTCGGCTCCGCGGCCGCGCTGCAGCTTGCAGTTATGCAGGCCGACCTCTTTGCGGCGGCGCAGGAACGCCTCCAGGCGAAATCCCGCGTTTGCGCGACGCTCGAAGAGATCCGTGCGGCTTTCAAGGAAGGGAACTTCTTCGTCCACACCGGATGGTCCGGCACCAAAGACGATGAGAAAGGCGTCAAGGAAGCGGGAGACGGCGTGACGTTGCGGTGCATTCCGCTGGTGCGGACCGCGCCGTACGTCGACAAGTGCTTTCTGACGGGCAAGCCCGCCGAGCATCAGGTGATCCTCGCCAAGGCCTACTGAAAGAAGCACGCACAGGAACGGAGTGCTGTGGATCTGCGCAAAGGACCCGGCCGCTGCATGACGCAGCGGCCTTTTTAGCAGGCATGCTCTGTTCATCGCTTGAAGATAACTTTGAAGGGGCGCGGCTTCGCCGCCTCCCGGATTCTTCTTTGTGCATACACAAGAAACCCTCACTCCTTCTTCATCAGCAGGTCCGTGAACGTCTTCTCGAAGAAACGCTTTTGGTCCGCGATGGCAAGTTTCTCCGCGACCCACGCGGGCCACCGGGAATCCGGATGCGCCACGCCCTGTTCTTTCCCCAGGCTCAGGACGTCGCCGGAGAGCATCGTCAATTCATGCATGTCGATCCGGGAACCGGGTCGCCCTGCCAGCGCGCGATTGGCGCGGAAGATCATCTGTTCCACCGGGAGCACGGTCACGACCGCGTACATCCAGACGAAGGCCACGGCCAGGTACCGCACGATGTCGGTTTTCTCTTTCCGGAACAACGCGGCGATCAGGCGGAGGAAGAGGAAGACGGAGAAGACGACCGTATACGCCGCGAAAAACTTCTCGTAACTGAACCCGTAGGAGTACACGTACATGCCCATCCGTTTCGCCGCGGAGAGGAGCAGCAGCAGCGATGCGAACATGAACACGGCCAGCAGCGCCTGCACGTGTTTCGACGTGCGGCGGTAGTACAGCACGTACAGGCACACATTGATGCCGCTCAGGAAGAACAACTGCCAGAAGCCGCTCTTGACCAGGCGTTCCGTGGACAGGAATTCCCGCGGGAGTTCGTAGACCCACAGCGTCTTCAGCTGCGTGAACAGGAAGAGGACGTAGAGGAGCAGGATGCCGCCGAGCACGATGCCGGATACCACCGCGTCCATGTGTTTGGTTTCTTTCCGCACGGAAAATTCCTCCTCTTTCGTCCAACCGAACAAGCCCGCCAGCGTCAGGACGGTGAGCGCGAGGAAGACCGCGAGCTTCAGCAATGTCTCCGGCTCGATCAGGTCCAGCACGAACGTCTTTACGCCCTGCATCATCGACGCGAAGGCGGGATCGGCGCCGGAGAGCAGGGGAACGAAGAGCAGGAGCGAAGCGGCGACCAAGATGACCAGGCCTGTCACGATGCGCTTCACGAGGTCGGATCGCCTTGCGCCTCCCGGAATGAGCGCGCCCGTGATCGCGGAGATGCCCTGTTCGATTTGCGTCACGAAGCCGACCGCGCGTTCAATCATTCTCCGGATCCACGGGATATTCCACTCGACCTTTTCATGATGCTTCGTGGACGTGATGATGAAGTACGACACGAAGAGCAGCGGGAGCATGAGCATGTTCACGGCTTTGACGAACGGGTTCTCGTAGAGCGCGTAACTGAGCGCGATGAGCAGGAACGGGACCAGCCACACGTATTCCCGCCTGCCCGGGCGCTTCGACCCTCCGGCGAAGGTGTAGAGCAGGAAGGCGGCGATTGCGAACACCGTGAGGTTCCACCCGAGTGCCTGGACGTCCTTCGTCCAAATGCCCCACATGGTTGCGATCCAATACAAAGAAAGCAAAATCGCCGCAAAGACCGTTTCGCGCTTTGACAGGGTGGTGAACATAGACCTGTATTCTAGCGGTGTCGGTTTAGATAACCAGTAGGTCGGGGTGAGGTTGCAGAAGGGATGAGCGCAATGTTGTCTTACTGCGAAAAAGTAAACTCTGATAGACTCACATACTTCATGAACTCTAATGACCTGTATTACTACTCGTGTTAGGTTGCAGCATTGACCTTACACAAGAGGATTCGGGAAGAAGGGCTTCGCAGACCACCTGAGCGGGGGTCTTTTTCTGCATGCCCATGCCGAGGTGGATCTTGTGGTAGTTGTACCAGACGA
>JAQVMB010000036.1 GCA_028703835.1 Candidatus Peribacteraceae bacterium | reverse complement strand
GAACGACAAAAGCTCTGGTGGGATCCCCGGCCAAGGCTTTACCGAGGTCGGTCTCTCCAATAATGTCGCCCCTTTCGATGACTGGCGTATATTCCTGAGGCGTCGTCACGACCAATGCGGACCTGGCGGAGAAGCTCACCTTGCAGCAGATTTTGCCGAAGGAACTTCGGGGCAAGGTGTATCCGGTGGGGCGATTGGACAAGGATTCATCGGGGCTTTTGCTGTTGACGAACGACGGCGTGCTGGCCTACCGCCTCACGCACCCCAAGTTTGACCACGAGAAGGAATACGAGGTCACGGTGGAGAAAGACGTGATGGAGGGGCAGCTGGAAAAAATGCGCAACGGCATGATCATCCTGGGGGAGCGGACCAAGCCCGCCGTCGTGGAAAAAACGGGGAAGAGGACCGTGCGGATCATCCTCACCGAAGGCAGGAACAGGCAGATCAGGCGTATGTGCATGAAGGTGGGGAACCCCGTGGTCACCCTCAAGCGTATCCGGATCATGACGCTCACGGATTCCCAACTGAAAGAAGGCCGCATCCGGCCGCTGACAGCCGCAGAAAGGGCTGCCCTTTTGGCTTCGGTTGGGCTATAATGGAGTGGATGATTGAAAATTGATAATTGAAAACTATCCGTTTCATTATTCATTATCAATTATCCATTATCAATTTTCCACACACATGAAATTCATCTCCCACGGTGCGGCCAGAGAAGTCACGGGAAGTTGCCATGAGCTGCAGGTCGGAGGGAAGCGGATTTTGCTGGATTGCGGCCTCTTCCAGGGCCACCGTCGGGAAGCGGCGGAAAAGAACGCGCAGTTCTCCTTCGAGCCGCCCTCCATCGACGCCGTCATCCTGTCCCATGCCCACATGGACCATGCGGGGCGCATTCCCCTGCTCTTCAAGCGCGGTTACCGCGGCCCCGTGCATTGCACGTACGCCACGCAGGATTTGGCGGCCGTAATGCTGAAGGACGGGGGATACATCCAGGAAAAGGACGAAGAGTTTTTCCGCAAGAGGCTCCGCCAGTCGATGATCCCGAGCGAAGGGCCCCTCTACACGCAGCAGGACGCCCTGGAGTGCATGCGCATCTTCAAGGGCCATAACTATGGCGAATGGTTTGAGGTTGCGGACGGCGTGCGCGTGCAATTCCTCGATGCGGGCCACATCATCGGTGCGGCCATGATGGTGATAGAGGCCGTGGAAGGGGGAAAGACGACGCGCATCGGATTCTCGGGCGATCTCGGCCGCAGCTCCCTGCCCATCCTGCGCGACCCCGCTGCGATGCCGTCCCTCGACGTCCTCATCTGCGAGAGCACGTACGGGGACCGGAACCACGAAGACATCATCCGGGCGCGTGAGCAGCTGCAGGACGTCATCATCCGGACGGCCAAACGCGGGGGGAAAGTGCTCATCCCGGCCTTCTCGCTGGAGCGCACGCAGGAGATCGTGTACGACCTCCACGTCCTGTGGGATGAGCGGAAGATCCCCGCCGTTCCCATCGTCATCGATTCGCCGCTGGCTTCCCATGTCACGGAAGTCTTTATGAAGCACCCCGAGTGCTACGACAAGGACATGTTCGAGAAGTTTCTCAGCAAGCAGCACAACCCGTTCCAGTTTTCGCTCGTGCGCTATACGGAGAGCGTGGAGGAGAGCAAGGCGCTCAACGGGACGCCCGGTCCCATGGTCATCATGGCGGCGTCGGGGATGTGCGAGGCCGGCCGCATCCGCCACCATCTGCGCAACGAGATCGAAGACCCGCGCAACACCGTCCTGGCGGTGGGATACATGGCGGAAAACACGCTTGGGCGGCGGATCACGGATCCTTCCGTGGGCGAGGTGAAGATATTCGACCAGATGTACCGGAAGGGGGCGGAAGTGGTGTTCATCGACGCGTATTCGGCCCATGCGGGGAAAGACGACTTGGATGCGTACGTCGCCTCCATCCCGGGGTTGCGGACGGTGATCCTTGTGCACGGGGAGGCGGGGCAGATGGATGCCTTCGCCGGGCGCCTCCGGGCGCATGGCGTCAATCCCGCGGTGGAGACGCCGGTCCGGGAGCAGGAGATCGGGCTGTAGAGACGGGACGTTTCTTTCTGCGGCGAAAAAGCCATCAGAGCATCGGTCACGCTTCATGCAAGGAAGAGCGAATGAGCGGCAGGCAGGCTCCGTGCTACTGTAAGAAGAGGGTGAAGTTCCCGACAATTTCAAGGACGGCAGCGCTCACGGGGATTTTTCTCCTCCTTCTTGCCATCCTTGCGTCCGTGGCTTTTTTCCGGGGAGGACCGTGGATCGGAAGAGTGACGTCATCACCGCCGTCTTCCACGTGCGGGAACTGGCGGTTGGATCCGGGAGAGTCATGTGAATCGGGGATCGCGCCCTGTTTCAGCGGCCAGCAGTGCTGCGTCAATTGTGAGTGTGTGTTCTGTAGCGGCTTGTCTTCGTCTTCATCAAGGGCGGCGGAGCAGTCCTCGATGTCGATACAAATGTATCCGGATGTATATTTTGTCCCTTCCTTAGAGCATAAGTACATCAATAGCTACCCTCAGTCGGACGGGCCCGTATATTCTGCGTGGGGATCGGATGTGCGGTTTTCCATCGGACTCAGCAATGGAGGGACTGAGCCGATGACGTCGGCACCGTACGGGGATGACAGGATCAAGCTGACGCCGCATCCCGAGGAAGACGATTTGTCGGCATCCTCATTGGTATTCGACCATTTTGAGACGCGGAAGTGCAGGATGACGGAGACGCAAGGGATCGTGTGCGACCTCCCTCCCGATTTCATCCACGGATGCAGGACGGAGGAGGCGCGGGTTCTCTGTCCAGTCCCGCTGATCCCCGCACAGCAGATTTGGTATATTGATGCATATTACAGGACAGTGCGTCCGAATCCCTGTGTGGAGGCGGACGGAAATGACGGGTACGGCTTCCGCACAGAACTGGAAGCCTTCATCTTCGACGGCGTGTACACCCAAGAGTATACGAACTACGTGAATGTTCGTCTCTTCTGCGCCTGGTGCGGCGACGGCGCGCGGCGTACCGTGCAGGGAGAAGCATGCGATGACGGGAATGAAACGGACGGGGACGGCTGTTCCGCCGCGTGCCAGATCGAACCGGGCTGCGATTGTGCTCAACGCACTTCCTTCGTCGTCGGTGCCGATGAGCCATCGTCCGTTTGCTGGTGCTGCGGCGACGGCATCAACAGCGGCGGCATTTCCGATTGCGGCTATGTGCCCACGCGCACCGATTGGGGGTTTGCCGTCGGTCCCTACCGTTGGATATGCACGTTCCAGGGCGAAGAATGCGATGATGGCAACCTGTACAACGGCGACGGATGCACCCGGGAATGCAAGAGGGAGTACTGCGGCGACGGCCTCGTCAACAGCAACGAGGAATGCGATGCCGGGAAGCGTTGTGATGACTTTATTTCTTGCCCGCAGGTCACCTGCAAGATGGGGGAAGAGTGTGTCGACGGCCGTTGCACGAACAACCACATGTGTCAAACAGTCATCGACTGCGCTATCAGTGATTGCAAGGCGCGGAATGTGCCCGGATGTTCGGACCGTTGCATGGTCCAACCGGGATGGACTTGTTCCGGATCGCCCAGCGTGTGCACGCTCGCCAATTGCGGCGACGGTTCCCTGGATACGGGGGAAGCCTGCGACGACGGCAACATGAGCTCCGGGGACGGCTGTTCCACGCTCTGCGTCATCGAGAAGGACTGGACCTGTTCCATCGCCACCCAGCCGTCCGTCTGCCGGTGGGATTACGGATGTTATGACTCCGACGGAGGGAAAAATTATGGGGAATGGGGGCACGCGAGAGTTACATATAAGGACAATGAGGGTCGTGAAGTCACGGTTGATAATCGGGATCGTTGTAGAAATAACGATTATTATGATAATATTTTGATCGAAGCATACTGCTCTCCTGCAACAGGACTGCCAACTGAGGTTTTTTATCCCTGCCCGAACGGTTGCAAAGGGGATGGGTACTGTTTGTCGGATTCGCTTGCATCTTCTTCCAAGAGTTCGGTTGTTGTCACCGTCGTTTCCTCTTCCCGTCCCTCTTCCTCCCGTTCCTCCGCCAGTTCCATCGTGCCCTGCACGGATTCCGACGGCGGCAAGAACTATGCCGAACCCGGACAAGCGCACGGCGCGGCCGGCACCGTCACGGAAACGATCTGGGACCACTGTGACGACACGGACACTCTCGTGGAAGCCTTCTGTCCCGCCGCTACCGGCAGGCCTTCCTCCGAGACCGTCCATTGCCCCGACGGCTGTGCGGCGGGGTTCTGCATTTCCTGGGAAGGAATTTCCTCCCGCAGCAGCTCTTCTCTTCCTCACAGCTCTTCCTCACAATCTTCCACGTTCCGTCCCTCTTCCTCTTCCCGCAGCTCCTCCTCCGCCCCCTGGATCTCCTGCTCCTCTGACTTTCTCTGCTCCGTCTTCCAGACCCCGCAGGGCGGCTGCCAAGTCACCTCGGATTCCTGCGCCGCCACGCTGGGCGGTCCCTGCGGCGCCGGTTCCTGCTCCGGCACGTGCTACCGCTGCAATGCACAGGCTTCCTCCGCCTATGCAGCTTCCTCCTCCCGCTCCTCTTCGTCGTTCCCCGCCTATTCCCCCCCGCACTCCTCTTCCAAGACCGCCTCGTCCTTCAAG
>JAQVMB010000004.1 GCA_028703835.1 Candidatus Peribacteraceae bacterium | reverse complement strand
CGCCTCGCCGCGCTCAATGGGCTCATGGGGCAGGAACTCCTCGTCCGCCCGCCCGGAGAGCGGCAAAATCCCGAGTGCCCGCGCGGTATCGACATACGGCAGGAACCACTCCGACCGGTCTTCATCCCCCTGCAGCGCGATATCCAGCACGGCGAATGACATCTTCAACGCCTCGGCGTGCGTGACGGGACGGCCCGGCTTGAACGTGCCGTCGACGTACCCCTTCACGAAGCCGTTCGCCGCCGCATCGCACACGAAGGATTCGTACCACGCCCCCTGCTGCACGTCGGGGAAGCATCCTTTCGCCGTCGCCGCCGGCGTCCGCTTGGCCATGAGGTAGAGCATCTTCAGCATCGCCGCGCGGTTGACGGGATCCGTGGGACGGAACGTCCCGTCCGGATTGCCCGAGATCACCCCCAGATCCGCGAGGCTCTCGATCTGCGTCTGGTACAGGTAGGTGCGCGGCACGTCCGGAAAACCGGCCGCCTCGGAGAGGATCGGCATGACGAGCGTGGCGGACACGAAGAGAGCGAGCAGGCGGAAGGCGGGCATGGGAAGAAAAGGGAGAGGAGTCGAACGGCACTCTATCTCTGAACACGATTATTGTTCAATGACCGCCCGCTCCAAACGGCTTGCGGGAATGTTTGTTCGATTTTCTTTGATCGTATTCGCCGCACCCGTATTCCGCGGCGGATGCCCATGAACCCTGCGGGGCACCTGATATTCACGCCCGGATCCGTTCCAGCGAGGCGAGCGACTGCAACACCGCCAGCGCCGCCTCCTCCCCCTTGTCGAGCCGCGTGCGGACATGCGCGATGTCGTCCACGTAGAGCACCTCGAAGGCGAAGGGCACGCCGTACTGCAGCTGGACGTCCATCATCCCGCGCGTCGCCTGCTCCGCCAGCAGGCGCGCATGGTGCGTCTCCCCCTCCACGATGATGCCGATGCCGATGAGGGCATCGACCTGCTTCTCCCGCGCCAGCGCCGCTCCCACCAGCGGGATTTCGAAGGAACCGTAGACGGGATAGCGCTTCACGTGCGATCGCAGCAGACCATGCGCGAGCAGCGCCCGCTCCGCACCCGCCACGAGCGCCTCGATCTCCTCCTTATAATAGGAAGCGTGGATAATGCCCACACGCCAGCCCGTGTTGACCGCGCCGTCGAAGGGAGGATAGGAACCGGGTTTCATCGTGAAGGAAGGAAGTGACGCACGTAGCGACCGAGAATGTCCGTCTCGATGTTCACGCTGTCGCCTTCGCGAAGCAAGCCCAAGGTTGTTTCCTGTAACGTCGTGGGGATCAAGGCAACGGAAAAACAATCCTTCGCGACGTTCATGACCGTAAGCGAGACCCCATCCAGCACAATGGAACCTTTGGGTATGATGAATGGCAAGAGAACGTTCGGGGAACGGATCGTGAGGGAGCTTTCCTTTCCCCCCTCTACCCCTGACCACCTCTCCTCTTCTTCCCCCACCCGCCCCTCACTTGCGCTCGGGGCACCCTCCCCCGAAGGGGGAGGGCTCGACGGAAGATGCTTCCGGATTTCCTGCAGGACAAACGGCATGTGGTGCAGCACGTCTTCGTTCGAGAAGCGCAGAATGGTGATATTGTGCATCTCCAGGAGTCCTTCCGTACGGTCGCGGTCGTACTGCCGCTTCTCGGGTTCCCGATGGATTGATCCGTCGACTTCGATGGCAAGTTTTGCGTCGTGGCAGTAGAAATCCAGGATGTACATGCCCATCGGATGCTGCCTGCGAAAACGGAAGCCAAGATTGTCGTAGCGCAATGATTGCCAAAGAACTTCTTCCGCCTTCGTCGGCTCTCTGCGCATCTCGCGCGCGTGGGAGAGGACAGATTCTCTGACGGGTGCCTTGGGCATGCACTCCCCTTCCCCCCTCGGGGGAAGGGGTCGGGGGATGGGGAAAATTTCGGGGAAGGGGTAAGGGGATGGGGGAAATTCCGGAGAAAGGGGTCGGGGGATAGAGGTAAGTACCTCCCCCACCCCCTCCACATGCCCCTGCACGATGTGCCCGTCGAAGCGGCCGCTCGCCGGCATCGCCCGCTCCAGGTTCACGCGGTCGCCCTTCTGCAGCGTCCCGAGCTTCGTCCGCTTCCACGTCTCCGGCACCACGTCGAACGCCATTGTCTTCTTCGTCAGTTCCGTCACCGTCAAACAAGCGCCCGACACGCATACGCTCGATCCCCGCTTGATGTCATCGAAGGATGCAGGCCGCGCGAGTACCAAGCCCGTCGAGGTTTTCTTCACGATCTCCGCCGTCGCTTCGATGATTCCCGTAAACACAAAGAAATGGTATCACGCCTGCCCATGCAGGAAACCCGAAGAAGGCAGATCCTCGTCGACTGGTACCTGCGGATACTCCTGAAAGACCGAAGGCGTCCCCGTCGCTTCGCCCGTCTCCGATGTTGCCTGGCATCGCACGCATTGTTTCGTAAAAGGCATTGCGTCCAAGCGCGTCCACGGAATAGTGACGCCGCATGCCACGCACTCCCGGTATGTACCCTCCCGGATGCGCCCGATGGCCTCTTGCACCCGTGCAAGCGTTTCGGAATCCCGCTGCAATCCCATCAATGTCATCTCCACCAGTTCCGCATCGGCCGCATTATCCGGCTCCGCATATCCCCCCACCACGGGAACGTCCGCCACGCCCAGCCCGCGCCGCAAACCGGACTCCAAGCTCTGCAACCGCCGCAATGCCTGCTGCTCGTGAGAATCCGGGGACTTTCTCTTGCCCGAAGGGATGCTTCCGTTCTTTTTTTCAGGAGTCATGGAAAAGGAGGAATCGGACGGCAAAGTGCGGATACCATAGTTCTGTTTCCGTATCTGTCAATCAACGGATGCTTTTCCCCGCTGTCTTGGCCCTAACCCTAGACAAAGCCTTCTATTTATGATAAGCTCAGGGCTCAGCCCCCCGCGACGTGCGGGGCGTTTTGTCATGGGAGAAGCCCCACTCCTTTCCTTCTTCCCGTCCTTCCCTTTCCACCCGTCATCGTATGGACCAGATCGTCATTCGCGGCGCGAAAATGCATAACCTGAAAAACATCGATGTGTCGATCCCGCGCAACAAGCTCACCGTCATCACCGGGCTCTCCGGCTCCGGGAAGTCGTCCCTCGCCTTCGACACGATCTTCGCCGAAGGGCAGCGCCGCTACGTGGAGAGCCTCTCCGCCTACGCGCGCCAGTTCATCGCGCAGATGGAGAAACCGGAAGTGGACGCCATCGAAGGGCTCTCCCCCGCCATCTCCATCGACCAGAAGACCGCCCCGCGCAACCCGCGTTCGACCGTGGGCACGGTGACCGAGATCTACGACTACATGCGCCTCCTGTGGGCGAAAGTGGGACGGGTGCACTGCACCGTCTGCGGCCGGGAACTGAGCAAACAGTCGGCGAGCCAGATCGTGGAGACCATCGCCCGGATGCCCGCGGGACGGAAGATCTACCTCCTCGCGCCGCTCATCGAGGGACGGAAGGGCGAGCACCTCAAGATCATCGATTCCATCCGCCGCGAGGGGTTCGTCCGCATGCGCGTCGACGGCCAGATCGTCACGACGGACGAGGACGCCAAGCTGGACCCCAAAAAGGCGCACACCGTCCAGATCGTGGTGGACCGCATGGTGATCGGGGACCTGGCAGTGAAGGAAGGCGCCGTGAACCCCGACCGCACGCGGTTGGCGGATTCCGTCGAACTGTGCCTGAAGAAGGGCGAAGGCTCCCTCATCGTCCTCGACGCGGACACGAACCATGAGACGCGCTTCTCGGAATCCTTCGTCTGCCCCGACCATCCGGAGCAGGACATCCCCGAAATCGAGCCGCGCAGCTTCTCCTTCAATTCCCCGCACGGCGCCTGCGACCAGTGCCACGGCATCGGCTCCATCCTCCAGGTGGACGAACATGCGGTGATCCCCAACCCGCGCCTCTCCCTGGCCGAAGGCGCCATCCATCCCTGGGCGACGTCGGCGAGCCGCAGCGGATTCACGGGACAGCTTCTGGAAGCGCTGTCGGAAGAAATCGGCTTCAGCATGGATACGCCGTGGGAGAAACTGGCGCCGGAGCACCGGCAGGTCATCCTGCGCGGCCATCCCAAGCAGCTGCGCATCAGTTTCAACACCGCGAAGTTCGGCGGCACGTACCAGACGACCTACGAGGGCGTGATCCCCAACCTGCAGCGGCGCCACGAGGAGACGGACTCCAGCTACATCCGCATGCAGATCGAGGAGTACATGCAGGAACTTCCCTGCATCGTCTGCGGCGGCAAGCGCCTGAAGAAGGAGATCCTGGGCGTCACGGTCGGCGGGACCAACATCGTGGAAGCGACGGACATGGACGTGGAGAGCGCGGAAAGATTTTTTCGGTCGTTGATCCCGCATGATTCTTCGGACAAGAAAGCGATCAGCGGTCAGCTGCCAGCTGCCAGTAAGAGTAATAAGGAAGGCACTGAAAGCCCAACGCCGAAAGTCGGATACTTATCCCCGTACGAATTCGCCATCGTCAAAAAAGTCCTCCACGAGATTGTCGCGCGCATCTCGTTCCTGGAGAACGTCGGCCTCAAATACCTCACGCTCTCGCGCTCGGCCGCCACGCTCTCCGGCGGCGAGGCGCAGCGCATCCGGCTCGCCACGCAGATCGGTTCCGCCCTGCAGGGCGTCCTCTACGTGCTCGACGAACCGTCCATCGGCCTCCACCAGCGCGACAACGCCAAGCTCATCGCCACGCTCGTCCAACTGCGCGACCTCGGCAACACGGTCATCGTGGTGGAGCATGACGAAGAGACCATCGCGGCGGCGGACTACCTGCTGGAGATCGGGCCGGGCGCCGGCAAGTACGGCGGCCGCGTGATCGCGCAGGGCACGCCCGACCAGCTGAAGAAACAGGCGGATTCCGTGACGGGCCAGTACCTGAGCGGCAAGAAGAGCATCGCCATCCCGAAGACGCGCCGCACCGGCAACGGCCACGCGGTGGCGATCCGCGGCGCGAAGCACCACAACCTCCGCGACGTCGACGTGACGCTGCCGCTCGGCACCTTCATCGGCATCTCCGGCGTGTCCGGGTCCGGCAAATCGAGCCTCATTCACGGCATCCTGGGGCCGGAGCTGCAGCGCGTGCTCAACAAGGCGCACACGAAGCCGCAGGACGTGCGGTCCATCGAAGGCTTGGAACACCTGGACAAGGCCATCGTCATCGACCAGTCCCCCATCGGGCGCACGCCGCGCTCGAACCCCGCCACCTACACCGGCGTCTTCACCGACGTGCGCGACATCTTCGCGTCCACCCCGGAAGCGAAGCTCCGCGGTTACAAGGCGGGGCGTTTCAGCTTCAACGTGAAGGGCGGCCGCTGCGAGGAGTGCGAAGGCGACGGCCTCAAACGCATCGAGATGCACTTCCTCCCGGACGTGTTCGTCACGTGCGAACAGTGCCACGGGCAACGGTACAACCGCGAGACATTGGAAATCACCTACAAAGGCAAGACCGTCGCGGAGGTGCTGGACATGACCATCTCCGAGTCGCTCCAGTTCTTCACCGCCATCCCGGCCATCAAGAACAAGCTGCAGACGCTGGAGGACGTCGGCCTCGGCTACATCCACTTGGGACAGAGCGCCACCACGCTCTCCGGCGGCGAAGCACAGCGCGTGAAGTTGGCGACCGAGCTCACGAAGCGCGCCACGGGCAAGACGTTCTACATCCTCGACGAACCCACCACGGGCCTCCACTTCGAAGACATCCAGCGCCTGCTGGAAGTGCTCGAACGCCTCGTCGAAAAGGGCAACACCGTCCTCGTCATCGAGCACAACCTGGACGTCCTGAAGAGCGTCGACCACATCGTGGACTTGGGACCGGACGGCGGCTCCGGCGGCGGCCTCGTCGTCGCGAAGGGAACGCCTGAGGACGTCGCCAAGGTCAAAGAAAGTTACACGGGGCAGTATCTTGCGAAGATCCTGGACGTGAAGAAGAAAGGCGAAAGTAAGAAAGCATGAAGAAGGAAACCGAAGAAACCGACGAATCCGAGGAATGATTCGAACAACTCCTCGGTTTCCTCGGTTTCTTCGGATGCGTTGGATTCCTCCGATTTTCCTCTGTTACCACCGGCTTCGATGCTGCAAGTTGCTTCCACCCGCCTATCACCCTCATAATCCGGTTCCATGTTTCTCCTCGACGCCCGCATCTTCCCTTGGGACCTCGCGATCTCCCTGCTCCTCACGGTCTCTTCCTGCACGCTCCTCGCCTCGATCGTCCGCCTCCGCCGCGCCACGGGCCTCCGGCGCCCCGCGCGCGTCTTCCTCCGCCTCACGGGCTTCCTGTCTGTCCTCGCTTTCGCGACCGTGGCGTACGGCTCCTTCGTGGAGCCGCAACTGCTCGTGACGACCGAACATGCCGTGTCTTTCCCCGCCCGCGCGCCGCTCACCGTCGCCGTGGTGTCGGACATCCACACCGGACCGTACAAATCGGCCGCCTTCGTGGAACGCATCGTCCGCCGCGTCAACGACGTGCGCCCGGACCTGGTGCTCCTCGTCGGCGATTACCTGTACAGGAACGCGACGACCACCGCCGCCCTGCGTCCGCTCGCCGGCCTCCGCCCGTCTCTGGGCACCTTCGCCGTGCTCGGGAATTACGACACGGGCCAAGTCCCCGACGGCGTCCTCTCCGCCCGAACGGTGGCGGACGACCTGCGCGCGCTCGGCATCACGGTCCTGCGGGATGCCTCAACCATTGTGCGGACGTCCTCCGGCCCCGTCGCCGTCGCGGGCATCGGGGACCTGCAGACGGAACGGGCCGACGTGGAACAAGCATTGCGCGGGATACCGGACGACACGCCGCTCCTCCTCCTCTCGCACAATCCCGACGTCATACTGGACCCGCTCAGCAAGCGCGCCAACCTGATCGTGTCGGGCCATACGCACGGCGGCCAGATCCGCCTCCCCTTCCTCGGTCCCGTGCCTCCGCTCCCGACGCACCTCGGCAGGAAATATGACCAGGGATTGTTTTCCGTCGACGACGATACGACGCTGGCCGTCACCCGCGGCGCCGGGGAAACCACCGCCCGCGCCCGCCTGTTCGCGTGGCCGGAGGTGATGGTGTTGAAAACGCATGCACGTTGATTTCCGATCGATCCGCGCCCGCCGTTCCCCGAACGGACATTATGGCAACGTGAATACATGACCCGTGTTCGTAGAGACGCGACATGTCGCGTCTCTACGATGCCCAATCATGTGCCGGGCACGGCGGCGGCGGGCGCGTCCCCCGGTTTCCATTTGATGCTGCATCCGATCGTGTTCGCCTCCGCGACGGGGGGATCGTCATCGGCGAGCAATGCCGCGACGGCGTCGCGCAGCGCGTGGCGCGTCACGTCCTGCGGCTCCTTCCAGTTGTCGTCCACTTGCCCCTTGTACCGCAGGCGCCGCTCCTCGTCGAAGACGAAGCAATGCGGCGTGCAGAGCGCGCCGAACGCCAGCGCAACCTCCTGCGACTCGTCGACGCAGTAGGGGAAGGGGAAACCTTTCTCCGCCGCGCGCGCCTTCATCGCTTCGAATGAATCTTCCGGATAACCCGCCGCGTCGTTGCTGTTGATGAGGACGAACTGCACCCCCTGTTCGTCGAAGCGCTCGGCCAGCGCGATGAGCCGGTCCTCATACGCCTTCGCGTAGGGACAGTGGTTGCATGTGAAGATGACGACGAGGACGGCATCCTTGATCAACCGCGTGTCCACCGTCATGCCGTCAGCCGCATGCAGCGCGAAGGGCGGCAGCGGGTCGCCGATGCTCAGGACGCGGGAATTGTCGTGGACGAGGACCATGGGAGGAATCCGAAGAGACCGACGAAGCCGACGATACCGAGGAGTTTAGGATATACTCCTGCACCGATCTGCTCTATTCATTCTTCGGTCTCCTCGGTCTCTTCGGATTCCTCGGATTCCCTCCGAATAATCCGCACCAACCATGATCCGCCACTTCACCTCCTCCGCCTTCGTCGTCGACAGCAAGGGGCGTACGCTCCTCCTTTGGCACAAGCGGCTCGGCCGCTGGATGCCGCCGGGCGGCCACGTGGACGGCAACGAACTGCCGGAGGACGCGGCGCGGCGCGAGTGCAAGGAGGAGACGGGGCTGGACGTGGAAATCGCCGGCGAAGCGCAAGACGACATGTTCGCCGCGAATCCGGACGAAGGGCGCATGCTCAAGAAACCGATCGCGCTGTTGCTGGAGAACATTCCCGCAAGCCGGGAGCGAAACGAGCCCGCCCACCAGCACATGGACTTCGTGTATCTCGCCCGCCCTCTCGACGAGGACCAAGTCCTCTCCCTCGCCGAAGAGGAGGGAACGGCATTGCGCTGGTTCACGCGGGAGGAGATCGAAGCGCTGGACGAGCGGACGGAGATCTTCGCCAATGTCCAGGCGTACGCGCTGGCGATCCTGCCCCCTATGCGGCACCACTGCTCTTAGCCCTGCTCAGAAGCCGGGCAGTGGTCGCCTTCACCTGGTGCTCGTGCTCGGGGTCGTCCGCCCACGTCCACGGTCCCGTTTCCGCCGCCTCCGTCAGTTCGACCCTGCTGCGCAAGAGGTTCCCTTTCACTCTCTCCAGATCCAGCCGCGTCCATGTCCCCGCCCCCTGTCTCTGGTTGTAATACCGCGTGTTGGAATCGGTGACCGACAGCACCGTCGCATCCGGATTCGCGGCAAAAATCTGCTGATGAGCGCGCGTCATGATCACATTGTTGTATGCCGTGATCAACGCATGGATGCAAAAACGCGCTATTTTTCGTCCTTCGATGATGCTGTCGGGAAGCGGCTCGTTTCCCCTCGACATCTCCGTCGAAGCCATGACATCGCGAAATTTGCTCCAAATTTCACCCTCCGCCCCCACACCCGTGCCCGCAACCACCATCGGCATGAAGACGAGATCCGGCCGAACCTGCCGTCCCCGCGTCGTGAGCCTGAGCGGACGGTCCGCCGTGTTCTCGCCGCCGTTGATCTCCAGCTCCCCCGCCGCCGTAAGCGTATCCATCCTCTGACGAGCCTCCACCACCGCCGACGTCAACTCCGCGTCCATCGCCTGTTCGATGTCCAAGTTTTTCATTCTCTTGGCCATCGCGATGAACGCCTCCTCGGTATCGACGCCCTCCAGCTCCCTGCGGACGATCCGCTCGTACAACGTACTCAGGCCGGAGGTGATGTCGTACTGCATTTGCAGCACCTTGTCGGGCTCGATGCCGGCACGATCCCGGCTCTCACTCCGCATGAGCGAATGGACGGCCGACTTGATGGCGAAACGCGAGAAATCGATGACAATGACCCTCTCGAAATGCCCGAAAAAATTTTCGATCAACCGCCGGTCCAGGTCGCGTTCGGCGGGATCCAACCCGAGCCCGATGCACGCCACGTTCAAGTCCTCACGCTTCTTTCCCTGCTGCTCCATCAGCCGGAGCACGGCGCCTTCGATCGCCGTCCGCATATGCCGGTAATGCGATTCCCATTGCGGGCGGCGGTCCCTGTAGTGCTCCTGGTATTCCCCACGCAGATATGCTTCATACTCCATCGCCGTCCCACGGAAAAGCGGCTCCCACGGGTCAAGCGCCTGGTCGAGCGCCGGTGAATGGGGAAGATATGGCTCCTGCATGGGCACGAGTGGAATATTTTGAATGAAATTCGTGCTTCTGGCAAGGCCTTCTTGGTCCTATTTCCTCCTGCGGATAGTCTTCACGTTCGGCACCTGCAAGAGCGCGTCATAGAGGTCGCTGAACTGCTTGAACGTCTCCACTTCGAGGCGGATTTGGTAGAGCGCGTCCTTGGGCGGGAGGGCGAAAACGGAGAATTTCGAGATGTTGATGCCCCGCTCGGCGAAGCAGCGGGAAATGCTGTAGATCATGCCCGGCGTGTCGACGGCGTAGATGTCGATGTCGATGACGGAAG
Source organism: Candidatus Peribacteraceae bacterium (assembly GCA_028703835.1). GTDB lineage: Bacteria > Patescibacteriota > Gracilibacteria > Peribacterales > Peribacteraceae > CAIKAD01. The sequence continues at coordinate 59,433 of JAQVMB010000004.1, read as the reverse complement.
CCTGCTTGTTGAGCACGCGCGACTCCGGAAGGAGCCGGAGTTTCTGGAGGAGCCACTGCGTCCGTGACGGCGACCGGTCCAGCGTGCTCTTGTACGCCTCCACCACCGTGGCGAGGGAGAGCTGGCCGCCCCCTATTTTCTCCAGCACGTCGTCGAAACTCCCTTCCTGCACGAGAGATGCGATGTGCTGCTGCGTGGGGTGCCAATGGAACAGCCACCAGAGAGGCAATTTCCACTTCTGCACCTCGTACTGGAGCAGGGAACGCCCTTCGTTGCGCCGGTCTTCCGCGGGGCGTTGTCCCAGGGATTGCCGGAGCGATTCCCGCGTCTCCGCGGACTTCACCTTCTCCACCCACATGACCCGCCGCTCCGTCTTGCCTTCGTCGAGGAGCGCCAGCTCCGCCGTGTCGCCGTCGTGCAGCTCGTACGTCGCCTCGTGCAACTCGCCGTTCACGCGCACGCCTGCAAGCGAGAAGAGGTAATCCGGATTCACGAGGAACGCGAAATCGACGCCCGCCGCGCCGCGCGGGAGGCGGATGATCTCCCCCGCCGTCGTGAAGACGTTCATGCGGTCCAGCACCGTCTCCTTCAGGTCCGTGATGTAGCGGTCGCGGTCGAATCCCGAATTATTGAGGGACGAAAGCGCCGCGTAGACGTCGGAATGCTTCTGGTCGATCCACGCGGGAATCTTGCGGCGCGTGGCGAAATCGAACATGTCCTCCGTCTGGATGCGCAGGCGGACTTCCTGGTTCCGGGAGAGGAAAATGGTGGTATGGAGCGCCTGGTAGCCGCTCGGTTGAGGCGCGTTGATGAAATCACGGAACGTGAGGGCGTGGACGGGGTAATGCGTGTGGATCGTGCCGAGCACATGGTAACAATCTTCTTTGGAGGAGGGACGGTTGACGACGACGCTCACGGAATCCAGCTGGTCGGTCTGCGCGAGGCGGGAGAGGTCGCCGAAGAGGCGCTGGAACACTTCATAATCCGTCATCAGGATGAGACGCGGATGCACTTTTTTCGGCGTGAGGGCATTCAGGTCCCGCACGAAACGTTCCCGCTCGGGCTGCAGCTTCGCGCGCGCTTGGACGATCGCCTCATGCCAAGTGCTGCTTTCTTCGGGATAGGCCAAAGAGAAGCAAATTTCTTCGAGCTCCCGCTTCACGTCCCACAATCCCACAATGCGAGCGAAGGGCACGTAGATGTCCAGCGTCTCCCGCGCGATGCGCTGCTGCTTGTCTTTCCGAAGGGACGAGAGCGTCTGGACGTTGTGGAGACGATCGGCAAGCTTTATGACGATGACACGCATGTCCTCGCTCGCCGTCAGCATCATTTTCCGCAGCGATTGAACCTGGCGGAGGGAGGGATCGCCCTCGTACTGCAGCTTGGCCAGCTTGGTCATCCCGTCCACGAGACGCGCCACCTCATCCCCGAATTCCCGCCGGATCGTGCCGTCGTCCACCCGCCCGTCCTCTATCACGTCGTGAAGGAGTGCGGCGACGAGCGTGCTTCCTCCCGCTTCCAACTGCGACAGCGTGAGTGCGACGGAGAGGGGATGTATCGCGTACGGCTCTCCCGATTCCCGCACCTGCCCTTCATGCCACTGCCGCGCCATCATCACCGCCCGCTCCACCTCCTTCCGCTCCGCCGCGGGCAGATAGGACAGGGAAGCCAAGAGAGTGGGCGCAAGATGCTCCATGGCAAGGAAGGATACCAGATCTTGCCTGAACGGGTATCACACAACGATTATCTTTGCTTGATCACCAATCCATATCCGCCGGCATCCCGCCTGTCGTTAAGCGCTTGGATGCCGCAACACGCACTCTTTGACGCAATTCCTGGATACCCCTCCCCGCAAATCCCTGCAAGACAACCATGATCCCCCTTGCTTCCTGTTCCAGTTTTGTCGCATCCCTGAATCCCAAGTCACGCAACTCCTGATGCACGATCTGAAACACCGCTTCAACATGTTCTTCGTGCGTTACGGCCGCCGAATCCGGCGCTCCCAAGGACGCGTCTTGAAAGCCAGCATGGGCATTGACTCTTTTCACCTGAGTATTTTCCTCTATTGAGTATTTTTGTCAATGTCTTCCTCCGTTTTCGCGGCTTCTCTTCGCGGTGGAAGTCACCTGCGGCGTTCTGTACACTTCTTGTCATGTTCGACCCCGTCGATCCCAAGCAATCGTTTCCCGATCTTGAACGCGGCATTCTCCAATATTGGAAAGAGGAGGACCTGTTCAAGCGCAGCATCCAGAACCGCACCAAGCCGGATTCGGACCCGCTGGACATGCACGCGGAAGCCGCCGAGGAATCCTTCGGTTTCTACGACGGGCCGCCCTTCGCGACGGGCCTCCCCCACTACGGGCACCTGCTCGCCGGCACCATCAAGGACGTGATCCCCCGTTACCAGACGATGCGGGGCAAGCGCGTCCAGCGCCGCTTCGGCTGGGATTGCCACGGCCTGCCCGTGGAGTACGAGATCGAGAAGGAGCACAACATCGGATCGAAGCGCGAGATCGAGGAGATGGGCGTGGCCACGTTCAACGGCCTGTGCCGCGCGGCGGTGCAGCGCTACACGAAGGAATGGCGCACAGCCGTGGAGCGAATGGGCCGGTGGGTGGATATGGACTGGGACTACCGCACGATGGATCCCGATTATATGGAGAGCATCTGGTGGGTATTCAAGCAGCTCCACGAGAAGGGATTGATCTATGAAGGACACAAGCCCATGCACATCTGTCCCCGCTGCGTGACCCCGCTTTCCAACTTCGAAGTGACGCAGGGATACAAGGACATCACGGATTTGTCAGTCACGGTGAAGTTTGAATTGGAGGAAACCAAAGAAGCCGAGGAATCCAAAGAAGCCAACGAAGGGAAGACGTACGTGCTCGCTTGGACGACGACGCCGTGGACGCTGCCGGGGAACCTGCTCCTCGCCGTCGGTCCGGACATCCGTTATGCACGGGTGAAGAGCGAAGGGGCTTCATACATCGTGGCATCCGCCCTGGTGGAGAAAGTCTTCGGAAAGAGGGAGCACGTCGTGGAGAAAGAATTGGCCGGAAAAGAACTGGTCGGCAAACGCTACCGGCCGCTATTCCCCTACTTCGCGGACAAATATAAGGAGAAGGCGTTCCGCATCATCGCGGCGGATTTCGTCGCGACGGAAGAAGGGACGGGCGTGGTGCACGTCGCCCCCGGCTTCGGCGAGGACGACTTCAACGCCGGCAAGCGCGAGGGCGTTCCCGTCCTGCAACACGTGACGATGACCGGGGAATTCACGAAAGACGTCACTGACTTCGCGGGAGAGGAAGTGAAGCCGAAGAATGATCCGATGAAGACAGACCGGAAGGTCACGGAATGGCTGGAGAAGCACGGATCGCTCTTCGTAAAAGAAACGTACAAGCACTCCTATCCCCACTGCTGGCGCTGCGATGCGCCGCTGCTCAACTACGCCACGTCGTCCTGGTTCGTGTCGGTGGAGAAGATCAAGGAAGACATGCTGCAGGCGAACGCGGAGACGGCGTGGGTGCCCGCGCACCTGCGCGACGGCCGCTTCGGCAAGTGGCTGGAAGGCGCGCGCGACTGGGCCATCTCCCGCAACCGCTACTGGGGGACGCCATTGCCCATCTGGAAGTGTGAAGAGACTGGGCAAATCGAAGTGCTCGGCAGCCGCGAGGACCTGTTCCGCAAATGTCCCGACCGCTTCACGCGCGTCACGGTACTGCGCCATGGCGAGAGCGAGGGCAACCTGCTCCCGGTCTACCAGGGCGTCACGCCGGGCACGGACCTGACCGCGCGCGGCAAGAAGCAGGCGAAGCGCGCGGGCGCGTTCCTCCAGGAACAGGACGTGGCGATGATCTACGCCTCCCCGCTCGCCCGCACGGAGCAGACCGCGAAGGCGTCGGCGAAGGCAACGAGGGCGCCGCTTGCCATCGACGAGCGCCTGCGAGAAGTGAATTTCGGCGACTACGAAGGGAAGCACATCGACTTCTCGAACCTCTCCTTCGTGAAGGCCCGGCGGCTCCACAAATTCGAAAACAATAAAGTGGAGAGCATCTATCACTTCCCGGGCATGGAGACGTGGAACGACGTGGCCGCGCGCACGGACGCCTTCCTCAAGGACATCCTCCCCAGGCACCGCGGGCAACACATCGTCGTCGTGACGCACGCAGATCCCCTGCTGGCCATCAAACACTTCTTCACGAAGGAAGATCCGAACAAGCTCACGCACCAGCCCTACCCCACGTACGCCGATCCCGTCACCTTCTACTGGGACCATCAAACGAACAATGCGATGGATCTGCACAAGGAAACGGTGGACGGGCTGACGTGGAACGCGATCGCGGATGACGGCGCCGTGCAAGTGACGCTGGCCCGCCATGGAGAAACGGATTGGAACCGTGACGGGAAACTTCAAGGAGGAGGAGTGGACAATCCGTTGAACGAAACGGGACGGAAACAGGCGAGTGCGTTGGCCGCATCACTGCATAAGGGATCCTTCGATGCCATCATTTCCTCCGATCTCTCTCGCGCCGTAGAGACAGCCGAAATTCTCTCCGAAAAACTGGGCATCCCCGTCGCGGGCAAATGGGAATCATTGCGAGAACGCGCCGTAGGCGATTGGGAGGGAAAGCCGCGTGATGAAGTGCGACACTCCTTGGGCATCCCCTCGTCGGCATCACTGTCGTTCATGCACCAGGATCCGCCCAACGGCGAGACTTTTGCCGCTTTTCTCCAACGGACGGAAGAGGCTGCACGCCGCCTCCGACGCGAATTCCCCGGCAAGCGTGTTCTTCTCGTCGGCCACGGAGGCACGATCTGCGCGTTAAGGATGATGACGGAACGCTTGCCCTTCGAACAGGCATCAGAACTCTCCAAGAACGGCGGGACGTTCGAGATCACCCTCCGCCCCGCCTTCACCCGCATCCCGGACGTCCTCGACTGCTGGTTCGAGAGCGGCGCCATGCCGTACGCGCAGTCGCACTATCCCTTCGAGATGGAATTCACGGAGAAGAAGCGCAAGAACCTCCCGCCGGGCTTCCCCGCGGACTTCATCGCCGAAGGCCTCGACCAGACGCGCGGATGGTTCTACACGCTCACGGTCCTTTCAAGCGCGCTGTTCAAGCGGCCCGCATTCCTCAACTGCGTCGTGAACGGCATCGTGCTGGCGGAGGACGGCAAGAAGATGAGCAAGCGCCTGAAGAACTATCCCGAGCCGCTGGCGGTCACGGAGAAGCACGGCGCCGACGCCCTGCGCTTCGCGCTCATGAGTTCCCCGGCCGTGCGCGGCGAGGATTTGCGCTTCTCGGAGAAGACCGTCGAGGAGGCACTGCGCAACGTGCTCCTGCCGCTCTGGAACACGTACGCCTTCTTCGTCACCTACGCGAACGCGGTGCACTGGGAACCGTCGCCGACGCGCGCACACTCCCCCCACCCGCTCGACCGTTGGATCCGCGCGGAAACGCAGGACCTCGCCAACCGCATGACGGAGCAACTGGAAGCCTACGATCTCTCCGCCACGTGCGCGGAGCTCCACGACACCGTCGACGCGCTCACGAACTGGTACGTCCGCCTCTCGCGGCGGCGCTTCGCGGGGAAGGGAGGAATCCATGACGCGACGGAGGGAGCGGGTACCGAACAGGACCGTAACGACGCGCTCTCCACGCTCTACGACGTCCTCCTCACGGTCAGTCAACTGCTCGCTCCCTTCTGCCCCTTCATCACCGAAACCGTCTACCGCAACCTGGTGGCGGAAGAGCACGGATCGGTGCACCTCACGGACTGGCCTGCGACGCGGGAACTGACCAAGGCAGAAGAAACGCTCTTGCGCAAGACGCGGCTGCTGCGCGCCATCGTTTCGCTGGGACTCAAAGTCCGCGCGGAGCGAAAGATCAAGACGCGCCAGCCGCTCGCAAAAGCGATCGTCGCCGTCCCCGCAGCATTGAAGGTGGAATCCCTGAGCGCGGAGGAAATCCGCCTCCTGCAGGAAGAATTGAACGTGAAGGAAGTGGAGATGGTCGACGATCCCGGCGCGCTCGCCGATTCGATCGCGCAGGTGGACGCGCGCAAAGTCGGCCCCCGCTTGGGCGCCCGCGTGCAGGAACTGATCGCCGCGGGGAAGCGCGGGGAATTCACCGTCGCACCCGACGGGACGGTTCTGATCCTGGACGAACGGCTCGCGGCGGACGAAGCGACCGTGGTGTACCGCGGCAAGGAGGGGCGCGACGTGGCGGCGGACAAGGGCATCGTGGTGAGCCTGGACACCGCCGTGTCGCCGGAACTCGAGCTGGAAGGCTGCGGCCGCGACCTGATCCGCGCCATCCAGAAGGAGCGCAAGGACGCCGGCCTGTCCGTCGCGGACCGCATCAAGCTTGCCATCGAAGGAGCGGACGACGTGTTGCAAGTCTGCGGCGCGCAGATCGAGAAGGAAACGAACGCCGTTCTGGAGAAGCAGGCGGGCGGCGAGCCGCGGCAAGCGGAGCTCAACGGACGTCCCGTGACGTTCCGGTTCGAGAAGCTTTGATGGATGTATCCGCACCCGCGAATGGTTCAACTTCGTTCACCACAGGAGGGCGCGGCAACACCTACCACCTACTACCTACAAGCTACAACCTATCCCTAACCCTAACCCAACAATGTCCCTCCCCTCCCGCATCGCGCTCCGAACCGTCTTGAACATCGTCCTCGTCTGGGCATTGGCCGCATACCTGCCGCAGTACCTGACGATCGTCGGCGGCATCCCCGCCTTCGTCATCATCGGCGCCCTCCTCACGCTGCTGAATATCCTCGTCCGCCCGCTCCTGGACCTGGTGACGCTCCCCCTCAAGCTCGTGGCGACGATCCTGGCTTTCGTCCTGGCGAACGGCGTCTTCCTGTGGCTCGTGAATGCGGTTGCGCAACGCATGGACCCGTCGCTCGTCGTCTTCCGTATCGAACGCGGCCTCGGGGGGTGGATCGTCCTCATGCTGGTCTTCGGCCTCGCGAACTGGACTATGAAAGTCCTGCTGAAATGAGAGAGCAAACCCCGCGAAGCTCCGAGCGCAGCGAGGAGCGAAGTGGGGTGGGTGATGAAAGCGGCGTTGCGCGGGAAGTGAAACGAGAAATCTCATCAGGACACCATCGGACGCCGATGCAAGAACCGGATGGGGAACGCGGCTTCCCGGCATGCTAGAGTGCCCGCGGAATGGAGTACTCTCTCCGAACGCGGGTCACCTTCGTCGCCGGAGCCGTCACGGTATCGGTTCTGCTGTTCACGCTGCTCATCGGAGGAGGGAACGAAGACTCATCATCGCTCCGTTTGCTCGCGCTCACCACCGACGGCAGCGAAGCGTATACTTGTCCGAATGGGGGAACCGTCGAAGTCCTCCGGACATTCCTGATCGGCGATAACCAGAACCAACCCATCTCCCAACAGGGGGAAACTTGCGATACCGTCTCGAAATCCATTGCAACGATACAAGGCGATCGCGTGTACCTGAGCGGCGGAAGCGGTCCGCCGCATGCCACCGATGATCGTCTCGTTGTCACGGGGCCCCGGGGCTCCCTCTCAAAATCATATGACGTCGGGTGCGAGCTGATCCAGCCGCAAGCGGAACCGTATGACATCACGAGCATCGTCCGCACGGCATCCCAGGGCAATGTGAATGCGACGATCACCGCCACCTTCAGCGACGTCTGCGGCCTGTACTGCGGCCACACGGCGTACTACATCGACGTCGTGCGGTGTGCCGCCCCGGCTTCTTCGAGTCTTTCCTCGCTCCCTTCAGCCGGCTCTTCTTCTTCCTGGTCCCTTGATATCTCCTGCCCCCTTCCCATCCTCTGCGGCTCCTTCTGCAAGAACGACGCGTACGGGATTTTGAAGTGCAAGAAAATCTGCGGGAACTTCAGCCACGATCCCTTTGAACATCTTTGTCCTTCCGGGCAAATGCTGGACAGGTTCGACTGTTCCGCGGACACCTCTGCCCCCTGCTCGTACCAATGCAAGGCCGTTCCGCAACCGACGGGAGGCGGGGGCGGAGGGGAAGGAACATCCAGTACGGGAGGAGGGGGAGCAGGTGCTTCAAGTACGGGAGGAGGGGGAGCAGGTGCTTCAAGTACGGGAGGAGGGGGAGCAGGTGCTTCAAGTACGGGAGGTGGGGGTGGGGGAACGTCAAGCGCGGGGGGCGGCGCATCATCTGCCGGAGACGGCGGCAACTGCCCGCCGGGCACATGGGAATATTGTACAATGAGCCTTCCGCCTCATTGCGAATGCCGATAGCCCGGCAATTCCCGTCTGAGAAATACATTTCGAAACACTGTTCTTCCGCGCTGGCAAGATTGTCAACTGACGACAGGAGTACACGTGATACACTGCAATGGAAAACGTATGCGCCTCTTTCAACGAAAGAACGCGGGCATCCTGCTCGGAATCCTCCTCTTGGGCGCCGGATTTGCATTCACGTTCCGTCCCCGCGACACCAGCCTGCAAGCCTGGGGTACCGCCTACGAATGCCTGGGATGTACCACAACCGGATGCGATTTCTGCGGGGGTGAATGTTACGGGAAAGGACCGCTCAACTGGAATTGCTCGGAAGTCAGCGGCAGCATCTACTACGAGAAATGCAATTGCTCCCCCGGCTCTTCCGTCTGCGGCAATGGCATTCTGGAACCCGACGAAACTTGCGAGACCGGCCAAGGCTGCGGACCGGATCCGTCCGGGAATGACTCATGGATTTGCCGCGATTGCAACTGCGTGGAAATGGCTCCCGTTCGATGCGGGGACGGCATCGTCTCCCAGACCGAGGGTTGCGACTACGGTCATCCGTGTTCCACTTCCTACTATCCCCACTGCGACATCAACAACACCTGCGGTTGCTACAACACCGATGTCTGCCCTTTCGGCAATTGCCCTCCCCTGCCCGCCATTCCCAATGCTTGCGGCAACGGCATCGTGCAGCCGGAGTACGGTGAGGAATGCGAAAATCCGTCTCCGTACCTGACGGTCGATTCGTGCGACTTGATGGAGGATGAGTGCATCAATTGCCGCTGCGTCCACTCCGCCTCTTCCTTCTCTTCCTTGCCCTCTTCTTCCTCCTCCCCCCCCGCCACTCCCCAGTGTTCCGACGGCCTCGACAACGACGGGGACCGCCTCATTGATTTTCCTTTCTCTCAGCAGACCTTTTCCAATGTCTCCTTCGGGTCGACCGGACCCTTCATAGACTGTCCCGGCCTTTCTCAGGCAGCATGCGCAAGTTACTGGGACAGAGGCGCGGACTCCGGACGGACGGGGCCCATGCTTGCCCTGTCAGGCTTGATGGCGGGACAGCTTATCCGCTTCGATACTGCGGGTACGATCAAATTCGGGGCGGACTCACATTGCGTCACTTCCTGTAAGGACGGGCTTGCATCTGCCGCCATCATTCCGGCTTGCGGCTCTTCCACGTACATTGATCCCGCAATACTCACGGCTCACGCCCATCAGATCGCCATCGGGCAATTCACGAACAATGCCGGCCAGGTCATCAATCCCGGCCTTCCGACGCCCGACGGAAAAAGCGCCATCCTCCTGCGGGATTTCGCGAACGGCATCACCGTTCCCGCCGGTGCCACGAAGCTTTGGGTAAGCCATGCAGAAGGTTACTATCCCGATAACTCCGGCACGTGCACTATTTCCAATGTTCGCGTATCTCAAGGAGATCCCGGCTGCTCCAATGCAACCGATAATGACGAGAGAGATGCCTCTTCCTCCTCTTTGTCTTCTTCCGCCCAATCCTCCTCCCGCCCCTCTTCCTCCTCTTCCTCTCTCCCGTCCCTGTGTCCCGACGCCCCGCCCTCCTCTGCCGGCTCGTGCAAGATTTTCTGCAAGTCAGGCACATCAACCTGCACGAACGTTTGTGCGGGACTCCCCGGTTCACCCTCCGCTTTCACATCCCTGTGCGGCAGCGGGAAGAAGCCGACGAGCTACTCGTGCACTACCCTGCCCGGCACGCCAGCGGAAACGGGCTACCCCCGCGTGACGTGCACGTACGCGTGCGGGAATTGACGTATGAATGAAGCGATAACGCCCGCATGAGGAAAACTCGCTCCGCCCCCGCTTCCCCTCTGCTAGACTCCCTTCCACGATGCCGCCTCCTTCCCGGTTGCGCCTGCCGGCCTTCGCGCTCCTGCTCGCCGCAAGTGTCTTCGCGGTAACGCAATGGAACGGAAAATTTGCCGATACCGGCGGTCTGACGGCCGCAACCATCACCCCCGCGAGCTGCAGCATTGCCAACCAAGACGGCATTCAATTCGAATACATCCTCGGTTCCGCCGGGACGAAGCTCTACATTCGCGGATTGAAGGATGGACATAATGCCTTGTTGGTCGTCAATACCGCCACGAACACCGTCACGAAGACGATACAAAAAGACTGCACTCCATCCTCAGAAGTTGTATCCGTCGATTCGAAAACCTATCTCCTCTGCGGCCATTATGCCGGCGAATCCTCAGAGATCGTGGTCCTGAACACCGCGACGGACAACGTCCTCGCGACGATCACCGTACCCGCCGGCGCCGTCAACCAAGGTTTTTATAGACTCACTTCCGCAGGATCAAAAGTATATGCATTGTCGAACTATGGAGGTCAGGTCCACGTCATCAATACCGCGACGAATACGATCTCGAAAAGCATTGATGTCGGACCGGCACCACATGACCTCGTTGCCGCTGGCACGAAGATCTACGTCAGCGTCACCGAGAATGGCATGGATCATCTTGAAATGAACTCAGTGAGTGTCATCGATACGGCCACAGACACCGTCGTACGGAGGATGACGGTTCCATATGCAGACTCGTTGATTGTCGTGGGAACAAAGGTGTACGCATTCAGCGGATATTGGGGGAAGAACGGGGCACTCTCCGTCATCAATACAGCAACGGACAGTGTCACGACGGTCCTCCCGAACGCCAGCGGATATGAGGCTGCGGCCGTCGGCACGAAACTGTACTGGGAGAAGCAGGGCGCTACCAACTGTTCTGATAACGTCGTCGTCAACATGGTTGATACCGCCACGGACACCGTCACGAAGACGATTCCTTTCACTTCCTGCCGAGACATGCATGTGATCGGCACGAAACTGTACACGACCCCCGTCTATCATCAGATACACGGCAACAGCATCATCGACGTCTTCGACGGCGCCAGCGGTAATAGAGTCGAACAATGGGATATCGGCGCGGAACCATTCGACACCGGTGTCGTAGGAACGAAGCTGTACATCACCTGGTTAGGGCATCTCACCGTGATCAACACGGCAGCACCGGGCACGTGTCCTGCCGGCTCTCACGCCGCTTCGTCCGAGCCGCCCTCCGTCTCTGCCACCGGCGCCTGCGAGGTCTGCAATCCCTCCGCTCAGTGCGGGGCGGGCCTGTCTTGCGTCCCTCTCAGAAACATGGAGACTCCCGCGAACAACGCTCAGCTCTGCATCCCCCGCCGATGCGGGGACCACGTTGTCGAAGGCAGGGACATCGTGAACGATTGCGAGACGGACAGCGATGTTTGGAGTCCGGGAGGAAGACGTTGCGGCATGGACTGTATCAGTACCGAAAATCCATCCCAAAGCAGAGGGGAAGGCCCTTTCATCACCGACGACGTCACTCTCTATTCCGCGCCGGGCACCGATGTCCGCGTCACCTCCGGCTCCCGTTACGAACTGCAGTTCGGTCCGCAAGGCTTCCGCTGCCAGTACGTCACCCTCGAGGGAACGGACGGCTACTTTGAATGGAACGGGGATGCGAAACCCGGAACCTACGACGTGTACGTCACCTATCCCGTCCGCTCGGATGCCACAACCGCCGCGACCTACAAAGTGATGAACATCGTTTCCAGTCCCGTTTCACACTACGAAACCGTGAAAACGTTTGCGCCGGTCAACCAGCGCATCGCGCCGGCAGACGTCACGTTCGAGGGTGTCGGGTGGAAAAAAATTGGCACCATGGAAGCTTCCCCCGTCAGCACGGGAACATTTTCCACTTTCATCATCCACCTTGTTCTCAACTCCTCCCCCGGCACTGCGGTCGCTGACGCGCTGATGCTGGCGCCGACTGGGCACTTCGCGTCCACCTCTTCTGCTGCCTCCGCCCCCTCCTGCATCACCGACGGAAACCGGGGGGAGGGCGGCGGCTCCTGCTGCGGCTCGCTGGACCGGCTGGACGTCTACGCCTTGGGAACGAGGGGCGTCTGCACCACGCCCACGGGGGGCACCTTCGTCTGCACCGACTGCGGGAACGGGAAGTGCGGGCCGGGCGAAAACGCCTGCAACTGCGTCAGCGATTGCGGGCAGACGGCGCAAGGCAACTCCTCCGCACAATCGTCCCGATCCAGCCTCCCCCCAAGCTCGTGCATCCCCCCGCTCTGCGCCTCCTTCTGCGCACATAACGCCAATGGCATCCTCAAATGCAAACAAGCTTGCGGCAATTTCCCGTACAGCCCGCATGCCCACCTCTGCCCCTCCCCGCAAGTCCTCGACCGCATCCAATGCACCTTCCTGCAACCCGCCTCCTGCACATACTCTTGCAGGGGAATCTCACAAGGCACCGGAGAAAGCAGCAGCGCCGATGAATAATGGAAGTTTTGTGTCTCTGCAACATCCCACACGGCATATCCGGCAACCGGCCACGGCTGCGACTTCTCTTGCCGCTTGGCTTGTCCGTAGCAAAAACTCACATGAACACTGCCGTGATGCATCATCCGTTCACTGTCAAATCCGACCGCTCCCCGCCGCACGGGAAACCCTCTAGAGTATCGGCATGCGCCGCTTCCGGCTCTCCGGCATCCTGAGCACGATCCTGGTCGTTTGCCTCGGGGCAGTGGGCAGCGGGGTCGTTGCCCGCAAAATGCGCACGGGCTTCTTCACTGCTTCCGTCACACCCGCGACCGTCAACGTCGCACTCAACAAGCCCACGACCGAAGTCGTCTCGCCCGATGCCCTTCCGCAGTACCGCGTCCCCCCCAGCGCGGCCGTGGATGGGAATTTGAACACGTGGTGGGCGACGGGGAGCATATATCCGGCACGCATGACGGTGGATCTCCAGGCGGAACAGCCTCTCGTCCGTTCCGTCATCCGCTGCGGAGGACCCTACGGAGGAAACGCGGGAACAGTGTACTTCCAGAATGCCGCCCGAACCACGCTCCAGCAATACTCTTACCGCTGCGCGGGGGCCGCGGTCGTCGGAGGAGATTGGACATTCAGCTCCCCGCTCTCCGTCCGGTATATCCGCATCGATGCCATCACCCAGGGAGACTGGATCAACGTGAACGAAATCGAAGCGTACGTGGCAATGCCCCAGTGCTCCGACGGCGTCGACAACGACGGGGACGGCGCCATCGACGGAATAGACCTCAGCTGTTCCGGAACCGGTGACAACGATGAAACGAATCCGCAGAGGGAATGCCAGGATGGCGTCGACAATGACGGGGACGGGAAAACCGATTACCCGCAGGATCCCCAATGCATCTCCCGACAAGGCAGCGAGGGGCCATCGCCTTTCACGTGTCCCGCAGGAACACAGCTGCTTACGATCAAGAGCGATACCCAAACAATGGTGAACGGAAGTGCATCGGTTCTCGCGTATTCGGTTTGGAGCTGGCTCGGCGCCTTCCCCAACGCCTCCTGGATCTGGCGGACGCACTACGTGACGAACCCCACCGCCAATGAGACCGTCCATTTTGAGCGGCATTTCTCGGTACCGGGTATCGTCACCGCCGCCCGCCTCACCACTGCCATCGACAACACTGTTACGGGCTCCCTCAATGGGAATGCGCTCACGCTCTCGAACAATACGTTCCAAAAGGAAGTGTCGCAAACACTGTCTCCCGCTTCTTTCATCACAGGTGACAACCTCCTCGCCTTCGACGCAACGAACATCGCTGGACCGGGCAGTACGGCGGAGACGAACCCCGCCGGCCTGCTCTACGGGCTTGAAATGTGCTACACGACGTCCCAATGCGCCGACGGCATCGACAATGACGGCGACGGGAAGATCGACTTCCCGCAGGATCCGGGATGCGGCAGCGGCCAGGACAACGACGAGTACAACGCCGCCGCTTCTTCCATCCCCGCCTGCACCGCCACCACTACCGGCACCGCCACCCTCAACAGCTTCACGGCGCCTCCCGAATGGCAGGATGCGCCTTCGTGCCAGCCTCCCACGATCATCGCCGACAATCTGGCGGCGGGAACGGTCCTGAAAATATCGGATATTTCCGGGAACATTTGCGGAAACGGCGACGGCTGTCCCGGACAATTGCTCATACCCTGCGCGACGTTCGGCGAAGTAAAAATCGGGTTCTACAACGGCTCCAATACGCTCGTGAGCGAACGCATCCTCGGTTCCGTCGGCACCGCCGGGGTCACCGTTCCCGCCGGAGCCGTGAAAGCTTACCTGTATTACCGCGACGCCCTGGCAGGCCGTGATGGGTATGGAGACAACGTGGCGTACGGCTGCTTCGTCAGCTATTCGTTTACCAAACCCGCCGCCTGCTCTTCCTCCGCCGCCCCTTCCTCCCGGTCGTCCTCCTCCGTCACCACTCTCGTCAACAAGGCCGATCTCGCGGTCAGCGCCCTGGGCCCGGGCAGCGTGGTCCGCGGAAAGAACGCCGCCTTCCGCGCCACCGTGACGAATGCGGGGACTTTGACCGCCACGAACGTCGTCCTGTCGAACGCCACCCTCCCCCCTTTCGTCTACGACGCCGGCCTCAACATCGCCGAGTGCACGCAAGTGGGCACGGCGGTGCAGTGCCCGCCCTTCGACCTGGCGCCGGGAGCTTCCCGTTCCTTCACGTTCGTCTACCGCACCCCGGTTGCGGCGGGAAGCACGTGTTCCGTCGGACGGGTGGCCACCACGGTTACGGCAACCACCGCGACGCCGGAGTCGAAAACGAACAACAACAATGCCGTCGTCCAGACCGTCGCGCTCTGCGAGGCCGCCGCATCGTCCGCCGCCTTCTCGCTCCCCGGCGAGTGCCGCGCCTACTCCTCCCACGCCCTCGATCCCTCCTGCGCCGAGTTCTGCCCGTCCGACGGAGGGACGTGCCGGCAGCTGTGCGGCTATGACCTTTCTTCCCTCGCCACGCACCTCTGCCCCGACCGAGTGCGGTCGGTCTCCTGCGCCACGCTGATGAAGACGCCGGCCGAAGCCGGTCTCCCACGCGTCACATGCAGCTACGAGTGCTGCAGCGGCAGCGCGTGCCTTGCGGCGACCTCCGACAGTTCAACCTCCACGACAAACATTGCCGGCTCTTCCGCTTCTTCCTGCTTCGCTGCAGGAAGGTTCAGGAGCAACCAGATCGCAACCACTCCCCCCTGCTGCCCCGGGACAACGTGGGTCCACAGCTTCTACAATTCCTCCGCCGGGAGATGCGAGGATCCGACCATCGTGGACGGCCCCGGCCTTTGCACCGTCTGCGGGAACGGGACGTGTGAATCCTGGGAAGACCGCTGCGCCTGTCCTGCCGATTGTCCTGTCACCGCCTCCTCCAGCAGTGCCGCCTCGACTGCCCCGTTCACCATTCCTCCTCCCGCATCGATGTTCTTGCGGACCGACCCCTTGGACTCCACGAAAGATGCCTTGATCATCGGCGGGACGAGCGGGAATGACACCATTTCCATCACTCCGGGCAATGCATCCGTCGTCCTGTTCTACAACGGCACAAACGCCGGAAATTACCGTGTGACCGGCCACATCATCGTCTACGGCTTCGGAGGCGCAGATACGATCACCATCAGCGATCAAGTGTCCTACCCCTCATGGATCATCGGCGGAGCAGGGAACGATACCCTTACTGCCGGAGGAGGCAGGAACCTGATCGTCGGCGGCGGCGGCGTCGACAACCTCAACGGGAACATGAAGGACGACTTGCTCATCGGGGCGAATGCAACCATCGAAACGGACTCTGCCGCCCTCACGGCAATCATGAAGGAATGGGAATCCGGCTGGAGTTCCGTGACGCAACTGTCGACGGTGAAAGCCCACCTCACGGGAACGCCCGGCGGCCTGAACGGCTCCGTCTACCTGACCGACGGCTCCACCATCTCCGATGACGGGGCGGTGGACCGTTACAAGTACAGGGCAGGCCATAATTTGATCATGCTGTACCCTCCCAACCGCGAAGCGCATCCCCAAATCGTTTCCAGCGCAACCGACAGCGCCACTGTCTGGATCGAAGGGGTGACTCCCCTCTCCTCTTCCCTCCTCCGCCGTTGGATCGGCTCTCTCTTGGGCTTCTGATTTCCCCATGCTCTCCCGCACGCACTACCTGACGATGAATGCCCCCTCCCGCCGCGGCTTCGTGAACATCACGCCGCAGGTGGAGGAACAGGTGCGGGCGAGCGGGATCAAGGAAGGCCTCTGTCTCGTCAACGCCATGCACATCATACTAAAATAAGCTGATCCGTGGCGCTTCGATCGCTTCACGCTCCGGGGAAGAATTGCTTTCCATTGTCCCCCTCTCCACCCGAAGGGGGGAGAGGGCGGGGTGAGGGGGCGTGCGCGAAGCAACAGAAATCAAACAGGTCTGGTACAACAACCTCGATCTTCATCAATGACAACGAGTCCGGCCTGCACCACGACTTCGAGGAATGGCTGGAGCAGCTGGCGCCCTTCAACCCCTCCCCCGAGCACTATCATCATAACCGAACCGGTGAAGACAATGCAGATGCGCATTTGAAGCGCGAGATCCTGGGACGGCAAGTTGTCGTGGCGGTCACGAAAGGATCGCTGGATTTCGGCCCGTGGGAACAGATCTTCTACGGGGAGTTCGACGGGCAACGGCCGAAGCGCGTGCTGATCAAGATCATCGGGGAATGACGGTTTGGCTCCAAAACCGCGACAATTACCCTTTTTCACAAGATACCTTGCAATACCAAGTACTGTGTACTACATTGCCGGTGTCCCATGACCCGTGACACCCCCGCCTCCTCCGACAATGCCAAAGCGCAGATGCGCAAAGGCATCCTGGAATTCTGCGCGATCCTCATCATCGCGCAGGGCGAAGTGTATGCATCGGATATCCTCCAGAAATTGCGCGAAGCGGATCTCCTCGTGGTGGAAGGCACGCTGTACCCCATCCTCAGCCGCTTGAAGAACGACGAACTGGTCTCCTACGAGTGGCGCGAGTCCAGGAACGGCCCGCCCCGCAAGTACTACACGCTCACGAAGAAAGGGAAAGAATCGCTGAAGGACCTCACCGGCACCTGGAACGCCCTCACTTCCTCCATCACTTCCCTCCTCGACCATGCATAAGACGGTGACGATCACCATCGGCGGATTGCTCTTCCACGTGGAAGACGACGCCTTCGAGCGGCTCGACCGGTACCTGGCGTCGGTCCGCGCGCACTTCTCCTCCTACGCGGACGCCGACGAGATCGTGTCGGACATCGAGAACCGCATCGCGGAGGAATTCGCCGAGATCACGAAAGGCCGGAAGAAGGCCGTGACGGCGAAGGACGTGGAAGCGCTCACGGCGCGCATGGGCACCGTGGAGGACTTCAAGCGCTTCGGCGGGGAAGAGGTTCCGGGCAGGGAAGAGCCGAAGGAAAACGTGGAAGACCGGCGCAAGGAACCGCTCTTCCGCGGCCGCCTGTACCGCGATACGGATGACCGGGTGCTGGGCGGCGTCTGTGCGGGCATCGCGAACTACGCCGGCATCGACCCGGTGATCGTGCGGCTCCTCTTCGCCCTGACGATCTTCTTCGGCGGCGCGGGCGTCATCCTGTACATCATCCTGTGGATCATCGTGCCGGAAGCGAAGACCACCACCGAAAAAATGGAAATGAAGCAGCAGCGCGTGACGCTCTCGGCCATCCAGGAGCGCGTGAAGGAGAAGATGCCGCCGGAGAAGACTCGCAACGCCCTGCGGCAAATCCTCACCGTCCCCTTCGTCATCATCCGCCGTGTCTTGGAAGTGCTCGGCCGTTTCCTCCGGGCTTTTTTCCCCCTCATCGCGCGCGCCGTCGGCTTCCTGATGATCCTCGGCGTGGCGCTGGCCATCGCCGGACTCACCACCTACGCCGTGCTCCTCGTCACCGACCCGGCCACCGCCCTGGTGGACCTGCCGCTGCAGGAAATCACGGGGCGGGCGACGTACCTCACGCTCGTCGGCGCCGGCTACTTCATCGCGTTCCTGCCGCTCGTCTTCGTCCTGATGGTCGGCGCGAGCCTGCTCAGCATGAAGAGCGCGTTCTCGCCGCTCTCGCTCGCGGTCCTCGTCGGCCTCTGGGGCAGCGCCGTCGCGACGCTCGGCGTCACGGCGGTGACGCACGCCCCCGTCATCGAAGCGGCGTTCGAGCGCATCCGCTCCGAGCGCGTGGATACGGTCTCGCGCGCCTTCACGTTCCGGGATTTCACGGGCGTGCAAGCGGACGGGTTCTCCACCCTAACCATCCGCCGCGGCGACGCGTACGAAGTGTCGTTGGAAGCGTCGCCGCTCGACCAGGAGCAGAGCAGCCTGCAGGTGGTCGACGGCATGCTGACATTGGACCATGACAGGGGCATCGTGGATTGCCTCTTCTTCTGCAGCCGCCGCTCCGTCACGCTCGCCGTCACGATGCCGCGCCTGCAAACCGTCCGCCTCACCGGCGCCTCGCAGGGCGAGGTGCAGGGATTCCGGGGCGGCACCATGACGTTCGGCCTGTCCGGCGCCTCCATGCTGAACGCCGATGTCCGACCGGATGCCCTGGACGCCGACGTCTCCGGCAGTTCGCAACTGTATCTGGCAGGGGAAGCGAAAACGCTCACGTTCAACGTCTCGGGCGCCAGCTGGCTCGATGCGCTCTCGTTCATGACGGGACGCGCGGACGCGGATGTCTCCGGCGCAAGCACGGCGCGCGTGTACGCCGTGGAATCCCTGACGGGCGAAGCCTCCGGCGCGAGCCGCATCCTCTACCGCGTTCTCCCGAAGCAACTCGACGTGGACACGTCGGGAGCCTCCGCCGTGGAGAAAGTGAGCGAGGAAGAGCTGCGTTGAACCGAACAATTTCTTCTGTTCGTTCCCACCCCTTTTCGTAGTCAGGACCGACAAGCAAACAGGAACATACAACAAACATGGCAGGGTCCACGCGCCCGAAGTGGAGATGAGAAGGACAGACGGGCAACCGATCAGGGCTATCACCTTTTTCTGCCTCTACTGAGGCATCAGATCAATGATAGAGAAATAGATCCGCGGGCTTCCGTTGGCGCGTGGTGGCTTTTTCTTTTTCCCATTTCTTTTTTGCGGCAGAAAAAAGAAATGGGGCAGTTGCTCTAGCAAAGAACAGTCGGCAAACCCTTCGTTATGATCCTCTTCTAGAAGGCCACCGGAATACTCACGCTCTCCGCGTTCGCGGGATCGCCGGAGGGATTGTCTTTCTCCAGGACCAGCGTGCCCGTCGTCGTGGGCGGCGCGATGAACGTGAGGGTGACGGCGTAGGGAACGAAGTCCTCGGTCATCCAGTCACCCTGCGCCTGTGCGGGCGCGACGGCGAGCTCATTGCCGTTGCCGTCGAGCAGGCGCACCGGGAAGCTCGCCTCGAAGTACCACGTGCCCCGCGCTTCGCCCGTGACGGTGAGCGGGCTCACGACCGTATCGCCCGGCTGCGGCTGCGTGATGGTGATGTCGGACGAGAGCGGGCTGCCCGCCGGCGCGGAAGAAGACGACGCGCCGCCGTTCAGGTCGCCGCCTGCGGAGCAACCGGCTAAAGCCAGCGTCAACAACACGGACCCCATGAAAACTGCTTTCTTCATAGGTTGAAAATGATGGCCTCGGTCGAAGGAAAAGTCAAAGTTTCCGTGCCTCATCCTTCGTCATGATTCTTGTCCTGTATGATGTGCGCTCGTCGCACGTCAGAAATGCGGCTGCATCCGTGCGCCCACTTTTTGCTTCGCATTCCGCCCCGCCATGAATCGTATCCGCAGAACATTTCAAGGACGCCCGTTGCCCATTATCTTCTTCACGGTTTTCCTTGACCTCGTGGGCATCGGCATCCTTATCCCGGTGGTGCCGCTGCTGCTCGCGGATCCCGCGTCACCTGAGTACATCTTGCCTGCGGGAACGTCGGTGCAGACGGGCTACATCCTGCTGGGGCTCCTCATCGCCAGTTATCCGCTGTGCCAGTTCCTCGCCACGCCCGTGCTGGGCCAGCTCTCGGACAAGTACGGACGACGGTCGCTGCTTCTCCTGTCACTCCTCGGTACGGCGCTTTCGTACGTACTCTTCGCCTATGCCATCTTCACGCACCACATTCCGCTCCTCTTCCTCTCGCGGGCATTCGACGGCATCACGGGCGGGAATATCGCGGTGGCGCAGGCGGCCGTGGCGGACATCTCCACACGAGAGAATCGCGCGCGCTCCTTCGGCATCATGGGCACGGCGTTCGGGCTGGGATTCATCCTGGGCCCTGCCATCGGCGGTCTGCTCTCCAGCCCCACGTTCGTTTCATGGTTCAACGCCGCCACGCCTTTCTGGTTCGCGGCGCTGTTGAGCGCGGCCAATGCGGCGTCGGTGTGGTTCTTTTTCCCGGAAACGAACAAGCAACGGCGAAAGGGATCCGTGGATTGGGTGAAATCATTCAAGAACATCGCGGAGGCGTACGCGCTGCGGAAACTGCGCCCGCTCTTCGCCACGCAATTCCTGTTCCAGGCCGGCTTCACGTTCTTCACGACGTTCGCCAGCGTGTTCTTGATCAACCGGTTCGGCTTCACGCAAGCATCCATCGGCAATTATGTCGCATACCTGGGCATCTGGATCGCGTTCACGCAGGCAGTGGTGATCGGATACGTATCCAAACGCTTCCCGGACCATATCGTGGTGCGCCTGACGGTGCCGCTGGCAGGCGTCTTTATCGCAATGCAACTGCTCACCCCCTCGTGGTGGTGGTTGCTGCTCATCTCGCCGTTCTTCGCGGTGAATAACGGCCTCTCGCAGGTGCTCCTCACCACCCTCGTCAGCAAATCCGCATCGGCGCATATCCAGGGCGAAGTGCTGGGAGTCAACGCCAGCGTACAAGCACTGGGGCAATCCATTCCGCCCATCCTCTCCGGCTTCATCGCGGCCATCCTCACGCCCGCCACGCCGGTATTCGTGGGAAGCATATTGATCCTGCTTGCAGGGGCGGTGTTCGCACTGTGGTTCCGACCGCTGCCGCCCCCCGTGCCACAGGACATTGCATGAGGAGAGTGGTCGGCGGATGAAAGACGAGAAGAACCATTTTGTATAATTTTTGTATTCATTCTCCTCTCCCGGTTATGTATTGCCACCCCGCTCCCCGTTCCCGCGGCACGTTCGCCGAAGCGTTCGTCGCGCTCATCGCGCTCGCCGGATACGTCGTCCCCGTCGCCATGGGACGCACGGTCAGCCTCGTCTCGTACATGGCGCTGCTCGGTGTCATCGTGCTCTGCTACTTCCTGCTGCTCTTCGCCCGCAGCGAGGATGACGAGTGTTGCGACGATGGCTGCTGCGACGAAGAGGAAGGACAGAAATAATTGTTGAAGCCTACGAAAAAAGTGTGTCATCCCGAGCCCTTCGACTTCTCTCAGAGCAAGCTCCATCGGGGGAGACACACTTTTTCGAAGAAAAACCGCAGAATCTTGATTATAAGCAACGCTTCAGCTTCTTCCTTACAGATCCCCCCACCCGATCAATTCAATTTTCCGCTCCAGCAGCATCGCGGGGATGGAATCATCGAGCAGCATGCGAAGTTCCGTCTGTCGCTGCGGGTCCAGGTCGAAGGGCGTGCCGTACGCGCTCATGCTGCCGGGATGGACCATCAGCTCCGTGGTGCCTTCGGAAAGCCGCGTGAGGATGTGGCGCAAGTTCTTCAGGGACGCATTCCCGAGGAGTGTGTGTCCGCGGAAGTGGTCCGTGGACGCGATGCCCGCCGACGCGAAGAGGGAACGCGCCGCAGCCGCCCGCGCGTTGATGGTCCGTATCTCCGCGAGCTGCTCTTCCGGCACCTCGAAGCCGACCGGCGGCAGGGGCTCCTCGCACGGAATGCGGACGAAACGGAGGCCGGAGCGCTCGAGAAGCGGCAGGAGGGCGTGCGCGACGGCGGGATGGACGTGGCAATCCCAGTTGCCGGACACGTGCGTCGGCGCCAGGCCATGGTCGAAGCACCATTCGATCTGCGCGCGGATCTCGCGCTCCAGGTGTTCCCGCTCGATGCGCCCCTCATCGAGCAACGCCCAGAATTTGTCCCGCGGATAGAACCTGTTGCCCGGACCCAGCAGGGTCTCGACATCGCCCGCTTTGCAGAGCGGTTCCTCCTCCACGAGATTGAGGTGCAACCCGACCGGTACGCCCCTCTCCTTCGCATGCTTCGCGGCCTTGTCGGAATCAATGAAATTGGGGAAGAGGCTCGCGCTCCTCACCACGCCGAACTCCATGCACTGGAAGATCCCGTGCGTGCGGGCGGCGTTCGCGCCCAGGTCGTCGGCATTGATGATCAAGCGTCTCATGCCGCCACTATGCCAGCGGATGCATCAAGATGCATCACGGCGCAGCGGAACCGCACTGTCCGATCCCGGGAATACATCCAAGAATCGAGAACCTCTCACGCCGCATCCTGCGACCTGCCCACGGAAGGATGCATCGGAAGAATCCGCCCCTTCGCAGTCTGCCCTTCCCGCCACAGCTCCTGAATGCGTGCCATGTCCGGAGGGGGCGTGCACGAGTTGCAGAGCTGCTGCATGTTCTCCCGTACGGACTCGATCCATTGCATCGCCGATTCCGGCGTCTCGAAGGACGCGATGACGCCGGGGGTCAGGCGCGGATTGTGGTCGACGGGACGAAAATTGTTGTTGGGAGACATGCATGAAGAATACGCATGGCAGAAACCCCGTCCAAATATTTCGCGGATCTCCATCGGATATTGGCTTCCACTCATCATAATTAAACAAGCCGTTCCTTCGTGATGATGCCCTCCTGTACACTCCCGCCATGATTGCCCGCCCCCTCCTCCCCCTCTTCGCCGTCCTCCTCCTCTCCGCCTGCGCCCCCTCCGAACGGCAGGTGAAAGCCGAGTTGGAAAAAGCCAACCGCTGCGAGGAAGCAGCCGACTGCGTGCTCATCGGGAGCAAATGCCCGTTCGACTGCTACATCTACGTGCACAAGGATGAAGCCGCCCGCATGAAGGCAGTCGTGGAGAATTTCGATGCGCAGTGCATCTATTCATGCATACAAAGTACGGGCGTGGAGTGCGAGGACAACAAATGCGTGGCGATGACGGAGGAGCCCGCGCCGTTGCTGGAAGGGAATGTGGGCGCGGCCTGTTCCTCCTCCGACGAATGCCAGACACCCGTGGATTTCCTGGTCCGTTCCAATTGCCCCTTCGGCTCCGCCTGCATCGACGGCTCCTGCGCGGTCGTCTGCCCGATGCCGTCGCCCCAGCCAACCGTGGGATGGACGCAACCGGTTGCCTGTTCGGAAGACACGGACTGCGACTGTGGCACGTACGCGTCCAACGACATGGAGAACTGCCGCTGCATCGACGGCGCGTGCTTGGCGGTGATGAAATGATTATTACGCCCCCCGCACCGAGAGGAAGAACCTGCGGCTCTCGACGACGATCGGGAACCCGTCCTCTTCCAGCCGCGCGCCCATGAGACGAAACACGTTCGGGTGGCTCATGGGGCCGTTGGCGCGGATGACGCCTCCGGGACGCAGTCTCCGCAGCGCCTGCTTCAGCACAGCCGCAAGGTACCGAGCCTCTTCCGCATCCGATGCCGAACGGTCCCCGCTTGGAACTTTCCCTTCTTCCCGCATCCGGTCACTGATCGCGATGCAAAGGCTCTCCGGAAAAATGATGTGATCGAACGTGCCGATCTCCGGCCACGGATCCAACAGGTCGAACGTGACCGCTTCGATCGTGTCCGCGCACGTCATGATCGCCGGGTCTTTGTCCGCCAGGAGAATATGGGCGCGGGGAACGCCCAGTTCCGGCAGCAGCCGCTCTAAGAACGCCGGATACGCGCCCACGCTGAGCAGACGCCTGTCCGGTTGGGACAGCAGCGCGATGTCTTCCTGCGTCAGCAGACCCGTGGCCGCGTGGTGGCTGGGGCGAAAGTGCCAGAAGTACCGTTCGCTCTTCATCATGCTCCGGTCTTCCTCATTCAACTGCCCGCCGTACAGCCGCTCTTCCAGCCGCCGGACTTCCTCGACGAACGGCTGCTGCGATGCCTCCGCTTTTTTGCGCTTCATCCCACCGATGCTAGCGCAGCAGCCGCTGGAATATCCACGAAGTTATTGCTCGAACAATGGACATCGTTGCGGTAGACTGCGTGTCTGCTTCTTGGCAGCACAGCGTGGGGATGACAGGCTTCGACAGCGTGATCATGGTCTGGCATCGTCTCCGTCCGGGATGGCAACGGTTCCCGATACCCAACGTTGCAAACCATATCTGCCACAACGCGCGGATTCCTTGGAACTCGTTTCCAGGGCGTGAAGAACGCTGTCAGAGGCTTCGCCTTTGCCCCGGCCTTCGCGTAATCAGTTCCCGTTCCGGGAACACGTCCCGCCCTTGATTCTCGCTAGGGGGGCCGGGGCGTAACCAGCGAGGCGCAGCGTCATCTGATGTCGTGACGTCTCCGTATTCCAGGCATCATCCCTCGCTCCTCATCCTTGTCTCTTCCCGAGAGGATGCGAGTACGGAAGAGACATGACGGTACAGACATCCAGGCTACACGTTGGACCCGGGTTCAACTCCCGGCATCTCCACCATTGTATTTTTTGCTTCTGGAATACATACATTTTGTTTGAAACACTTATAATTCAATCACATCGCACACTCAACCGGTCTGCCTTCGCGGCATAGAACTCGGTAGTGTCCAGCGAAGAGGCTATTCAGAGAAGTGGTGGAATTTTGTTTTGTTGAGGGGTCTCTATAAACTGAAATACCATGAACGTTTTCTTCTCTTGGATTGTTCGTGGTTCACGACCATTCCTCGTCGTCGTTATCGTGGGTTTGGCTCTGGTGCTGCCCTCTTCGTCTCAAAATAAATCTCCATTTTCTGAGGCGTCCTCGTTCATTCCGCGCTGCTCTGCGGACGGCGGATGCGCGATCAGTGTCGGGACGCGCCCGGTTGCCATCGCCGTGAGCGGTACGGGAGTGTACGTGGCGGAGAATGGCGGCGTTTCGATCATCGACAGACGGACGAATACGAAAGTAAAAACGCTCGCGATCGGCACCGCGGCCGCCGTCACGGCGACCGGCACCACTGTCTATGCGCTGGTGAGCACCAGTATGTACGTTATTGATGCATTGACGAACACTGCGGGTGATCCGATAACGTCCGTGGGAGAATATCCGCTTGCAGTTGCCGTGAGCGGCACGGGCGTGTACGTGGCGGATGGCACGCTGAACCGGGTCAAAGTGTACGATGCAAGGACGAATACCGTCGTGGGAAGTCCCATTGCGGTGGAAAGCTATCCGGATGCCATCGCCGTGAGCGGTACGGGCGTGTACGTGGCGAACCGCAACGACAACAGCGTGTCCATCATCGACCGGCGAACAAGCTCCGTCGTGAAAACCCTTGCGGTGGGCACACTCCCGGTGGCGATCGCCGCTCACGGTACGGGCGTGTACGTCACGAATGTGAACTCGAATAACATTTCGGAGATCGATGCAGTGAGAAATGTTGTCGTCGGCAGCGCCTTCAGCGGCGGAGGGGCTTCTCCCGACGGCGTCGTCGGAACCGGCACCGGAATCTACATCGCCAATGGAGGAACCACCCACGTGGATCTCGTCGACATTCAGCGCAGAACCGTGGTGAAATCCATCACCGTGGGAACTACTCCGCTCGGTGTCGCCATCAGCGGCTTTGGTCTGTACGTGGCAAACTGGAACAGCGCCACCGTCTCCGTCATCGATACGCGGACGAATACCGTCCTTTCGTCATGCGGGGCATTCCCCGATATCTGCGGTGACGCATCGGTGGGGAGCACCGAGGAATGCGATGACGACAATACTGCTGATGCAGACGGCTGCTCCGCCACCTGCACTATCGAAGAGGGCTACGTCTGTACCGGTGAGCCAAGCAGCTGCGAGATCGCATGCGGCAACGGGACGCTCGAAGAGGGTGAGGACTGTGATGATGGCGATACGGATGATGAGGATGGATGTTCCGCCGCCTGCACCATCGAAGAAGGCTATGTCTGTGCCGATGAGCCGAGCATCTGCGAGATCGCATGCGGCAATGGCGCGCTCGATGCCGACGAAGCTTGCGATGATGGAGACATGGCAGACGGGGATGGCTGTTCCGCCGCCTGCGCGATCGAAAGCGGCTACACCTGTAGCGGAACGCCGAGCACATGCACTCTTCCGGCTTCTTCCGGCTCCTCTTCGTCGGCTCAGGTAACGGGTGGAGGCGGCGGCATCAGAGGGCAGGGAACGACGACGATCCATAATCCGGACTACAACACGCCGTCCGGTTCAAACTCTGCGACGCATGGAGCCTCCGGCTCGACCGGGGAGTATCACGTGATCGTGCCGCATGTCACCGTGCGCCAGAGCGGAGGCGTGCAATTGAAAGAGGGAACGACGGTGGATGTGATCCGTTTCCTTCGCAACGGAAGAGTGGCCAAAATTCGTTTGCCGAATGGAAAGACGGGATTCCTCCTCACGAAGACGATCGGGAATCGGTACGATACGACGTATGAGCCGTAAAAAGTTCAGCACCGTTGATGCTTACATCGCTTCATTTCCATGTGACGTTCGACGTGTATTGGAAGAGCTTCGCCGGACCATTCGGGAGGCGGCGCCTCAAGCCGAAGAGTGCATGAATTATGGAATCCCGACATTCAAGTTTCGCGGGAATTTGGTGCATTTTGCGGCCTTTGAAACACACATCGGATTCTACCCGACTCCTTCGGCCATCACGGCGTTCAAAAAGCAGTTGCTTCCCTATGCACAGGCGAAAGGCTCCGTTCAATTCCCGCTCCATGAACCCATGCCGCTCGCCCTCGTACAGAGAATCGTGAAGTTCAGGGTGAAGGAGAATGAGAAGAAGAAAACCGTCAATTCAGAGGGATGATGTAGTAGTCAGTGAGGGCGTCTCCCACCATGATGGAACATCTTTGCTTGCGTGCTGATCAGGAAGAAACCGAGCGCGATCAGGACGATGGTGCCGCCGCTCGCTGTTCCCATGTGGAAAGAGACGATAAGTCCGAGGACGACGCTGGTGACGGAAAACGCCATGGAAGCGAACAGGGTTTTGCGGAAGCTCAAGCCCAATTGCATCGCAGTCAGCACGGGGATCACCATCAAGGCACCCACAAGCAGCACGCCGATGATCCGCATCGTCGCAGAAACCGTGACGGCGGCGAGCATCACGAGCACGGTATTCAAGAGACGCGATGGCACGCCTCCTGCGGCAGACAAGTCCTCATCCAAAACCACGGCGAAGAATTCTTTGAAAAGCACGATCAAGACCGTGAGGACAAAAAAGCCAAGGAGTGCAATCACCAGCAATTCCCGGCTCGAAACGGTGGCGATGCTGCCGAAGAGCACCGCGGAGAGCGACACGTTGGTGCCGCTGGAAAGACTGAGCAGAACGGCCGCAAGCGCCAATCCGCCGTAGAGCAGGAGCGAAAGGAGGGATTCGCTCGGAGCGGAACCGCTGCGCCGCAGCCATTCCACGCATCCGGCCGACGCGAGCGAAGCGCCGATTGCCGTCAGGATCGGATCGATGCCCGCGAGGTATCCTGCCGCCACGCCGGCGAGAGACACGTGAGCGAGCGTGTCGGCTATGAAGGAATAGCGTCTCGACACGATGAAGAGCCCGATGGCGGGGGCGAGCACGCCCACGACCGCGCCCGCAGCGAAGGCGCGAAGCATGAAATCATACTGGAAGATGGTGATCATGGTTCAGTGGTGGTGCTGGAGAAAAGTGACATCCGTTCCGTACAACCTGGTCAGAATGTCGGCATCGCCCAGTTCATGGGGGGTGCAATGCCCGATGAGCCTGCGATTGAGACAGAGAATGTTCTGCGCCTCTTTCGCCATCACGGAAAGATCGTGCGATACCAGCACGATCGTGAGGCCGTTCTGGTGGAATGTTTTCAGGAGTGCGAAAAAGTCATGTGAGGTCGCCGCGTCAACGCCTGTTTCCGGCTCATCCAAGATGAGCAGACGAGGATTGCCCGCCAGCGCCCGCGCGATGAATACGCGCTGACGCTCTCCGCCGGAGAGCGTGCCCGCCAGTCTCTTGCCGAGGTGCCCGATCCCCGTCATGTGCATGGCATCGGCGGCCTGGCGCCTGTCTTCTTGCGTGAAGAAACGACCGATGCCGCGAAGCGCCGTCCGGCCGCTGAGGACCACCTCCTCGACGGTGGCGGGGAAACGGAAATCGCTCTGGGAAATTTTCTGCGGGACGTAGCCGATGTGCCCCATTTTTCTGGCCTCGCGCGGGGGGGCGCCCGTCACGGATACGGATCCCTTTGACGGCGTGATGAGGCCGAGAATCAGCCGGATGAACGTTGATTTTCCCGCGCCGTTCGGCCCGACGATGCCGACGAACGCCCCCTGCGGGATGGCGCAGGTGACGTCCTCCAGGGCGGGAGGCGACGCGCCGTAGCGGTACGTGACGCCCTTGAACTCGATGGCGGGTGCGTTCATCGGCATTGCATGGCGTCTTGAAGACGGCTGAGATTGCGCTCCATGATCGAAATGTACGTGTCGCCATTCCGCTCCTCCTCTTCCGTGAGGCCGTGAAGGGTATGGAGCACCTGCGTGGATGCTCCGGCTTCCCGTGCGATGGTCTCCGAAAGTTTGGGGCTGGCCGTCGTCTCGAAGAAAACCGTGCGGATGCCTTTCGCTTTGGCGTTGGAAATCAGTTCCGCGATCGCCCGTGCCGATGGCTCTTCCTGGTCCACGCCGTTGATCGGCAGCGTGTGGAACCCGTACCGGTTCGCGAGGTACCGGAAGGCATCATGGGACACGATGATTTCCTTGAGGGTGCAGGAGGCGAGGCCGTCCCGATACTGCCGGTCAAGGGCATCGAGGCGCGCGAGGTAGTCCTCCGCGTTCCGGCGATAGTCTTCCGCGTGCGTGGCATCGGCTGCAATCAACGCATCGCGGATCTCGGCCACTTCCGTCTTCGCCGTCAGCGGATCCATCCAGAAATGCGGATCGAACGGGCCGTGATCATGTCCTTCGTCATGAAGAGTGTCATCATGCTCCTCTTCTTCGTTCCCGTCGTGAGCGTGTGCGGCATGCACAAGGACATCCGCATGCTCAGCCATTTCGACGACGATGACGCCATCCTTCTCCAGATCGGCACGCAAGCGGTCTCCCCACGGGTCGATGCCGCCGTTGAAGAGGAAGACCTTCGCGTCGCTCATCACGCGCAGGTCGCCGGGAGACGGCTCATAGTCATGCGGTTCGACGCCGCTCGGCAGCACCTGCCGTACCCGCACATGCCCGCCTCCGACCTGTTCGGCGAAATGGGCAAGAGGATAGAAGCTTGCAGCCACGGGGAGCGTGCCGTCGTCGGCCTGCCGCCCCTGTGCGCATCCCGCGAGGACGATGGAAGCAAGAAGCAGCGGGAAGATCATGCGGTCCTTCATGGGAAGGAGTGGGAAAGAAAATTACGCCGCGCAAGCGGCACATGTTCCGAGAAATTCACTCACGTGGGTATGCACACGAAAATGGGAGGAGCGAATACATTGCTCTTCCGCTTGGCACAGTGCTTCGTTCAGATATTCCCG
Organism: Candidatus Peribacteraceae bacterium; assembly: GCA_028703835.1. GTDB lineage: Bacteria > Patescibacteriota > Gracilibacteria > Peribacterales > Peribacteraceae > CAIKAD01. Next base: position 29,744 of record JAQVMB010000004.1, on the reverse strand, counting down.
CACCTCCCCGCAGGATGTGCAATGGAGGAAACGATGATGTCCCGGTTGTGCCGGCAGCGAACAGAGAAAGAAATGCCCGTCACAAGGATGCCGGTGCACGATACCGATGCGTACGAATGTCTCGAGGACGCGATAGATCGTGACGACATGGACTGCTTCATTCTTCGCATGAATCCATTTTTGGACGTCGTAGGGTGAGCAGGGTTTCTTGAGGCTTGCCAGCGCACGAAGGACCAGCCGTCGTGGCCGGGTGTACTTCAAGTCGTGCCGTTTCAACATTGTTCGAAGGGAATCTTGCATCGGGAATCACGGACGCAACAGCACTGTAGCTGGATTATTCTGTAATGCAATACTATTGCATTTAACGTGTCGGCATGGGGACCAACATCCTGCAACGGAGGCCTGCATCCGTCAGGAACAAGGCATCTGAAACCTTGGAGGTCCAAATCGCTTCTCCTCCACCTTTCTATTTTTTCAGTCTCTTCAGATACACCTCATCGAGTATGTTGACTATTTGTATCATGAAATACGGCCAGAGAACGAACACGATTACTATCGAATACGCCCAATATCCCGTCTCTCCGATGGACTTCGCCCATTCATGAACGATATTCATACCTTCCGTGGTCAGTGCGGCGGCAAAAATTCCCAGCACCAGAAACAACTGAGCGGCATAGTCCCGGTCCAATTTCTTTGCCGATTTTTTCTTTGCGTACGACATATAACAAATGAGAAAAGATGTATTACGCCCCCGCCACCGTGAAAGAGACGGTCGTCCCCTTCCCCTCCGCGCTCTTGATGCGCAGCGAGCCGCCCGCGCGGCGGATGATGCCCTTGGCGATATAGAGGCCAAGGCCGTTACCGACCGGTTTCACCTTCAGGGCGTTCGAAGCGCGCACGAACCGCTCGCCGATGCGCGGCATTTCCGCTTTGGGAATGCCGCAGCCGCGGTCTTTCACTTCCACGATCACCGAACGCTGCCGCTTGTGCACGCGCACCTCCACCGCGGCGCCGTCGGCGGAATAGGAGGATGCGTTTTCGAGCAGCTCGCGCATCACGCCCGCGAGCGACTCGGCGTCGATGCGGCCACGAAGGAGCCCGTGCCCGACGTCCAGACGGACCGTCTGGCGGCGGATCGTGAACCGTTGCTCCGCTTCCTTCACCACTTTTTCCACCGTCGCCGCCACATCACAGAATCCGGCGCTCGCGAGGTGCTTGCGACGGAAACGGCTGGCGTCGTAGAGCGCGGTCATGATGCCGCCCATGCGCGCCACGCTCTCCTCCAGATGCCGGCGCACGTCGTCAATGTGCCTGTCCTTGTGATCGTGCAGGATCTCCAGCCACCAGCGGAGCGTCGCAATGGGCGTGCCGAGCTGGTGCAGGAGGAGATCCAGGAGGGCGGTGCGCTCCCGCTCGATCTCCTCCAGCACTTCCAGGCGGCGGCGCCCGATCCACAGGACCAAGGATCCCGCGAGGGAGAGGAGCGAAAAGAGCGCGAGCAGGTACGCGACGGGCGAGAGGATGCGCTGCGAGAGCGCGAGATAATCCTGCGCGTCCATGTCGATGCCGAGCACCGCGACCGCCTTCCCCCGCGTATCGCGGACGGGCGCATACCCGGACATCACCGTCCCCCACTGGTCGGTGGTGAATGCCTCGTCGGTCGTGGGCTCCAGGAACGCGCGGGATTGCAGCGCGGGCACCTCCCGGATGTCGTAACGTTCACCGACGAAAGGATGTTGTTCATCCTCTCCCAACGCCCCGTCGCCATTGCGGTCGAGCGTGCCGAAGGGTTCGAGCATATCCGCGTCGGAAACGAACGCGAGGGTGAGCGGATCGTCCGTGCGGCGCATGATGTACGCCGACCGGAAGAGGGGCGACGTGCGCTTGATCTCCAGGAGCTGCCGCGTCACGGCGCGCAGCGCGGGCGCCTCCACCGTGTCGCCGTCACGGATGCCCGCAATCGTTTCCGCGTCGATGCGCAGCGCCGCCACCGCGGCCGTCTGCCGGAGTTCGCTCTTCAGGCGTTCCTCCAGGACGCTGCGGCCGTGCACGAAAAAATACGTGCCCCACAGCCCGAGCATCCCGAGCATGATGACGGGCAGGAACAGCGAACGGGCAAGGGAGCGGGCGGCCGTCGGAGGGGCGGGAATGCGCACGGGATGGATGTTGGTTCTTTCCTATTATTATAGCGAAAAAGGCCTCTTTCCGCCATTGATTTGGATCTGCATGGATATTCAGGAAACAGGCATTCCCTCCGTGGACGGAGGAATGAACGGCGCGTCCAACGGCGGAGACGGCTTCTTGGCGGGAATCGGCGCCGCACCGGACTGCAGAACCGTCGTGTCCGCCAGTTCCACTCCCGGTACGGAAAGCTTCTTCTCCCTGCACAATTGTTCCACGCACGCCCGGATTTCGCCCGGCATGATCTTCTTGTGCTCAAACAAGCGGTACAGCCGGCTCAGGGACGTACCGGGCAAGCAGCGCACCTCATCGAGAATGGACGCCTCCAGCGAGAAAGGGCGGTGCATGCCGTTGTCGTTGACCCGACGAGATGCAGGGGATCCCGCTTCGCCGGCTTCTGGAACGCGGTCGTCGATGTCGGTCCGGATCGATGCAATCTGGTCATCGACAGTCTTTTCCCGCCCCGGGACATTGGCAGACGGCCGTTCTCGACCCGTTTCCGGCACTCCGGGATGCAACGGAGCTGATGGCGCTTGCCTCCGCACCCCGAGAGGCGGAAACGACGGCCGGATGGCGGAAAGAACCGGCGGCGTGACCGTCGCCTTCTCCTCACGCGGCACGGCAGCCGGTGCCGGAGAGGCCACAGGCGCACCGCGTTTTTTTTCCTGATGGAGAACGAATCGGTACAGCTGCTGCCCAACCGTCTCCGTCAAATAATACTTCGTCCTTTTACCGTCCTTGTGATAGGAATCCAGTATCCCCTGCTCCACAAGCAAAGCAATTCTCTGGTGGATCATCTTGCGGCTATAATCGGACAGGATACGTGCAACGCCGCGTTCATGCCGCGGCTCGCCCGATCCGGCTTTGCCGAAGTACTGAATGAGAGCGCGCTGACAAGGATCAGCCAACAGATTCTCCGGCATCGCCGACTCGCCCTCTCGTTCCTGCGTTGCGGAAGGTTCGTGATTCTCTGTGTCCGGAACGATCGCCTTGAAGCAGTCGGCGCCCGCCGGTGTAAGGTAATAAATCTGCTTCGTACCGCGCTTGAAGCAATCGACGAGTCCGGCATTGCGGAGTCTTGTGAGGACGTCACGGACATGCAACTCGCTGCCTTCTCCCGCACGCACAAAGGCATCCAAGAAACAGTCATCCTCGGCAGAGGCCTGCCCAAGACGGATGAGAATCCTGCGGCAACTGGGATCCCCTGCCAAAGACAACACGCGGTCTTTGTCACTGCGCTTCTGCTCGGCATCGTCCAAGAATCCTTCCATCTTCTTTCGGCAAACGGGATGCTGCAGCTTCCGCATGGCCTTCCCCTCGATTTGCCGGATACGTTCGCGCGATAGCTTAAAAATGTTGCCGATCTCTTCCAGGGTGAAGACATGGCCGTCGGCAAGGCCGTACCGCAGCCGGATGACTTCCCGTTCACGGTAGGTCAGACCGTCCAGGACGTCGTTCATCTTCTCATGTAACTGCTCCCGCATGTATTCCGCATCCGGCGCCTCCACGCGCTCATCGGGAAGGAAAAATCCTTTGCTGCTGTCGTTCTGGGGGTTGATGACATCATCAAGACTGAGAGGGAAACAGGCAGCCGCGCGCATCTGCCGAACTCGTTCAGGATCAATTTTCATCTTTCGGGCGATGTCTTCGCTTTGTACCCGCGTCCTTCCCTGTTCCTGCCCCAGCTTCCACTCCGCTTTCCGCACTTTGCCGATCCCTTCGATGACATGCATGGGCGTTCGGATCATTTTCGCCTGGTCTGCAATGGCGCGAGTAACAGCCTGACGGATCCACCATGTAGCGTACGTGCTGAACTTGAAACCGCGCTTGAACTCGTACATCTCGACCGCCCGCATCAATCCCATATTCCCTTCCTGAATGAGATCGAGGAAACTGAGACCGCGATTACGATATTTTTTCGCGACAGATACGACCAGCCGGAGGTTCGCATCCCCCATCGCTTTCTTGGCCATATAGTATTGCCGGTGCGCTTCGCGCAGTCGCTCCATCCGCTTCTCCAATCCTGCGGGCGTGTCCTGCAATGCTTTTAGAATCTCATGCAATTCGATGTTCCACTCCCGCCGCTCCGCTTCCCATCCCTTGATATGCTCGCTCATCTCTATCTCCCGCTTGAGAACCGCAATGCGATTGCGTTTAGCCTCCAATACCGACATCAGCGCCTCCAGCCGTCTCGTGGTGACTCCCAGTTCCTCCAGAAGCCGTGCGATCGCATGGCGAGTGCGCATCTCTTCCCGCCTTGCATATCTCCTCTCTTCGAGAGACAAGGATCTGTTCATGGCTGCCCGAAACAGTTGCCTGCTGCGCCGCCTCAATCCCCGGATGGTGCGCAAGTTCGCCCCCATACGTCCCATCACCTGTTCCTTTTCGCCCCGCCCCGTGAGACACGTATCGATGACCCGTTCGAATCTCGCCTCTCTCCGATGCACTCGTTCCAACATCTTCACCTGCGCATCGGCGGCGGGAACGAATCTGGAGAGCATGTTCCGGAAGCGCAAACGCGCACGCTCAATGCTTTTGGCCGCAGCAATCTCCTCTGTGCGGGTAAACAGGGGGGTTTTGGCCATTTCCGTCATATACATACGCTCTTCATCAAATTGCCACTTTTCCTGTTTTCCGTTGATCAACGGTAATCCCTCATCCGACAAAACTTCCGTCTCCCGCGCGGGATGGTCTTCCATCGCTGCATGCCCCTCCGGGAAGTTCATGTCGTCGTCCGTCATCAATTCATCCGAGTCTGCAAACGGCGATGGAGTGTCGCCGGAAACGCCGAAATCGTCGGAAGTGCCAAGAGCCATGGAGCATCGCATTCTGCCCTCCGCCCCGCGCCGGGACAAGTAAAAAGGCCATCAGTCCCGTTCTTCGTCCAGAAAGCCGGCTAACAGCCGCTTATTATCCTCCATTTGCAGGAGCTCCATCGCCCGCTCCTCGATTTGCCCAACGCGCGCGCGGCTCACCTTGAACCGCTTGGAACACTGCAGCAGCGTCAGAGGCTCTTGGCCCCCTAACCCGAACCGCAACACAACGATGTCGCGGTGCCGCGGCGAGAGCGTGGCGAGCACCTGCCCCAGACGCTCGCGCAGCAGCGTACGATCCATATTCACCGGCGATGATTCCTCCCGATCGGGCAGCATCGCACTCCGCGTCAGGCGACTGTCGCGCCGGGACACCCGTTCGTCGAGACTGAGCGGCCGCCGCAGCTTCACCGCACATTGCACATCCTCCACCGGAAGTTGCGCGCGCTCGGCGATGGCTTCCACGGACGGATTCCGCTCTCCTTCCACACGCAGGCGCCGTTCCGCCTCCTTCGCACCGGCGGCAGACTCCTGCATGTGATCCGGCAAACGAATCATACGACACTGTTGTGCGATCGCTTTCATCATGGATTGCCGAATCCACCACACGGCATACGTGGAAAATCTGCATCCGCGCCTGAAATCGAACTTGTCCACGGCTCGCATCAAACCTGCATTCCCTTCCTGAATGAGATCGAGGAAACTGACGCCACGGCCGCGGTACGCGCGAGCCACCCAAATGACGAGACGAAGATTATGACGATAGAGCGCCTCGCGCGCTTCATCGTGCTCCCGCCGTGCTTCCTCGATTTCCCGCAGCCTTCGTTCCAGACTTCGAGGTGTTTCCTGGACGCCCGTGAGAATGCTTCGCAATCGTCGTACCACGTTCGCACGGCAAGCATCGGTCGGCGCAAGACGCGCCAGGTTCTCCCGCAAGTGCTCCGCTTCTTCATGAGCACGATGGAGAACGGGGAGACCCTTCAGAAGTTCTTGCGTCTCCACACCCAATTCGTCGAGGAGCAATCCTGCGCGCCCCCGATCGTTCGTGATCCTGCTCCATTCCCATTCTTTCCTTTCGAAGGGGATGGACTGCTTCAGCACCATCTGGAACCGGGAACGTGAGCGTTCATGGATAGCCGCGATCGTAGGAAGATGTACGGGCAATAGACCGATGATCTGTTTCTTTTTCGCATTATCATGCGCATCCACTCCCACCGCATGGAGAAACAGACGGGACCCCGGAACAAGCCGACTGAGCCGGTTAGCGACGTGGCCCTGGACCGCCTGAGAACGGAAGAGTGCGCGGCGAAGCATATGACCGGACCGATCGATCCGCTGTGCACACGCTGTTTCTTCTTCGCGCTTCAGCAACGGTATTTCCCGTATTTGCTGCAGGTATATCCGCAACGGGTCGGCGCTTGCCTGCCTCTCTTTGTAACGCGTCCTCCTTCCTAGACGAGCCGGAACAGGCGGTTCCTCTCCCGTGACGGAGGGCTCATGCGCAACGCGCTTCTCGTCTGGAGAAAAATCCAGCGCCTCATCTGTCCCCCCTTCCCGGAAATGAGCAACGGCACTCCGCCTGCGGTCTGCATCAGAAATGCTGCGGGCAGCATGCCGGTTTCGACATCCCTGAGAAAATGATCGTTGGATGCCGGATCGAGGGGAATCATATCCGCCTCCTGTCCGGGGACGGGTTGCAGCGCATCCGGTGAGGAAGCGAATGCCTCCATGGATAGTTCATTATCACATAATATAATAATATTGCAATACTGTGGATAGGCACGACGCCTTCGGGAGATATCGCATTCCGACGCCGTTCTTGCTATGCTCTGCTTCCCTATGAACTCCATGACCACCGATCAGATCCGTCAGGCCTACCTCGACTTCTTCCAGTCGAAAGGCCACGCCGTGATCCCCGGCGCGCCGCTCGTCCCGGAGAACGACCCCACCGTCCTCTTCACCACGGCGGGCATGCATCCGCTCGTCCCCTACCTCCTCGGCGAGCCGCACCCTGCGGGAAAGAGGCTCTGTGACGTGCAGCGCTGCGTCCGGACCCAGGACATCGACGAAGTGGGCGACGCGTCGCACCTGACGATGTTCGAGATGCTCGGCAACTGGAGCCTGGGCGACTACTTCAAGGAAGGAGCGATCACGTTCAGCTTTGAGTTCATCACACGGATCCTCGGCATCCCGCTGGAGAAATTCGCGGTGACATGCTTCGAAGGAGACAAGGACGCGCCGAAGGACGAGGAGTCCGCCGCGGTCTGGGAAAAACTCGGCGTGAAACGGGAACGCATCGGTTTCCTCCCGAAGAAGAACAACTGGTGGGGCCCCGCCGGACAGACCGGCCCCTGCGGCCCGGACACGGAGATGTTCTACTGGATCGGGGCGACGGACCTGCCGCCCGCGGGAAGCAATCCGGCGAATGATGACGCCAACTGGCTGGAGATCTGGAACGACGTCTTCATGCAGTACAACAAGACGAAGGACGGGACGTTTGAACCCCTGAAACAACAGAACGTGGACACGGGTATGGGACTGGAGCGCGTCGCAGCCGTGCTGCAGGGTGTCGCAAGCGTGTATGAAACGGACCGGATGGCCCCGATTATGCGTGCGGTCTTCCACGAACAAGATCCGCGGGATGACACGGAACTTGGCCGGATTCTGACGCGCCACACCCGCATCATCACGGACCATTTGAAGGCATCCGCTTTCATGATCGCGGACGGCGTCACACCCTCGAACGTGGACCAGGGATACATCTTGCGCCGCCTCATCCGCCGCGCCATCCGTTCCCTGCGCCGCCTGTACGTCGAGCGGGACGCCTCCTTCGAAACCAATCTCTACTGTTCCGCCATCGCCCGCGAAGTGATCGCCCAGTACGAAGGCGCCTATCCGCACTTGCGAAAACAGGAAGCGCAGATCGTCAGTGCGCTGGATACCGAAGAGCGTCAGTTCAAGAAGACCCTCCAGGAGGGACTCAAACATGTGAACAAATTTATTGAACAGAATTCATCTCTTGAACAAGGGCTCCGTCGAATTCCAGGTGATATGGCATTTCACTTCTACGATACCTACGGATTCCCGCTGGAGCTGACGAAGGAGATGGTGGGAGAGCACGGATTCACCGTCGATGAGGAAGGATTCAAGAAAGCCTTCGAGGCGCATCAGGCACTCTCCCGCGCCGGCGCGGAACAGAAGTTCAAGGGCGGATTGCAGGATCACTCCGCAGAGACGACGAAGCTCCACACGGCGACGCACCTCCTCAATGCGGCGCTGAAGCAGGTGCTCGGCGCACACGTGCATCAGAAGGGATCGAACATCACGGCGGAGCGTCTCCGCTTCGACTTCAACCATCCCGACAAGATGACGCCGGAGCAGATCAAGAAGGTGGAAGAGCTGGTGAACGAGGCGATCCGCAGTGATCTCCCCGTCTCGTACCATGTGACAACCGTGGACGGCGCGAAGGCGGAAGGCGCCGTGGGCGTCTTCGACAGCCGCTACGGCGCCGACGTGAAAGTGTACGTCGTGGGCGACGACGCGAAGGGCGTCTTCAGCAAGGAGATCTGCGGCGGGCCCCACGTGGCGCGCACGGGGATGCTCGGGTCGTTCAAGATCCAGAAGGAAGAGAGCTCTTCCGCGGGCGTCCGGCGTATCAAGGCCGTCGTAAGCGGAGGGCCCGCGGAGATTGAGACCGCATCAGAAACGGCTTCCTGAAGCCATAAATGTGGAATTCCTCTACGGGGAAGAATATGTTTTAATGATACGTCTGATCTTTCAGATGCCTGTGCACACGCATAGGCAACCGCATCTCGAAGGAGTAAAAGAGATGAGAAGCATCATTTGTACGTGCGGCGTCTCCGTCGGAGAAGAACACTGGGGGAACCACCTGAAAAGCGCGAAGCACAAGAAGCGCCTGGCACTGATCCGCGCCGGCCGTTTCCCCCTCCAGCGCCAGAAGCGCCGGAAACGGCGCTGGAGTTGCCGTCGCTCCTCCCGGCGCACGCTCGCGACCGTCTAGTGATGCGACAGAACCACCGGCCTTCCTCTTCCGTTCGGGGGAGGGAGGCCGGGGTTTCCAGTACCGGCACAAGGAGAATCTCCCCTGTTCCATCGTCGCCCTTCCTCTACAATCCCCCCGATGCATCTCCGCCGCATCGTCGTCACAGCGGCCGTCCTCTTCGCCCCCGTCTCCGTCTTCGCCGCGCGGACGGATACGTGGGATTTCACGGGCAGCAAAGTGCCGGGCTCGTGGGACGGGCGGGGCTGGACGTCCGCGACGCCGACGGAACAGGGCCTGCACATCATTACGGGCGACGGCGGCAATATGACGCGCCCGACGGAGTGGACGGAACCGGTGGACGCGATCCGCTTGGTCTTCGGCGCGCGCGAAGGCGTGGACGGCTACTTCGTCTGGCACCGGCGTGACGCGGGCCCGACGGACTTCCTGCAGATCCCCTTCCGCATCGACCCGGGCAACCCGTCCGTCGTCACCCTCGATCCCGCCTCCGCGGGACAGTGGGATCCTCTCGCCGATGTCATCGGCATCTCGCTCCCCGCGAACACGGAAGTGACGCTGCAGGAAATGTCCTTCTCGCGTCCGGATGCGGCCGAGAAGATAACCGGCGCCTGGAAATCCTTTTGGATGTTCGACACGTTCAAGAACACGTCCGTCAATTTCCTCTGGGGACCCGTCCTGCGTTTCTCGCCCACGGACGCCGCGAGCCTCTTCGGCAACGGCCCGCCGATGGGCTGGAGCGCGAACCGCGTTTTCTACGCCGTCCTCGCCGCGGGTGGCACCCTCCTCTTCTTCCTGCGGGGAACGCTCCGCCGGCGCTTCGGGGCGCGCGGTCCGTTCCTCGCCTTCGCGGTCCTTTCCGGCGCGCTGTGGATCGTCTACGACCTGCGCATGGGCGCCGAATTCTTCAGCTATGCCCTGGATGACGTGCGGACGTATTTTTCGCAACCCGCCACCGCACGGCGCTTCCGCAGCTTCGACACCTTCTATGCCGATGTCGCGCTCGGGAAAGACCTGCTGCAGAGGGACCCGGCCTACGCATTCTTGTTTCCCGAAGGATCGCCGCTGCCCACCCGGGCACGCTACCTCACTTACCCGAGCATCCCGATAACCGCCGACGAAGGCGTGCAAGAATCCGCGAAGACCTGGCTCGTGTTCCGCCGCCCCGACGTGACCGTGGGAAACGATAACGTGCTGCGGCAGGACGGAAAGGAACTCGCGCGCGGCGGCGGCGTGGTGCGGCGCTTCGATGACACATCGTTCATCTACCAGATCCCATGATCATCATCGCGTTCGCCGTCGGCATTCTCCTGCCATCCCTCTCCGGCTGGCTGCTGCTGCGGCTGCTGGAAGGGCGGACGCCCGTCCTCTTCCGGACGGAACGCTGGGCGCTCGGTTTCCTGTGGGGCGGCACGCTCACGATGTCCGCCACGTTCCTGCTGGCCGCCGCCGGACTGCCCTTCAACCGCCCCGGCTTCCTCGCCGTCCAGTTCGTCTCGCTGCTCCTGCTCGCCGCCATCGCATGGAAACGATGGGGAGCCGGCTTGTTCCGCCGTCCCGTCGTCACCGTCGCCCCTTCGCACAAGCCGCCGCTCAGGACAACGATCCTCCTCGTCCTGCTCGGGCTCTGGACGGTCGCGAAGATCGGGACGGGTGCGGCCGTGCTCGTCTCCACGCCGCCCTTCTTCGACGACACCGTGAAGAACTGGAATTTCCGGGGGAAGATCTTCTTCCAGACGCAGACGATCGCGAACGGTGCTCCCGGCGATGCGCGCGACCTTCTGGGCGCCCTGGCATCGTATCCGCCCGCCGTCTCGCTGCACAAAACCTGGCTCGCCTCCCTGGCAGGCGAATGGAACGAAGGCCTCGTGAACAGCATCCACATCGTCTGGTTCGGGGCGCTCCTCATCCTCTTCTACGGCCTGCTGCGCCGCTCGCTGTCCCGCAGCTGGTCCGTCGCCGGAGTCTGCATCCTGGCGACTATCCCCCTGCTCCTCATCCACGGCACGCAGGCGTACGCGGAAGTCTTCCTGGCCGCCCACCTCTTGGCCGCGGTCTCGTTCCTGTTCCTCGCCGTGCGCAGCGGGGACCATGCGGAACGCTTCTCGTTCCTCCGGCTCTCCGCCGTCGCCATGGCGCTGCTGCCGCTGACGAAGAACGAAGGCCTCGCGTTGTACCTGCCCATCCTCTTGTTCCTCTTCGCCATCTCCCTCTTCATCCTGCGCCGACGGGGAGCATTGGAGATTCGGTCGCTGCGCCTTTCCATCCTGACGCTCGTCACGGCGTCGCTGGTCTTCGCCGGACCGTGGCTGGCCTACAAGTGGTCGCACGGCCTCACCTTCGGCAACGCGAAAGCGCTCTCCGCAACCGTCTTCCACTGGGAACCGCTGGCAGCGCAGTCCATTGCGGTCAATCTCTTCTTCGAAGGAAACTGGCTCCTGCTCTTCCCGCTCCTTGCCGTCGCCATCGCCCTGGCATGGCGCTCCGCTTTCCGCTCACCGCTTGTCGTCCTCACCGCCGCATTCCTCCTGCCCTTCGTCGCACAGATCGCGCTCTTCCTCCTCACGAGCCTTTCCGTCGAGGCCGTCTACCAGACGGGCTACTCCCGGGGCGTGGTGCAGATCGTGCCGATCGCGGTTGCCCTGCTCGTTCTCCTCATGCATCGGTTGCTGACATCGGAGGAGTGAGGGATTTTTGTTTTCTGTTTGTTGTTACCTCATCCCCTCACCCCTTCTCCCCCGTCAGTTCCAAGGCGGATCGGAAACGGCTCCGATGCGGTGGCATGAGGCGGGAGAAGGGGGATGTTGGTTATTTGTATTTGTCTCATGCGAAGGAAGACAACGACAGAACAGCACACCTGCCCCTTCTCCTTTCCTTCTGCGCCTGGAAAGAAGAGAACAATGCCGCCCTTCGATGAGAGCGAGGGAGGAGAAGGGGTAGGGGATGAGGTGAAAAAATCAACAACAGAAACTGCTAAGAAGGCAACAGTGGCCTTTACCAACCCCCGCAGGACGCTATGCTGGAGCCCATGACTTCCTACTGCGCGTTCCTGGGCCACCAGCCCCACATCAGCATCGCGGAGCTCTCCGCGTCCATCCCCGACTTCAAGCTGCAACGAATCCTGGGGAACGAAGTGCTGCTCTTCGAGAGCGCCCTCGACCTCCATGACGCCTACCTCCACACGCTCGGCGGCACGGTGGCCATCGCGCGGAAGGCGGGAAAGGACGGCGCAGGCATCGCGGATGTCCCGGAGATCCTGCGGGACGAAACGAAGGACGTGCAGGGGAAGATCGTTTTCAGCCTGCGCGGTTACGGCGTGCAGCCGCAGGTGATCCGCGAGCTCTACCGCACCTGCAAGAGCGCCTTCAAGCAGAAGAAACGTCCCGTCCGGTACGTGGGCACGGAACGGACGCCCGCCCCCTCCGTGCTCCTGCGCGACGAAGGCATGCTGGACGGCAAGCACGGCGCGGAGATCGTGATGGTGAAGGACGGCGACCGCCTGTGGATCGGCCGGACGACGGCCGCCCAGGACGTGAACGCCTACGCGAAGCGCGACATGCACAAGCCCGTCCGCGACACGACCGTCGGGCTCCTCCCGCCCAAGCTGGCGCAAATCCTCCTCAACTTCGGCCAGTGGCTCGCCACGGGCAAGGCATCGCACAAGCAGGAGGAACCGCTCACGATCCTCGACCCCTTCTGCGGCACCGGCGTGATCCCCATGGAATGCCTGCTCCGACGTTGGCATGTGCTCGCATCCGACGCCTCCCAGAAGGCCGTGAACGGCTGTGAGAAAAACATGGACTGGCTGCGCAAGGAACACGACATCCTCAAGCGCGACGTGACGGGCGCGGTGTGGAAGCACGACGCGCGCAAGCCGTTCGAACTCAAGAAACTGCCCGACGTCATCGTGACGGAATCCACCCTCGGACCGCCGCTGGAGAAGCAGCCGTCCCTCAAGGACGCGCAGAAGATGAAGACCGAAGCCGAGGCCTTGCAGACGGCCTTCCTGCAGAACGTCGCCGCCACGCTCCCCGGCGTCCCCGTGGTGGTCACCTGGCCGACGTGGTTCACGAGCAAGGGCTACGTCCGCCTGGAGAAAACGTGGGACAAGATCCACGACCTGGGCTTCCGCATCGCCATCCCCGCCGCCGTGGACACCGAGATCACCGGCCGCCCCACGCTCCTCTACCGCCGCCCGAATCAGTTCGTAGGCCGCGAAATCGTCCTGCTGCAGCAAACGAAGAAATGAGCAAGCAGGCCCCTGTAAGAGAGCGGACGGCCATGCGTCTCTACCACTAGCCAGAAACGGAAAATTCCCTATACTGCACGTACGTTCTTTGGGTTCATTATCTGACTCCTCGTTCCCCTGCCTGCCCCACCGTAGCTCCGGAGGAGCGAAGGGGGGTAGCTCAGTCTCTGATCCTTCCATCACATCATCAACTCCTCGTTCCCCTGCCTGCCCCGCCGTAGCTCCGCAGGAGCGAAGGGGGGTAGCTCAGTTCTCTGATCCTTCCATCACATCATCAACTCCTCGTTCCCCTGTAGCTCAGCGGTAGAGCAGGGCGCTGTTAACGCCAAGGTCGCTGGTTCGAATCCAGCCGGGGGAGCCATATTGTACGATCAGGGTTTTCGACCTTCTCCTTGAACGGGGAAAGCCAGTCCACAACTAGCTTCCCGTGATTTATGGAGTAGTTCGAAGCCAACGATTTCAAAACAGCCTGTCGAATTTCGGGTGACCCCACTTGGATGGCTCTTTGAACCAGTTTGACGAGTTCGAAGCACCTGACCACGTGATCAATCCATTTGTCTCCTTCGTCGAAGAGTGCATCGAGGGCGAACTTCAGTTCGTCCCGGCGCATACGGAGTTGTGCCAACTTCATACTGACCGTGTCGTAGACGCCTTGGCGACGTGCCTCCTCGATGTTCATGAAAACATCCGCGATCTGTTGTTCGACACGTTGGCATTCGACCTCAAGAGCCCTGCGCTCGTCGATCTGATGTTTGGATTCCTGTTCGTGAACATCTTTCAGTGTGCGGCGCATGTACTCGTACTCGTCGTCATTGAACCTGAGGCAATCCAACGAATCCTCCAACTGCTTCAGGAGATCCTTCTGGTTGATGCAGTTGCGACATTTCGTCTTTGGATTTTTGCATTCATACATAATGTACCGTCCTTTTTTGACCTTGTAGGGCGACATGCTACGTACTTTGCAGTGCCCGCACCGAAGACAGCCCGACATCACGAACAACTCCCTCAACGTCAATTTCTGCGGCCTATCGGTGTTCGTGCAACGACCCAAGAGAACGAATTGTACCTTGTTCCAAGTTTCGGCATCGACGATTGGTACATGCTGTCCGGAGTATTCTTGTTCCTTGTATCGTTTTTTTCCTTTGTAGTGCGGATTCTTTAGCATTTGGTGAATGGTCGTCCGTCCAAGATGCAATCCCTCCGGGTGGCGAATGGTCGGGCGCGTACGAAGTCCCAATTTCTTCGCTTCCACTTCCAAGGACTCCAAAGAATAAGCTCCCGTTGCAGCCAGAAGAAACAGCCTCTTCACCTTGGGGCTTATCTCGGGATCGGGTTCAATCCATTTTTTCTTCCCCATCCTGTCTGCCACGTTCATGTAACCGATTGGCGCCCATCCTGTGCTGCCACCTTCTTTCGCTTTGTCCAACATACCCTGACTCACATCTTTCCCCTTATCGGCGCTCTCCATCCAGCCGACTCCACCCTCGATCAGGAACAGTAATAATTGAGCACTATCCCCCTGCTGGAAACGTCTACCGTTCATCATGACGATCTCATTAATTCTGCCGTCCGACAATCGCTGTGCGATTTTACCTGACTCCTCCGGATTGCGAGCGATGCGGCGCGTTTCATTGAAATACAAACGGTTTATCTTCCGAGTGTCTGCAATTTCAATAATTTCTTTATACCCCTCTCTCTTCCCTGGCCTGTAACCACTTTTCGCCTCCTCGATACGGATGAGTTCATGCGACCTTTCTCCCGAAGGAAGCTGTGCGTACATTTCTTCAAACGCACGTTTTTGCTTCGGTAAGGAGCGTGCTTGTTTATCGTGATCGTAACGTTCGTTCTGCTCCTCTTCGTGTTCATCAGTTTTGTAACCGGTCGATTTCCGACCGTAGTAAACATCAACGCGGACATTCTTCGGGGGCTGGGCAGCCTTGGTCATAAAAATGTTGGGGAGGAAATATAAACACGGTCAAGTCGCCCGCTTCGAATCCGCGGGCTGTGGGAGTGAATAAAGAGCGTACATGTCCGGCGGCAATTTGCGAGAGAGGTACTCGTCGATCGTCAGAAAAGCGGCTTCGTGTTTCGTGTAGGGAGCCTTGGGCTTCGCCACGGCTTCGGGGATCAGAAAATCGTGGCACTCCAACGCCTCTGCCATCGTCTTGAGTGCACGTTCCGGTTGTCGGGCGGTCTCGCCCAACATTTCCAACTCAATTTTGAAAAATCGTTCGACTTCAAACTTGTACGCATGGATAGCGACAGGGTTCCCCTTCCACGCCACGCCACGGCTGACGACGGGTTCCAGTTCCTTGTGACGCCCGACTCGGCGGTCAATCTGGGCTTTCACCTTGTTCCACTTCACGCCTTCCCAATCGAACAATGCCGCTTCCTCCCACGGAGGCAATGAGCTGGCAGCATCCCGAAGGTATTTGATGGCCTCCTCTTCCCTGCCGTACATCCTGTACACCCCCAACTCCTTACTCTTCGTATGGATGGCTGTCGTGAAACGATGTCGGATACAGAGATCACGCTGTCTGCCTATCTCGGAAACGAAGGAATACAGTGCTCGGCAGAGCCCATTCATATTTTCGGAAGCCGATGGAAGATCGTGAGCAGCGTTCAAGTGGGCAGCAGAGAACCTATTTACATAGGGTCTGATTGCCGCCTGCGCACTGCTCTTTCTGATGAGTCTGTCAGATCGGTCTATTGGGGGTTGCGAGGGTGGAGCCACAGAGGCTGCTCACTCTGAGGCGCCGCCTTCGCAACCAACTCAACCAATCCCTATTCAGTCTCCATCGGATCAAGTGCTCATCGTCGAAATCGACCAATACTGCTGCATGGTATTCTTTTCAATCTGAACGGCCAGTGTTTTTGGCTTATCGAAGCCATTTCTTGGACAACTTTTGAAAACTTTGGACAACTAAGATTCATTTATCGCTTCGCAGAGCGACCTCATTTTTTCAAAACTCTCCTTGAGTACAGACCAAGGTTATTGCCTAGTAGAGGGATTAGGGGCAAGGGCAACCACACTATTTCGTTTCATGTTCCGAACCACGAATAGTGATGTAGGGCTGGACGGGAAGCTGAGACGATGGCTCCGCTTCGGAAGACGGCTGATCGTCGTCTCCTTCATCATGGAAGTTCATGCTGAGGGGAGGAAAAAGTATGTAAGAGGAAATGCAAGTGATGCGACGAGTAGCAGGAACGCGACCTGATTCGAGTGTCGAGAATGCGCCGCAATTCTCATGGCCTCTCCTCTTTGTTTCTGAAGTGATTGGAACTCTGTATTGAGCATATACTCAGGGTCGGTTTTTGCTGCGAAGACTCCCCCGTAATCTCCGTACAATGCCGCTGCATTGGGGAAGAATAAGTGAACGACTGAGGCAATGAGTGCGAGTACAGCAAGAATCACGAAGCCCGTCTTACACCAAAGTGGCGCAGGCTGCATCCATTGAAGCAAACTGGTGAAAATCAAACCCTCGAACGCCAGCAAGTAAGATGCCTTCGTACGCTCGTTGTCGATTTCCTTGAAATGCTCAAACAAGTACATGCGAGTTGCGGCATTGGCCTCTTTTTTGAGTAGAAGCTGATCCATATTATTCCTTTATTTTTGCAAATAAACGATTATTCATAACCGCCAGTAAAGCAGCATCATTGCTAACCCAATATCTTGTAGCAACTTCTTCAACATTACGTTTCGTTTTCATGAACTCCTTCAAGTCTATGACTGGAATAAGCAGTTCATTAGCAAAAGCATTGGCTTCCGCTTCCTGAGATTTATTCGATAACTGACTGCTTTCTCCGATGCCTATGTGCTCCAACACAATATGTGCTAACTCATGAGCAACAGTAAATCGCTGTCGCACTTCAGGAGCTTTTGAGTTGTACATAATAAAGGCTGTACCCTCGTTATCCATCTGCGCTATGCCATCAATACTGAGCTCAGCTTTTTGTACTGGTATGCCGAGTGCGCTAATTATGTCATTCAGTTGAACAGGGATTTGATTATTACCATGTTGCTCTCTCAACTCTTTTGCCTGTTCACGAGCCCAATTTGTTCGCGGTTTTGTAGCATCTCCAATTATATCTTCCTCATCGGCTGATCGGTCTTTATTTTTTATAAAACCATAAAATGCTTCGATCTTATCTTTATCTTGTTCAGTCATATCCTTTGTCTTTCGCAATGCCTGACGAAGGGTCAACTCACTTTCTTTTTCTCCGACCAGTTCAGCAACAGGAGTTTTGAGGTGTTTTGAAATGAGCATCAAATCCATCGAACTGATATTCCGATCTCCCGATTCGATGAGCGCGATGTACGCAGGGGAAGATTTTCCAACTTTCTGTGCCAACTCAAGCTGCGACCATCCGAGCTTCTCTCGTTGCTCCTTGATCCGTCTGCCCAGATTTTTTTTCATGTTGTCGTCCATATACAGCTTGGGGGCAAGATATCGAATGTCTGGATTGTTGCATATAGCAAAATGGAGCGCAAGTTATTTTGCAATTTCTCTTTCCGCGGAGTAGCATTAGGGACGATATTTTTTACCTTGGCTCTATGAAGCTAAAAATCTGCCATTAGAAAGGACGGGCAATCGCCAAGACCGCCACCCGTCCTTACCTAGCGCGGACATGATTCCCTAGCAGGATCATTGAAGCAGGTTCTCGGGGCCATGGCAAAACTTTTAGCTCCTTACCATCTACGGCCATGGCCAACCAACACGTTGTGCAACGTCCAGACGGCACGTGGGCAGTGCGGGGCGAGGGTAATGAACGAGATACCTCTCGCCATGACACCCAGAAGGAGGCAATCGACGGTGCGAAAGAGATTGCCGAAAATCAGGGTGGCGACGCAATCGTCCACGGCAGGGACGGCAAGATCCGTGAGCGCAATACTTACGGCAAGCCAGACCCTTATCCTCCAAAGGGATAGCGGTCTGGGGCGGGGGGCAAAGTGCTCCCCGCTTCTTGTTCATTGTTTGGCCAGTAGAACGTTGGGTGAGTATTTACTTCTTTTCCACTTCACAATCATGGCTGATGTCCCACATCCCGAAATATATTATGTTGGCAACAAAGGGTTTTTGGAACTCTACAATGTACTCAAAGAAGACATGAGTGCAGACAAGGCAGCAGAAGCTGTGTCTCGTATGTACGAAAACTGTGGCACGTATGGATATAGACCCGGCGGCACTAAATAGTGATCGGGTTTCTGTCTACAGCGTTATCTCGCAACCAGTCCAGCGATTGCACGTATCGCATTGTGACCTTCGGGTCGCTGTGCCGAAGCAGCCGCTGGACTTGGACGAGATCCGCCTTGCCAATCGAAAGTGTGAGAACCGCGCACGTGTGTCGGAGGCTGTGTGCAGTGAGGTTCGGTTTCTGGATACTCGCAAGCCGTAGGTAGTGACGCACCCTTGCCTGCACTGTCTTCGCGCTGATCCTCCCCCTCCCGAGGTTCCCTACGGCTAAAAAGAGAGGATCTTCTGAACAGAAATCCTGCCGCGTCTCCAAATACGCCCGTATCGCGCCATGCACGTCTTCCCGCAGCTTCGCGTCTGCGATTTTCTCGCCCTTTCCATGAACCCGCAGGACGGTGAAGCCCTCCACTTCGTGAATGTCCCCGATGCTCGCACGGCTCACCTCGCAGGTGCGCAGCCCGTTCACGAGAAGCAGCCCAAGGATTGCGAGATCGCGTCGTCCAAGGTCCGTGCGTGGGTCAACGGCTGCAAGCAGCCTGCCGACTTCTTGGAGGCTGAGAACGGCCTTCGTGCTTTCGTCCGTGACCTTCGGGAGGCGTACGCAGAGACTTGGATTCGAGAGACCGAACGCCTGCGCAACGAACGTGAAGAAGCTCCGGAGTACCGAGAGCTTCTTGTGAATCGTTGCAGACTTCAGACCTCGCTCCTCCAGTGTCTTTCGATACGCGATGAGATCGAGCGACGTGACCTGTTGGAGCTGGTTGCCGAACCACGTGGCGAACAGTTTCAACTCGCTGCGGTAATCGTCCCGCGTCTTCAGCGAATCCAGCTGAACGAGGAACGGATGAACGTAGTCCGCGAGGTCGGGAGGGAGTACTGCCGGAGCGGGTAGGAGAAGAGTATTCATGGTTTCAGGAACTCATCGACGGTCAGGCCGTGCTTCCGCAGGAACGCGTCCACATGCAGACCCTCCTTAGCGCACTTCAACAGGTGCTTCCCGTATGCCTGGGCGACCGTCGTGTCGTTGGGATCCAGTCGCCCGTGCTTCAAGAATGCCGCACGGCAGAACAACCCGCTTCCCTCCAAAACCCCGCTCACCCTGCGGTCTATTTTCTCGCCCCTGCGCGACGCCGCCTTTCCCTTGGCCGTGTACACGTCAAAGACGTAGCCGGGCAGCTCCACGGGCTTCTCCCCGCGTTCGTAGCACCTCCTGATTCGTTCCCGCAGGTGAATCCTCCTGACCTCCCACTCCGTCTCCTTCTCATTCTCCCATATCTTCGGAGCGTCACAGAGGTACAGGATGAGCCGCGAGAGGCTGTTCACCTCGTCCGTCACATCCTTGATGAGCTGGAACACTCCTTGGGCATAGATGAACGCCTCTGCCCCCACCGCGTCCTCACTCGCAAACTGCGTCAGCTTCTTGGCGATGTACCACTGCCCCACCCCTTCGCGGAGGAGGCACCACATGCCCGACAGCGCGTCCTCCTTGCGGTTCAGGCGGATAGACTTCAGGAGGTAGCTCACGAGGTCGTAGCGGTTATAGAAATGCTTGGGCTTCGGGTCGTGCTCCGTGCCTTCAAAGAGACTGGTCTGCGGTTTCTTCATGGGAATGGAGGAAAGGGATAATGTACTTTTTGCCAAAACGTGCGGCGAGCTGCCGCCTCGCCGAATTCCACGCCCACAACTCTGTCACAAGAAAATTTGCGTCCTCACTGCCTGCCGCCGCTTCCCTCCGTACCCTGCACTCCAGTTCTGTAATTCGGCGTTGCATCGTCGAGAGCGCACGTTTCCAGAGATTCTTGTCATCATTGTCCAGAACGGCATGGAACACACTTTCAATAATGCGGAGGCCGCTCTTTCTCACTTCTCTTTGTTGCACATCTTGATCGTGCTTGATGCCGATTGCGGGTCAATATGAGAATGTTTTAGCTTCGCCCAGCAGCATGACAGCATCGCCTATAGGCGATTTGCTCAAGTCAGAAAATATATTTTGAATTTGGACAGTGCCACATTGATTGTCAGACAAGTCCAAAGTTAATTCAGGCGACTTTCATTGGAATCAGCTTCATGTCACGTATCAAACTTCTTTGTTTACAATGACGGCACTTCACTGCGTGACGGAAGCCCGACCAACGGACAGCCCCCTTACACAGGGGGCATTTTGATTCGTACATATACAGCGCAAGAACAGGGCTGGCTACAACGCAGAAAACGCCAAAAAGAAATACGGGCACACCGATTATAAGTGGGGAAAGCGGGACGCCGATAACGATAAACATGATACCCATCATGATGCAGCCAAGAAGTGCTTTCAAATATGGCGTTTTCTTCGCTGTATTACTGCTCTCAACTTTCAAAGAAGTTTCATGCCCGTCATTATTCAGCATCTCGCCGCAATGTTTGCATTTCTTCGCGTCGACCTTGATCTCCTCCGCACACATAGGACATTTCTTTGTCTGGGAATCGGGCATGATAGAGAGGGGTAGCTGTATGACAACTAGGTGTCATAGGACACCTTCTCCATATAGTCTTCAGGAGATAGCGTGAAAGGTCAAGAACTCACGCTATGGCTGATCAGTTCCCCGAAATCATGGGCATGGGTGACGTGGCGAAGTATCTTCGCGTCTCCCGCCAGTACGTCGACCGTCTTGCCCGAGCCGGAAAGCTCCGATACAAGAAGACTGCCTCTCGAATGGTTTTTCTCAAAAGCGATGTAATCGCATTTCAGGAAATACGTCTGAATAAACTGCGCAAGCCAAAGAAACGCAGAATACGATTGAAATAGAATTGAATCTCAATGCACGACCCCAAATAGCTCATCCGTCCGGATTGTGTCGGGTAAAAATCCAGAGAATGATATGAATAAAGTGCAGAGCAAGACCGCATCGCGACTATCAAGACGCCGTATTTGGGCGCTCCTATTTCCTGCATGACGAATGCCGGGGTAATCAGAACAAAACCCGTAAAGTTTTTTCAGTGCTTCTTTGACCGTAACATGGGGCCAACACGTCAAACGATCACAAAGTCCTCCAAGCGCACCGCTTCTACCTGCCGCAACGCCTGCGAGCTCTTCCGTATAGAGACTTGCCTTTGCAATACATCCCTTCAAGTCAGCCTGTCTGCGCGTGCGAGCAAAGGTATCGAACGCATGTTCGAAATCACTCATTGATTCCGCAAGATCGGGATTCGTGCGGTTCAATTCCTCCAATTCGGCGTAGAGACCAGCGAATACTCCCGAAAGCTTTAGTTGAAGCTTGAAAGGATCTGAGACGCGATACCGGAGGTTGTATTTTGCAAGAAAGATAGTAATGAGTTGGACATACCGTTCTTCAAAACGTGGTTTCCCAAAATCAGCAATCGTTACTTTTGCTTCTTCCAGGAAGCTCACGATTTCTGATTCGCCCTTGAAATCGCTTCCTTTCAACTGCTGGAAAGCTCGACGTGCACGTGCCGAATCGTTGTGAATAACTTCATAATCTGCAAGTGCAGGCTGCTCTCGAAGATGCGGCAAAACAGAATCGTGCAACTGAATGAACAGATCGGATGGTGCAAGTGCTGAATTTGCAAGCTTCGCCCACACTTCGCGCCAGCTCATCTGCCAGTTCTTTTGCAGGCTGCCAATCATAGTTCTCCGGCGAATGCCCGATGCAGTATCGACAGGAACAGATCTTCTAGCCGCTGAGCACGAGAAATCTGATTGGATTCCATCCGGTGAATTTCTTCCAGACGAACAGCAAATTTCTCCTGAAGCAATTTTGGTGGTTGTGGTACGGGCAAACGACGCAAATCCTCAAGGTTTATCCCACGCTGTGCGATGCCACGGATTTCCCCTGTAATGAAATTCTGCGCGAAGGAAGAAAGCAGATACGAATGTAAAAAGGGGCGCGAAACATCATGAAGCAAAGGGATGACTGCGACCTCACGAGCCACGTTCCACCCCTTGGCCATTGCAGGAACAATGGCTACACGCCCTACAGTGCCACGAATACTTACAATCAATTCTCCTCCAACAAGCACTGTTCTCTGATACTTCGCCGAAATGTTTGGTTCAACCGAAACTATATCCTTGGGCTCAAAGATGTTGTTTCCGAAGTCTGAAATACGAACAAGCGGTACGCCTCCTGGGAAGTGATTCCCTCTCTGCACAACACCGTATGAAATGCCTCGGCTCTGATCTACCAATTCGATAAGAGGTCTTTCTGGAAATGACTCATCCCCAAACATCTCATGGAACAGCGCGGGGATGAGCACGGCGGTGCGCTGGTCCGCTTGCGCCCGGAGCTTCCGCAATGCGTCCGCTTCGTCGAGCAGTTTCACAATGCGCTCCTGCTGAGGCAGTGAAGGAACGGGTAACAACAACCCTTCGACATCTTTTCGTCCAATTGCGGCAAAGGTGCTGCCAACACCCCGCGCAGCAATTTCAGTCTCAAAGCGTCGGAGGTAATAACGTATGTAATGCTGATTGCACTGTTGCGGCTTTGCACGGATTGCGGCAAGGCCGCGTCCGATACAACAACGTTCTGTCGCGAAGTTTGTTGGTCCCACTGGAGCTCGTACAGACAAAAGTATGTCGCCAGCCTCAGCTATGCGTGACGGACTACTGCACCACTTGGCTTTTGTAGGAGTATCTTCCCCAAACTCTGCTTTACCCTGAAAGAATGGCAAACCATCACCTTCAGTGTTGTATGTATCACCCGGAGGAGATTGCCCCATCTGAACATCTGCAACATCGCCGAGCTTTTTCAAGCCGCTTGTCATTACATCTTGGTAACTTGCGCGAGCAGCGCGCTGCCGTGCTGGATGATGTCGTTCTCCAGCTTCAAAACATCGCGCAGGATGTCCGCAGGCGCATCGTGATTCACAGCCTCCGTCTGGACCTGCTTGTACCGTCCCGCCGCAAGGCTCCAATCCTTCTCCTTGATCTTCTCTATCGGTACGCGGTAGCTGTTCGGTCCTTCCTCTTTCTCCGGCCACTTGGCGAGGATGTCCGGGATGTCATTCGCCTGTACCGGGGTGCGCTTGTCGTCGAGGCTGTAGCCATCGGCAGTGAGGTCGTAGAACCACACATTTTCAGTCGGCTTCCCTTTTTGGAAGATGAGCGCCGCGGTACCCACGCCCGAGTACGGTTTGAAGACGCCACTCGGAAAACTGATAAGAGCTTGCAGGTCGCACTCCGTGAGAAGCAGCTCCCGCAGAGCCGTGGCTGCCTTGTTGGAACCGAACAGGACGCCGTTTGGCACGATCACACCTGCACGTCCGTTCGGAGCGAGGTGGTCAATGAACCACTTGAGAAACAGCAGCTCCGTGGCGTGGGTATTCAGCTTGTAGTTGAGGTCACTCAGGATGCTCTCGTCCTGCACTTTCCCGGCGAACGGCGGATTTGCAAGGATCACATCGAATTGCTGGCCGGGGTACACGCCGCCGAATCCCGTCGTGAGAGGGTTCAGGAGCTGGATCCGCGCCTTCTCCAGCTGGTGGAGGTACAGGTTGAGGATGGCGATCTTCACCATGTTTGCATCGTTATCGAACCCCGTGAACGCCTGCTCCTCGATGAACTTCCACTGGGCGGGCTTGAGAAGGGAACCGTCCAGAATGCCTCGCGTGAGATCTGCGGGCTTCGTGTGGTGGCGCAAGATGTAAGTGAAGGACGAGATCAAGAACCCCGCAGTGCCGCACGCCGGGTCACAGATGCGGTTGCCCGGCTGCGGGTTCACGAGAGCGACAATGAGGTCAATGACGTGGCGAGGGGTGCGAAACTGGCCGTTTGTACCGGAAGCTGCGAGCTTACTCAGAAGATACTCGTACATATCACCCTTCACGTCGTGGCCCTCTTGAACCGAAAGTTGAAGTGCGTTGATCTCCTGTACAACGGCACGGAGGGTCGGACGTTCGTAAATCTTGAGCGTTGCGCGGCTAAAGAGGAGTTTTCCCGTTTCGGTAAGGCCGGGCAGGTCATGGAGACTCTCAATGGCGTCACGCACTGCATTGAAGAGTTCATCACCGTTCAGTGTGACGAAATTACCCCAGGCGAAGCGTGCCCACTTGCCTGAGAAGATGCGTTCGTACTTCTTATCCAAACTGGCGTGGATCTCGTCTTTCTCCGAGAGCAGGCGGAGGAAGAACAGGTAGGAAATCTGTTCGATTGAGTCCATCGGGTTGTTCACACCACCGGAATAGAGAATGTCCATGAGGTGATCCACTTTCTGCCGTAAACCCGAGGAAAAAAAATTCGACGAGAGATTTTGCGCGGCAACGGAGGGCGGGACGGATGGCATAGAGAGAATCAGGAAGCGGCGGCGAGGAGAGTTTGCCGGACAAGTGTGGACTGACGCAGTGCATCGAACACTTCGTCGCGACGCTCGAACCGAGCGAGGCTGTTGATGCCGCCGAGAGGGTTGAACTGACTTGCGGAGAAGATCGTCATGTCGCCCTTCATGAAACGGCGAAGAACCTGCGGATCTTCCGCGAGGAGTTGCGTGGTGGCTTCTAGCCATTTCTGTTCGTTATATCTGAGATCGAAACGCGCAGCAATGGATTCCACCGTGTCGTCAATAATGTCGTCTTTGGTCGGGAGCGGCCGTTTGCCTAGCGCGTTGTAGACGAACGCGGAAGTCGTCGCAGGCACTCCATAGGAAAGAATGAGCTTGTCCGGGGAGTAGAACATCTCCGGACGGTTGTAGAAGCGTTCGTTGACGATGATTTCGATGGCATCGTCATCTTCCGTATCCACGGCAGCCTTCAGTTCCGGCGTCGTCTCCGCAAACTTCTGGATGTCATTCTCGTAACTACCCCGGTAGGTCATCACGTCCACCTTCTCACCATTGGGTCCGACGACATGAATTTCTCTGCTCACCAGCATATCCGTTCCAACCCACGTCGGTATCTCCTTATTTCCTCCAGTTGTTGCCCCCGTCTCCGTCCCGGCGGGGCTGCTCACATCGACTGCGCCCGTTATCGGTGAAGACTTCCTCGCTTTCTTGTCGCGTTCTCTCGGTACAGCGAGCGGTTGCGAATAATCGTATTTCTCCTCGAAATACTCGGCCACGGCGCAGAAGTCGAGGAGGAAGAAACAAGATTTTTCGTAGGCAGTATTGCCGACCTTGAACGTGAAGCGGCGCGTGCCACGCCCCTTGACCTGGATGTACTCCGTCGGCGAAAAGATGGGACGCATGAGGCCAATGTTCAGGAGGTCGCGGCAGTTGTAGCCGGTCGAGAGCATGTCCACGGAGACGGCAATGCGCTCCTTGCGTTTACCGTCGCGGAACTCTTTGGCAAGCGTGGATGCCTCCGGAATGCGCGAGGTAATGGTCATCGCGATGCCCGGCTGCAAGGCATTGAACATCTTCGTCAGGTTGGTGGCGTGCGTTTGATTCACCGCGAAAATAATGGACTTTCCGATGTTGTTCTCAGGATCTCGTTGCGCTTCCTTCAGAAATGCTTCACACATGAGACGGTTGCGATCCGGGGTGAAGATTTTTCGCTCCAAATCCTGAATCTTGAAGCTCTCCTCCTGCTCGTTGATGTACACCGACCAGCCGGAGTCAGCGAGCGCCTGCGTCGTGATGTCGGAACGGAGGTCGAAGATCTTTGGAAGGCAAAGAAACGGCCCCTCGGGATCCTTCACGGCGTCGATGATGTCGTAGCGATACGTCGGGAAGCCCGGCTTACAGCCGAAATAGTGATACGTGTCCCGTAATTGCCGCGCCTCCAGTGCCTTGGGGTTCTCTTCCGCCAACTGTTCCACGTTGATGTTCTTCAGGTATGCCTTGGGCGTTGCGGTGAGGCCGATGCGTGTTGCCTGAAAGAATTGCACCACCTCCCGAGCATCGCCGTAAATTGAGCGGTGCGCCTCGTCGTTGATGACGAGATCGAAATAGAAGGGCGTGAACTCCTCGCGGTAGCGTCGGTCGGTCATGAGAGATTGGATCGTGGCGACAACGACGGAGGAGCCGAGCAGTTCGCCACTGCGCCGCGCCGTCTTGAAGATAACGGGCTTGAACTCCGGCAGGACAACTGCGAAATCCTCCATGGTCTGCTTGGCAAGTTCGATGCGATCAACAATGAACAGAACTCGCTCGGCGTTCCGGGTGATGAGAAAGCGACGGATAAGGGCGGCGCAGAGGAGCGTCTTGCCCGTTCCTGTAGCCATTTCGAGGAGGAACTTTCGTTGACCCTGCCCGTCGAACGGTTCCGCAATCTTGTCCATCGCCGCGATTTGGTACCGCCGCAGCATGATGTCGCTCTTCAGATGTCGCAGGAAGTCCGGC
The DNA here is from genome assembly GCA_028703835.1 of Candidatus Peribacteraceae bacterium. Classification (GTDB taxonomy): domain Bacteria; phylum Patescibacteriota; class Gracilibacteria; order Peribacterales; family Peribacteraceae; genus CAIKAD01. Next base: position 3,021 of record JAQVMB010000004.1, on the reverse strand, counting down.
GCAATGACTTCGCTTCCAAGCGGGCGCGGAGGTTGGAGATTCTTCATCCGCAAGCGTTCCATATCCTGTCGCGAGGGCAGGCGTTCGATGCGGTAAGCATCGCGTTGATCGGCGCGTTCATAGTTCCAGAACCAATGCTCGCTACCGTTCGACAGGATGACGAAAGGAGCCTTGAGGTTCTCCGCATAGCCGCGAGCCTGTTCCTTGGCGTCATAGGGATCGTGGTCTTCTCCCTTCGCCTCCAAGATACAAAGGACCCTACCCATAGAATCCTTCAGAAGGTAGTCCGCACGCTTCCCGGAGGTGTGGAATTCAAACTGCACCTGCTGAGAATCCTCGAGCTTCCATCCGCCCTCTCGAAGGGCGGCGTCAATGAGGATGCGCGAGAACGCCTCGTTTCTGGTATTCGACATACTGTGCACGAGTGGAGAATCGTTGGAGAGTATAGAGCAGCAGTGCGGAATCCGCCGATCTGATTTTTTCTGGACGCCACAAAAATGAGTTATGGCGTTGATACAGCCATGAAAGTGGAATGGTACCTGTAACGCTCTATAACCCTCTTACGGGGCTAGGAAGGGCTAGGAATTGATGGTGCATCATGGAATGATGTGCCCATGTCACTCTTCACGCTCACTGGGAGTTTTTCCCGCCTGAAGGAAGCTCCATTCAAACAGGAAAAGGAAATGCAGCAGCTCGTGGAGAGTCAACTTCCGGAACTCTTCGGCCTTCAGTTCGTGGCGAGCGAGTTCGCCCCGCACAATCACCTTCGCATCGACACCCTCGCCTACGATCCCGAGCAGAAGAGTTTCGTCATCATTGAATACAAAAATGGCGGGAGCTGGTCGGTCGTGGATCAAGGGTTTTCCTACCTTTCGCTCCTCCTCAACAATAAGGCGGATTTCGTACTCAAGTTCCAGAAGTGCGGTGGGAAGAACTGCGACATCGCAGACATCAATTGGGAAGCGTCGCAGGTGATTTTTATCGCGCCATCATTCAACGTCTACCAGACGGAAGCCGTCGGCTTCCAGAACATGCCGTTTCAACTGTGGGAAATTCGACGACACGAAAAGGGCATCCTCGCATTGAACCGCCTCCAGACCGCAGCCAAGGCCGCCCTCCCACAAATGAGCCTTACCAAGGAAGCCCAGCAGGTACAGAAGGAAGTGAAGAGCTACTCCGTGGACAGTCACTTCAAGCCCAAGTGGACGCAGAGCCGGGAGCTGTTCGATGAACTGTTCCCGGAGTTGCTGAAGCTGCATCCCGATTTTGCGGTGAAGCCCGTCAAGTACTACATCGGCATCAAACTGAACGGGGACAACGTATTTTCGCTTCACGTGTACAAGGGGGGCATCACCCTGAACTTCCCCCGTTCGCAGCCACGCGATTTCAAAGACCCACAGAAGCGGGTCAAGGAGGTCAAGAACAGCATGAAATACTACGGCCAACACATTTCGTGGCTCTGGGTGAAGGAGCAAGAGGACATTCCCTACGCGCTCATGCTGGCGAAGCAGGCGCTGAAGAAGTATTGAAATTGCCGTTCTCTATCACAGATGAAGGCTGTTTGGGATCAGCGAACAAAAAGAGCATAATGCAACCATGCAACCAACCCTCCATCATTCAAATGTCCGCGCGAGATGTCCTGACTGCAACGGAGCAGTGACGACTTTCGAAGTATCAGATGGCCATAGAGAGTTTGGGAACATTCGGTGCGTTCGTTCTCATCGTCATGGCAATCAGACGTATCCAGAAGCGACTTACAAACTTCTGCGCTGCGCCGGGTGTGGCAGAGGTGGGATTGCAGCCGTCTGCGGTGGAAATCACGACATACTGATCGATTTTTTTCCACGTTCTATCAACTCACTCAAATTACCGAATGGAATCCCTGCTGGCATCGATGCTGAGTTCCGAGAGGCGGAACTGTGTGCCTCAGCAGGCGCAAATCGAGCTGCATCGGCAATGTTTCGTTCAGTGCTGGAGAAGGTGCTGAAATCAAACGGATACACGGACGGAAAGTTGCACCAAAAAATTGACGCGGCAGCGAAGGACGGCGTGCTAACCGAGGTGCGTAAGAAGAGGGCACACGAGGAAATCAGAGTGCTCGGCAACGAAGTGGTACATGATGATTGGAGACAGGTGACGGATGAAGAAGTAGAGATGGCACATGGTTACGCGCAGCGTGTACTTGAGGACTTCTATGACGATCGGGAAACAGTCGAAGGGATCCTGAAAGCGAAGGGAAAAATTATTGATGAAAACCCGTCATAGCCAGCACAACCTTGTTCTTCCTCCCGCCACAAGGTCGTTCGTCCACGCATCGGCATCGCCGTTTTCGACGGCGAACCCAACACGTACGTGTATGGCGTAGAGGTTCGTACTGACCATGGCACTGATCGTGCATTTTGTTGCGATTTCGAAGAGAATGCAGTACTAATTGACCGCTCCTTGAAGCAGAGAAAACGCCCTCTCCATCCCCTGCCAAGTTTCAGTGATCCGATCTCGAACTTTGTAGAGGGATGAGAGCCATTTCTTCGTTTTGTTACTTTCAACAATACCCTCAAACACTTTTTCAGCTTGGGGATAAGCTTTTCGTCCTTCATGGAACAGTTAGCAACAATAAAACGCAGCAAACGGTTCTTTTGAGTGGCCTGCGAACGTGCGAAGAGGTCGGATGCGCGTTGCAGCAGTTCCAACAGGTAAGAACAGAAATCAGGAAGGCTTGGTTGGCATCGCTGTGACCTTGTATTTCTCCAAAAGTGCAGCCTCTTCCGCCTTCCATTCCTTTATCAAGCTGTCGTACTTATCAGCGGTAATAATCCCTTCAACTGCGTTTGTTTTTTCACTAAACTCATTTGATAACGTCCAATGCAATGTGTCTATATCCCTAACATAATTTATGGGGCTGGCCTAGGACTTTTTTCAGTCATTGAGGATTTTCCGCAGAGACAAGAGAAGATTTCTGGGTGAGCCGTTGTTGAATCTCCATTCGCACTCTTTGAGGTACAAATGGAAGGTATCCTTGGG
>JAQVMB010000003.1 GCA_028703835.1 Candidatus Peribacteraceae bacterium | reverse complement strand
GGGCAAACGGGAGTAGAAGCCATGGTGTTTGGTGGCAGAAAGTAAATATTCGCCAAACACTCTAGGTTTATGGCTTCTCAAAGAGAGAAAACGTCAGTCGTTGGTGGCAGATTCTATATATTCCCCCGCATTATCAACGTCTGGTTTTGCCGATGCACCGATGACAGCGTAGTTCATTGTGTAAAGAGAATGAAAAAGGGTATGAAGAATATTCAAGCGCAGGATTCTGTCAATGCGTTCGTATGGTGCAAATGGTCGGGGCGGCGCGACTCGAACGCGCGACCTCCTGCTCCCAAAGCAGGCACTCTAGCCAACTGAGCTACGCCCCGATGCCATGAATTCTAGCAGAGAAAAGATCAACGGATGCCAACTGCCTGTCTCGGCGAAGTCCGAAGGACGAAGACGGAAGCTACGCCCCAGCTTGAACGCAAGGATAGTGCAGAGCGCCTGCAGAAGAAATATGAAAGAATGGATCTGTCGAAGTCGGTTGCGGAATACGGTGTACAGTGGTACACCATTATTGTCTCTCTATGTCCTCGTTTTTCTACTCCGTCGTTACGGCTTCCCGTTCTTCCGGCATCGGAGACGGTTTGACGTACGAAGGCAACGGGACGATCGTCCCGGGTTCCATCGTGCGCGTGCCGCTGCGCAACAGCCTTGTGGAAGGGATTGTGTTTGATGTTCAAAGCGAGAAACAGGAAGAACTTCGGGACATCAAGCGCATCAAAGAACTGCTGGGAGACCAGCCGCTCCTGACGGAAGCGCAGCTCCGCACGGTGCGTTGGATGGCGGAGTATTACGTCTGCAGCCTTCGCCAGGCTTTGTCGGTCTGGTTGCCGCCTCCTCCCTGGAAGCGCGTATTGCCGCAAGAAATCACGGGATACCGTCTCGCTGAAAGGCGTCTTCCTGTCCGCGGCAAAAAACAGGCCGCAGTCAGTGACGTGCTCGCAGGCAAGGAATGGATGAGTGACGATGACGTACGCCGGGAATCGGGCGCGAGCAAAAGCGTCGTGCAGGCGATGCTGAAGAAAGGCCTCCTCATAGAAGAACGAAAGCGAGGCTCCCTTGTTGTTTCTGTTGCCGGGGCGTCACCCGTCAAGGAGCTGCCCGTTCTCACGCCGGCGCAGGAGGCGGCGTATGAACAAATCAAGGACGGCAACAAGCCTGCGCTTCTCTTCGGCATCACGGGCAGCGGCAAGACGGAAATCTACGCGCAACTGATCGCCGATGCCGTGGCACAGGGCAAACAAGCGATCGTCCTCGTCCCGGAGATTCTTCTCACGGAACACTCGATTGCGCGGTTCGAGCGCCTCCTGCATCGCAGCGCCATCGCCGTCATCCACAGCAAACTGACGGAACGGGAGCGGCGTGAGGAGTGGAAGCGCATCCGGTCGGGGGCGGTGTCACTCGTCATCGGGTCCCGCAGCGCACTCTTTTCGCCGCTGCACCGCCTCGGCGTCATCGTCCTCGATGAGGAGCATGAGTGGACGTACAAGAACGAGCAAACGCCGCGGTACCATGCCCGTGATACGGCGGAAGCTCTCGCACGTCATGCGGGTGCGCGGCTCGTGCTGGGAAGCGCTTCTCCTTCCCTGGAGTCGTGGGCGGCGGCAAAGAGCGGAAGGTATGCGCTTGTCCGGCTGCCCGAACGATACCGACAGCTTCCCTTGCCCCGCGTCACCGTGGTGGACCTTGCGGTCGTCCAATTCGGAACGCTCTATCCGTTTTCCCCTCCACTCCTCCGCGCACTGGAAGACCGCTTGCGCAAACGCGAGCAGAGCGTGCTGTTCCTGAACAGGCGCGGCATGGCCAGCGCCGTGCTGTGCCTGCAATGTCGCAGGCGCATCGTCTGCCAGGAATCGCAGCTGCCGTTCACAGTCCATCACACGGTGCAGGGTCGTCCCTACTTGTTGGACCATTCGACGGGGGTGTCCGCGGATATCCCGCCGCTTTGCCCGCATTGCAAAAGCCCGAGGCTGCGTGCCATCGGCGCCGGTACGCAGAAGATCGAAACGCTCCTGTCCACCCTCTTCCCGCAGGCACGCGTCATCCGCGCGGATTCCGATACGCTCACCGATGCGGCGGACATGCGCGAGGTGCTGCGCAAGATGCGTGAAGGCGAAGCGGACATCCTCCTCGGCACGCAGACGGTGGTGAAAGGGCTCGATCTCCCGAACGTCACGCTCGCAGTCGTCCTCTTGGCGGATCTTGGCATGTCCCTCCCGCATTTTCGCTCCGGTGAGCGCGTGTTCCAGCTCCTGACGCAGCTGACCGGACGAAGCGGACGCGCAAAGGACGGGGAAGTCATCATCCAGACGTTCCGTCCGGACGCGCCGGAGATCATCGCCGCATCGAAGCATGACACGGAGAAATTCCTGGATGATGAATGGAAACTGCGCCTGCACAGCGCATACCCCCCGGCATCCGGGATGATCCGTTTCATCACGCGGGGGGAAGGGGCGCAGGAACGGGCGAAACGTTTGCATGCGTCGGTGCAACGGGCCATCGCGGCGGAGAAGAGCGATGCGAAGTCATACGTCGCGCCGACGTTTTGGGGCGGAGGGCGCCAATGGCATGTGCTGATCCGCGGGACGGATATCAAGTGTCTCCTGCCGTCATTGGATTTGAAAGACGTGTCCGTCGACGTGGACCCGCTCGAAACCATGTAAGGGAAAACAGGAAAGAAGAATTGTATATCCATTCTGGTTTCCATTTTCCTGCACGTCTGCCGGCATGTGTCTATGATGCGCACGTTCTTCCCCATCCCACATGTCCGCGTTCGCACGCTTCCTCACGGAACTGATCGGTACGTTCCTGCTCGCCCTCGTCGTCGTCTTGTCCCAGCACTTCGCCTTGCCCGTATCCGCGGCCGTCACCGCTGCGGTCATGCTCGGCACGTTGGTGTACCTCTTCGGGACGATCAGCGGCGCCCACGTGAATCCCGCCGTGACAATGGGTATGCTCTTCATCAAGAAGATATCATTCGTGGATGCTCTTCTGTACTTCCTCGCGCAGATTTGCGGAGGGCTGCTTGCCGCAGCCGCCGGCTGGCTTGCGACGCGCGCGCCGTACCAACCCGTGTTGACGGATGCCGGCTTGGTCAACGGTATCGGTGAAGTGATGGGGGCATTCATGTTGGTCGCAGGCATCGCATCGGTCGTGTACAAACAAACGCCCCCGGCGGCGACCGGCCTCGTGGTCGGCGCTTCGCTCTTCTTGGGCATTTCCATCGCGTCACCGTTCAGCAGCGCCTTCTTGAATCCCGCCGTGGCCCTCGCAGCGGGCGTCGCCAGCCCGATGTACCTTGCGGCTCCGCTCGTCGGAGGCGTTTTGGGCGCCTATGTCTATAAATTCCTGTTCTCGCAGTCCCGCGTGCCCGCACCGGTGACGAAGAAGAAGAAATGAACGGCGTCACTCATGTCCCGGCGACGCAGCGCAAGTGATGGAGCGCGATGCCGGCCGCCACGGCGACGTTCAACGATTCTTTCTTCCCCTGCATCGGTATCATCGCTATCTCATCGCACAGCGCGAGGATGTCCGAAGGAATGCCTTCGAGTTCGTGGCCGACGATGAGGCAGATCTTTCCTCCGGCACGGATGTCCTTCAATGCCTTCGCCCGGGGCGCGAGTTCCAGCGCGAGGAGCTTCCAGCCTTCTTCCTTGAGCCGCCGCAGGACAGGCAGGGGTTCCCGTGCGCTCTCCCATGGAACATTCTCATCGGCGCCGATGGCCGTCTTCGTGATTTCCTTCCGGGGCGGACAGCCCGTGTATCCCGTCAAATGGATGTTCTCCACCGCGAACGCATCGCACGTGCGGAAGAAGGAACCGACGTTCCAGAGCGAACGGACGTTATGCGCAAGCAGGCGGATGCGGCGATCGTCCATATCAGGAAATGACGGACAGTTCGCTTGCGTGCGGATTGCAGAACACTTCCAGCAGCGGTTGTGAGCGCAAGACACCCTCCGGTATGCCGCTGACGGCGTAGCAGACGCCGGACTCCCCTCCCCTCCCCAGCCCCGCGGCGCCCGTATCCGGAACATCCTTGCGCATCAGCAATGCGCCGGCGAACGGCGTATCCGCCAGTTCTTCCTCTCGCTTCTTCGCGGCATCCCAGCGGAACAACTTTCCGCCGCGGCGTATGACCGCCCGTTCCTTGTTTGCATTGAACACGGACAGGTCGGACAAGAGTTCCGCAGGCGCCTTCGATTCGGTCCGCAAGTATTTCCACTGTTGCAGCCGGATCGACGGGGCAAATTTCTTCGCCGTCTGCTCCACCGTCCGCTCTTCATTGTTGACGATGATCGTCGCAATGAAGATTTCGGTGCCGTTTGCTTTCTTCCTTGCGGGAAGCACGCCTTCCGTGTCGCCGGCACGAACGGATTTCTTCGAACGGCCGTTCGTCTCTATCCAACGTCTGAGAGAATCGAAGTAGGGTTTGCCGTTGCCGGTCCTCTCCGGATGGGGCATCAGTGCGACGACGTTGCCCGCCGGATTGCAGACGCCCGCCGCTGCGTACATGGATCCGTTCGGCGTCACGATGGGGTCCTCTGAGATGTTTCCGGCAGCATCGCAGTACGAAAACGCGAGTTGGCCGTTTTTCCGCAAGTCTGCGATGAGGTCCTTGTCTTCCGTCACGAAGCGTCCTTCCCCGTGAGCGATCGGCAGGTGCATGGTTCGACTGCGCTCACCCCCCGTCGTTCCTTCCCAGTCGGAAGTAGCGCAACGGTCTTTCCCTGCGGACGGTGTGATCCACACCCACTCGCTCAGGAACCCCGTCGCTTCGAAGCTTTCGTTCTTTCGGCGAGTATTCCGTGCGAGGCTCATGCGCAGACCATTGTCGAGCGGGATGAGGCCGCTCTCCACGAGGATCTGCGCGCCGTTGCAGTTCCCGATGACGACCTTCCCACCTTCCGCCTCGCGCGCGATGAAATCCATCAGAGGATCACGTCCCGCAACCATTCCCGAACGTCCGCGGTCTTCATACGAGAATCCGCCGACGAGAAAATATCCGTCAACTTCCTCCAGCTTAGCCCGGTCATCGTTCCACCGGAAGAACAGCGGCATCATGCCGCTTTGCGCAACGGCCCTCAATGACTCGAATTCGCAGTTATTGCCGGGGAACGATACGACCGCGATCACGGGTTTCTTCATGTCCTAAGTGTAATGGAAAACTGAATTTTGATAATTGAAAATGTTATCCATAACTCAGATTCTTGATTCACTTCCAAAATGATCCATTGTCCATTTTCAATTTTCAATTCGTCACACTTTCATCACTTCCTCTTCTTTCTTCTTCGCCGCATCCTGGATCTGCGCATTGGCTTCCTCCACTGCCTTCTGGAGGTCTTTTTGCAAGGTTTCCTTCACATCCTCATCTTTCTCCGTCTTGATGGAATCGAGAGCGTTTTGACGGTGTTTTCGGACGGTGATCTTCGCCTCTTCCGACAGGCTTGATACCACCTTCTTCAGGTGCGAACGCCGTTCCTCCGTCATGGGCGGAAGCGTGATGCGGATCACCACGCCGTCATTGACGGGCGAGGAGCCCAAGTCCACCAGGGACAGAGCTTTTTCGATGGCCTGCAGGACGGTCCTGTCCCAAGGCTGGATGACGATGGTCCGCGCGTCTTGTACGCTGACGCCCGCGATGGCGCGCAGTTGTTGCCGTACGCCGTACGCTTCCACGTCGATATGTTCCACGAGCGAAGCGTTCGCGCGACCCGTCTGGAGTTTCCCGAATTCCTGTTTGAGATGTTGCAGCACCTTCTCGACTTCCGCATGGAACGTTGCAATGCGTAGATCCGACATAACGTGATGGAGGGAATGCCGTCCGTCAGGCGTGGACGACCGTGCCTATTTTCTCACCCCGCGCCACCTTGAGCAAGGAACCGTGCTCCAGGAAGTTGAAGACGACGATGGGAAGCTTCTGTTCCTGGCAGAGGCTGAACGCAGCCTGGTCCATGACACCGAGGTGCTTCTCGATGGCTTCCTGATACGTGATTTCCGCATACATTTTCGCATCTTTGTGCTTCCGCGGGTCCTTGTCGTAGACGCCGTCCACGTTCGTGGCCTTCAGGAGTACGTTGCACGACAGTTCGAGCGACCGCAGGGCGGCCGCGGAATCCGTGGTGAAATACGGGTTGCCCGTTCCTCCCGCGCAAATGATGATGCGTTTTTTTTCCAGGTGGCGGATGGCGCGGCGGCGGATGAACGGCTCAGCCATTTGCGGGATGTCGATGGACGAAAGGACGCGGGTTTCCGCGCCGTGTGCTTCCAAGGACGACTGGAGCGCCACGCTGTTCATGATCGTCGCGAGCATGCCCATGGCGTCGCTGACGGTCCGCTCGATGTCCGTATCCTTCGTGTCACGGTAACGCCAAATGTTCCCTCCTCCCACGACGATGACGATCTCCGTCCCCAGTTTCGAAACGTCGATGATCTGTTCTGCGATGTCGTCGAGCGTGGGTTTGGAAATGCCGTAATCCCGTTCGCCGGCGAAGACTTCACCGGAGAGTTTCAGCATCATGCGTCCGTAGGCGCGCTTAGGGGTGTTCATCGTCAATCAGCATAGAGGGAGTTTCCTCATGCGCCAAGGCCGACTGCTCGTTGGCTTTCGGAGCGGAAGGGAGCGTTGTGCGCGCTGTCGGATGTTTTCTGACTTTCAATCGCGCAATGCCGTCGACCGCCTGTTTCCAGGATTCCCGCAACCCCAGTTTTCCCCGCACGACGGGGCCGATGAACGGGATATCTTTCCATTCACCCTTTGCGGCGGCGATGAAACCCGTCACCATGCCGAAGAGAACGATGATTTCCAGCAGCCGCCCCACGAAGGGGACGAACCATACGAGTACCGCAAGGGCGAAGAGGGCCATCGCTTGGCGCGCGTGGAAACGAATGAAAGCAGACTGCCGTCCCCGCAACAGGTAGACCACGACGGACATGACGTAGATGTAACTGAATGCCGCGAGGTCCTTGTTCGCCTCGACATCGTTGCCGGGCTGCGGAGTAGCAGATCCCCTTTCCGGCAAAACGGAAGCGCTTTGGTTGGCCCGTTCTGCCGGTGCAGGCGTGATTTCGTTCTGTTCCATGGGACATCGTTATAGCAACATTCGCTCAGGAAAGCCATCCATGGTATACTTTGGAGAGACAAGGCCTTTCGGATGTCCTGTCCCGTCTTCCATGAAGAACAATGAGCGTGGATGTGTTCGATATTTGAGACCAGCGTGCCCCGGTAGCTCAGTGGAAGAGCGGGAGCCTTCTAAGCTCTAGGCCGCAGGTTCAATTCCTGCCCGGGGTACCATTCGACTCGTCGCCTGCTGGCGAACTTCGCTCATGGTCCTCACCCCTCACTTCCGTTCAGGGTTCGGGCCATTTTTCGCAGTGTCGAATGACAGTGAGCGACGAGGCGAAGTCGAGGAGTCGAACTGTCCCTCTGGTGTCGCTTATCTCGGTCGAGCGTTCAATTCTGCCATTGATGACGAACGATACGGTCTGACGCAGATCGCGTGCCGAAGCGCATGATTTTCCTGTAAGACGCGCCATGACACGACGTCAGAACTATCGGTGCTTTCACCGAGCGCATGCGTCCAATCGCTTCTCGATCAATCACAGGCTTTCTCCTCGTCGGCACATCGCTGATGACGGTTTTCTCGCTGTCAACTTCAGAAGCGGCGACAACGGCATCCGGATACGATGTGTCCTGCGTGCAGGGTGCCATCGACGTCCGGACCTCGTCCGTCGCAAACGCTTATGTTCGATTCAACGCGACCGTGACGGAGGCATTGGAACGCAGGAAGACTGCGGAAAAACTGGCGTGGGGCAATGTTGATGATTCCGTTCGCCAGGAGGAAATACGCAGGGCATCCTCACAATTCGCCCGCGAACACCAAGCGGCAAACAACTTGCTTGTCCGTGAGCGAAACGCGTCCTGGAGCGCGTACGAAGCGAGCACAAAACGCTGTCGTCTCTCCTATGATCATGCATCTTCTTCGTATGGCGTCCGTTCTTCTGCCATCGTTTGCCCGGTGTACCAAACGGCACTTCCGCCGCAGGGATGCGCCTACGAATGCAGGGTGGCATCCGGTCAATGCCCGCAATGCACCTTGCGTTGCACGGGCGGTTCTTCCAGCAACAGCGTCGCCGGTTGCGCCTGCACGCTCGAATATGCGCCGGTCTGCGGCACGGACAACAAGACCTACGGTAACGCGTGCGGCGCCCGTTGTGCCGGCACGGATATCGCCTATGCCGGGGTTTGCGGATACCGGCAATCCAGCAGCCGAAACACCTGTATGTGCACAAAGGAGTATGTACCGGTATGCGGGACGGACGGGAAGACCTACGGCAATTCTTGCAGTGCACGTTGTTCGGGTACAGGCATCGCCTACACCGGCGTCTGCAGGTAGAGATTTGCCGAAGGATTTGACCGATTTTGACGGAAGCACGACGCAGGACAACAGGCTTGCGTCCGGTCAAAGCGAAACATGTCATTCTTCCTTTGCCAAAGCCATGCGGTGGTACCATGTGCTGGCATACTTTCCCACGCCAATTCATGCGTCCTGCCCGGCTGCCGATGCTGTCTGTTCTCACATCCGTTTTGGTGCTGGCTCCCGTTGGCATTTCATTCGCATTTGCTGCTTCTTTCACCGATGTGCCGCCATCGGATCAGATCTATTCCGCCGTCGAATACCTCAAGGGACGCGGCATGATCAGCGGCTATGCGGACGGGACCTACCGGGCCGACAACAAATTGAACCGTGTGGAAGCGCTCGCGTTCATCGCGGGATCCAAATTGCTCGGGAAGGCGGACTTGCCGCGCGATTCCGGCGCCGGCTTTTCCGATGTCTCCGCCCAAACATGGTTTGCGCCGTACGTCGCTTGGGCGGCGGTCGAGGCACGCATCATCGACGATGCATCCGAAACGCAGCAATTCCACCCGGGTCGTATTGTGAAGAAAGCGGAATTCCTCAAAATGCTGCTCCTCGCGCACGGCATGGACAAGGACGCGTACGGGGAGATACGTCTTCCGCTCGCTCCGGACGAGAGTGACGTGTCCGCGTGGCATTATCCTTTTTGCCGCCTTGCCATAGCCATGTCCGTCACGCAGGTGGGGAAAACGGGGTATCTGGGGCCGGAACGTGACCTCACCAGGGGGGACGTCGCGCTGTTCCTGTACCGTTTGCTGCAATACAAGGACGGTGAGCGTGTCCAAGCACTGCTGGAATCGGTGGAGGAAGATGCGCTCGCGACGGTTCGGGCCTTGAACGCCAAAGATGTCCGGACGGCGGAATATGCTTCGGCGCGCGCGCTCCTTGCTGCGCGCGGGGCACTCACGTCCATGCCGGATGAATCCCTGGTGAAGGGCGCACTGAAGCTGACGGAAGCCTATCGGGCGCTCGTGCGGGGCTACCGCGCTCTGACCGAGAAACGGTACGAAGAGGCGATCGGATTGTCGAAGGACAGTTGGTTCATCGCGGACAAGGCGACGGAACTGTCTCCTTCCGTGGCTTCTCTCGCCGTGAGCGTGAAAACGAATGCGGAATTGCTCGCGGCGGACGCCCGCGCCAAACGCTGAATTCCCGAGGCCGTCATGCGCGCAGGTACGTTGCGCGGCGGTTCTGCCGCGTGCATACTTGCGCCGCCTTGCACCTGCATGGCTTCCCTTGCTTCCATACGTATGCGTTTCACAAAAATTGTTTGTACCCTCGGCCCTTCCACGAACACGAAAGAAAGTATCCGATCACTCGTGGATGCGGGCATGAACGTCGCGCGCATCAACCTCTCCCACGGTTCACTGGAGCAACATTTGCAGACGATCAGAACCGTGAAGGAGATCAATGAAGAACTCAAGGCGGCCGCACGCATCCCCACATGCGTCGGCATCCTCCTCGACACCAAGGGTGCGGAGATCCGCACGGGCGATGTCACGGAAAAGATCCAGATCAAAGCGGGCCAGGAAGTGCTCTTCTCATCGAAGCCCCTTCCGAAGGAAAAGCGGACGGTGATCATGGTCAACCATGAACACTTCGACAAGGACGTGCTGGAAGCGGAGCTCATACTCATCGATAACGGGCTTCTGAGTTTCGATATCGTTTCCACCGACCGAAAATCCGGCACGGTGACCGCGAAGGCGCTGGAGAACGGCTCCATCGGATCGCGCCGACACGTCAACCTGCCGGGCGCCAACCTTTCCATGCCGTCCATCACCCCCAAGGATTGGGAGGATATCGCGTTCGCCGCGAAGGAGGGCGTCGACTTCCTCGCCTTGTCGTTCATCCGAGAAGCCAAGGAAGTGGAAGAAGTGCGCGGATTCCTGACGGGCCACAGTGCACGCATCGCGCTCATTTCGAAGATCGAGACGCGACAGGCCGTCCGGAATATCCAGGAAATCATCGAGGCGTCCGACGGCATCATGGTCGCGCGGGGGGATCTGGGAGTGGAAGTGCCCTTTGAATCCGTTCCGGCCATCCAGGACGACTTGGTGCTGAGCAGCAGACGCGCGGGCAAGCCGGTGATCGTGGCGACGCACATGCTGGAAAGTATGATCGACCAGCCGATGCCGACCCGCGCGGAGGTGACGGACATCGCACACGCGGCGATGAGCCGCACCGATGCGACGATGCTTTCCGGTGAAACGGCGAGCGGTGAGTTTCCGTTCGAGTCCGTCGGTGCGATGGACCGCGTCCTCCTCGCGACGGAAGAACACATCACGCAAAACACGGCCATGGAGGAATCGCCCGTGGAAAATGAACGCGCCGCACGGGCGCATGCCGCCGTCACGCTTGCGGTCACGACGCGCGCGGATTCCCTGTTCGTCATGACCCGCAGCGGCCAGACCGCCCGCGATGTCGCTAAGTATCGTCCGAATGTCCCCATTATCGCTTTCACGGACGTGGTGGAGACACAGCGTGCACTCCAACTCACGTTCGGCGTCGTGCCCATCCTCATTCCTTTCAGTAGCAAGGATCCTGAGAAGACGGTGCGGGATGCCATCGCCGCAGGCAAGGCGATGGATGTCCTCCACAAAGGAGACCATGTCGTCCTCGTCTCCGACTCGAAAGCGGGCGATGAATCCGTCAACACCGTGCAATTGCGGCGCATCCCCTGAACCGCATCATGGATTGCCTGCCGGGACGGACAAATCCTGCGTCACGAAACGCGGCTTCGTTGCCGCCGTCATGGACTGGATCTGCGCATCGCCCTGCAAACGCCCGAGGGATTGGGCTTCCGCGATCTGCATGTTGAGTATTTCCTGTTCCAGCAACAGCATGGATCTCTCTTTCTCCAGACCGCGCAGCTGATACCCCTTCGTGGCATTGGCGTTCTCATGAAAGAGGATCAGGAGCGCGAGCGCGAGAATGATGGCGCCGATGCTGGACATCAGCAAAACGGTGCTCTGCGTCACCAGCCTGCCCATGGAAGGACGACGCTTTCGTTCCGTTGATGGAGAAACCGTGGAGTCCAACGCGCAGAGTGTAGCAGACGTTGCGGGGGCACGCAGGGGTGATCAAGAGCGGGACAGGCGTTTCATTGCCCGGAATTTGGCGCTCCGTGACCTTGGATTCTCCGACTGCTCATGCTGTGACGGTACGACAGGCTTCTTCGTGAGAAGTTCGAATGTTGCCGGGCCGACCGGTGCGCCCGTGAGCACGTCTTTCGTCACCGTCGTCAGGGAACGGAATGCTTGTTTCGCCATCCTGTCTTCCAGGGAGTGGTAGCTGATGACGCCTATTCGCCCTCCGGAAGCAAGCATGCCCGAAGCGTCTCGCAAAAATTGTTCAAGCGCGCCGAGTTCGTCATTGGTCCAGATGCGAAGCGCCTGAAATACTTGCGGCAACATCGCATCTGCCTTGTAGCCGAACAGAGTTTCGACGACCTTTCGCACATCGGCGGTTCGCGCGATGCCGGCATGCCTTGCGGTTCCGTACACGGCCCTGGCGAGGCGTCCGGCGTCCTGTAATTCACCATAGGACCGGAACACGTGCTTCAAATCTTCTTCAGACGCCTTCGCGATGAGCTCCGATGCCGTCTCGCCTTTCGACCGGTCGTACCGCATGTCCAACGGCGCGTCGTCGCGGAATGTGAATCCCCTCTCCGGATCATCAAAGTGCGGCGAACTGACGCCGAGATCTGCAAAAATGACATCCAAGGGTGGGAGACCACACGAAGCGATATCCCGGAAATTGCCCTTGATGAACGTGCAACGGTCCCCGAAAGGTTCCAAACGCTTGCGCGCAACGTCCAAATTCCGTTCATCGGCATCAACACCGAACAAACGCCCGTCAGGTACTGTCGCCCGAAGAAATCCTTCAGCATGACCCCCGAGTCCCAGTGTCGCGTCCAAGACTGCATCACCGGGTTGCGGTTGCAAGATGTCGAAGACGGAAAGGCTTCCTGAGTTTTCGCCCAGGACGGAACGGTGTCGGGGGGTGGCGGTCACCGGCAAAGGATACCGTGCAATCCCCTTTCGTTCGATCCCCGTTTCTTGTTCCGCTCCAACCGCTGATTCTCCATGCTAGAAACTTCTGATTCCCGCTGTATACAGCGATAAATCGCATTGAAGAGGTATTGACATAAATACGATAGATAGTAGAATGTTTTACTTTGTTCCCTAAGGCCCTTTTGTTCATCGGCTTGGTTTTCGCATGGTCCGCCCAAACGGCCCACGCGGAAGGAATGGATACAGGCAATTTTTGGATTCCCCGTACGAACGACCGTTTCGTCGTCGATGTGCAGGAAAACATCGGCTATTTGGTTCACGAAAACGGCGATGTCTTCTCCTTTCCCGTTGTCACCGGACAGCGCCGCACCGTTCACTACATCGGATTGACGTATTTCGCGGCGACGCCGGAACGGCAGTGGACGGTACGAACGCACGAAAACAAGGGGAAGTCCGTCACGTTCGGCCCGTCGGGTCGCTTCCTGCGGCTATTCTTGGATGACGGTGAGCGGACGGCGTACGGGATCCACGGGCATATGAGCGCCGAAGAGATGCTGTCAGAAGAAAAGCGTTACCGGAGCATGGGATGTATCATTGTCAGTGAACCGATCTTGGACATCGTTGCGCGAACGCTCGACGCGAACGGAGGAACTTTGAGGGTAATCACGACCAGGAAGGCCGAGACGGCATTACTTCCGACAGAAAAAACAGCCTTCACTGCGGCTCGAAAGTGACTGGCGCCCCGCCAAGGCTCGATTATACTCCCAAGGCGCGGAGAGGTGGCTGAGTGGTCGAAAGCGCCACACTGCTAATGTGGTATACGGTATTAAACCCGTATCGGGGGTTCGAATCCCCCCCTCTCCGCCATCGGGCTCCGCTCCATGGGAGCTATGCCGTGATTTCCAATACCTTCAATCAGGAAGCGGGGGGATGAGAAGTTTATGGTAAGCGAGCAAAGCGAGCAGCAAATTTTTACGTACCACGTGATTGCGCACAGCTACGTACAACGGCGGTGCCGTCACGTGGCACGCCACTCTTGATAAGCAAAAATTCGATCATTGCTGCACAGTACTTGCCGCCGCCCGGTACGCGCACCACGGACATTCCGGGTGAGGCAGGGGCGGGCTTGAACGTTCCAGACAAAGCCGCGCTTCGCCGAGCGCATCGTCGATCCAGTCATCTTTCCCTTCGTACGGCAAGAGGCGGGTGCTGAATTCGAGCTTGCCGTTGAACGAGGGCTTCGACTTGTCCGCGTTCACGTACACGAAGTACGCCGTATCGGAGACGGCGAAACCATTGCGCCGCAGCAACCACTGGTAGATTTCCGCTTGTCGTTTGTAGGCTTCTTTCCACGGTCCATCGAGGGATACTTCGTGGTCGGAGCTGGTGGACTTGTAATCCACGACATGCAGTTCGCCTTCTGCAGTCACCCACGCATCATCGATGGCGCCGAAAACGAGGAAGTTCGTCCGTTCATGCAGGTGCCGAACGCCCGTGCGGTTGTCCCTCCATTGTTCCAACGAAGGATGTGCGAAGGGGACGGCTTCGATGTCGTGCAAAAGCATGAGGGGGTGCGGTTTCGCCTGGTGCCGGTACGTATCAAATTCTCTCTTCAGCAAGACATCCACTGCGGAATTGAGCGTGAAAGCAGGCATGGGCGGTTGGCCGATGCCGCATCGCCGGTCCAGGTAAAAGCAGCGCGGACAGTTCAGGAACGCCTCCAATTTGCTCCTGCTGAGCTTGAAGGGCTCTTGGGACATCGGGTCAAAGATGTTGCGGGTTCGGACGGCACTCATGGAACCATCGTACGGTTTCCCGGCCTTCCCCCGCAATGCAACCGTCTCGCATCATCCGGATGGTTGTCCTATGCTGGCAACATGCTGCAGAAAGCGACCGAACACATCCATCGCGTGAAAGAGAGCAAGATCCTGCGGGAATTCCGTGAATTCGCGGTTCGCGGCAATGTCATCGACCTTGCCGTCGGCATCATGATCGGCGGCGGTTTCAACAAGATCGTCACGTCTCTCGTCAATGACATCATCATGCCGCCCATCGGCGTCATCGTCGGGAGGATGGATTTTGCCAATCTGTTCATCAATTTGTCCGGCGATGAATATGAGTCCGTGGCGCAGGCAAAGGCCGCGGGCGCGGCAACCGTAAATTACGGCCTTTTCCTCAATACACTGCTGGATTTTACCATTGTCGCCGTCGTGACGTTCTTCGTGGTGCGACAAATCAACCGCTGGAAACGCAAGGGGCTGGAACCGCCGCCGCCCGACACGAAAGAGTGTCCTTTCTGCTTCACGAACGTGGCGATGAAAGCGACGCGCTGTCCGCAGTGCACGTCGCAATTGCTGGCCGCATGAAAAACGCGGGGGAAGGGCTGACCCTTCCCCCGCAACCGTCATTCCATATTCTCCGTCAGAAACTGAAAGCCGGCATGGTGAAGACCGGCATGACCGGGGCGCCGCCGCCGTTCTGGACGATGCCCGTGTTGTTGGAGGAACCCGCGTTGATGGTGGAATCGACGGTCGTGTCCGCCGTCGTGCAGATCTCGGCGGACTGATTGTCACCGCCTTCCTGCACCACGCCGATGTTGTTTTCCGAACCGGCGTTGATGTCGGAATCGACATCCGTGTCCGCGCTGTTGCCGGCGGAAGCTTGTTGCACCGCGCCGCCGTCAGCTTCGCAGGGGTCGCATCCCTCCCTACCTTCGGCGTTCTGGACGATGCCGGAGTCATTGGACGCGCCCGCGTTGATCGTGGAATCTACCGCTGTCGTCGCAGGAGTCGTCACCACGACCTCCTGATTGGCTACACCGCCGTCCGAGACGGAACCGCCCGCCTGCACGATGCCGATGTTGTTCTCCGAACCCGCGTTGATGTCCGAGTCCACCGCGGACTCTGCATCGTTGCAGTTCGTGGCATCCTGAAGAACGATGCCGTCGGCGCAACCGTCGCCGTCACAATCGGCACCGCCTTCCGCGTTCTGGACGATGCCCGCGTCATTGGATGCGTTGGAATTGTTCGTGGAATCGACGGTCGTCGTGGACGGTGCGTTGATTTCAACGTACTGGGCCATGGCGCCGTGGTTCACGTCGCCGCCCAGCTGGTTGACGCCGATGTTGTTCTGGGAACCGGCGTTGATGTCCGAGTCGATGCCCGAACCGGCGGTATTGCCCATGGAAGCGCCCTGGAAGCCGGCGGTGTAAACCGTCGTGCCTCCCTGGTTCTGGACGATGCCCGCGTCATTGGATGCGTTGGAATTGTTCGTGGAATCGACGACCGTCGTGGACGGTGCGTTGATTTCAACGTACTGGGCCATGGCGCCGTGATCGACGTTCCCGCCGACCTGGTTCACGCCGATATTGTTCACCGCTCCGGCGTTGATGTCGGAGTCGATGCCGGATTCCGCGACGTTCGTCGCATCCGCATCCTGGACTGCGACGCCGTCGGCGCATCCGTCCCCGCATTCTCCGCCGACGCTGTTCTGGAAGATGCCGAGGTCATTCTCCGCACCTGAGTTGTTCGTGGAGTCCACGACTGTCGTTGCGGGCGCATTCACTTCGATGTACTGCGCCGCAGCGCCGTGGTTGACGTTGCCGCCGACCTGGTTCACGCCGATGTTATTGACCGAACCGGCGTTGATGTCCGAGTCGATGCCGGAGAGCGCGACGTTCGTGGCGTCTGCGTCCTGAGCGGACGTCCCGTCACCGTTCACGCTGTTCTGGAAGATGCCGAGGTCGTTATTTGCCCCCGAGTTGTTCGTGGAGTCCACGACCGTCGTTGCGGGCGCGTAAATACCCGCATATTGTGAAGCGGCACCGTTATTGACGTTGCCTCCCACCTGCAGGAGCCCGATGTTATTGACCGATCCCGCATTGATGTCCGAGTCGATACCGGAAGCGGCGACGTTCGTCGCATCCGCATCTTGGAGGGCGACACCGTCAGCGCAACCGTCGCCGCACGGGTCGGACCCGACGGCATTCTGGAAGATGCCGAGGTTGTTGTCTGCGCCGGAGTTGTTCGTGGAGTTCACGACCGTCATGGCCGGAGCGACCACTTCGGCATACTGCGAAGCGGTGCCGTCCAATACCGGCCCTCCGATTTGCGCGAGGCCGATGTTATTTTGGGAACCCGCATTGATGTCGGAGTCGATACCGGAAGCGGCGACGTTCGTCGCATCGGCATCCTGGGAAACGCCCAATCCGCCGCCAACGGCGTTCTGGAAAATACCAAGATCGTTCGTAGCCGTTGAATTGTTCATGGAATCAACAGACGTATCCGCTGACGCGCCAATCGCTGCGTACTGCTCCGCAGATCCTCCACCCACTACTCCACCTCCCACCTGGAAGATGCCAAGGTTGTTTTGGGAGCCTGCGTTGATGAGAGAGTCAATCCCCGACAGAGCGACATTCGTCGCGTCTGCGTTCTGGGACACTCCCCATCCGGCAGCGTTCTGGAAGATGCCCGTGGAATTGCTGGCACCGGAATTGTTCGTGGAATTGACATTGGTGTTTGCCGACGCGGCAAGGAGCGCCGTCTGGAAGGTGTTCCATGCATCGCCGAGCTGGAAGATGCCCAGATTATTCTCGGAACCCGCGTTGATCATCGATCCGATTCCCGAGAGGGCCACGCTCGTCACGTCCGCGTTCTGGACGGCAGGCGTGCCGCCTCCGCAACCGTCATCACATGGCTGCTGGCATCCGTAGCCGCCGTACTGGCAGCCGCTTGGACAACCGGAGGAACCGCAACCACCCAGCCAATCCCAGCCGCCCGTTCCGTTCTGGGCGACCGTCGTGTTGTTCTGGCTGCCGGCGTTGTTGGTGGAGTCAACGTTTGTGTTTGCAGAAGCGATGATTTCCGCAGCCTGATTCCCGAGGACGCCGCCGCAGCCGGAAGTACACGGGCTGCTGGATGACGAGCTGCAGCCGTAACCGCAGCCGTTGCTTGACGAATAGGAGCTTACGCTCGAAGAAGAAGAGCCGCAGTCAGATGTACACGGCAGACTGGACGATGAGCTGCAGTTAGATCCGCAACCTCCGCTCACGGACGAGGAACTGCAATTCGTTCCGCATCCGCCCGACGTCTGCGTGCTGCCGCCGACGGAAGGACCCCAGGACACTCCTCCGACGTACGGGGAGTTACCCTGGAAAATGCCGATGGTGTTCGAGGAACCCGCATTGATCTGCGAATCCACTCCGGTGGAGGCCGTATTGACCACCGTTGCGTCTTGTACGCCGCCGCCGCTCTGGATGACGCCCGTGTCGTTGGACGAACCGGCGTTGATGAGCGACTGGACGTCCGTCGCGGCGTCAGCCGCCGCAGCCGCCGTCTGGAAGCCGCCTCCCGTTTGGAGGATCAACGACTCGTTCCACGCCCCCGCATTGACGGGAGAAAGGACGTCCGTATCCGCGGCGTTGAAGACATCGGCATGCTGGAACGAAAACCCCGGGAGCAGGCCGTCTCCGTCCTGCAGGAGGAGCGTCTCGTTCGATGTGCCGGCATTGACCAACGCATCGACGTCCGTGTCCGCGTTCGACGCGTCCGTCGCATCCTGATACGCCCAGAAAGGCGACCATGCAAGCTGCATCAGGCTGCTGCCCACGCCCGCGAACGAATCGCCTGCGGCGTACGTCATGCCCGACGCCACCGATGCGAACAGGACAGCGATGGCGCTGACCGATGCGACCGTCCTGGTCATGGGGTGCATCGACGCGTCCGGATTTCGCTGGCCCAATCGCCGTACGGTCCGTACGGAACGTGTATTTGGCCTTTTTCTATGTATAGACATAGATTTGTATGAAGGAAAGAAATAAAGATGGAATGGTGTTTGCCCTTCGGAGCAACGCGTGTGACATGAGAAACTGATGATGTAGACGCGCGCTCTCGCGGCTTCTTACATCGGACATGCCATAATCACGGGAAAAGCTGTTCGCCCGCTTTCCCCATGACCATTCAGCCGTTTCCGTCGGATGGATCGGGGCCGTTTTCGCCGTAAGGCGAATTGTCTTCTGTGGCAGATGACGGCGGATATTGCATTTGTCCGACGTGCCAGAGTGTCTGCTGCGCCCGTTGCACCTGGCGATAGGCCTCGTCGGTTTCTCCCCGATCCAAAAGGCCGCGGGCCAATTGCAGGGCGTCTTCGGACTCCGTGAACAGGCGCCGCGCCTCATCGGTTTCCATCGGATCCGCCGTGCCGCCGTACCGCATCCAAACCGCTCGCGCATCCTGCAACCCTTCGTCCGTCATCCTGATGCTTTCCGTCACCCGCTCAGCCGAGATTGCCGACGGCGACACGCTGGCACCTGAAGCGGTCATTGCATCATCTTCGCCCCCGGGTAATGACACGGTGCCCGATGCCGTCAGGCCGCCCGCTTGCATGCGCAACAGCACGTGCGCTTCCTCCACGGACTTGTATGCCGTGCGTGCCAAGGCAAGAGCATCCTCTTCTTTGCCGTTTCGTTCGTAGGTCCGTGCATACGACAGCATCCTGTCGGCGAAAGAGATTTTCGCCGCCGCCTCCCTCATCGCGGCGTGGGGAAGACCGTCCGACTCGCGGAACAGGGCGAGTGCTTCATTCAACCGACGCTCCGTTTGTTCGATTTTTGCGGACGCCAAGGCGGCATCCGATCCTTGCGTCTCCGCAACGGTCCGTTCGTGACGTTCCCGCGAAACGGAGATTTCTTCCTCGGCTTCCTGCACGGAGTCAAGGAAGCCCCCTACCGCCGTATACTCACCCGATTCCTGCGGTTGGATCTGTCGTATGACCCGCAGTACCGCCGCATGGGCGCCCAGCGATGTTTCCAAGTCATCGAGGAGGCTGGTCGCGCCTTCGGGATCGCCTTGCGCAGATAGGTCGCCGGCATGCCGTTCCGCCTGCGTCAGGTGTTCCGTCATGTTGCGCATCAGCACTTCCTGCTTCATTCCGTCGAGGGCGGCGACCGCAGCCAATTTTTCCGCTTCTTCGAGACGGCGCAGCGCGCGTTCCCCCTCCCACTGCGCTTTCGCCATGGGCGTCAAACGGATGGCACCGACGATCGGCTCCAGGATGCGCAGTTTGACGGCGTACAGCATGTCTCCCGGCATGGCACGGTCGGAGGCGGCATGTGCCAGCGCAAACAACAGGACGACGCCTGCGAACAAGCCCGTCGCCGCAAGACTGAATCGGGAGAGTCTTTGCAATGCAAGCCAAGGCATCGGTTGCGATCTCTCCGCTATCGTGAGCCTGAGGATTGGTTGCCACAGAGCCTCCTTTTCTTCCGGCGAAAGGAAGACTGATGTCCCCGCTGCCCTCAGGATGGTCGGCCCGTCTTTCATCTACGAGTAGTAGACGACTGCCGCGAACCCGGCTTACAACGATGTGTATTTGATTGGACCGACGGAAATGAACTACCGCGCAGCAAGCTGAAGCGGTATCCGGCGGCAGAAGAACATCCAACCCCTCCCCGTCATGGGGAGGGGTGCGAACGGAGTGAGCGGGGTGGGGTAGAAAACAGCGTCATGGTCCCGCGGGAAAACAAGGAACCGAAGCAAGCTTCGGGGTATCAAACCACGGGGAATGACGTGATGAAGAAGGATGGCGCGGAACGTTGAAGCATCAATGCCCCCCTCCCATGAGCGCATGGAGTTGCTTGATTCCGCGGTGGAGGCGCACCGACACGGCATTGGGTGATTCCCCGAGAATCTCGGCGATTTCCGCGGGGGTCAGGCCGTCGATGTACCGCATCACCAGCACTTCGCGGTAGTCACGGGGCACCTTATGCAAGAGGGAGAAAATTTTGTTCTGTTCGACTTTCTTTTGCATGTCCGCAAGGCCGTCATAGCCGGGATCCCACCCTCCTTTCTGCAGTTCATCCAACGACAGTTCCTTCTTCTTGCGCACTTCGTCGACGATGAGGTTATTCGCGATCCGGTAGAGGAATGCCCGCATGTTTTCCACTTTCTTCTTCTTGCCGTCCGCCACATACGTCCACGCGCGCATGAACGTTTCCTGCATCAGCTCCTTCCCGCGCTCACGGTCAAACACGCGGAAATAGCAGTGTCGAAATATGGCATCGGCATACTTGCCGTACGCATCGGCCAGCTCTTCTTCCGGTGTGGGGGATGAACGTGCCATGCTCGGGAGAGAACCGTACTCAACCTCTGGAAATCGGTGAGGAATGCAGTATACCAAAAGTCCCGTCCATCGAACCAGCAATTCGTCGTGAGGATGGGCGGCACGCTGTGGTACAGTGGCGCCATGGAGACCGTCCTCGGTATCGATATCGGCGGCACGAAAGTACTCTACGGCTTGTACGATGCGTCGACGCTGGAACTCTTGCGGTCGGAACGGGTGCCGACGGAGCGCGAGAGAGGGTTCGCAGCCGTCGTGGACGACGTCATTCGCCACGCGTCCGCTTGGAAACGCCCAGATACGGTCGCGTGCGGCATCGGCGTACCCGGCCTCGTTTCGCAAGGGAACGGGTCCATTCTCCGCATTCCCAACATCGAAGGCGGCGACGGGTTCCCCCTGCGGGACCTCCTTTCGGAACGATTGGGCATGAAAGTCGCTGTCGGGAACGATTCTCAGTGTTTCGCGCTCGGGGAAGCGCGCGCGGGTGCGGGAAAAGGTTTGCGCGTCGTCGTGGGCGTCACGATGGGGACGGGCGTGGGCGGCGGCATCGTCATCGACGGCAAGCTCTACGCGGGCGCGGACGGCTGCGCCGGGGAAATCGGCCATACGCTCCTTGTCCCGGGTCTCCCTCCGTACGAAACGGACGAAAAGCGCGGCGAGACGGAGCAATTCCTCTCCGGAACCGCCATGAGGAAACGTTGTGCGGCGGCCGAGAAACCCGATGACCTGCTCGCGGGTGAGGCATGCGCGTTCCTCCACCCGCACGTCGTGCTCGAAACCGCTTGGCTCTGCACGAACCTGACGCATTTCCTGAACCCCTCGATCATCGTCTTCGGCGGCAGCACGGGCAGGGCGCTGCGTCCGTTCTTGCCTGCCATAGGGAAAGAACTCGCACGTTGGACGTTGCCCGGCACTCCCCTCCCCTCCCTCGCCATCAGAATGCTGGACGATGCCGCGACGCGCGGTGCGGCGATGCTGGCACTGGACGCATCACCGACATCAAACTGACGATATCGTCGGGGGTTCGTTCTCTATGGGGACAGAATTTCTCATGATACGACCCTGTGCAGGACTTGATCGGCGGCGAAAACCGCGGAAAGGTACGGTGTTGCGTCGCCGGCGTACAGCGCATCCGCATGCAAATCCTGCGGGAGCCGCAGGCGCGTCAATTCCGAAACGTCCATCGCGCCGTCGTAGCCGTTGGATTTGTTCTGGACGGCGCCATTCTTCAGGATCTTGAACGTCCAATGGAGGTGCGGGCCGGTACCGGTTCCGGAGGATCCACTCGCCGCAATCGGATCGCCTTGGTACACGGTTTGGCCGTTCACGAGCGTCGTCTGCGACAGGTGTGCAAGGATGCTGCGGCGGTTCGGCGCCTCGATGACGATGTACAAACCGTATCCGTTCGGCCCGTCGTCTTTCACGGCGGCGACGCCGTCATGCGGGGCGAAGACGGGCGTCCCTTCCGGCACGCCGAAATCGAAGCCGTTATGACCGGCATACCCGTACGGCGCATAGAGATCCGGATTCTGGCCAAACCCTTGGGTGATGAGCGGCGTGCCGGGCAGAGGCGAGAAAATCATGGCTGCTAGGTTACTCCCATTCGGTATGGAATGCGCCGTCCTTGTCCGTCCGTTCGTACGTATGCGCGCCGAAGAAATCCCGCTGCGCCTGGATCAGGTTCTGCGGGAGTGATGCGGCACGAAGGGTGTCATAGTATGCGATGGAAGCGGCGAGGGCGGGCGCCGGGATCCCGCGGCTGATCGCGTACGCCGTCGTGATACGCCAAGAGAGCTGTGGTTGCCCTTCGAATCGCTTCAGGCATTCTCGTTTCAGTTTCTTCTGTGTCGTTTCCTTTTCTTGATAGATTTCTTGGAGGGTTCCGAGGAGCGAGGAACGGATGATGCAGCCTCCCCGCCAGATGCGTACGATCTCCGCCAATGACAGGGACCATCCTTCTTCTTTCGACGCAGCGTCGAGTAATTCGAAACCCTGTCCATACGTTGCGATCGTCGCCAATGTCAGAGCCGACTTGACGGCGTCCGTTCCGAACGGCTCCATCGACGTCTCCATCGTTGCAGAAGGGAATGTTTCGCTCCGCTTCACTCGATGCTCCCGATGTGCCGAGAGCTCGCGCGCCTCCACCGCTGCCGTCATCACGGGAACGGACGTTCCGTATCGCATCGCCGCTTCCACGGTCCATCGTCCCGTCCCTTTCTGTCCCGCTTCGTCCTTGATCAGCTCGACCAGATACTTTCCCGTTTCCGGATCTTTCTTCGCCAGAACCTTTGCGGTGATTTCGATGAGATAGCTTTGAAGGTCACCCGTGTTCCAGCCCTTCACTGTCGTCGCGATCTTCGCTTGATCCAAGCCCATACTTTGAAGAATGGCGTACGCCTCCGCGATCAGCTGCATCACGCCGTACTCGATGCCGTTATGCACCATCTTCACGAAGTGGCCGGCTCCTCCCGGTCCCATATACGCCACGCATTTTCCGCCTTCCCCGTCATCCGCAGCCATCGTGCGCAAAAGAGGAAGCAGGAGTTCCACGGCTTCGGGATCGCCGCCCGGCATCATGCTCGGTCCTTCGAGCGCGCCTTTCTCGCCTCCGCTTACGCCCATGCCGACGAAGCGGATGCCGTGCTTCGCGAGTTCACGGCAACGCCGTTCGGTATCCGCGTAGTGGCTGTTGCCTCCGTCGATGAGAATGTCATCGCGCTCAAGATGCGGCGTCAGCTCGGCAATCATGTCGTCCACCGCTTCGCCGGCTTTGACCATCAGCAGAAGCGCGCGCGGTTGAGGAAGCTTCATGCAAAATTCCTTCGCCGTATGACAAGCCAGGAATGTTCCTTCCTTCCCATGTTCTTTGATGAATGTTTCGGTCTTTACGCCGGTTCTGTTGAAAACGGCGACCGTCGCGCCGTTGCGGGCGGCATTCCGTGCGAGATTCGCGCCCATGGTACCGAGACCGATGACGCCTATGTGGTTGATCATGCGGACAGTGTGCACCTTCTCTCTCATTTTTTCACCTTCTCCCAATCATCCTGGAACTTCTTCAAGCCCGTATCCGTGAGCGGATGCTGCGGGAGTTCTTTGAAAACCGCGTACGGGATGGTGCAGATGTGGGCACCGAGCCGCGCCGCTTCCGTGATGTGTTCCGTATTGCGCGTGGATGCGACGAGCACCTCGCAGTCGAAACCGTAGTGCTCCCACGCACGCATGATGTCGGCGATGAGCGCCATGCCGTTTTCTCCCGTATCATCGATGCGCCCCACGAAGGGGCTGATGATCGTCGCCCCGGCCTTGGCCGCGAGGATCGCCTGCGTGACGGAAAAAACAAGCGTCGTATTCGTCTTGATGCCTTTGGATTTGAAATGCGTGAGCGCCTTCAAGCCTTCCGTTGTCATCGGCACTTTCACCACCACATGCTTGTGCCAGCCCGCGTATTCTTCCCCCTGTTCCATCATGCCCGGGGCATCCGCGGCGGTCACTTGCGCGCTCACGCACGGAACGAGCTTGCACATTTCCAGGACCGTCTGCTTGAAGTCCTTCCCTTCTTTGGCCACCAGGCTGGGATTCGTGGTGACGCCGTCGAGGACGCCCCACGAGGCGATTTCGGCGACGTGGGCGACATTGGCCGTATCAAGGAAAAGTTTCATGGGGGAGCGGAAGGGAATGACGCGGACAGTATGCTCCGGGATTGCGGGAGAATCCATGTGTGACTCAAGGATTGCAGGATTTCATGATTTCAGGAATACAGAAACGAACACACATGACAGATTCCAAGGGCCATTGGCATCATGATCCTTGGAATCCACCTTCTTTTCATGCAATCCTGAATTCTTGGACCCTTATTCGACGACGACCGTTCCCCCTGTCGTCGGCGTCGTTTCGTTGTGGTATCCCCAAGTCCCTTGCTGGGCAAACGTGAAATAGAAGCTTTCGCCGGGGTTGTAATTCTGCAGAGCGTCGAGCGCCGGGAAATCCGTATGGGCGGGGTGGGGATCGGAAACGATACGCATCAGTCCCGAGGAATCGTTCCGGAATCGTACGGTGGCGCCCGCCTGGATCCGCAACTCGGACGGGGAGAAGCCGGCATCGGTCAGCGTGACGGTTGCGGACAAGACCGATGAGGCCGACGAAGAAACCGCGCTGCTGCTGAGGCCGGAACGTGACGAACCTGAATGCGATGAGGCGGAAGAGGAAGAGAATGACGATGCAGATGACAAGGATGACCTGCTTGATGAGGATGACGAGCGTGCCGAGGAGGTGAACGACGAGGACGACTGCGTTTCTCCTCTGCCTTCGCCCGGCATGCCGTATTTGGAACGGGCCACCATGATCATCTTGGTCACTTCCGCCCTGTTGATGAAACTCATCGGCCGGAAACGACCGACAGGATTGCCGCGGTCATCCGTGTCACCGTTGAGGACGCCGTCCCTGCTGAGGGCTTCGATGGGAAATGCGTAGGGAGTGGAGAAGCCGACGTCGTCATATCTGTTGCCGACGGATGTCTCGGTATCGATGCGGAAGGCGTCCGCGAAAAGGCTCGCCACTTCCGCCCGTGTGGCGGGACGGTCTATGGCAATGCGCTGGTCGAATAACGTGAATTCCTCCGAAGAGGCAACCGACAGGTACGGCAGGACCCAATGTGCGCCGAGGTCGGTTTCCACGGCGGGGAAGCGGTCCGGATCGTATCCCGCGCCGAGTACGGCGATCTTCAACGCCTGTGAGATCGTCACGTCGTCGGCGGGCCCGAACTTGCCCGTGGGGTTGCCTTCTTCGTCCCGATACCCGCTGACGATTTCCGATGCGACGGCATCACGGATGAACGTGGCATACCACCGGTCGGAAGCGACATCGGTCAGGACGACCGTTTGGCCTTCCACCGTGACGATGACCGGATCGGTCACGGCGGCCGCCGCAGACAACGGGAGCGTCAGGAACATCAGCAATGATGGAATACTCTTGTGCATAGTGTCTGGGGAATGTGTGAAGCGATCATGATCGTTCCTTTCGCGGATGCTGTACAGCGTTTACGGGAGAAAATGGGCAAGAAGACGCCGTTGCGGTACGCTCCGGCCATGCGTCGTGTCATTGTTTGCGGCTTCGCACTGCTTCTGTGGGGGTGCACGGGGGAGCCGGTGCCCGCGGACCCGCGGCAAATGGAAGTGTTGTACCGGTCACCTGCGGACAGCCGTGCCTCGTCCGCCGCAGGAAGCGGTTTCCTTTCTTCAGACAGAGGGATTGCGCCCGTAACGCCGTCATCGTCTTCTATGCCCTCCAGCGTCCTCATCGACGTGCCGTTTTCGCCGCAAGCCCCGTTCGCCCTCTGGGACGCCTTGCATGAAGAGGCGTGCGAAGAAATGTCACTCCTGATGGTTATGCACTATATTTTGGGCGAACCGCTGGATCGCCAAGGCGCGGAAGACCGGTTGCAAGCGCTCATCGCGTGGGAGCAAGAGAGGGATTTTCCCGATGACGTGACCGTGGAACAACTCGCGGCCATCGCTCGGGAACGGTTCGGCCTTTCGGCGTCCGTCCGGACGGACGTCACGAGGGAATCCTTGGAAGGTATTCTTCGTACGGGGAAACCCGTCATCGTCCCCGCTGCGGGAAGAGATCTCGGCAACCCGTTCTTCAGCGGCGACGGTCCCTGGTACCACATGCTCGTGATCATCGGGTATGACAAGGACCATTTCATCGTCAATGACCCCGGCACGCGGCGCGGTGAACGCTACCGGTATGACAAAGACATCCTTCTCACCGCCATCCATGATTGGACGGGCGTCAAAGAAACGGTCCGGGAAGGGCGAAAGGCGATGCTCATCATCGAACCGTGATGGACGCATGATGCTGTCGTCGTATACTTCAATTTCATGCGGACCTTTGCGGACATCCTGGTCGGCTGCGGCGAGAACATCGCCCTGCACCACAGTGATGAAATGATGCGGAACGGTTGCACTGTCTTGACGCTCCATGACCGGTACCGCTTGGCGTTGCACGTCTTATTCGGAGGGGAGACACAGCATGCGCTCCATGAAGCGCTCCTGGTACGCCAACAAGCATTGCATGTCCTGAAAGCTTCGGGTGATCCGGGGCGGCTTATCGACAAGAGGCTTGCGGCGTTGCAGCAGGTTTCCCTGTGCATCGCAGGCGCGCCTGCAAGCCCCTCTGATTCTTTACGAACGGGACACGGAGCCATACACTCGGCGCATGCCGCACTCTCGTCCTGATCCACACACGCTCGTCGGGCAGGATCCCTCCGTCGTCCCCCTTTCCGCGCAGCGCATCCTCGCCGCAGAATCACAAACGCCCCGCATTTGGATAGGGCCGGATGAAGCGAAGACGCTCACCTCCGACGAAACGGAAGCGTACGACTTGGCACACAAGATCCTGATGCATCTGGCCATCGAAGCGCCGCGGAAGCACAAGTCCGGGCATCCGGGCGGGCCGCTTTCCGCCTTCACGTTCGCCTACGCGCTCCTGCGACGGCGTGATCCGCAGAAGGACGCCGCCCTGCGCATGAGCGCCGGCCATCTTTCCGTCCTCGCGTACGGATTGCAGTACTTGGGAGGCCGCGGCATCCGCGATCCCCGCCTCGCGTCCCCGCAAGCCATCATCGACGCATTCCGAGTGCCGGACGGACTCCCCGGACACGTGGAAGCGGGCATCGGCGACATTCCGTTCGGCTTCGGCCCGCTCGGGAAAGGCATGAGTAACGGTCTCGGCCATGCGCTGGGATGGAAGATGCTAGGGAAAACCGGCTTCACCGACGTCCTCATCGGCGACGGCGACTCGCAGGAGGGGCAGGTCTTGGAAGCGGCGCGTCAGGCGAGCAAGCTCGGTACGGACAGGCTCGTCGTACACGGTGATATCAATGACATCCAATTGTCGGGGATCCCGTCGACAGTCGCGGCATCGGACATCGCAGCGATATTCCAATCCATGGGATGGGCGGTCGTGGAAGTGCAGAATGGCAATGACCCCGCGCAGGTGGAAGCGGGATTGGATGCGGCGGATACCCTGGCCGGTAACGGTCGTCCGGTGTTCGTCTGTTACTACACGACGATGGGGCACGGCATCCCCACCATGGAAGCGGCTGCGAACAAGGGTTCCGCCGCTTTCCACGGCTCCCCGATGAAAGATCCCGACGCGGAGAAGGAACTGAAGAATCTTCCCCCCCTGGCGGAAGTGACGCAGAAGTATGAGAAGCACCGTCTCCGCTTGCAGCAGCGCTATGAAGGCGCCCCTCCCGCTTCCACTCCCCTCCCCCCGCCTGCTCCCGTCGACCGTATCATCACGACGGAGAAAGGCGCGGCACGCACGGATTTCGGCGCGGTGCACCTGAAGAATTTAATGAAAGCGGATCCGCGTATCGTTGTCCTTCACGGGGATTTGGCCGGATCCGGGGGCTTCAACGTCGTCGAGAAGGAGTTCCCCGGCCGCGTCATCAACTGCGGCGCCGCGGAAGCGAACATGTACATGATGGCGTCGGGAATGCGGCAGGCAGGCTTCCTTCCGCTCACGTACACCTTCGCAGCCTTCGGCACGAATGAGGCCAGGGCGAATGCGCGGCTCATCGATATCAATGCCGGACATATCCCTTGCTCCGTTCTCCACGATTGTACGCACGCGGGATTGTCCGTCGGGGAAGACGGCGAAACGCACCAGGACCGCAATTACCTGAATATTCCCTTCGATCGCACGCAAGTGTGGATGCCGGCCGATTCGAACCAAGCGGGGGCGACGGCTGAACGGGCCATGCAATTGGTGGCGGAGGGTGAGCAGAGCGTCTACACATTCTTCGCGCGTACCGGCCACGAGCAACTGAAGACGCCGGAGGGGCACGTCCTCTACGGCAAGGACTACGTCTTCGACGGAAAGATCGACATCGTGCGCGGCGCGGGCGACGTCTCCGACCGCGCGACGATCATCGCCACGGGCATCACCGTGCATGACGCCGTGAAAGCCGCCGACCGGCTTCTGGCAGAAGAGAAGATCCAGGTGCGCGTCCTCAACGTCTCCTGCATCCGCCCGCTGGATGCTTCGGCGATTCTCCAGGCCGCATTGGAAACGATGCATCTCATCGTGGTGGAAGATCACCACAGTGAAGGCGGACTTGCTTCGCAAGTTGCAGATGTCATCGCGGATTTCCAGCTCCCCGCTTCCTTGCGCCGCCTCGGCGTGAACCACTACTTCCCCTCGGGTACTGCGGAGGACCTGAAGTTCCTCGCAGGATTGGATGTCGACAGCATTATGGATGCCGTGCAGGATGAGGTGCGCTCGGAAGTGACGGGGGGCGAAGATATATTTGTTACGGCCATCTTTGCATTTGCAGCCAACCAAAAACAGAGCCGCTTCCTCGAGAGCGCAAAAATTTTCGTAGACAGGCTGCAAACGGACCCTGCGTACCTGGACCTGCTGCGGGAGATTTGGAGGAAGCGGACGGTCTCTCCGGACAGGCTTCCTTCCAATGAACAACTGCGACGAAGGCTTGCGGGAGATGAATGATCCGCCGTCAATTCCTGCACAGTTCGGCATGCAGAGAGCATTGAATGAAGTATGATGGCGTTGCCTGGAACCAAGAGCGCCTCGAGTGTTTGGCGTGTGTAAGGGGTGGCTTGCCATGAACCGAGCGAGCGAAGCGAGCTCTGGTTCATGGCGGTGGGAGCCCACTTCGCCCTCCGGGCTTCGCGGGCTTTATCGCAGATCATAATGTAACTGGGTCGGTTTGACGCAAACAATTCTGGCGGTGGGAGTGGGCCGTCTTCGTTCCTCGCTTCGTTCGGAACTTCGCCGAGCCTGTGGTAGCAGACAATCACGGCGTAGTGTGATGAACGAAGTGAATCACACGAAGCCGGATGGCGGTGGGAGTGGGATTCGAACCCACGAAACCCTTATGAGGTTTAACCGATTTCAAGTCGGTCGCCTTCGACCACTCGGCCATCCCACCACAGGCAGTATACAAGCCTCATACGGTTTTCGAATACTCATCTGACAGAAGGCAACGTTGAATCGGCAGATTGTACCGGAATGAACTTTGTTGTATAATATACACATGAGTATTGAAGGCTTCGTCAATACGGCCGGGAAGGAAGTGGTCCAAACGGGGAAGAATATTCTCAGTCCTTTGAAATATGACCGATCGAAAGGATTGCATGCGAACATCAGCAATGCCGTGGGAGGCACGCTTTCGAAGGTTGCGGTTGAAGAACCGCTTCGCCTGACCACCCGTGCGATCGGAGGCATTGCTGGATGGACCTGGGGACGCATCGCCGCGCTCATCGGCGGGACGGCTCGCCTGGCGGGCAAAGCCGTGCTGCAAGCGCCCGTCATACCGACCGCTACGGCGCGATAATGCTTCCGTCTCACCCGCCGATCCCCTATTCTTTCGCCGTGCCACAAGCATCTGCCATCGATTTCACCGCACGCGTTGTTCCGGGCAGGAAACGAGGTAGGACGATCGGGACGCCGACCATCAATCTCCATTTGAAGGACGTGCCCGCGGAACTGGCGCAGGGCATCTACGCCTGCTTCACGTGGCTGGACGATGAACGAAAAGAAGCGGTGATGCACTACGGGCCTCGTCCGGTGTACGACGACACGATTTCCTGCGAAGTGCACGTCCCGGGCGAAGCGATTCCCGATGCGCCCGACGCTCTTCGCATACACGTCGTGGCATTCATCCGCGACGTCACGGACTTTCCACTGCGCGAAGTGCTGCAGGAACAAATCAAGTCCGACATCAAGGTGGCGCATGCTATCCTGTCGTCTCCGCAGCAGCCATGATCCGACGACTCAAACGCCTCATCCACGCGCGCAATCCGCTTCGCCTCCTGTGGCATCGCGGCAAAGCTTTGGCGGCGGCGGCGTTGTATGGTTTTCCAGCGCGCCGCCTCACCGTCATCGGCATCACCGGCACGGATGGAAAAACAACGACGGTGGGCATGACGGCGCACATCCTGCAGGCATCGGGTTTCTCCACGGGAGCGCTGTCCACGGCGTTCTTCCGCGTGAAGGACGATGTCACATGGAACGCGACGCAGAAGACGTCCCCGTCTCCCTTCGTCATCCAGCGTTTCCTGCGCACGCTGGTCCGCGCCGGGTGCACGCACGCGGTCCTGGAATACTCGTCGCACGGCCTTGTGCAAGGACGCAGCGGATGGACATGGCCTTCCGTCGCAGCCATCACGAACACGTCGTTCGAGCACCTCGACTACCACGGCAGCATGGAACAGTACCGGCGGGACAAAGGCTTGCTCTTCGCCATGCTGCGCGGCCGCGGCACGAAAGTCCTGCACCGGGAAGATCCCACGTTTGCGCCCTACTGCTCCTATCCGTCAGAGCGGACCATCGGCTACGCCACAGCAGCCCCCTCGACCGAATCCGTCCGTGAAGACACGATTTTGTGGGCGGACGCATTGCGTTCCGGACCCCCCGGCGTTACCGCTTCCCTGCACAGGACGGCTCGCAACGGAAATACGGAAGACGCGGGATTGCTGCGGCTCTCCGTCCCGGGGCTTTTCAATGTGGAGAACGCGCTCTGCGCGCTGGCGTGCGCTGAAGCGGCGGGCATTTCCCCGGCGCAAAGCGTCAGGTCCCTGGAAACCTTCACGGGCATTCCCGGCCGCCTCGAATCGATCGAGGGGCCGCAATCGTTCACGGTCTATGTGGATTTCACCGTCACGCCCGTCGCATATGAGAAAACACTGTCGTCCATCCGCTCCTCGTTGACCGAAGGCAAGCGCCTGCTGGTGCTCACGGGCAGCTGCGGCGACCGCATGCGCGAGAAGCGTCCGGAAGTGGGCCGCATTTGCAGTTCGTATGCGGACGTCGTGGTGGTGAGCAACGAAGACCCCTATACCGAAGATCCGGGACGCATCATCGAGGAAGTGTGGTCGGGCATCGACCAATCACGCGCGATCGCACGGAAGATTCCGGATCGTCTGGAAGCCATCCGCTATCTCTTCTCACAGGCGAAGGAAGGAGACGTGGTCCTTCTCTGCGGCAAAGGCAGCGATACGACGATGATGACGAACGTTGGTCAGATTCCCTGGAATGAACGGGAGATCGCACGGATGTTGCTCAACGCTGTCAGGCAATAAAAATACCGCCTTCAGCTCCCGAAGGAGTGTCGGCGGCATTCGTTGTTGATTCCCTCTCCGCACTCAGCGCTTTCGTATGACGGTCCAGAGACCGCCGACGGCGGCAAAGAGTGCAAGACAGACGATTGCAAATGCTTGCATTCGCAATCCCTCGTCCATGGAGAGAAGCTCCCGGAGAGCATTCATGTTTGCTCCTCCTTTCGGTTAGGGAACCCCCCTGAGAAATCAACAGCGTGCCATCCGACTGATCCTCAATGAAACACTGTTGATTTCGTTGTACTGTAAGAAAGAACTGAAAGTGTATATTAATTGATTATATGTTCCTGTCAACTTCCATTTCACTCATCGCAGGCATCGATGAAGCAGGCAGGGGCGCGCTCGCGGGGCCGGTGGTCGCCGCGGCAGCCATCCTGACGGAGCCTCTCGTCCGAAAGCGAAGGACACCATTCCCCTGCTGGTCACCCCGGCGTCTCGGGAAGGGCGTGAAGATCGCAGACAGTAAGGTGCTCACGCCGGAACAGCGATCAATTTCCTATGAATGGATTGCGACGCATTGTGCGTACGGCATCGGCATCGTGTCACAAGAAATCATCGAGCGTGACGGCATCTTGCGGGCCACGGAACTGTCCATGCAAGAAGCAGTGAGAAGGCTTCGTCTCCGTGCAGATCCGCAATTTCTTCTCGTAGATGGCCGGGACCGTTTCCGGTTCGACCTTCCCCATATTTCCGTGATTCGCGGAGATCAAACGGAGCCTTGCATCGCCGCCGCATCCATTCTCGCAAAGGTGACGCGTGACAGGATCATGCGGCGCTGGGGCTCTCTGATTCCCGCCTTCGGTTTCGACAAACACAAAGGCTACGGAACGGAAGAGCATTGCATGCGGATCAAGCGGCACGGGCCGTGTCCGCTGCATCGCCGCAGTTTTCTGGCGAACATTCTTTCCCCGCCGCGGCAGTAAACCTCGAATCCCGGACGCGGGAATATCAGCGCGTATCTTTGGCCAAGTTCGGAAGGACAAACCACAACGCCAAACCGGCCAGCAACAGGGGCACTGTCAGCGCCTGTCCGCGCGTGAGGAACAACAACGGCTCATATGTTTGGTCACGCAGGAATTCCAGGGAGAACCGGACGATGCCATAGAGCATGAGGAAAACGGCGAAGAGGCGCCCGTCCGTTTTCGGCGTTCCCCGGGCAAGCAGGAAGAAACACGCCAAAGCGATGCACAGGTCGAGCGCCACGGCGTACAACTGCACGGGATGCCGGAGTCCTTGTGCGCCGGGAAAAGCCATGCCCCACGGAAGATCGGTCACGGTGCCGTACAGTTCTCCGTTGATGAAGTTGCCCATGCGGCCGAATGACAACCCGATGGCGGCGGGAACGCTCACGAGATCCGCCGCTTTCCAGACGGGAATGCCGTGCTTGCGAAACGCATGAAGCATCGCAACCGCAACGCCGATGAACCCGCCATGCGAAGACATGCCGCCCTCCCACACCGCGATGATTTTCCAGGGAGCCTGCAGGAAATACGAGGGTTCATAGAAGAGCACGAAGCCCAGCCGTCCCCCCACGAGCACGCCGACGATGCCCCACGAGATGACGTCAAGCCATTGCTCCGAACGGAGCGAAAGACTCCTGTACCGCTGCAAGCGCGGCAGCAGAACCATCGCTATGATGAAGGACAGAACGTACAGGATACCGTACCAGTGAATTGGGAAGCCGAGGATCTCCACGGCCACGGTCCGCGACGGAAACAAGTCAAACATGCTTCCAGTGTAGAATCCCCTGTCAACAATTCAATGTTCAATATCCGATGTCCAAGAGACAAGAAATGTATAATGCGAAGCGTCCGGATGTTGTCTCTTGCTCTCTTGTATCCTTGAATATTCTTCCTTAAATGCTGACGCTCGGGATCGAAACATCGTGCGATGAAACATCAGTTGCCGTCGTACGCGACGGCACGCAGGTGCTGTCGAATGTCATTTCGAGTTCGAAGAAATCGTTTGAGCGTCTGGCCGGCGTGATTCCCGAGGAAGCGGCACGGCAGCAGGTGGCCTGCATGACGCCCGTCCTCGATGCGGCGCTGAAAGAAGCCCGCTGCACATGGAGGGATATCAGCCTCATCGCCGTCACGAAAGGCCCCGGTTTGCTGGGGTCCCTCCTGGTCGGCACGACTTCGGCGCGCGTGCTGGGCGCGACATGGGGAATCCCCGTCATCGGCGTCCACCACACGCTCGGACATCTCAGCTCCCCTTGGCTGGTTCCCGCAGGTCAACCTGAAGCCGGTATCCGTTTCCCCGTCCTGACGCTGTCGGCATCCGGGGGGCACACGGACCTCTGGCACCGCACCTCGCACCTCGAAGGTCGTCTCATCGCACGGACGCGCGATGATGCCGCGGGCGAAGCGTTCGACAAAGGCGCGAGCATGCTGGGCCTCCCGTATCCCGGCGGACCGAGCATCGCCGCGGCGGCGGAACACGGTGATATACACCTGTACGATTTCCCCATGCCTTTGCATGAGGACGCGACGTTGGATTTCAGTTTCTCGGGCTTGAAAACTTCGCTCAAATACCTCCTGCGCGACCGCAGCGACGCGCGCGACGACACGCGGAATGTCGCCGCTTCGTACGAACACGCGCTCTGCCTCCATCTCTGCGACCGTCTCGGGCGGGCGCTTCGGACGCATCAAGACATCCGTGAAGTGCACCTGGTCGGCGGCGTGTCCGCCAACCTGCATTTGCGAACGCTTGCCGCGGACGTTTGCCGGGACCGCCGCGTCACTCTCCGCCATCCCTCCGCCATCGCATACTGCACGGACAACGCAGCCATGATCGCCGCGGCGGGCTTCTTCCTTCGCCTGGAACAGCCCGATGCCGTAGATGCGGCTTTCCGGACAGTCGCAGCACTTCCGCTCAACGACACGTTATCCCAAAAATAACCTGATTCGTGGCGCTTCCATCGCATCGGTCTGCGAGGAAGAAATGTTCTACTATGGGGCCGGAATGGTCAGAGCATCAGAACGCGAGCCCGGGCAAAACGGCGCCCATGACGATGGCGAGAAGGCCGATGACGGCCGCAATGCGGATGGTGGACTTTTTCATGGCGCGGAAACGGAAATGGATAAGGTCTTGGCATCCTGGCTGCCCGCACCGTCATGCACCGTCAGCGTCACGCGGTACTCGCCCGGTTCCGCGAACACGTGATCGTAGGTCTTCTCTTCGCTCTGCGCCAACGTCGTGCCCGGCCTGGCTTCCGAACGGACATCCCAAAGATACTGGGTGGGCTTGCCCGTCGTGCAGGATGCGTCAAAACGCACGCCTCCGCCGGCGCTCAATTGCACGCGGCTTGCCGTCGCGCATGCGGAGAGGACGGGTTTCCGGATGATGAGCGTCCGCTCGGCGGAATATTCCTTCCCTTTCGTCGTCACCAGGGTCAGTTTCACCTTGTATTCACCCGCTTTTTCGTACGTATGTTCCAGCCTCGAACCGCCCAGTTCGGGCGTCGCACCTTGCGCTTCGTCGCCGAATTGCCAACGGAAACCCGCGATCACTTCGTTGGGCGGAACGTACGTGCGTGACGCGTCGAACGTCACGCGCAGGGGCGCCGTTCCTCCCTCCGGACGCATGTCGATGACCGGTTCCGCGGCGGGCGGGCGAACGTTGATCTTGATCGGTTGGCGCATGGTGTTCCCGTCGGGACCCTGCGCGATGAGCGTCAAGGTATACGCCCCTTCGCGCCGGAGGACGGCCGCAACGGTGTTTCCCGTGATCTCCGCGCCCATTTCATCCGGTGCTTCCCAGGAAAACTGGATGAGCGGAAGCGCCGTCTTGGGCGTGAGCTGAACAGTGAGCGGCACTTCGCCCGTGACGATATTGTTCCGAACTTCCGGCTTCCCCTCATATGTCAGATCCGCGATCTGCAACGTGTCCGTCACACGAACGAGCGCGGAGAGCTCCGCCAATTTCCCGCTGCCGGAACGCGCACGCGCCATGACGGAATAGATGCCGGGTTTGTCGAAGGAGTGTCCGATGCGTGTGAGATCCGCGCCTCTCTCCTGTTTGCCGTCACCGAACGACCACGTGATTTCCTTGAGAGACTCCTCCGTTTCCAACGTGAAGAGCACGCCGAACGGCGACGGCCCGAGCAATGTCTTGGGTTCCGTCTTGAGCGTTACCGGAAACGGCAACGACGGAGGATCCTGAACCGTGACCATGCGTGAATATGTCTTCTGTGTCTGGTTGGCGAGATCGACGATAACGGTCACCGTCACGTCTCCCGTCGCGTAGTACGTATGGACGGCATCCGTCCCTTTCGTCGTTTCTTCCGCCGTCCCGTCTCCGTCAAAATCCCATTGCGCCTGCTTGAGCTGCTTCACGTCCGGGATCAACTGCGCGATGCTGAAACGGGCGGGCTGGTCGACGATGGGGTACAACGGCGATACCGCGAATACCTCATCGCCGATGATGATCTGCTTTGAGATTTTCTGATACGTGCCGTCCGCATACACGAGGCGAACGCTTATGGGATAGATGCCCGCACGCTGAAAGACCATCGTCGTCTCCGGCGCCACCGTCGTCTCCGTGGCCTTCCCGCTCGCATCCGTGTACCACATGTATTTGGACGGCTTCTTCCCCTGTGCCTGGAGAAACGCGGCGCTTCTTGCGACATTGAGCGTGATGGAGAGCGGAGCAACAAAAGAAGCGGCGTCAGCGGGATCGGTATCCATGGGAAACGACGGCGCCTGCAGGATGACGAAAGGAACGGCCGCACTGAGCGCAATCCCGGGAACCACGGCCAGCAGCACACGTATCAACCCCTGCTGCCGCGTACCCATGCCCACGTCCGCGCGCGCCACCCGTTGCAACAGGATCAACGCAAGCCCGATGAAGAAGACGCCCCCGATGGCGACGCTGGCCAGTGCGGGCTGTTGCAAACGTGACAATTGGATGTCAATGGTGGGCAACTGAGCCATGATCCAGAGGCACCAACCCGCATACAGTGCGTAGAAAAGAAATCCGATGCCGACCAATACCCGCTTCTGCGCCCTGACTGCCGTCGGTGCCACCGGAGGCGGCGCGCTGACGGGGGCAGGCTGCGGGGCTGACGTGAGTCCGTCGACGGATGCCGGCACGGAAACGTCCGGATTCGGAAGCGGGGCGGGCTGGGTGTCCATAGTTACGGGACGGAAACGGAAGAAGATCGGAGACTGTCGCCGCGTTCGGCCTCGCCGCTTTCTTCCTGCGCTCCCGACGGTTCGGTCCGAATGACTTCATCCGCGCGGGGCGGTTCTATGGCGGGAGCGGCGTCGTGATCGCGCAGTGTCAGCAAAAAACTGATCTCGGCATCCTTGTCTTGCTCCTTGATCACCCATGACAGGCGCCGGATGTGCAATGACTGTCGGTCGATCCAGATCTCTCCGTGCGCTTGCGATGCCATAAGGAACGATGCAAGCAGGTCCCCTTCCATGGACCGGCGTTCTTCCGCAGTCACGCGGGACAAGAATTTCGACAATTTCTCCGTGTCCACTGCTATGAACAAGTGACGCGTTTTCCGTCCGTCCACTTCTTCCTCCCCGGCGTCCGAGAGCACCCGTATGACGTCGCCCTGTTCCCGCAACAGGCGCGGATCGGGCGTGATGGCTCCGGTCGACACATGGTCCGGGCGCAACGGGAGCCGCAACCAGGCGCCGCTGGACAGTCGAAGCGACGACAGTGAAAACGGAAGGAACGGGGCGACGGAGCCTTCGGAGGCGACACGCACGTACGCTTCCGATTCCTGCAAAATCACGGCTTCGGCGCGAAACCTCTCCGCGTCGTTTTCCCCTTCCTGCCAAACCTGCACGTCGCCTTTCACTTGTTTCCCGCCTTCGTGCACGAGACCGTCCGTCACGAGAAACCGCATCGTCCGCGTGCTTCCCGCCAGCGTGCCGCGAAGCAATCCCTCCGCTTCGAAGCGGGCCGAACCTAGGGTTCGGTTCTGCGCCACGGCCCTCTGGAGCATTTCCTCGGGCGGCAAGCGGTTCCATCCGCAGCCAGCCAGCAGCAGGACCCCGATGATGCCGTGGATCGTCAGACGGCGCATGGGCGGGTAAAAGACCGGATGTCAGTGTGCACCATATGCGCGGGAATCTCCAGTGGGATTCAAGCGCGAAAGGACATGGCGAAGGAAAGGCTTCGTCGGTCTCCTTCGACACTCACCACCTCCCCGACGCACCGCCCCCTCCGAACGACCCGCCGCCGAATCCGCCTCCCCCCCTTCCCCCGAACCCTCCGCCGCCGAGGCCTCCTCCCCACCAGCGGCCGCGGCCGTGACGGGATCGCGGCATGCGGGAGACGATGAAATCGAAGATCAGGCCGAGGAGAATCAGCCCGGGAATGGCCAACCACCAGGAAAACATCACCGTGAGGATGAGCCCGAACACGCCGCCCAGCACGCCGCCCATCCACCAGGACTTGGACCGTGCGAGGAAAGCGCCGAGAAAATTCAGCACCATGAAACCCAGGAAAAACACGAACCCCGCCGCGTCCGGCATGCCGCCTTCCGCGTACCGATCGGCCGTGTATTCGCCTCCGATGTGCTTCCGGAGGGACTCCGTCGCCGCCAGCAATCCTTCGTAGTACTTGCCGTCGCGGAACCGCGGGACGATGTCCTCGTCGATGATGCCTTTGGCGACGATGTCCGGCACCGCGCCTTCGAGTCCGTAACCGGTTTGGATCGTCACTTGCCGTTCCTCCAACGCCGCAAGGACCAAGATGCCGTTGTTCTTCTCCTTCGCCCCGACGCCCCACGCCCTGCCTACCTGCACGCCCACCTCGTCGATGGCTTCGCCGCCCAAGGACGGCACGAGAAGGATGGCGATCTCGTTGCTCGTCTCGTTGCGGTACGCCGCGAGCGTCGCGTCCAGTTCGCTCTTCTGCTGCTGCGTCAGGACGTTCGCTGAGTCCGTCACGAACCCGTCATTCGGCGGGACCGTGAAGGCGGCCAGAAGCGGAAGGAGCGCCAGCAGCGGCAGGACTGCCATCGCCCGATGGATGCGCCGGGAGGCGGAACATTCGAAGAAACTCATGGTCGAAGAGAGAACGGTTACTGTTCAAAATTAACGGCGGGAGCCGTCTCCGCCCCTTGCGCGCTCTCGAAGAGCTCCGCGGGCTCAAACCCGAACGTCCCCGCAAGCACGTTCGTGGGGAAGCGTTTCACGCGGATGTTGTATCCGCGCACGGTCTCATTGTAATCGCGGCGCGCGGTGGAAATCCGGTTCTCCGTGCCCTCCAGCTGCGTCATGAGGTCGCGGAAAGCCTGCGTCGCCTGGAGTTGCGGATAATTCTCGACGGTGACGAGCAGGCGCGCGAGAGCGCCGTCCAGCCCCTGGGCCGCGGAGATCTGCTGTTCGCGGGTCTGCGCCCCCTGCCAGGCGCTGCGGGCCTGGGTGATGGCCGTGAACGTCTGCTGCTCGAAGGCGGCCGCGCCGCGCACGGTGCTCACGAGATTCGGCACCAGGTCGAACCGTCGCTGGTACGTGGTCTGCACTTGGGCCCAGCTTGCGTCCACGCCTTCGCGCGCGCCGATGAGGCCGTTGTAGCCGGACCATGCCCACGCAAGGATGGCGACGACGACGATGCCGACGCCGATGAGGATGGAACGTGTCTTCATGTGAGAACGGGGAAAGAACCTGCCCAGTATAGCAGATCGTTCCAATCTTTGCGTTCGACAAGACCACGACGTACGTTCCTCAGAACAAGCTCGAACCTGACGGGCTGCCATGAGTAGCCTCGCGAACGCGGGGTGACGAATGGTCGGGGCGAAAGGACTTGGTTCGACTCACATCGCTCGCTCACCATATACTTCTCGCCTTTCGTTCGCAGATAATCCTTTCTTACGGAATGTTGTTTGATGTAATGACTCTGGTCGGGGCGAAAGGACTCGAACCTTCGACCTCACGGTCCCGAACCGTGCGCTCTAGCCAACTGAGCTACGCCCCGAAGCCACGGGATAGTAGCATGCTTCTTCACTCTGAACAGTGCATCTGTATCGGCCGGGGTCACTTGTCGTCTCCCGCCGATTTGACATGACCATGCGTCGCAAGATGGACATTCATATTATTTATAGTGTGGTATTATTGAATTTTGCTTTCAAGTGAACACAAACCTTATTCGTTATTGTGTAATACTACATACTGAATTCATGCTTTGTTCTCCTTTCTAATGCAAAATATGTCGTCTAACGTTGTAAGATCACAAGCTGGAAACTGTCGTCAATGCATACTGGACATGACATCTCAGATCCGTACACTCTCCCCCTCTTCCACAGAGGCTATTATGAAACGCGTGAAGCAATTCACAGACAACGCTTCACTCCCCCACGTGCTCATGCACGCGGCGCTCATCACCCTCCTCGCAGTGAACATGGTGATGCGCTTCCCGGCATTCGGGTAAAGGAGTGAACGCCACGACGCCCCGCGGACGCAGGGCGACAGACACACCCCACCACACCTCCTCGCTCCGGCGACGGGAGGTTCTTTGAACCCTGCGCAGCTGCCCGCCGGGATGCATTCTTCTTCCCGCTTCGCCCCGCGGACACAGGTAAAGACGAACGTCTTGAAAGTTGACAAGCGCAACAAACGTTATTCAGTCATGTCACCAAAGGTAGCCGGCTTGTGAGTTCTCGAACCGCTCCCGTGTCCTTTCGGCTTGTATCAATCCCTGTCCGCCCAAACGCTCCAATTCTTCCTTGTGCTGCGGGTAGAGGATCGACGCGATGCGCACCAGTTCCGCGACATCTTTCACCCGCGGCGATATCGCGATGAAATGGGTGTTGCGTATGATGGCATCCGCATAGGCACGCACGAGATGAACGGTTTCTTCTCGGGCGGCCTCAACGTCCGTCCCGTCGCCCGTCCGTGCGAGGGCCATCAGGTAATCGACCGCTGCGCCCGGATCGTTGTAACGGTTCAGGACGAAGGCCTGTTCATAATCCCTGCGCGCTTCGGGATAGCGGAACAATGTCGTATGGATTTCACCCAAGAGCTTCCATCCGCGCGCATCCTCCGGATTGCGGCGAACGTACGTGAGCATCGCCTGTTCCGCGCCCGTGAAGTTTTGGCGTTCCAGCAATATGTGCGCTTGGCTGAGACGCAGGTCCCGGTCAAAGAACTGCCGTTGCGACCTCGCATACCATGACACGGCGGCATCAGTCCTGCCCGCAACCTCCGCATGCCTCCCGAGGGAGGAAGTGACAAGGAACACTCCTTCGACGAAAGCTGCCAGCAGGAGGAAAACCGCAAGCGCGATCTCCATCCGGCGCCGCGCGGTACTCCCGCGTGATGCGGTGCGGGCGGACGCGGGAAGCAACGCCCCGAGGAGGACGACGCCGGGATAGGCGATGGCGACGAACTGCAGGTTGAAGTCGATGAGGTTGTGCGCCAGGACCCCGGCTGCGGCCGTGAGGAGGAACGGCGTGACGGATCCCTCCGCGGTTCTTTCCGCGAAAGAACGCCGCGCCGCGGGAAGCAGAATCGCCGCGGCAAGGAGTGCCAGCAGCAATGCCGCCGGCCAGCCGCGCTCCACGGCGACCTTCAGGAACACGTTATGCGGATGGTCGGATGTCACCGTCACATCTTCCTGCAGGCGGGTCTGCACGAACCGGAAGCTGTACG
Source organism: Candidatus Peribacteraceae bacterium (assembly GCA_028703835.1). Classification (GTDB taxonomy): domain Bacteria; phylum Patescibacteriota; class Gracilibacteria; order Peribacterales; family Peribacteraceae; genus CAIKAD01. The sequence continues at coordinate 37,064 of JAQVMB010000003.1, read as the reverse complement.
GCCCCCAGCCGACGAACGGATGCCGGAGCGAGAGCTCCCACGCCTGACGGTAGAAAGCCGTGCGCTCCGTCAGGGACGACGCGCCCTCCGCGGCCGTAAACGTCACTTTGCGCCCGATGGATTCGACGTCATGGAACTGTCCGCGCAGCGCATTCGCACCGAAGAAGACGCCAATGGCCATGACGGCGACAAGCGCGGCGTCACCCAAGGCAGTCCTCCATCGCATGCCGCGAACGGCGGGAAGCCGGACAAGGGCAAGGAGGACGACCTGCCCGGCGAAGGCGATGACACCGCCGCGGGAATAACTGAGGAAGAGGCACCCGATTACGAAGCCGAGGAGGAGGAAACGCAGTGCGCGGTTCTTCCCGGCCCGCCCGCGCAGCGCCCACCAGAGAATGACCGGCCACGTGAGCAGGACGAATTCAGCCCAGGCGTTCGGCCAGTAATCCGTGACGGCGCCGACGTAAAAGAAGGTGCCCACGAAACGGTTCACCGGCTGCAGAACGTAGACCGCCAACCCAACGATGGAAGCGGCCGCCGTGAACCAAACGAGAAGGCGGAAGAATCGATCGAGGAAGGGTGAGAGGCTTCCTTCTTTCTTCTGCCACCGCACGATCCAGAATAAGAGAAGGAGCAATGACCCGTCCCGCAGCACTTCATCAAGACCGTAATTCTGCGTGCGGGAAAAAACGTAACTGAGCACCGTCCACAGGAAGAATGCCACACCCGCCGTCCAGACGAATGCAGGCACCTCCGCCCCGCCTCCGTCCTTCCGACGGATCCATGCTTGAATGAGGACCGCTACTCCCGCCGCTCCGGTGAGGAGCCACGTGGCCTCTATCCCCTTTCCCCCGCGCCAGAAGATGACGAAGACGAGGAGCGCGAAGAGCAGGAAATGACTGATCGTTTCGAGGGCTTTGGAGTTCATACCTTTATAGTGGCATAACTTTTGAGATTCGTGCAGTCCTGATTCTCTGGTGCCGATGGAGAGACTCGAACTCTCACATCCTTACGGATACACGCTCCTGAAGCGTGCGCGTCTACCAATTCCGCCACATCGGCACAAATAATGAGGAAAGATCAGTGCCCATACTGTCTGCGAGCGGTCCTGAGCGCAGACGAAGGGCCGCCACATCGGCACGAGGACATTGTACAGAGCTTCGGTCATTCTGAAAATGCAGACCGGAAGCGATAGGATGCCCCCATGACTTCCCTATCCATCCGGACATTGTTCGTCTTTTGCCTGCTCGCCATCCCGGTCGCGAAGGCCGAAGAACCGCTCTGTTTGACGACATCCGCGACGAACGGGCCGAGCATCGATATGGAACGGGTGCGCAAGACTTGGCTGGGCTGGAATAACCGCCTGCGCCGGCGCCTCAAGCTGCAACCGTACGCGCTCGACGGGCACCTCAATGCCTCCGCAACGAACTGGTCGATCTATGCCGTGCAGCGTGGTTTCATCGACCATAAGCGGGCGGCAGATGCGGCGTACTACGACTATCCCGCCATCGAGCAGTGGTTCGCCAACCGCGGGCTCCACTTCAAGAACATCGAGCGCATCACGTTCACGGAGAACATCGGCTGGGGAACCTACGCCTGCAAGGACAATGACTGCACGCTTGCGGCCATCGACGCCATCCGCAAAACGTTCCGCTTCTATCTTGCGGAACGGAACAAAGCTTCCCGCGCCCACTACAACAGCATCGTGAATGCGCATTTCACATCCATCGGCGTCGGATTGGGGCTGAGTCCGGAGAAGGACAAGTACTACCTCACCGTGCACTACGGAACCCCTTTCTCCTCCCCTCCCCCGCCGCTCTGCGCGGCACCTGAGAGCGAATGAAGCGTTCCACGCTCATCATCGGCGCGGGGGCGGCTGCGATCATGGTCGTGTCCGGCGTCATCCTGGCTCTCATGGGGAGGATCCCGTGGTGTGCCGGCGGCTTCGGGCTATGGACGACGGATATCGCAAGCCCGTGCACATCACAGCTCCTTGCGGACCCGTACACCTTTTCCCACCTGCTGCACGGCTTTCTCTTCTTCGCACTGCTCTGGCTCCTCCTGCGCCGCCTCCCCGTCCGCCAACGCTTGCTCATCGCGCTCGTGCTCGAGGCGGGATGGGAGATCCTGGAGAACACCCCCTTCGTCATCGACCGGTACCGCACGCAGACGGCCGCCCTCGGGTATGAAGGCGACAGCATCCTCAACTCCACCGGCGACATGCTCGCCGCGGCGTTCGGCTATTACCTGGCATGGAAACTTCCCCGCTGGGTTTCCGTTCTTCTCGTGATTGCCGTGGAACTGCTGATGCTTTGGTTTTTCCGCGATAACCTGACCCTGAATATTCTCATGCTGCTCTATCCGCTCACGGCGGTGAAAGAGTGGCAACTGCGCGGATGATAGTGAACGAAAGGTAAGTTTGGTACACTTGTGGCCATGCCCGTTTGCCGCGTCACCGGCAGGACGTTCACGGTCAGTGAACAGGAGACAGCTTTGCGGAAGAAACTCGGCATCGACGGCGAGCCGGACCTCCACCCCATTGTCCGCTGGCAAATCGTTGGAGCATTTTGGCAGCATTGGACGCTGCATAAACGAAAGTGCGACAAGACCGGCAAGCAGATCATCTCCGTGTTTTCCGAGGACTGCCCGTATCCCGTGTGGCACAAGGACGAGTGGATCAAGAATGCGAATCCTCCGTCCGCGGACGCGGATCTGACGAAGCCGCTGTTCCCTCAAATGTGGGAGATTTTTCAAAATTCTCCCATCGCACATAATTTAGGCGCTGGAAACGAAAACTGTGAATACACCGATGATTGGTGGTACTCAAAGAATTGCTATTTAAGTCATTCGGGAGTGGAGGACGAAGATGTACGTTATTGTTTTCGTGTTTTACGCGTGAAGGATTCCCAATATGCAGTTTTTTCCTTCGACTCGCAGCGTTGTATTGATATCACTTTCAGTCACTTCTGCTTTCAGACTATTTTTGCACTCAACTGCTGGCAATGCAGCGACAGCGCATTTCTCTATGATTGCCGAAATTGCAGCAATTGCGTTCTATGTTGCAATTTGCGAAACAAGCAATATTGCATTGGCAACCGCCAATTTTCGAAGGAGGAATATTTGCAGAAGCTTCGTGAACTAAATCTGCGGTCGTGGAAAATCTATGAAGCCACTCACATATCTTTCCGTAATATGCTGCGGACAAACGCTTGGCATCGATCACAAATGCTCGACCAGTCGGAAGATTCGACTGGCAACTACCTCGAGGAATGCAGAAATTGCGTAAATTGTTATTTTACATCGACTGGAGCCGAGGATTGCATAAACTGCTTCCGGGGAGGTGTTCATTCCAAAGATTGTTTAGACAATACGAATTTTTACGAAGATGAATTAGTATTTTTCAGCTCTTCGGCACTCGATAAGTGTTATAATGTTCGCTTTTCCTATCTTGTCGTCCAATCCAAAGAAATGGAATACAGTGCACACTGCTTCCAGTGCCAGCACTGCTTCGGCTGCTGCGGGTTGGTCGGGAAGAAATATCACATTTTCAACAAACCGTACACACCGGAGGAGTATGAGAAACGCAAAGCGGACATCATCGCGGCGATGAAGAGAACCGGAGAGTACGGACAATTCTTTCCCGGACACTTCGCGGCGAATCCCTATGAAGAAAGCCTTGCCGGTTTCTACTGGCCGCTCACGCGGGAAGAAGGAACGAAGCGCGGGTTCCGCATGAGCACGGAGAAGCCGGAACGGATATCCGACGCCATCGACGCATCACAGGTCCCCGACCGGAGCGATGATGCCGGTACGGATCTGTCCAAGAAAGTGTTCTGGGATCCTGTCGCAAAGCGGCCGTTCCAGATCGCGGACGTGGACATCGCGTTCGCGAAAGACCTTTGCGCGCCGTTACCGCACACCTATTACATGCGCCGCCTGCAGGAAAACTTCCGCCTCATTCCGTTCAACGGCGAACTGCGGACGGTCGCCTGCGGCAAGTGCAAGAAGGAGACGCAGACGAGCTGGCCCCAGGAATATGACGGGAGGACCCTGTGCGAGGAGTGCTACCTTAAAGAAGTCTATTAACGCATGCCGACCGCTTTCTTCAGCTTCGGGAGTTGGAACACTTCGATGTCATCGAGGCGCTTGTCCAATCCGTCGATCTGCATCGTCAGATTCCGTTCGACGCGGTCGATACGCTCCGTCAAACGCATCTCCACGGCGTCCACCTTCGTCACAAGTTCCCGTTTCATCCCCTGCATATGCTGCAGGAGGTCCTGCTTCATCTCCTGCATGTGCCGCAGGACGGTACGGAGCGTGATGGGGGCGGGCTTCTTCGCCATGGACGGTCATGATAGCGGCGACAGTAAGCAGCAGACAGCGGATGGGGAGAATATTCACTTGCATCCGGCATTTTCCGCATCTGCAAACACTTCCCAACGTTCCATCCATGCATAGAACGTGTCGCCAATGCCGGGCTTCCTTCGACATCACTCCCGACGATCTCGTGTTCTACGAGAAAGTATCGCCCGTCTTCAGCGGAAAGAAAAAGTTGATCCCGCCTCCGACGCTGTGTCCGGATTGCCGCTCGCAACGTCGCCTGTCATTTCGCAATGAACGGAACCTGTACCGTCGACAGTGCGGCCTGACGAACAAACCCATCATCTCGACCTACGCCCCGGAGAAGCCCTTTCCCGTCTTCGAGACGGAGGCGTGGTACACGGATGCGTGGGACCCGTTCTCCTACGGCCGTCCGTTCGACTTCTACCGGCCCTTCTTCGATCAATTCCGGGAACTGCGGAACAACGTCCCGCGCCTGTCGCTCGCGGTCATCAACAATGAAAACTGCCCCTACGTGAACCAAGTCTGGCAGTCCAAGAATTGCTACATGTGCATCGACGGCGGATTCAATGAGAACGACCTGTACTGTCACGCCACGTACCATTCGAAAGATTCCTCCGACTGCGCCTTCTCCCGCGACGCGGAGCGCAGCTATGACCTCCTCGACTCCACTCTCTGCTATCACTGCGTCTCTCTCGTGGACTGTAAGAACTGCTCCGACGCATTCTTCAGCATCGACTGCCAGCAATGCCAGAACATCGCGTTCTGCAGCAATCTTCGCGGGAAAAAGTACTGCATCTTCAATGAAGAAGTCGGCAAGGAAGCATTTGAGCGTACGGTCGCGGATATCCTGTCCGGTTCGCATGCCGCATTCGAGAAACATCGTGAAACGTTCAAGAACCTTCTCCCGCAAGCCCTGCGACGGGCTTCACACAACATCCAATGCGAAGATTGCACCGGCGACTACCTCCAACACTCTCTCCGTTGCCACTCCTGCTTCGACGGCGACAAATGCCAGGACTTGAAGCACTGCACCCGTCTCGACGAGCAAGTGGTCTCGTCGATGGATGTCGACCACGGCGCATTCCAGGAACTTGCGTACGAAGGCCTCACGATCACCGGCAGGAACGTCCTCTTCACGCACGGGAGCTACAGCACGGTGAACCATGATCTCCTCTATTGCGACTTGGCCATCACTTCATCCGATTGTTTCGGCTGCGTGGGCATCAGGAACGGAAAGTACTGCATCCTCAACAAGCGGTACACGAGGGAAGAATACGAAACGCTCGTACCGAAGATCATCGAACACATGCGGAAGACGGGCGAATGGGGCGAGTTCTTCCCCGTCGACGCCTCTCCGTACGCTTACAACGAATCGGTGGCGAACGAGCCCGAGTACTTCCCGGTCACCAAAGAAGAAGCTCGTAAGCGCGGATGGTCGTGGCGGGAGGAAGCGGAAGAGCCGCCGCAAGCGACGCGAACGCTGGACGCGAAGAATCTTCCCGACCGTATCAACGACGTCATGGATGACATCCTGCACGCGGCGATCCGCTGCCCGGTCTCGGGGCGCCTCTTCAAGGTCATCAAGCAAGAGCTGGAGTTCTACCGGAAGATGCGGCTTCCGATTCCGCATTTCCATCCTGACGAGCGACATAAACGACGCATGGCGCTGCGCAACCCCCGCAAACTCTGGATCCGCTCCTGCATGAAATGCGGGAAGGAGATGAGGACGACGTATGCTCCGGAGCGGCCGGAAATCGTGTATTGCGAAGAATGCTATCTCAAAGAGGTGTATTGAAGCCAACTGAGCTATACTGCCTCTTCCATGCGTAGCCGCATCCAGGATCTTCTTCGGCTGGCGGGACTCCGCGAGGAGGAAATTGCGCTGTACCTGCAGCTGCTGAAGCTGCGCCGTGCATCGATGACGGAACTGATCGCCGCGAGCGGCCTCAACGTGATGACGGCCTATCGCACCATGAAGAGACTTCAGGATCGCGGACTCGTTTCCCCGATGAAGCTGAACCGGAAGCAATCGGTCTTCTCGCCCCTCACGCTCCGCGCCATCATCACGAAGCTGGACGCAGACCAGCGGAAGATGCGAAAGCTCCGGCTGGCCTTGGCCGGTCTGGACTCGCTGCTTCCGTACCTGGACAACGAAGCGAAGATCGACGAAGCGGAACCCGTGGAGATCCGGGAAGGGGTGGAAGCGTTCCGGGAGGAATATCTGAAGCTGCCCGATTGCTGCACCGACGAGTACCTGCATCTCGGAAACATGGCGAACTACTGGCGAGTGGCGGGTCTGTCCGACGAGGCGCCCGAAGAATTGGCGTTCCGCCGCAAGCGTCTGGACCGCGGCATCTACTGCCGCATCTTCAATCCCCGCACGCCCGAAGCGGAAACATTCGCAAAGAGGGATTCACGTGAACTGCGCACAAGCCGCCTCGTCGATGACATCCCCGTGACGGACGATTACCTCGCCTTCGCCGACGCCCACGTCAGCCACTTCATCTGTGACGACACGAACCCGCGCGTCATCGTCATCCGGCAACCGGAACTTATCGAACTCTATCGCAACCAGTTCGAATCGATGTGGAAGCAGGGCGTGGGGGCGTGATCTTCACAGTGGCGCGTGAATATCGGGTTCACGAACGGCTCTTCTGCCAGGGCAAAATCGGAAACCCTCATGCGACAATTGTATGACGGCATATCCGGCCGTACAGTGGGCTGGATGCCAACCTGCAAGCAATGCTCCTCGGCCTTCACCGTCACTCCGCTCGAAGAAGAGCTCCGTGCCAAGATGGCGCCCGAGTTCGGCGGCAAGCGCTTCGAGATCCCTGCGCCCACGCTCTGCCCCGACTGCCGTCAGCAGCGAAGGCTCTTCTGGCGTAACGAGCGGACGCTGTACCGCCGCACCTGTGACGCGTGCAAGAAGTCCATCATCTCCGTCTACCCGACGAAGAGCGCATTCCCCGTCTACTGCACGGAGTGCTGGTGGTCGGACAAGTGGGACCCGCGCAGCTTCGGGCGGAATGTCGATTTCAACCGTCCGTTCTTCCCGCAGATCAATGAGCTGCAGAACGTCGTTCCGCGCCTCGCGCTCAACGTGGTGAATAACGAGAACTCGGAATTCATCAATCTCTCCGGCTCCAACAAGAACTGCTACCTGCTCTTCGCCGCGGAGTTCAACGAAGACTGCCTCTACGGCTACCAGGTCATCAAGTCGACGGGCTGCATCGACGCCGGAGACTGCACGGAGTCGCAGTACTGCTTCGAAGTGACCGACGTCGACAAGTGCCACACCGTGTCGTTCTCCCAAAACTGCACCAACTGCTCGGACAGCATGTTCCTCTTCGACTGCAAAGGCTGCGCAGACTGCCTCTTCTCCGTCAATCTTCGCAACAAACGCTTCCACATCCGCAACAAGCCGTTCACTCCCGCAGAGTACGCGAAAGAGAAGCGCGCGCTGCTTCAAGAAATGGCAAAGGGCGGGCTGCCGAAGATGCGGCAAGAATTCTCCCGCTTCAAAGAGCAGAGCATCCATCGGGCGCGCGAAGTAGTGAGCTGCGAGAACGTGACGGGCGACTACCTGAAGAACTCGCGGAACCTGCAGAACTGCTTCGACGTTTCGTACGGCGAAGACTGTGCAAACATTTTCACCGGCTTTCAGATCAAAGACCTATTGGATGTCTGCCACACCACGGACGCCCAGCTAGGGTACGAATCGCTCAGCCTCGGCTACGGCTCTTACAACGCCATCTTTACGCACGGCTCCTGGGGCAGCAAGCACCTGCTCTACTGCGACATCGTCCAGTCTGGATCACACATGTGCGGTTGCGTCTCCATGAAGCCCGGGAAGCACTGCATCCTGAACAAGCAATACACGAAGGAAGAGTATGAATCGCTCGTACCGACAGTGATCGAACACATGCGATCAACGCAAGAATGGGGAGAATTCTTTCCTGCAGGAATCTCACCGTTCGCCTACAACGAAACGACGGCGCAGCAGTATTTCCCGCTTACGGAAATGGAGTCGAAGAGCCGCGGCTGGCCGTGGCGCGAGGAAGAAACGGAATTGCCGGACGTGAAGAAAATCATCGCAGCCTCGACGCTGCCGACGGATATCACGCAGGTACCTGACGACATTCTCCAGTGGGCAATCAAGTGCGAAGCAACAAACCGCCCGTTCAGAATCGTGAAGAAGGAACTGGAGTTCTACCGAGAACGCGGATTCCCCCTTCCTCATTTCCATCCCGACGAACGACACCGTCGGAGGATGCTCCGGCGCAATCCCCGCACGCTTTGGGGAAGGAAGTGCATGCATTGCGGAAAGGAGATGCAGACGACCTACGCCCCCGAACGGCCGGAAAAGGTCTATTGCGAAGAATGCTATCTGAAGGAAGTATATTGAACGTATGCAGAAGACGTGTCTTCGTTGTCAGGCGCCGTTCGCCATTGCTCCTGACGAAGAAACATTCGTTCAGAAGATGACGTTTACGTTCGGGGAACAAGCCATTCATCCGCCACTGCCAGTCTTCTGTCCGGAGTGTCGGCTGCGGATCCGCACCTGTCACCGCAACGAGCGCAGCTTCTATAAACGTTCTTCCACGCTCTCGGGCAAAGACATGGTTTCGACGTTCCATGAGATTCCCCTGTGGGGAAAGCCCGACAAGGTCTACACCTCCGATGAGTTCTATGACGACAAGCTCGATAACACGGAACTGGGACGGCCGTACGACTTCGGCAAACCTTTCTTCCCGCAGTTTGCCGCTCTCCATAAAGATGCGCCGCGCCTCGGCATGATGATTCTGCAGAATGAGAATTCAGATTTTTCAGCAGGGACCGCCTACTGCAAAAACTGTTACCTCATCAACTCCTCGGAGTACTGCGAGGATTGTTACTATGGAAAGCTCTACCAAAGCTGCAAGAGCTCGGTGGATTGCTCCTACCTCTACAACTCCGAGCTCTGCTACGAATGCTTCTCGGTGTATGACTCCTATAACTGCAACCACGTCTCGTTCAGCAAGAATTGCCGCGACTGTTCCTGGTCCCTCAACCTCGTAGGATGCAGCAACTGCTTCCTCTGCAGCAACTTGCGGCAGAAGGAATATCACTTTGAAAACAAGCCCCTGCCGAGAGAAGAATACGAGAGGAAAGTCCGGGAAGTGCGCGGGTTCCATGCGCGGTCGGAAGAGCTGAAGCGGAAACTCGCTGCCTTGCGGCAGACAACCATCCATCGCGGCTCGAACATCGTGAACAGCGAGGTGTGCAGCGGTGATTACATCGAGAATTCGCAACGTTGTTTGGACTGCTACGACGTGAACGACAGCCAGGACAGCCGCTACGTGACCGTGGGCGTTGGGGTAAAGGACAACTACGACTGCTCGAACATGTACGTCAAACCAGAGCTTGCGTACGAAACGCTCGGAACGATCGAGACCTACAGCACGGCCTACTGTCTATACGTCTTCCACAGCCAGAACCTTCTCTATTGCGAATACTGCTTCAACTGTCATGACTGCTTCGGCTGCGTCGCGCTGCGCCACAAGCAGTACTGCATCCTGAACAAACAGTATTCAAAGAGCGAGTATGAGTCGCTCGTGCCCAAGATCATCGAGAAGATGAAGAGAACGGAAGAATGGGGAAAATTCTTCCCGCCGGCACTCTCCGCCTTCGGTTACAACGAATCACTCGCGGGGGAATACCTGCCGCTGACGAAAGAGGAAGCTCTCACTCGGGGCTTTTATTGGCGTGATAGCGAGGAGAAGCAATTGCAGGTAGCGAAAACCATCCCGGCTTCCCGCCTGCCCGACTTCATCGATGACATTCCCGATGACATAACGAACTGGGCCATCGAATGCGACATAACAAAGCGTCCGTTCAAAGTGACGAAGCAGGAACTGGACTTCTATAGGAAGCAGCGATTACCCGTTCCTCGCCTCCATCCTGACGTGCGTTACGACCTGCGGCTTGCCCTCCGCAATCCCCGCCAGCTGTGGCTTCGTCCGTGCATGAACTGCAGCAAAGAGATGCGGACAACCTACGCTCCCGACCGTTCCGAGATCGTCTACTGCGAAGAGTGTTACCTCGCTTCCGTCTACTAATGGCCACCTGCAAACAATGCTCGGCTGCCTTTGAGATCACTCCGAATGACCTCGTGTTTTACGACACGGTCTCCCCTGTCTTCAACGGCAAGAAGGAGCAGATCCCACCGCCGGTATTCTGCCCGGACTGCCGCTTTCGCCGACGTCTTGCCTTCCGCAACGACCTGAACCTCTACCACCGGAAATCCGATCTCTCCGGCAAGCAGATCGTTTCCATCTACGCTCCGGACAAACCGTACAAGGTCTACGACCAGGAGGAGTTCTGGAGCGACAGGTGGGACGAGCTGTCGTACGGTCGCCCCTTCGACTTCAACGAGACTTTCTCGGAACAATTCGCCGCACTGGGTTTGGCGGTCCCGCACCAGTCGCTCTTCACCACCAACGAACAGAACAGCTACTACACCAACCACTCCCTCAACTGCCGCGACTGCTACCTCGTCGCCGGCATCACCAATGCCGAGAACTGCCTCTACGGTCGCTTCGTGATCGATTCCAAAGATGTCGTGGACGGCCTGTCGCTCTACTCCTGCGAGTGGTGCTACGAGGGCATCGCGTCGCAACAGTGCTATCAATGCTTCCACTTCATGAACTGCCGCAACTGTACCGACTGCCTCATGGTGGAAGATTGCCAGTCGTGCAAGAACTGCTTTCTGTGCTTCGGCCTGCAGAACAAGGAATACTGCTTCCTGAACAAACCTCTCAGCAAAGAAGAATATGAGAAGCGTCTGGCAGAACTGCGCCCCTTCACGCCCGAAAAGATGCGCCTCCTGCGTGAGAAGTTCGAAGAGTTGAAGAAGCCGCTCCCCCATCGTGCAGCGCATACCCTGGGCAGCGAGGACTGTACGGGAGACATGGTCTTCAACAGCAAGAACTGCAAGTACACGTTTGACTGCACCGCATGCGAGGATTGCACGTACCTGTGGAACTCGCCGAAGAGCAAGTACAGCCAGGACGGAAACTACACGGCACCTGACGGCATCGAGTTCAGCTTCAATGTGGGATCGACCGTCGGCGGACAGCGAACGATGGGTACGTTCCTCTGCTGGTACGGTAGCGACAACTACTACAGCCGCGAAATTCACCATTGCCAGAATGTCTTCGGCTGCATCAGCATGCGACGCAAGAAGTACTGCATCCTGAACAAGCAGTACACGAAGGAAGAGTATGAAGCGCTCGTGCCGCGCATCATTGAACACATGCGCAAGACCGGCGAGTGGGGCGATTACCTGCAACCGCATCTTTCTTACATGGGCTACAACGAGACGCTGGCGCAGGAGAATTTCCCGCTCACGGAGGAAGAAGCGAAGAAGCAGGGATGGAACTGGTACAACGAACCGCAGGAAAAGAAGGAATCATACAAAGGGCCGCCCGTCCCGGTCCCCGCCGCAATCAGGGACGTTCCCGACGACATCTGCGACCGGATCCTGATCTGCGAGTCCACAGGCAGACCGTTCAAGATCATCCCGCAGGAATTGAAGTTCTACCGCACGATGGGCCTCCCCGTCCCGCGCCGATGCCCCGACCAACGGCATGCTGACCGCATGGCACTGCGAAATCCACGGAAACTCTGGCAGAGGAACTGCGCCCGGTGCAACGCGGCCATCAGCACGAACTACGCCCCGGAAAGACCGGAGATCGTCTACTGTGAATCCTGCTATCTGAAAATGGTGTATTAGTGCTCGTTTTACCGCTACCATTCCCCTTTGGCAGAACGCTTCATCCTTCAGTAAAAGCTCATTTTCTGCTATAATATTCGTATTCTCCTCCTTTGATGGCCGGTACGCTCCGCTATCTCCACATCGTCATTCCCCAGGGCACGGAAGGGAACAAGAAGCTGGAATCCAAGTTCCAGGAGCTTCTGATCAACATGCGCAACACGTTCACGGGGAAGCGCGTGTCGCTGGAGTTCTTCGGCTTCGCGCAGTACACGTATTTCTTCATGGTCGTCGACCAGCAGTTGTTCTCGACGGTGGAGAGCTTGATTTACGCGACGTTCCCGGACGCCGAAATCCGCGAGACGGACGATTACACGACGCGCTTTGATCCCAAGAAACAGTCGATCGCCTGCGCCAACGTGGAACTGAAGCATTCGGACATCTACCCCATCAAGACCTTCGACGTCTTCGAGGAGGACAGCGCGTCGCGCCTCTTCTCCGTCATCTCCAAGATCGGGCCGAGCGACCAGGTGTGGGTGCAGATCATCGCGGAACCTTGCGATGACACGGGCTTCTTCCATCTCGCCCGCCGCATCCGCATCCGGCTGGCGCACATCCGCCACTTCTTCAGCATCCGCGACCGCCTGCGCGAAGGAGGACGCAAAGGGATCGGCGAAGTTCGACATGCGAAAGCAAAAGACAAGGCGGAGATCAAGCCGTACCGCGTCAGCATCCGCTGCGCGTACATCAGCGATAACGAGGAGGCAGCCCGCCTGAAACTCAACGCCGTCACGGACAGTTTCTCGCAATTCAACGACAAGGATATCAACGGGTTCCACGGCGTACCCGTGAAGAACGCCGCCTCGTTCCTGCGGAAATACCGCGAACGGTCCCACGCGACGCTGCGTATCCTCAACGCGAAGGAAGTCGCCACGCTCTTCCACTTCCCGAACGCGGATTACGTCCCGCACATCGTCCACGTCCTCGCGCGCAAGTCCGACCCGCCGCAGGACTTGCCCAAGATCGGAGAAAGCGACGTGAGCGGCTTCGGCGTGACGAACTACCACAACAACTTCGTCCCCTTCGGCATCCGCCGCGCCGACCGCCGGCGTCACCTCTACATCGTCGGCAAGTCCGGCGTGGGGAAGAGCAAGCTGCTGGAGCTCCTCATCAACGAAGACCTGAAGAACGGCGAAGGCATCTCCGTCTTGGACCCGCACGGCGACCTGGTCGACGCCGTCCTGCGCATGGTGCCGAAACACCGCATCGAAGACGTCGTGCTCCTGGATCCCGGCGACATCGACTTCCCCATCGCCTTCAACCCGCTCGAGCGCGTGGAGGAGGCGTACAAGATGCAAGTGACGATCGGTTTCCTGCAGATCTTCAAAAAGCTTTTCGGCAACAACTGGTCCGACCGTTTGGAACACGTGCTGCGCTACACCACGCTCGCCCTCCTCGACAGCCCGAACACGACGGTCCTGTCCATCCTCAAGATGCTCACGGACAAGAACTACCGCCAGAAGATCGTGTCGCGCATCCAGGACTCCGTGGTGAAAAACTTCTGGGTGTCGGAATTCGCCGCATGGTCCGAAAAGTTCGACGCCGACGCCATCACGCCGCTCCTCAACAAAGTCGGTCAGTTCGTGGCGACGAACATGATCCGCAACATGATCGGCCAGCCGAAGACCAAGTTCGACATCCGCGAGATCATGGACAAGAAGAAGATCCTCCTGATGAAAGTATCCAAAGGATTGCTCGGCGAGGAGAACTCATCGCTCATCGGCGCGATGTTCATCACGAAGCTCTACCAGGCCGCCATGAGCCGCGCGGACACCGCGGAAGACCAGCGCAAAGACTTCTACTTCTACGTCGACGAATTCCAGAACTTCGCCACGGACACGTTTTCGGAAATCTTGTCGGAGGCGCGCAAGTACAAGCTCAACCTCACCATCGCCCACCAGTACATGGGCCAGCTCTCCGACTTTGTTCGCAAGACGGTCTTCGGCAACGTGGGTTCCATGATCAGTTTCCGCGTCGGAGCCGAAGACGCGATGATCCTGGAAGGCGAATACAACCCGGTCTTCAAGGAGCGCGACATCATCAACTTGGGCGTCCGCGATTTCTACATCAAGATGTCGGTGAATGGCGAATTGCGCGATGCGTTCTCCGGCAAGACACTGAACGCTCCGGCACCCGCCGAAGATTACACGAAGGAGATCATCGACGCGTCACGGCGCAAATACTGCACGCCGCGCAAAGAGGTGGAAGAGATGCTGGCGAAGTGGGACGAAGCCGCGTCGGCGCCTCCCTCCAAAGAAGAAGTGGCGATGGTCTCGGAGACGTTCGAGGAGCCGCTGATCTGAACAATGTGTGTTTGCCCGCGGATCGAAGATCCGCTCTCATCTTTGGTAGAGAGGCGCTTTCCCACCCTGACTTCGCACCCCCTATACCGAGAGCACGTCTTCGACGTGCGGGCAAAAGGTCACAATCCTAATGGTGTCACATCCCATGTTCCGGTTGCAGAGGACCATGGATAATCCCTCGCGTCTTTCACAAGTTGTTCTTTGACGGGATTCGAATGGATGTAGTGCAATGCCTCACCACCATTTTTCACACATCGAATATCGAAGCGCGGTTGCCAGAGCGGTGAAATGCCTGTCTGAAAAGACAATCCCATTTTAAATGACCGCATGACGCTTGATATTCTCGCAGGTGCCGGAACATTAATGAGAAAATGACAATGGTTCGGCATAATGACAAAACCAAACAGGAAAAATGGAATGATCTGCTGTAATCGATAGAGTTGGTCAATGGCTTCACGTGCCAGTGCAGGATTCAAGAAGAACTTCTGGCGTCGGAAAGTGATTGTGGTCACCAACATCATCTCGTCGTTTTGGATGAAATGCCGCTGTGACATAAGGAACTACTATACCCCTGATTGAAATTCTGGGGTATTTGCCCGCGGGTCGAAGACCCGCTCTCGTGATTGAAACATTTGACCATTCGTCTTCTTCGCAAATCGAGAGCACGTCTTTGACGTGCGGGCCGAGGTCGCATTACCGACTAACCTCCTCCGCCATGATGTCCGACGGCTCTTCGATGGCCCAATCGATCGTGTGCGACCGTCCCGCCCGGATGTCCGCTTTCAAATGCAGCAGTTTCGCTTCGTTGCGGCGCAGTTCCAAACCGGGATCCAGCATCACCGTCACTCTGCGATCGTCCATATGCGGTACCGTTTCGGAAAGACGAATGCCGGACGCAGTCTCCAGAAAAAGGTTGCGCAGATCCGCATCCCGCGCCGATCCTTCGTTCGTGAACGTGATCGACCGGATGCGTTGGTCGGAGCCGATACCCGTGAGGAGCAGACGGGCAACGGTCCTGTTGGAACCGTAATACAGGCTCGTCAGCACATCGCGAAACGTCACGCGCACGGAAGCCTGCTTCGTATGGGGTGATACCTGAAGCGTGGACAACGGGTCCTGTCCGTCCGCTCCGATCGTCACCGATGCGTCTGCGTTCACGGCCGCAAGCGAGAAACGGTGTTCCGCGCCGGACTGTGCCGTCGAAGCGAAGTCCGCTGCGAGCGTCACCTCCGCCGAACCGCATGCAGGTACCGTGAATCTGCGCAGACGAAGCTCACGGTCCTCCCGCGCCGGCACCGACACGGCGGAAGAAATGCGACGATCGCCGTTCAGCATGTAGATGCGCAGGATGTCCGTCACGGCGCCGAGACCCGCATGCCGCATCATCAGGGAAGTGACCTGGACATCGGCGTCACAGGATGCCTGAAGCCGAAGCGAGAGCATGCGCACGCGTTGCGCGCCCTGCGGAATGGAAACCAGCGCCTGCGAAGGCCGGGCCGTCACGGCGAGAGAGCCGCTGCCGGAGGCAAATGCAAAGACGGGAAGGCTGAGTGCAGCCATGAAGACCGGGCACAGGACGAAGCATACGCGCATGACATGACTGTACCGCATGCGCTGGGCGCTAGACGAGAGAACCCCGGAAACTATTCCCGCGCCACCGTCACCGTCCGCGCGCTTTCCTCGCCGCTCCACAAACCTCGTGCACTCAGATAGCACTCACCGTTTGACGATACGGGGATGGTGGCGGACCGGAACATGACATTACCACCAATGTCAGCGTTGGCAGTGGCCTGCCGGTTTCCTTCCACGAGCAATTCCACGGGCTCGCCCGGCGCGAATCCCCTCCCCCGCACGACGAATGTCGATCCGACGGGCACGTAGTAGGTCGACGGCGCGATCTGCGGATAGAACCGCCCGACCGTCACCGTGAACGCGTAGCTCCTGCTCATCCGCTCCCCGGTGAAACGGAACGTCTTCTCCGCTCCCGCCCACGAAAACGGCACTTTCCCTGCGGAAGGAAACACGAAGGAACCGTTCCCGTCCGTCGTGAACGTCGCGCGCCTTCCGCGGCCATCGGTGAGGACGATGCGTTCTCTGGGCAGGAAGTGGTCGCCCCAGAATCCGAGCGCCTCTCCGGGAAGGATGAAGTATGACGACGGCCCCGCGACGGGCGGCGCGCCGTTGCGGGCTTCCGCATGGCCGATCACGGAGACAAGCGTCACCACGACGGCGGCCGCAAACGCCGTCATTCCCGGGCGGCGGTGGACGGATATTCCATGCATCATGTTCACTGACGCGCTGCGCATCGCCGTCTTACACGAGATGCGAAGCGATTCATTTCGGCACGGCCGTAAGCCTTCTTTGCCGCGCCGATGACGCGGATATTTGACTCTCGCGGCAACCGACGTAGTCTCGATGGAAATGGAGCGCTCCCCTCCCCCGGAGAGGCTTCCCCGCAGGGACTTCCTTCGCGGCACGTTGGGCGGCGCCGTCGGCATGTTCGGCTTTCCCGCCGCGGCGGAAGGCCGGGAAAGCGCCGCGGATCTCGACCGGATCGAACGTGATTGTCTCCTCTACTTCCTGGAGAACCGGACGGAAGAAGGCCTCTTCGCAGACCGCCAGCGCAACCGCGGCGAACGCTACGATCTCGATGCCGTGCCCTGCAGCCTCAGCGCAACCGGGATGGGACTGATCGCGCTCGCCGTGGCCGCGCAGAAACCGCACCGGCTGTTGACGCCATCGGAAGCGTCGGAACGGTGCGGGCAAACATGCGATACGGCGAGAGGCAAATTGCCGCAAGACCACGGCGTCCTCCCCCACTACGTGAAAGGAAAGCAATTGGCGGTATGGGGCGATGACGCCCGCAGCACCGTGGAAACGGCGTGGCTCGTGGCGGGGGCCGGATGCGCCGCCGAACTGTTGCATGACGATGCGTTGCGCGAGGCGGCGGCCGCATTGCACGACCGGGTGGATTGGCGGTACTGGAGCTGCAAGGAAACGGGCATGCTCCTGCATGGGAAAAACGGCGACGGCGACGTGCTTCCCGGACGCTGGGACCGGCTCAACAACGAGACTGCGTTCATGTACGTGCTCGCTGCCGGCGCAGAGGGAAATAAGCGTCTGGACCTTTCTTCCTGGAAACAGCTCGGCACATTCGACGGAGAAGTAGCCGGCGTGAAGTTCGCAAGCGCGGACCTTGGCCTCTTTGCGCATCAGTATGGATTCGATCTGCTGCATCTCCGGGAGTGGAAGAATCCCGGTTCGATAGACCTCTTGGAACAGGCGCGTCTGGCCACGCGCGCGAACATTCTCGCGTCGCAGGCGATGAGCAAAGATTTTTCCACGTTCCGGACGGGCTTGTGGGGGCTCTCGGCCGGGGACGGTCCGTCCGGGCCGGACAGCGCTTATCGCATCTACACGCCACGGTCCTGCGACGGCACCGCGCACGTGATGTCGTCCGTCGCTTCCATCGCGCACGACCAGGCCGCCGTACTGCGAAACCTGCTTCTTGCGGACGACATACCGAATGCACGCGGTCGTTACGGGTACGGCAACATCAACCTGGAAAACGGAACATGGGTCAGCGGCGATGTCGTCGGGATCGATGTCGGCGCCGCACTGCTCGCCCTGGACAATCACTTGCACGACGATCGGATCCGCCATGCGTTCCATGCGTTTCCGCCCGTGCAGCGCGGCCTCAAAGCTCTCGGCTTCCGGCGGAGAAGGGATCTGCTTGCGACCGACGGGTGAACATCCGTCCTACCAGCCGTTCAGCGTGGACCTGATTTGCGACTCGAACGGCGACCGCGCGATGCAGAACGACAGAGGATCGTTGCCGCCGGGGAGCCCCGGGATGAGATAACCGGCGCCTCCGCAGGAAGTACTGTCCAGGACGGAGAGGCTGTCCCCCCACCGCCACGCATCGCCGTCTCCGGCCCGCAGCGCAGAGCCCGTATTGAGTTGCGCTTGCAGGCGCGGCAACATGCCGTACTTCTCACGGAAGTAGGATGCGTACTCCCCGGTCCGCGCGCGGTTGCCGAAAGACACACTCCTGATGCCGCCGTTCAACCCGGACAATCGGCCGCCCGGCCATGCGAGACCGGAGCCGGTACCCGTTTCCCCGGCTGCCCCACCGCCCGACGTGCCGCTATCCCCGCCCTGCGATGAAGGATCAACGATGGATCTCCCATTTTTCCCTGCGCCACCCGATGTCCCCGGCCCGCCCCCGTTTGCGCCGTCCTGCCGCGCCGGCTGCGATGCGCCCAATGGCATGGCACCGGGCTTTCCCGACAAGCCGCCCCATCCCGCCACGCCCGGATCAGTCCCGTTCCCCGCAAAAACAATCCACCGCGCAAGAGGCCATGTCCTCCAGTCTGCACTCGTGCCCTTCCCCGATGCCCCGAGCCCGCGGGTTACCCTGTCATTGAAAGCAAACGAACCGTCACCGCTCCCGAATGCACCCCCCTCGATAATCCTGTTGCGTAAACCACCGGGCTCCCTTTGGGAAGACGACCGGCGACCGGACGCGGAAGAAACATGTTCTCCGGCCACGGGCTCCGAACGGACAATCCCCTCCTCCTGCGGAAGCCGGTTGCGCACGAGCGGTTCCGCCTGCCGCGAAGCGCCTCCTCCGCACGCCACCAGCAGGAGTGTGCACACGCCGCCGATGATGATGCTCCGACCGCCCATGGAAAGTATATCCTACATACTTTCCTAACTTTATCAAGTTCTGCATTTACCACGCATTCAGCCATTCTTCACCGAATCCTCCTGTAAACGGGGATTTGAGGATGCATGCGGAGCGCGCACCGTTTCCCGGCAATTCATCGGGAAGAACGTCAAGGCCGTCCCCGCACGTCATGTCCAATCCCAAATCCGTCAGCAGGCTGTTGTTCCCGACACTCGTTCCGTCGGAACGTCCCGCCGACGTCTCACCGATGTAAATGCTTTCGCCGCCGCTGCGTTCCAACGCCTGCTGCGCGGACAACACGTCCACGGTGCGGACGCCGTCCTCGTCGATGTAGTACACCGGCGCCGACGGTTCCCCGACGATCACTTGCTCTTCTCCTGCGACAATGCCTTGCGGCACATACGCGGAATCGAATCCGCCGGGCAAGGGCAAATCCAACCGCCTCAGGTCGTCGGAACCGTCCTGCAAGCCATCCTGGATCGCATCGTCCACCGTCGGAAGGATATCGGAACCCAGCAATCCCGACGGACGGGAATCATCGATGCGGGAATTTCCCGCGTCTTCCGTCGAGACGGAAATGTGCGTGGAGCCGCCGTAGCGGGATTGCACCCGCACCGACGACCCGTCGGGCGAACGCGTGACCTGCATGTCCTCATCGCCCGACACCGACACGATGCCGTCGCGAACGGTGACGATCACCTGTTCCGCAAAGGCGGGCGATACCGCCGCGAGGCCCGCCGTTCCCGTCAGGACGATCCCCGTCAGGCCGCCGATGATGAGCTGCCGTTTCTTCATATGCGCGTGGGAACAGTGTAAAACCCCGCCGGCTTCCCTCCGGTATATGGGACGACGGCGGTCCGTGATTCTTTCGAAAAAACCGCTCCGCGACTGCGGAACGGTTCGAGCTTCTTTCCGCACGTCTGTCACCGGCGAATCGGCCAATCGGCATGCACCAGGCAGCGGTGATCGGCGGAAACAATGGCTTCCAGCACCTGCGTCCACTGTTCCGGATGCAGGAGGAACTGCAGGAGCTCTTCATCGGTCGCGCCGTACAAACCTTTTCGCATGAAACGCGTCACCGAAGCCGCAGCCAGGAACGCTTCGGACCGATCGTTGCGTCCCGTGAGCACGGCGGTTTCCAGCATCTTGCGCCGCTGCGGGTCATCATCGCAGAGGATGCCGGGCAGAGAGTTGAGAATGAGATTCCTCTCCTCGATGCCGAGCCGCATGTCCGAATCCTGTTGGTTGCTCGCGAGCGCGAGCGAAGCGGCAAACTGCAAAAACTCCTGATCCATCATGTCATTCTTCTCCGAGTGCCGACGATGGGAAAGAAGCGATTCCCTGCACGTACGTCGTGCAGAAAATTCATATTTGCATCGATTCCCAGGTACGTCCATCACTTCACGAACTTCTGACGATCCGCTGTTGGCACCTCTTGACTGCAAGTGCTGGCACTCCTAAATTACGACTGCCAACGAAGGGAAAACGACATCCCTCCGAGGCGCAATCCTCCCGTTACTTCCCTCCCTTTTCCCCCACTTTCTATGTCCGCAGGAAAAAAGGATATTCCCAAGCTCGCCGTCTCCATCGAGCCCATCGGCGACCGCGTCGTCGTCCATCCCCTGGAGAAGGAAACCACAACCGCCTCCGGCATCGTCATCCCGGAGACCGCCTCCGGCGAGAAGCCGCAGGAAGGCGTCGTGCTGGCGCTCGGCAAGGGCGGCATCGGCAAGGACACCGTCGATCCGACCAAGTTCCTCAAGGTCGGCGACCGCGTCCTCTTCGGCAAGTACGCCGGCGATGATGTGAAACTGAAAGGCGCCGACGGCAAGGATGTGGAAGTGAAGGTTCTCCACATCGATTCGATCCTCGGCATCGTCCGTTAATATCCGGCGGCCGGGAACGGCCGCCGCTTCACCATTTCTTTCCCCATCCAGAACCATGGCAAAGCAATTGATCTTCAGCAACGAAGCGCGCGAGCGGCTCCTCAAGGGCGTCGCGAAGCTCGCCCAAGCCGTCTCCGCCACGATGGGCCCCATGGGCCGCAACGTTTGCATCGAGAAGAAGTACGGCGGGCCGACCGTCACGAAAGACGGCGTCTCCGTCGCGAAAGAAATCGAGCTGCCGGATGCTTTCGAGAACATGGGCGCCCAGCTCGTGAAGGAAGCCGCCACGAAGACGAATGACGCCGCGGGCGACGGCACCACGACCGCCACGGTCCTGGCCCACGCCATCATGCAGGAAGGCCTGAAACACCTCGGCTCCGGCAAGAACGCCATCTCCATCAAGAACGGGATCATGAAGGCCGTGGATGCGGTGGATGCGTTCCTCGAAACCATCAAAAAGAACGTCTCCAAGAAAGAAGAGTACGCAGCCGTCGCCACGATCTCGGCGCAGGACCCGGAGATCGGCGGCATGATCGCCGACGTCATCGACCAGGTGGGCAAGGACGGCGTCGTCACGGTCGAAGCCGGCCAGACGCTGGGCCTGGAGAAGGAATTCGTGGAAGGCATGCAGTTCGACCAAGGCTACATCTCCGCCTACTTCGTCACGGATCCCGCCGGGATGAAGGCGGTCTTCGAGAAGCCCTACATCCTCATTACGGACAAGAAGATCTCCTCCATCCAGGAGATCCTCCCGCTCCTCGAGGCGCTCGCGCAGCGCGGCCGCAAGGAACTGGTCATCATCTCCGAGAACGTGGAGGGCGAGGCGCTCGCCACGCTCGTGGTGAACAAGTTGCGCGGCACGTTCCAGACGCTCGCCGTGAAGGCCCCTGCCTTCGGCGACCGCCGCAAGGACATGCTGAAGGACATCGCCATCCTCACGGGCGGACGCGTCATCTCGGAAGAGGTGGGCCTGAAGCTGGAGAACGCGACGCTCGACGACCTCGGCACCGCACGCCGCGTGATCGCCACCAAGGATGACACGACCGTCATCGACGGCGGCGGCAATAAGAAGGAGATCGAAGCGCGCGTGAAGGAGATCAAGGCGCTCATCGAGACGACGAAGTCCGACTTCGACCGCGAGAAGCTCCAGGAACGCCTGGCCAAGCTCTCCGGCGGCGTCGCCGTCATCAAGGTCGGCGCGGCCACGGAGATCGAGCAGAAGGAGAAGCAGCACCGCGTGGAGGACGCCCTGTCCGCCACTCGCGCCGCCGCGGAAGAAGGCATCGTCCCCGGCGGAGGCACGGCGTACATCCGCGCCATCGAATCCCTGAACAAGGTGAAGGGCGCCAACGAAGACGAGCAGATCGGCGTCGAGATCGTGAAGGGCGCGCTCACCGCCCCCTGCATGCACATCGCGAACAACGCGGGCGTGGAGGGCAAGGTGATCGTCGAGAAGGTCCGCCACGAGAAGGGCAACATGGGCTACAACGCCATGACCCACAAATACGAGGACCTCGTGAAGGCCATGGTCATCGACCCGAAGAAGGTGACGCGCTCCGCGCTGGAAAACGCGGCCTCCGTCGCCGCGATGTTCCTCACCCTCGAAGTCGCCGTCACCGATATCCCCGAGAAGGAAAAGGCTCCGGCGATGCCCGGCGGGGATGGAGGAATGGGCGGGATGGGAGGGATGGATTTCTGAGAAATGCAAAAAGGGGAACCTTGACGGTTCCCCTTTTTGATAAACCCTTCCCTTCAAGGTGTCGCTCCAGGCAGGCACAGCCTGCCTTCGCGACTATCTTTCAATAGCGCTCAGTCAAAGTGTCGTGTCAGCCTGAGGTTCTCCTTGCGGAGCAAGGAGCCTCGAAGACTGACCCTGTGTTCTATCACTATTCCTTCTCCGACAACGGCGGCAACGATTGGATGAACGTCGCGAGTTGATCGATCTTTCCTTTATGGGCATAGGCGGGAAAGAATTTCGTGTGCGCCGCTTCAAAGATCTCCCGCATCTCATCGCGATATCGTACCGTATGGAGGATGACGCGGTCGCGAGCGAAATCCGGCGCCGTCTGCTCCAGCCACAGATAGAAGGGCAGGTAGTTAAGATTTCCTGTCACGCCGTTGTCGTAGTCAAGAACCACCGCGCAGTTCGGTTGTGACTGAAACGCATCAACGGCGTCTTCAACTGTAGCAGCAACCACTATTCTCATTTCGTGCAATCGCTTGCCAAGACCTTCCACCAGGATTTCCTGAAACTCGTCATCATCTTCCACAACCAGAACACAACGCTTCTCATTCATGTCTTCATTTTGTCCCTGTAGGAAGCGTCACGCAAGCAGCGACCAACGACACCTATCATATAGTCCTTCGTCATGCGAAAATGTCAGGCGTACACTTGCGCCCATGAAGTTTTTCCTCCTCGCCCTCGCCTCCGTCTCGCTCCTCACCGCCTGCTCCTCCTCACGTATCGTGCTCCGCTCCGTCCCGCAGGGAGACTTCGTGGCCGACACGCGCGATCCGGCCGAAGTGTGCGAGCAGGTTCGACTGAAAGAAGGTGGATTGCAGAACTGTGCCAACCTCACCGCCAAGGCATCCCGGGATGAAAAGGAGTGCGTAGATGGCATGAGCGTGGCGGGATGCTTCGCGTGCGCTTTCCGGTGCCCGTGAAAGGCGAAAAGCACTGACACGGAAGCGGATTTCATGTATACTGTCCCGATGACCGCACCTCTCCCTCCCGGCCCGCCGGACGTGCATCCGGATGACGTCGCCGATTACTTGCACGTGCGCCTGACGCGCGACGGGACCCTCCGGGAACTGGAAGCAGCCAAACGGGTGGATGAATCCATGCGTGCGGATCCGAATGTCCGCGCGTTCGTGGAACAGCTGCTTGCCCTCGAAGAACCGACGCTGCACCCGGAACGACATCCGAGCGCCAATTGACAGTGCATTCTGCTTCGTCCTCACCCCCGCCCCCATGGTCTCACTGCCCCCCGACACCGACAATTTCCGCGCCCGCACGGGCGTCACCGACGAGGACATCGCCGCATATGCGGAATCAATGAACACGGGCGTTCCGCCGCCGGACGACCTCATCGAGCGCATGGAAGCGGCGATGTAGCGGGACCCCGCGATCATCGATGAGGTCACGGAAGTCGCGCAACTGTGCCGGGATGTGCTCTCCGCCACCGGGCACGACGTTCGAAACAACTGACCGTCCAAAAAAACCGCCCCGATTGCAGGAGCGGTCTTCCGATGAAACGGAGTATCACTTGCGCACCAATTTCGTGACGTACGGCACGACGGCCAGCACCGCGGCGAGGCCGACGAGCGCATACACGGCGGTCACGACCGAGGGCATGGAACCGAGGAGCTCCACGACGAGGTCGTAATTCCAGAGGCCGACAAGGCCCCAGTTAAGCCCTCCGACGATGAGGAGAAGCATGACGAGATTCTGCAGAATCTTCATACGGGTAGGGGGAAGAGAGATGGCCCGAAGGGGCTTTCCCGTCATTTTCCCCGCCCTTCGGGGAATTCTCAACTGCACAAACGCGCGGAAACGTATGAAACAATCATTCTTCACGGTCCGGGCGAAGCTCTCATATTGTCATCCGGTACGGAACGTACGAACGTGCGGAGGTCGATCAGTCTGGCCTTGGAGAGAAACCTGCCGGGGAACAACAGCCGTCTCGTTTCGAACAGAATCCTCAATGCCGGTTCTTCCTCACTGGTGCAGAGAGCGGACCGTGACCGCACGAAATCGCGGGGCGCAATGCTTTGCACCACTTCGAATACTTCGAGTGACGTGATGGTCCCCGTCGGTTCCAGCCGGAAATCCGCAATGAATGCGTTGAGTCCCGCATCGGACATACGGGATAGAAATTGCCGCCGCAGGATGTCGATGGCTTCCTCCGGCGTCCGCGTCCAGGTCCTCCCGGAGCATCGTCCCGACGGATTCGAGGATGGAACAGTCGTCATCGAGGAGAAGAATGCGTCGCATGGAAGATGAAGAGACGCGATGATACCCATCTTGTCCAGTGTGTCCAGACTTCCGTGTACGGACTGTGTTTGACGATTCATGATTTCTTCCGGAATTTCCGTGCATCGGAGGCGGCGGCTTCCCTAGAGTGTCCGCACCCCGGCCCCGGCTCCCTTGTTGCGACCCACCCTTTTCCTAAGCGCCGCCATCCTCGCCTATGCGTGGATTCCCGACGTGCAGGCTCCGCCGAGCATGCAGCGCCTCGCCATGCACGCCGCGTCATCCGTCCCGCCACACGCCTCGGTGAGCCTCACGCGGGAACGGGAGGAGACGGCGCCGCACCCGCCGGCAGCGGACGTACCTTCGGCGTCGTCGCAAACCGCGGCGCCCGAACGAAATGCCATCGGATTGGTCCCCACCACGCATGCGGAATCATTTCCCCCCGCCGCACCCGTCCGCCTGCGCATCCCCGCCATCGGCCTCGATACGGCCGTGGAAACCGTGGGCTTGACGCCGGACGGGAAGAAGCCCGGCGTCCCGACCAGCCCGTATCGCGCGGGATGGTTCAGCGGCAGCAGGAAACCCGGCGAGAAAGGGACGTCCGTCATGGACGGCGTGCTCGATACCGCGGGCGGACCGGCGGTGTTCTGGCGCCTGCGGGATCTCCGCACCGGCGACGCGATCGTCGTTACGGACGCCGAGGGGCGGGAGCGGACGTTCCTCGTCACCGTTGCGGAGTCCTACCACGTCAAGGACGCGCCGATACGACGGATTTACCGCGGTGACCCCTCCGTCGCCGGCCTGCACCTCATCACGTGCGACGGGACGTGGGACACGGGCATCGGACACTACGACCGCAGGTTGGTGGTGTATGCGACGATGCAATGAGGGAAAAGTACATCGCAATTCGGCAGGATCCGCGAAAGGGCGACGGCCATCGGACGTCGTGATAGGTATCATCCTTTCCCCATTTTACCCATGAAGCACCTGATGCTCTCCTTGGCGCTGGTGGCCGGCCTTACCGGCCTCCTCTTCGCGGGCGGCGCCGCCTTCGCACAGCTCGACGAGAGTTCCAGCAGTTCCCTGATGGACAGTTCGGTTCCCGGCGGCCTGCCGGAGACCGGCGGCGGCTTCGGCGCAACGGCCGGACGCTGACGGCAGCGAGGAAAGAATCTGCGGAAAATGGAGCGTCCTCCGTAACGAACGGGGGCGCTCTTCGTAATGACAGGCGGAGACACCCGTCAATACAACAGGCTTCCCTGCCCGCCATGGATTCTCTCGCCGTCCTCCTCATCGTCTTCGCAGCCGGTCCCGTCCTCATCGGCGCCGCGATAGCCGACGCGCTCAAACACCACCACGCCCATCCGCGGCACCGCCGTGCGTCGGGCTCCTTCCCTTCCCTTCCTTGACCATCATGGCGTTGCTCGGCACCATCATCCTCCTCGTGGCCGTCGCAGGCCTTCTGGCCTACGCCGCACGGAACGGACAAGACAACGCCGCCCGGAAAAACGGGGAACGAAAGGCAGCGGACGACGAGCGGACGCCGTCGTGACGCCGCCCGCCGTGCCGGATGCGGCCGCCTCAGCGCGCCGTTTCGCGCGTATCGCGGACTCCCCGCGCCGATGCTTTGTATCCCAGCGAGATGATTTCGTAGATGCCGGCGATACCGACAAGGACGTACACCGTCCGGGCGGCGACCGTGAATCCGCCGAGCGCGGACGCGACGACGTCAATCCCGAACAGACCGACGATGCCCCAGTTGAGGGCGCCGATGATGATGAGGACCTGCGAGATCCAGTCGATGGCGTTGAGCCTCATGGGTAAAGGGGGAAAGAAGCATCTTCTCATTCTCTACGATCAGAGGAAGGAGGCAAGGATTTCCTGCCGAAAGAAGCCTGTACTGAAACTTGACATGTTGAGTATAATTAATTCAAATGAATCATATTTCGTATCCTTCCGATGACGTGCTGCTCAGGCGGGTCCATGAGCAATGCCTCGATGCCGGAACGGCTGCAATATTGATCGGAGAATGGGCGCGCGCGGAAGTCCAGTACGCATGCAGGGGACATGTCCCGCCCTCCCTGTATGCGGCACCGCCGGAAGTGATCCTCCCGCACCACGTTGCCGCGCCGCCCGCCCTGATCGGCGTCCGCGTTTGGCGCAGGCGGGAAATGGATACACGCATTTGGGAACAAGACGGCACACGCCCGGTTCCGTGTTGGATCGCGGACGAAACGCGATTCCTGCGCTACACCTTCCCGAACATTGACGACATTGCGTTCGAGGCGGGCCTCATGCTGCCCGACCGGGTCTTCACACGCGCGCATGCTCGCCCGCCGCCGCCTGTACGATGCCTTGCAAGGGGAATCCATGCACGGATGGGAAGACGATCCCCTGTTCGATGCGTCCCTCATCCGCGCCAAGCTGCTCCGCCTGCTGACCGTGGGGCACAGCGGAACACTGTCGAACCTGGACGCGATCCAAATCCGCTACTTCTCGTTGCGGGAAGTGCAACGCCTGCGGCGGGAAATCTTCCGTGAAGAGACCGATTTCCCCAACGAACCGCACCGGCCGCTTCCCTGAAGGCAAGGAACGGCGTATGGTACGTCCCTTTTCTCTCCGCATCCCATGACGCTCCTCCGCCCTCTCCTCGCCGCACTCTTCCTTGCCTGGGCCGCACCCGCCGCCCTCGCCGACAACGCACCCGCGGTGCCCGTCGTTTCGTGGGACCGCACCGAAACGGTCAGGCTCCTGCGGCGCCTGCCGCGCAAGAGCGTCTCCTACACCGTCGAGAGCAAGAAGACCGTGCTCACCATGGCGTACCGCGACATCCTCGCGTTGGTCATCCCGCGCGGCAACCACAAATACACGGGCCGGGAACTCAGCGCGAAGATCCAGCGCCGCATCACCGTCTACGACGACGTGGACATCACGCGCATCCCCGAAGTGCCCCTCGATGACGCCTACGTCCTGGAGCTCATCCAGCCGCTCCTCCGCGCCGGACGCGTCGCCGTCACGGGCGCCGGATCCAAACGCCCCTTCACGTCCCTCACCATCCGCGACCACGGACGCAAGCAGGGCGACACGTTCCTGGACGGCAGCGTGGATTACGTCCTCTTCGACGGCACCGTCATCGCATCCACGCCGTACGCCAAGTCCTCCGCTCAAACCACGACGTCCACGTACTACCGCTGACGAACGGACAATGAACTACCGCGCGGCAAGCTGCCGCAGTATCCGGCGGCAAAAGAACATCCAACCCCTCCCCGTCATGGGGAGGGGTGCGACCCCGCCGCCGCGGGGGAGCGGGGTGGGGTAGAAAACAGCGTCATGGTCCCGCGGGAAAACAAGGAACCGAAGCAGGCTTCGGGGTATCGAACCAAAGGGAATGACCGCGATACTCAATGCCCGATTCTTTCGTCAACACCAAACCGTGTAACGAATGAGGTCCACGCACGTAGGATAGGGTGACAACGTCCGTCTTCCCCCTTTTTACTATGCGACATCCCATGCGATGGCTGGTGTTCACGGCTCTCGGTCTCGCCGTGTCCATGCAGCTTGCCCCCGCTTTCGCGGCGTCGAGTGCGTTCCGCGACGTCTCGTCGTCCACCCCGTACGCCCGCGCCATCGGCACCCTCAAGAACGAGAACGTGATCGAAGGCTACGCCGACGGCACCTTCAAGCCGGACGCCACGATCAACCGCGCCGAACTCCTGAAGATCATCCTCGAAGCGAAGAAAGAAGACATTGCCGGGGCGTCACAGTGCTTCCCCGACGTGCAGGAACAGTGGTTCGCGCCCTACGTCTGCACGGCAAAGGAGCAGGGCATCGTCGCCGGCTACGACGACGGCCTCTTCCGGCCGGAAAAACCCGTCACGTTCGCGGAGGCGGCAAAAATCTTTTCCGTCGCCTACAAGCAGGATCCGCAAGCGGGCGTCGAATGGTACGAGGGCTTCGTCCGCGCGTTGGAAAGCTCCAAGGCCATTCCGCCGACGATGAACGGCCTCACGAAGCAGATCACGCGCGCCGAGATGGCGGAAATGATGTGGCGGCTTTCGGAGAACGTCACCGACCAGCCGTCGATAGGCTACCTCAACGTGAAGTACCCCGACATGACCGTGAACCTGTCCGCCGACACCGTGCAGACCGCCGCTTCCTGCACCGACCTGCAGGCGTTCATGCGCGAAGCCGGCAGCCGCAGCGGCGGCGGCTGGGGCGTGGGAGGAGGGCCTGCGGAACTCATGCGGAACGAGGCCGTGCCGACGGCCGCCCCCATGACGGACTCGGCGGCGAAAGCCGGGAATGACGGCGATTACGCGCGCACGAACGTCCAGACCGAGGGCGTGGACGAAGGGGACATCGTCAAGACGGACGGCACGTACCTCTACATCGTTTCGGGCGGCGCCGTCCGCATCGTGAAGGCGGTGCCCGCCGACGGCATGCGGAAAATGAGCGAGATCTTCGACGAAGATTCCACGTTCAGCCCGCAAGACTTGTACATCGACGGCGACCGCCTGGTCGTCATCGGCAACGCATGGGCCGCGCAGGGAACGCCGCGCATCATGAACGGCAAGATGATGCCGTCCGTTTATCCGTACTACCCTTCCGTGCAGCGCACGCAGGCGCGCATCTACGACGTGTCGGACCGCGCGAAGCCGACGCTGGAACGCAAGGTCTCCTTCGACGGGTCGTCCGTCTCCACGCGCATGATCGGCCACAAACTCTACCTGGTGGTGAACCAGCCGATGCGCTGGTACGACGGCGCACAACCCCTCACGCAAGCGACGGAAGACACGGTGCTCCCCCAGTTTTCCGACTCGAAGGTGGGCGATGCGGCGCAACCCGTCACCCGGTGCGGGAACGTGATGATCCTCCCGCACGTGCCCTCGCCGCAGTACCTCACGGTCGGCGTGATCGACGTGTCGAAGCCGACGGGCGACGTGGCCCGCACGACGGTGCTGGGCAACGCGCAGAACGTCTACGCCTCGCTGCAGAACCTGTTCGTGGCGGCGCCCGAATGGACGTATCACTGGGACAGAACGGGCGGCGGCGAAGAGAAGACGAACGTGTACCGCTTCCGGTTCACGGACGGCGGCGTGACGCTGCAGAGCCAGGGCTCCGTTCCCGGCCACATCCTCAACCAGTTCTCCATGGATGAGCACGAGAACACGTTCCGCATCGCCACGACGAAGGGCCGATCCTGGAACAACGGCAATTCCCCCTCCACGAACAACCTCTACATCATGAACATGTCGCTGGAGAACGTGGGCAAGATCGAAGAGATCGCACCCGGGGAAACCATCTACGCCGTGCGCTTCCTCGGCGACCGCGCCTACATGGTGACGTTCCGCACCATCGATCCCCTCTTCGTCATCGATACCTCGGATCCGCGCAATCCCGCCATCCTCGGCAAGCTGAAAATTCCGGGCTTCAGCGATTACCTCCACCCGTACGACGAGAACCACATCATCGGCTTCGGCAAAGAAGCGGTGGAATCCAAAGACGGCACGTTCGCCTGGCAACAGGGCATGAAGATGGCCATCTTCGACGTGACGGACGTGGCGAACCCGAAGGAGATGTTCCAGACCGGCATCGGGGACCGCGGGACGGACAGTCCTCTGCTGCAAAACCACAAGGCACTCCTCTTCGACAAGCAGCGCGGCCTGCTCAGCTTCCCCGTGACGGTGTACGAGATTCCGGCGGACCAGAAGACGCCCGGCAACGACAGCGCGTACGGCTCTCCCGTCTTCCAGGGAGCGTACGTGTACCGCATCTCGCTCCTCAGCGGTTTCACGCTGCGCGGACGGATCACGCATTACACGGACGAGGAGTACGTGAAAGCCGGCGATTACTGGTACGGCACGGGCAAGGACATCCAGCGCGTCACGCGCATCGGCGAGAGCCTCTACACCGTCAGTGACGGCGTGGTGCAAGCCAACGCGCTCTCGGACCTGAAGGAGCAGGGCAGCGTCACGTATCCCGTTGCGGAAAACCCCTCTCCGTGCGGAAGAGGTGTTCCCTGCATCATGGAATAACGTAGTACACCATGCGCGGCCGGGTTTCTGCTCGTCTCCCGGCTGCGTTTTTTGTTTCCCCCGTCCACCATCGTCCCGTCGCAGGTATCCGTTGAGACGTCAGTGTCATGAAGTCTCTACACGATTCGAAAATGGAATTCATGTACAATCAGTCTCCTATGCACGGCACCTTCATCGTCCTCGAAGGCCCCGACGGGGCGGGCACATCCCTCCACGCGAAACTGCTGGCCGAACGGCTGGAACAGGCGGGCAAGAAAGTGCTGCGGACGGCCGAACCGACGGAGGGCCCCATCGGCGCGTGGATCCGGGAAATATTGCGGGGACGCGAAGTGATGCCTGCATCCGCCCTCCAGATGCTCTTCACGGCGGACCGCGCGTGGCATGTGGAACGCGTCATCCGACCTGCACTCCTGGAAGGGACTGTCGTGGTCTCCGACCGGTACAGCCTGTCCACCGTCGCGTACGGGACAGTCCAGGGATTGGACCAGCAGTGGCTGAAAGATGCGAACAAGGGATTCCCACAGCCCGACTGCGTCATCCTCACGCTCCCGACACTGGACGTATGTTTGGAGCGACTCGGCCGCCGGGAAGAACGCGATATTTTCGAACAGAAAGAAGTGCAGGAAAAGCTGCACGACGTCTATCTTGACTTGGCCGCGCACGACCCGTCCTTGGCCGTCATCGATACCGACGGCGAGAAGCAGGCCGTGGCGGACGACGTGTGGGAAGCGGTGCAGGATGCCATCGGATCCTGATTCCGGACGTATCGGGGGAAGAATACAAGGATTCAAGGTTCCAAGAATTCAAGACAGGTTTCAGAGTCTCAAGATTCCAAGACCACGAGGATCCTTGCAGCCTTGGCTCCCTGGTACCTTCCTTGGATTCTTGAAATCTTGGAATCTTGAATCTTTCCAGTACCATACAGCCATGTCTGCCACCATTCTCTCCGGCAAGGATGCGTCATCGGCGCTACTTGCATCCCTGAAAGACAAAGTGAAGGAACTCGACCCGAAGCTGGTGGTGGTGCAGGTAGGCAACGACCCGGCGAGCGACAGCTACATCCGGCAGAAGATGAAGAGCTGCGAAGCGGTGGGCATGCGGCACGAGCACATCCATCTTCCGGACACGACGACACGCAACGAATTGTTCGACCTCATCGACCGCCTCAACAAAGACGACGATGTGACGGGCTTCATCGTACAAGTTCCGTTGCCGGGGAAACTGGAGGACGCTGTCCCCGATGTCATCCGCACCATCGACCCGTCGAAGGACGTGGACGGCTTCGGCCCGACGAATTTGGGAAACCTGTTCCTCGGCGGGGAATTCGAAGCGTTCCCCTCCGCCACCCCGGGCGGCATCATCGCGATGCTCGAGCACTACAAGATCGACGTGGACGGAAAACACTGTGTGGTGGTGGGACGCTCGAACATCGTGGGAAAACCGCTCGCCGTCATGCTCCTCAACCGCGGCGCAACGGTCACCGTCTGCCACCGCGGCACGAAGGACCTCGCCGCGCAGACCCGCCAGGCCGACCTGCTCTTCTCGGCCGTCGGCAAGCCGGGGCTCATCACGAAAGACATGGTCAAACCGGGTGTGATCATCATCGATGTCGGAACGACGCGAACGGATGCGGGCATCAAGGGTGATGTGGACTTCGACGCCGTCAAAGAGGTCGCGTCCGCCATCACGCCGGTCCCCGGCGGGGTGGGGCCGATGACGGTTGCGAGCTTGATCAGAAACTGCGTAAGGGCCGCTGAAAAAAAGAGGCGATCCTGACGTTCACAATCAGCCTCATCTCGTCGAGCGTGCGTCAGTCCGTCATCGCCGTGATATTGTCTTCGCTTTTCCGCTTTGCGCAGAGCAAACAATGATATTTCTGCCGATAATTTTCTCCGGGCGCCAATCTGGTTCAAACAGCCTTTTTCTGCTATAATATTTGGATTTATGCCCGTCGAACGTCCCGACGGCCAGAGTGCACCCGAAACCGCCCCTCCGGCGGAGGATTCGGACGGTGCGAAGACTAAGAAAGAACAATCCGGAAACGACAAAATGTTGGAAACGACGCGGGTGAATTTTTCACAAGCGCGCAGCGTCGCGCAGGCGCAGAACGTGGAAAATGATTACGAATACAAACACTCTTCCGTAGACCGATCACTCGGCTACGTCCCGTTCCTGGAAAACCTGCTGCAAGAAGTCAAAGACAAGGATGAATGGACGGGCGACAGCGCGGATGAGCAGCGAAAGGAGCAAACCGTGCTCCGCAGCGCCGCCGAGCAGACACGCGCGAACCTGGAGGAGCTTTCGAAGGCATTGAACGCTTCTCCGGACAAGCAATCGGAGGCGTACCGCAAGCTGCGAACGCTGTACGTCGCGGACAGCAGCCGCCTGACGGAGCTCCTCGCCGATGTGGATGAGAACAAGGAGAATGTGGACCTACGCGATGCCGACAAAGCCGCGAAGCAGACGCAGGAAACGATCAAACACATGACGACGGACGAGGCCATCGACTGGACGCAGCGCATGATGTCGTCCATCGATGACAACAATTGGCAGAGCAGGGGGCTCAAGGAATGCTACGGCAAGCTCGCGATGGCGGTGCGCCAATCGCTCCAAATGAAACTCGCGGAAGAGAAACAAGCGCTTCTCCAAGATCCGTCAAAAGCAGGAACCTACGCGGAGCACTGCATGACGCTCGCGAAGCTCTTCACCGATCGCGGTACGCCCATCGACGGCGATCTCACTGACATCGACTTTGCCGTCTCCATGGCCAAGGAGGCAATGGGCTTCGAAGAACTTGCATTGCGTTACGCAGAAAAAAGCCTTGGAGAAACTTGTCCGATCCGTGCGGCCATCGCATCGAAGAAGGAGGATGTTCTTCATCAGTTACAAACGAAACTGCCACCCGAACAATTGCAGCATCCTCAAGTGCAGGCGATGGTTCGTACCATGGAAGGAAATCCCCAAACGATCCAGGGCCTCGCGGAACAGTATTCTTTGGTTCGCACTCTTGAAGTCCAACTCATCGGAAATACTGCCCCGGACATCCAGGAGGAACTCAATGAGAAACTGGCCAAACCACTTGAGGCCGCCACGGAAAAATTTGAGACATTCCTCAACGGCACATGGAAAGGCGCCGCTTCCTTCGACAATTTTCAGGCCGCCATCGGGGAACCGTCGCTCACGTCACAGCAAACGGAAGCATGGAAACTGCTCTCGGACATACAGGGATACGGGTGGGATATCGGGGACAAGACCTGGAGCACCATCGGCGCCGGAGCGAAAATCGCCGCCATGATCGTGGCAGGAGCCGCCATTGGCGCTTTGACAGCCGGCGTTGGGCTGGGCGTGATTGCCGCGGCCGTCGCGGGCGGCGCTGCGATGACGGGTATGAATGCCGCCATGAATCAACAGGGGTTCGACAACGTGTCCGATGCCCTTGATTCGTACGGAAAAGATATGGCCGTCAATACGACAACCATGGGCGCAGCACGCTATCTCGCCGCGGGGAGGGCGGCCTATCAGCTCAGCCGAGCGGGATTGCTGAAGGAGGCGGGCGGCGTGAAAGAACTCTTCAGAATCGCAAGCCAGAAGGGAGGATTGAAAATCATCAATTCCTTCGATGATGGACTGAATATCGGCACGCGTCTCACGGGAGCGACCCTGGAGGGAAGCGCGGACACCCTCATCGGGACGACGCTCGACACCGCCGTGCAGGGCGGCGAATTCCTGGACAACCTGAAAAACAACGCCATGTTCATGGGATTGGGATACGCGGAATTCGCGGGTCCCGCAGTGCGGCGCCTGCGGAACCTACCGCCCGAGGAATTGCACGGCATCCAGCAGACCGTCAGCCGCGCGAACCTTCTGAAGACCAACCTTGAGGGATTGTGCGTCGGAACAAGCATCGATCCGCGGACACTGTTGGAATCAACGAACCTGGATGATCAATTGAAAGGACTGGCGCCGGAGAAGGCGCAGTTGATTCGGGAGGCATGCGAGGGCCTGCAACACGAGAAGGAATTGTTCGTCCAAACACTGGAAACGCTCAAGCGTGAAGCCGCTCCTTCGAAACCAACTGATGATCAGGATCACGCTGAAACCAAAGATGTTTCAACTCTCAAGGATCACCTCAAAACAAACGACGTCGACGACACCACCCGCCTCTCCCTCGCCGAACAAATCCTCTCCCGCCCGCTTACGGAAGCGCAAAAGACGACAGTACTTGAAGCACACCGCCTCCCCGGCGTCATCGATGCCTTGAGTCCCGCGGAACTGCGCGCTAAGGCGGAAAAGCTGAAGTCCGCCGGATTCACGGACGAAGAGCGACGCATGCTCATCGAGGCAGGGATATGCGGAGCGCCTCCCCCTCCTCCGCCCTTACGAAAGCGTTTGGATAATGCTCAGAACCAGATGGATATCCGCAATGCCAAAGTTCGGGAAGTCCGCCTGAAGGGGAACCCGGGACGATGGCTCTTCGTACAAGCAAACCCAGACGGTACGGTCCAAGTGGCACGTCCGGGGTTTTCAGAAATCCGAACTGTGAAGGCAAATACCCTGGAAGAACCTCCATATACACTTCCCCGCGTCCAGTCCAAACCCACCGTAACGACACCGGAAACAAGCCAAACCGGTAACGCAGGGCCAAAGGCACCTCCGACTATGCGGGATGCCGTGCCCATCCAGAATGTGACGTATCGGGGAGAGCCGTACACGCTTGCGCAGGAACTCGCTGACGGCCGGTGTGTCATCTGGCGCACGGGAGTGGACAGGAAACCGGAGCAGCGCGTCGTACCCAAGGAGCAGCTGCAACGATCTCCCCCGACAGCTTCCCCCGCCCCGACTCCGAAAGACTGGCTCGGCAAGTCCAACCTGACGGTGCGCCGCAGCGACGGGACGATGCAGGGCGGCTGGACCGTGGAAGGAACGTCCGCGAGGGGCAACCTCATTCTCTCGAAGACGGAAGGAGGCAGGCAGATCGGAAAAGAAGTGACGGCAGAAGATCTGAATACTTGGAACCGGCCCGCACAATCCCCCGTCACCACGCGCCTTCAAACGGCTCCGCCGCCGCCTCCGCGGAAAGTCAAACCATCTCCGGGTTCTCCCGAGGTGATTGCACGGTCAGACGTGCAGCGTTCGATGGAATCATGTTCACTTATGGAGGACATCGCACATCGCTCGTTTGCAGATGTTCGAAGAGACCTTGCCTCCGCTGACTATGCCAGCATGTTTACTTCAACGGAGGGATATGAACAAAAGGTTTCCGCCCTGGAAGCGGAATACCGTCGGCAAAATCCCGGGCTGAAGGAACCCTCATTCGCAAGCGGAAAACAGTATGCGGAATTCGTACGCGGCGTCGTAGAATCTGATCTCCCGCGCCTGCATGGACAGAGAGTTCCAACCCAAGACAGCCGAGGCATTCATCTGTGGTACGGCTCTTCCCGTCTGGACGGAAGCAAACCGATTACGGCCATCTACATCAATCCCCGCAATGAAAGATTCCACGAGGTGCTTGGCAAGATCGATGGCGCCCTGGCCAGAGAGAACGCTCAAGTGAAAGTGAACTTAGATTGTGATGCGCTCACGCCTGACGCCAGAACCGACAACAAACTGGTCGTGTACTTTTCTCAGGCAGACTCTGCAGGCATCGGCCGTTTCCTCACTGCTTTGCACGGAGATCCTCAACTACCGCTTTTTCTGAAGCCTCAAGAACTGAAAAATGATGTCAGTAAATTCAAAATCCCCCTCGCCCCCGGTATGAGCTTGGTGGAACGGCCGGATGAGTATTCTTGGGATTCCAAATACATACAAACACTTTTCGGTGTCGAGAATGCCAACTTTGCAGATCAATTATTCAATAAATTTAAAAATGGTTCTATGACCCCGAAAGAAAGAAAATGGGGCTGGCCTAGGAGATTTCTTCTTCTAGACTTTCTTCCATGCGCCTCAAGTGGAGCAAGCTCACAGCAAAACAGACGGAGGATCTCTTGAGACTTTTCGTTGCGGGCGTGACCGCGAGAGCT
>JAQVMB010000023.1 GCA_028703835.1 Candidatus Peribacteraceae bacterium | reverse complement strand
CGCGGTGCGACCACATGGCCATCGCATTCGCGAACAAGGGGCAGTGGCAGGACACGGGCGCGAAGGTGATGCACCTGGCGCCGCACACGTCCAGCAAGGTGACGAGCAAGTCCGTGAGCGCGCGGCGGAACGGCCGTGTACCGCGGCCGGCTGCACGTCGCTGCGCATGCGCACGATTGCACCGCGAATGTGGAGTGCGATGCGCTCCTGCTGGACGAGATCAGCCGCACGGACACGATCCCCGACATCACAATCCGCAACAACGACGTCACCGTGGCGCACGAGGCGCGCGTGGGGAAGCTCTCGGAGGAGGATATCTTCTACCTCACGTCGCGCGGGCTTACGGAGGACGAGGCGAAGGCGATGATCGTCAACGGCTTCATCGAGCCGATCGTCCGGCTGCTGCCGCTCGAATACGCCGTCGAGATGAATAGGCTCATCGAGCTGGAGATGGAGGGTTCGGTGGGATAATCACCCATGAAGAAATTCACCTCGGCGAAGCCCGAAGGGCGAAGACGGGTGAACAGGCTCATCGAGTTGGAGATGGAGGGGGCGGTGGGTTGATGTATTGGAGCTTGCGTTTATGTGGAGGTTTGGCCGCCTCTTCCGCCTGAAAGGCAGCGATTGCAGCTTTCATGTCCCCATGATACTTCGGCAGCAGTCTTTGGATGCGATTCCACGCAGGATCCGCAGAAACACGGTGATCGCGGATGGGATGATTCTTCTCAGGCAATTCCACTGGAACGTCGGGAGGGACGGAGAAGGTCTCGGCAGCCCGATCCGCCGCATCGAAGTTCAGCCGGAGCTGTTTCTGCTTTCCCACGGGAGAAATGGTACAGGGAGAAGGAAGCACGGGAAGCGTCTCCGATTATGGACAAAATAACACATAATTCAAATATTGTCATCCTATGCTAGGCTTCCCAGGCCATGGATGCCTCTTCCCTGCCGCCGGGCCTTTCTCTCGCCGACGAGGCGGGCGGGATGCGCTTGCAGGCGGCGCGGGGTGTGCGGATCGAAAAAAACGTCGAACTCCCGCTCGCGGAGGCTTCATCGTTGCATGTTTCCCTTGCGGAGGATGCCGCCCTTGTTCTCATGGTTGAGGTGATGGGCGGCGGTGAGCACTCCCTCGCTTGCGTCCTTGCGCCGGGGGCTTCGTTGACGTTGCTCGTGCTCGCGGAAGACCTTC
Organism: Candidatus Peribacteraceae bacterium; assembly: GCA_028703835.1. GTDB lineage: Bacteria > Patescibacteriota > Gracilibacteria > Peribacterales > Peribacteraceae > CAIKAD01. Next base: position 21,866 of record JAQVMB010000023.1, on the reverse strand, counting down.
CGGCCGGTACGCGCGTCACGCAATCCATGCTGGTAGGCGAAGGAGCCCGTGCGCGGACACACATTGTCACGGCAGGGGGGGTCGGTACGGAGCACGCGCTGGTCTCAACGGTGGAGGGGAGGGGGGGCGTAAGCGCCGTAGACTGGATCTTTGCCGCTGCCGATGCTTCCGTCCTGCGTCTTTCGGCCACGAATGTGTTTCGGGGGCGGGAGGGAGGCGGGGAGATCCTCATGAAGGGCATCGTGCGTGATCGGGCGCAGGTGCGCTGCGACGGGCGGATCGAGATCGGGGCCGGCGGGGGCGGGACGGACACGTACCTGACGCAGAACGTCCTCATGCTGGATGCCACGGCCAAAGTGGATGCGGTGCCCGCCCTGGAGATCAAGACGAATGACGTCAAGGCCGGCCACGCCGCGACCGTCACGAAGGTGAGCGAGGAGGACCTGTTCTACATGACGTCGCGCGGCCTGGGGCGGGAGGAGGCCTATCGTCTCTACGTGCAGGGATTCCTGGCGGACATGCTGTCGCGCATCGCCGACGAGGAGCAGCGGGGGCGGGCGGCCGGGCTGCTGGAAGCGGCGTCCCGACCGTAGGTATTGCACGAAAAAACCCGACCCCTATCGCTTCCAAAATGAAAGCAACGGTGGGATCGGGTAGCCCTCGCCCGCAGGCGAGGGGAAGGGGGTGATCAGTACAAATTTCTACGGGAGATAGCCTTCGATGTTTCGCATCACGATGCCCTTTGCTCCCACTTTCTTCAGCAGGAGCAGAATGGCGCCAAATTGCGGTCGGGGAAGGCAAATTTCGCAGACATTCCAGTTTTTGTCGGTCGAAGGAGACACCGTAGGCGCCACGGATGCAGGGAGAGGCAGGCGTTCCAGATCCACGTCAGACGGAATGTCGAACGCAACCATGACGTATTGCTGCGTGCCGATCACGGCTTGCAAAGCAAGACTCAGGCGCTGCAGGGTTTCCTCCTTCTCCGGCGGCAAATACCGGCGCGCAAGGATGACCGGCGTGCTCTCGAGGAGGCAGTCGCATCCTTGCACGATTTCCAGGCCGCAGGCCCGCAGGCTTCCGCCCGTTTCCGTGACGACGAGCACCATGTCGACGATGTTCCAGAGGACGCAGGGCTCTTCCGATCCTTCGATCTTCACGATGCGGTACGTGAAGGGCAAGGGTACGGGGTCGAGGATCTTGCGGGCGAGCTCGGGCAACTCGCAGCCGATGACGACTTCATCCCCCTGCTGCAGTACCCTTTCCTTCCTCTTCGCAAGCACCCAACGCGTCGGCTGGTCGCTGGCGCGTGAGAAGCACAGCGGGGCGATCTCCCGCAATTCCTCGACGCCGCTGGCGAGCAACAAGTCTTTGCCGGTGATGCCCGCGTCGCAGCGGCAGGACGTCGCCACGAATTGGGGGACCATCCGCCTGTCGAATTGGAAAAATTCCACGCCGTTCACCGTCCCGCAGAAGCCCGTCCGATCGGGTTTCGAAATGCTGAACCCCGCAAGGGAGAGAAACATCACGAGACGTTCCCAGAGGGAACCATTGGGCAACACGAACCTTAGTTTTTCGCTCTTCATGGCTGAAGAACCTCCTGGCGTTGGGCGCATTGTCGGACAAGATCCGTCGCTGCGCGGGGAAGAACAATCACGGGACAGACGATCGCATACATCGGCGTCTCGGACTTCCAGTCCGTCGCGCCCCTCATCGTACAATGGCGCATCCATGAGCCAAACGGCGCCGGGCGAACGGCGGAAGAAATCACTGCGCGCCTTGGTATGGCACGCGCCGTCCCCCCGCTGTTCCACCAGATACACCACGGCGTCGCCGTCGCAGTCGATCAGCACGTCGGAGACGGTCTGGATGTCACCGCTCGTTTCACCCTTCTTCCATCGCTGGTTACGGGAGGTGGAGAAGTAAACGGCTTCGCCGGTGCGAAGCGTCTCCAGCAAACCCGCCTCATCCGTCGAAGCGACCATCAGTACTTCCTTGCTCGTTGCATCCTGCACGACGACCGTAATGAGGCCGCCACGTTTGTGAAAGTTGGGCCAATAAACGTTCATGGGATACCTCCGATGATGTGAAAGACCGATCACGCCGTTTCACGTTTGCGAACACGCAAACAACCTCTTCACGCGAAGAGGGGGCGAAATCGGTCAGGAATGTCTAGAGCAGCACCGACGCCGTCCTCTCCTCGCGGAGAGCGGCGGCATGATGTTGCCGGTTTTGGACGAATAAGTACTTCACTGAGCGGCAGTATAGCCGGCCGAGTGTTTTAGTCAAGTAAAACACTTATTTGGCTTCCACATGCGGAAAAAATGTAGATCACTTTGAAACTCTCTGAGGGCGCTCTTCAAAAAACCGTTCCCCACCGACGTTGGGGGGAACGGAAAGTGCCTGCGTGACCCTGCAGGCGGGGACATCGATCGCCTCTCAGTGGCGCGGGAGCGGATTCCGCGGCTCCCACTGCCGTTGTACTTGCGGCTCCTCGGCGACGGTGCCGGAGAGCGACCAAGCGGAAGCTTGCGGTGGCGGCATTTCCCGTTGTTGGGTGAAGGGCCACCAGCCGGACACGGAAACAGAATTCGACTGTGGCGCTTGGAGAACTGTGATCCCGAGATTGATCCTGTGGACCGCCACGGCGTCACAGGACTTTTTCCAGGTATCGGGAGCCCACACGGCGTAATTTGCCGCGACCATAAATCCAACAGTAGCCCAGAACAGCCACACAAAGAAACGAAGCATGGGATCACCTCGTGTTAGAGAAAGATCAGTTACCGATGTAAAATATACTATACAACAAAATATGCAGGAATCAATAAGAGGATTTTTGCTTGTAATAAACAAAAAAATACACAGGGAGCGGGCATTCTTGCCCGCGACATGGGTGACAAAAACAACCAACAAAAAACATGTCGCGCGTCCGGGGACACGTCGTCAATGCAGCGAGCGGCTTTCCTGTAATGGCTCGGCGCACTCGTCGTCATACAAGAGTCACTTTCCCCCACTTCTCCATGGAACACACGAGCGGTTTCGGCGTCTACTTCATGTTCCCCGGCGGCACCCTTGAGCAGTACGACGCCGTGAATGATGCGTTGGCGCTCACCGAGATGCCCGAAGGCATGCTCACGCACGTGGCATGGAAGAATGAGTACGGCTTGAACGTCTCCGAAGTGTGGGAGTCGAAAGAATCTTGGGAAGCGTTCAAGAAGGATCGCTTGGACAAGGCACTGGGCGACAGTGATCTGCCGAAAGGGGATATCACGCTCTTCGACGTGCACAACGTCATGTAGCGCGAAGGGGAACCTTGTCGGTGGACAGAAAAAGCAAACAGGAAGCAGGCATTGTTGCCTGCGGCCATTACACAAAAAAAGCCCCGTTCACTTCATCGTGCAGTAGAGAGTGTCCACGAGGTCCAATACTCTGTCCCCTTCGAGGAAAGGGACGAAGTATTGGAGATGCTCCTCGTTCAATATCAATGCTTGATGGCGACAGCATCTGCCAGAGCAAGCTGCACACCTCATCCCGAAGGATGGATGGCCAGGTATAACTCCCTGGTAAGGAGATATTCCATCCGCAGGTTCTCCTACGGATACCTTGTTACGACTTACTCCCAGTCAGCAGTGTCACCGTGGTACCGCCCACTGAAGGTAACGGTGCTTCGGGTGCCCCTGCCTCCCATGAGTTGACGGGCGGTGAGTACAAGACCCAGGAACATATTCACCGTAGTGTGGCTGACCTACGGTTACTAGCGATTCCAACTTCATGAAGGCGAGTTGCAGCCTTCAATCCGAACTGAGACCGACTTTGATGGGATTTGCTTGCCCTCGCGGGTTCGCTGCCCTCTGTATCGGCCATTGTAACATGGGTGTAGCCCCAGGCATAAAGGACACGCTGATCTGACGTCATCCCCACCTTCCTCCGCCTTGGAGGCGGCAGTCTCTTATGAAAGAACAACATAAGATGAGGGTTGCGCTCGTTCGCTGACTTAACAGTACACCTCAAGGCACGAGCTGACGACGACCGTGCATCGCCTGTCTTAAGGTTCCTTGCGGCACTCCGACGTTTCTGCCGGATTCCTTAGATGTCAAGCCTGGGTGAGGTTCTTCGTTTATCATCGAATTAAACCCCATGTTCCACCGCTTGTGTGGGTCCCCGTCTATTCCTTTGAGTTTTAGCCTTGCGGCCGTACTTCTCAGGCGGCGAGCTTACCGCGTTAGCTTGGGCACAGGAGCAATTGAAAACTCCTACACCGAGCTCGCATCGTTTAGGGCGTGGACTACGGGGGTATCTAATCCCCTTTGCTCCCCACGCTTTCGTCTCTGAGCGTCAGTACACTCCCAGCATCCTGCCTTCGCTTTTGGCGTTCCATCGTGGATCAACGGATTTTACCCCTACACACGACATTCCAGATGCCTCTGAGTGACTCAATCCCGCCAGTTTCCGGCACGTTGACAGAGTTGAGCTCTGTCATTTGACGCCAGACTTAACAGGACGCCTGCAGACGCTTTACGCCCAGTAATTCCGAGTAACGCTTGCATCCCCTGTCTTACCGCGGCTGCTGGCACAGGGTTAGCCGATGCTTTCTCCTGAGGTACCGTCAAAAATTTCGTCCCTCAGAACAGGAGTTTACGCCCGGAAAGGGCTTCATCCTCCACGCGGTGTCGCTCCGTCAGGCTTTCGCCCATTGCGGAAGATTCCTCACTGCTGCCTCCCGTAGGAGTATGGACCGTGTCTCAGTTCCATTCTGGCTGATCATCCTCTCAGATCAGCTACCCGTCATAGGCTTGGTAAGCCATTACCTTACCAACTACCTGATAGGCCGCAGGCCCCTCCCGAACCGCCGAAGCTTTACTCTTACGAGACCATCCGGTATTAGCCCCGCTTTCGCGGGGTTATCCCTGAGTTCGGGGTAGGTACCAACGTGTTACGCAGCCGTTCGCCGCTAGGATTGCTCCTCGCGCGACTTGCATGTGTTAGGCGCACCGCCAGCGTTCACTCTGAGCTAGGATCAAACTCTTCATAAAGATCCCGTGATCAAAGATCACTGGTTGATCCCGAAGCGACGCAGAGCGCCAGCGTTCGGGATGGTCCGTTATTTTGGATCGCGGACCAACGATAATTCTCAAAGAATAGGTGGTTCGTGCTATCCCCGAAGGGAAGACGAACCGGGACATATTCTCTACTGCACGATGCTGTGAAGGAGCACGAACAGAACTTCTTCACCCACTCTCACCGCCGTTATCTTTCGCCTGGGGGGTGAAGGAGCTTGAAAATCTTGCCCCGCTATCACGACGCAGCAACTGCGTGGATAGGGAAGCAAGCCGAGTCATCTTACTCGAGTTTGGAGGGGGGTCAAGCGCATTCGGAGGTTTGTGAGTACTTTTTTTCGGCGACCTGACGCCATCCCCCGCGAGCGCATTCTTTGGTATCATGGGAACCATGCAAGAAATCATTTCTCAAAAGAAAGTCCTCCTCGTCGAAGATGATGAAACGATGAATATGCTCCTCAAGAAGCAGCTGGAAAAAGGCGGGTTCGCCGTTGAAACCTGCTTCAACGGGCAGGAGGCGCTGGACCGCATGGGGAAGGAAGCATTCGATGCGCTCCTTTTGGATTTGCTCATGCCGGTGCAGGACGGTTTCGCGGTATTGGAGAAGAAGAAGGAGACGCTCTGCGCATCCACACCCGTTTACGTCCTCACCAATCTTGGCGCGGATGCCACGCTCCAGCGCGCGCGGGACATGGGCGCGACGGAAGTGTTCGTAAAGACCATGACGACGCCGAAGGCGGTCATCGCGAAGATGAAAAGTGATTTGAAGCTATAACAATAGAGCTTTCTCCATTACTTGTTCGCTTGAGAGTTGCTGGTTGCTTGTTACTGGTTACAGGATGCGCTTGTCTGAGAATATCCAGCAACCGGAAACCAGGAACCAGAAACTATCTTCAACGTCGGGGGAATGTTGCTGATGAGGAAACTTGACGTATGTTTCCTGCATCTGTACAGTCTGCGAGCTTTCGATTCCCCTCTCCCCGTTCGTGGGACAGGGTTCTACCCAAGAATCCCCATGCCGGAATTAGTCGCATCATCGGAGGACACGCGTATCTACGAAATCTGCGTCCTGTATCCCTACCCCATGAACCAAAAGGAGGAGCAGACGCTCTTGAAGGAGATCGACGAACTCTTCGCCGAAGCCGGAGCCACGCTGGTGCTGAAGGACGCCTGGGGCCGTCGCGGCCTCGCGTACCCCGTCAACGGAGCCACGGAGGGGACGTTCGTCGTGTATTACTACGAGATGGATCCTTCCAAGCTGAAGGAAGTGGATTTGGCGCTGCGCATCATGAAGGGCGTCCTGCGCCACATGGTCGTGAAGCCGCCGAAGCACTACCAGGTCGTGAAGTTCAGCGAGGCGTATGAATTGTGGTTGAAGGAGCGCGAAACGATGGAGGAGCAGAAGGTTCGTCAGAAGGAGGAAAAGGTGCAGGAGCAGGTCGCCCGCAAGGCCAAGCGCCAGGCGAAGGCGGCGGCGGAACGCAAGAAGTCGACGCCGGCGGAGCAGCCGGGCGGCGTAGACCTGACCCAGAAGATTGACGAGCTCATTTCGGACGATTCCCTCACCAACTTGTAACCCTGAACCCGAGCCACGCGAGTGGTTCAGGGCTCCCCCCTCCCCCATGGCCTTCCAGAAGCAAAAACAGCAGCAGCGCCGCACCGATCCCCGCCTCAAGCAGTGTCCGTTCTGCGAGCACGGCGCGAAGTACATCGATTACAAGGATTATCCCGCGATGAAGCCGTACATTGATTACTTCGGCAACATCCGCAAGCGGTACTACACAGGCGTCTGTCTCAAGCACCAGAAGATGCTGAAGACGGCCATCGAGCGCGCCCGGTTCATGGCGATGATCGCCTATCGGAAGTAGCTTTGAGCTTTGAGTCTTGAGCTTTGAGCGCGGAGGGTATGATAAGGACATGCTTGGAATGCATTTCAGCAAGTTGAAGATTTGGGAACGCGGACTCGATCTGGCCCAAGTCATATATGCAATGACGAAGAAACTGCCAAAGGAAGAATTGTACGGCCTCGTTTCTCAAATGCGGCGGGCGGCCGTATCTATTCCTTCAAATATCGCGGAAGGAAGTCAGAGGACGACCGACCGCGATTTTGCCAACTTCGTGCTCATTGCCCGGGGGTCATTGGCAGAGCTGCAAACACAGTTGTTGCTCTGTAGGAAATTGGGCTATGTAGCCGATGAAGAGGCGAAAAAGATTTTGGTTTCCATCGATGAACTCAGTAGAATGCTGCATAGTTTTCACTCAAAGCTCACAGCTCAAAGCTCATAGCTTTCTCTGTTGCCGTACTACCTCTCACAATGTCAGGTCATAGCAAATGGGCAAACATCCGCGTGAAGAAGACGGCGCAGGACGCCAAGCGCGGCAAGGTGTTCACGCGCCATGCGCGGCTGGTGGAAATGGCGGCGCGCGGCGGGCCGGATCCCGCGATGAACCCGTCATTGCGGACGGCCATTGAGAATGCCAAGGAAGATTCGGTGCCGAACGCGAACATCGAGCGCGCGATCAAGAAAGGGTCGGGGGAGCTGAAGGGCGAGCAGATGCAGGAGATGGTCTTCGAGGCGTACGGACCGGCCGGGACGGCGTACATCGTCGAATGCCTCAGTGACAACCGAAACCGCACGATCGCGAACGTGAAGAATGCCATCTCGAAGCACGGCGGGCGGGTGGCGGAAGGCGGGGCGGTGGCGTGGATGTTCGAGCGCAAAGGTTTGGTGGTCGCGGAACTGCCGCAGCCCAATCCTCCACCGGAGAAGATCGAAGAGCTGGAGCTGGAGGTCATCGATTTCGGCGCGGAGGATTTCGCGGCGGAGGACGGCGTCATCCGCGTTGCCACGGCCATGACCGATTGGCCGGGCGTGCGGGATTTCCTGAAGAAGAACGGCTGCACGATCCTCTCCGCGGGACTCTCTTACATCCCGAAGCAGAAGGTGCCTGTTGCCGATGCGGCCGTGGCGGAGAAGGTGGCGTCCTTCATCGAGACGATCGAGGAGGATGAGGACGTGTCGGAGGTGCACACGAATGCGGATATCCAAGTTGTCGTGGCGGCGTAGGAGAAGTAGGATCATCCGTCCTATGTCAGGAGAATCAGACTCAAGCGGCCATGATTCGTTGATGGAGTGGACGGACCACTACATGCGGGCGGGACAGTGCGTTCCTCAGGCAGAGGAGCTTCTGCATGAGCTTGATGAACAGCTCACCCTGTACGGACACGCTGTCCTGCATCGGCACTGTTCCGACGATGTCGGACCGCTTGCTCACGCGTTGGCGGCGCTCCAGACGGAGGTGACGGACCTTGTTCGGAATCTCATGGATGTTCACGACGTTCGGTCGGCGCTTCAGCGGCCTCTTACACGTGCGGCTCTCCTGCAGTCGGTGATCGACTATAAGAATATGACGCGGGTGTCTTCCGAAGAAATCAGCTATCCACCCATTGTCGATCGGGTGGGGCAAGCGATCAGTCAGCTGTACGAGCGTGGGATACTTAGGAGGATCTGATTCATGACTCTCGGAGAAAGTGAGCTCTCCCGGGTGCATACGAATGCGGATACTCGTTTATGAACGGCGAAGTCATCACAGTGATCCCTCTCATTGTGATTTCTGTGCGGGGCCGCCGGGGACGGATGTCAGATACAAATATCCGCCCTGCTTTTGGCGAAGGTAGCGGAGCAAGAACTCCAGTTCCCTCCGCCCTCGTCCAGTTATTCCATCGCCGTTTGCCGCGTGCAGCGTATCGTTGAAAGTACCGATTTTATCGCGGAATCTCTCGAGGCAGGAGGGTGATTCTTCTGCAAGAGGCTGTTCCAGTGCGAGCTCAACCGGATGTCCGGCGCCATGTTCATGGATTGTTCCTGCGCGTATGGCGATGCGGGCGATGGATGAAGGGCATGTCGGCTGCAGGAGCACTATTCGTACGCTTGCTCCGGTCTCTTCCATGGCGTTGAGAATACGCTGAAGAGCATTCCATCCGCCGTGTTCGCCGGTGGACGGGGAGGATCTGAGCGATTCATTGAGCCGCTCCACCCTCCGGATGATCGGTTTCATCCACGACGGACATTGCCGCATGAGTCCCTCGTCCAGCTGAATGACCGGTTCGTCAGATGTGCGATCCTTTGGAGACCGAACGATCGCTACTTCCAAGAGGATCTCGAGAGGGTCGTCCTTGCATGGCTGTTCCGTAGGCATGCGCGGATCATTGCCGTTTTCTCGGAAACAAGCCACTGTATTCCGATCAAGGTTCGCGAAAGCTCCGGGCAGGACGAGAAAATCTTCGCATCTCCCTGTTACGGAACGTAACGGGGAAAGGGGGCGGCGGCATTTTTCCACTCGATCGATTCCAGCAGGATGCGCAGGGGAAGGTTGATGACCTCATCCAAAACCGGACTTTCAACCACGAGATAACGCTGTTTCGCGGGAAGGAAGATGTGCAGCGAGGCCTCCGGCGGATCGGTGCGGAACGTGCGGGCAAGGAGCGTGGCGGTGGTGGCGCCGGTTCCGACGGCATAGAGGATGGCGGAGGAGACTGCCGCATCTTTGACGGCGGGATCCTCCGAGAGCAGTGTCACTTCCTTTGAAATCAAGTCGGCGTTGTCCTGTTTTTTATCGGGTACTTTGACGGTCAGAGTAACGGGCTTGATGACGCCGGTGTCCGACGACGGTTGGATGGCAAGGGAGAGCGTGGAGTCCCAAGTGCGGTCATCGATCGTCCACGTGGGAGGATGAAAAAAGGTGAGATTCTGGCTCGGTGTGCGGTAACGGATCCATTTTTGCGTGTAATCTTTCTTGTTGATGGAAGGACTCTCGATGGTGAAAGAGGCGGGGATCAGAGAAGGGCTTTTTACCAGGCAGCCGGCCAGAAGAAAGCAGAGCGCGAGAGAGCCGAGGAGGCGGGAGGAGAAGGTCATGGCTCGACGGTTATCCCGATACTATCCTCCGCTGTTCGTTCTGTCATGTCCGTCACCACGGCGCGGATGCGGTGGCGGCCGGGTTCCACGTCCGGATAGGTCATGAGGTAAGGCTCCCGCGGTTTGCGCGTGAGGAGGAGGTCATCCAGGAAGAACTCCACGTACTTCACGCCCGCCGGCGCATCCGCGGAGGCTTCCATCGTGATGGCGCCGCGCGGAAGGAGAACATTGTCCGCCGGTTGCACGATGCGGACCGCCGGCGATCCCGCCGCCTCATCGAAGCGGAACGTCACGGAGTCCTTGGCCGTGTTGTAGTAGTTGTCCGTGAGGATTACTTCCAAGGTGTGGAGGCCTTCCTTGTTCACGGACTTGGGAGCGCGGATGACGATGCGGGCTGCCGACCGCTCCTCCGCCACCACTTTGCCGTCGAGGAGGAAGGTGACGCCGCTCGCGGTCTCCCCCACGCGGATCTCGATCTGCGGTTGGAAGGTGGGATAGGTGGCCGTGCCGCCGTTTCCCGGCGAGAGGATGCGCACTTCCGGCTGCACCAGGCGGCCGGGGGTTTTCGACATGTCGCATGTCTCCGCGGGGGCGAGCGGGAGAGGCAGGGTGCCGCCGCCCGTTCCCGTGGACACGCCTCTCGCCCACGCCTGCACCCCCTGTTCCCACAGCGGCCACCGCTCGGCCAGGATGCTGTGCGGCCAGAAAAAGCTGCGCAATTCCTGCGCTTCGGCGGGGCAGGAATCCGAAGCGAGGAGCCCCGTGACGCGGTCCACGCGCATCGTGACGCAGGCGGGATCGGGCAGCGAGGGGGCGCGCTCCGTCAGGAAGACGTCCGCGCGCCGGAAGGCGACGGGCGTGCACTCCGTGGGCAGTTCGCCCGAGAGGAGGGAGATCTGCGGCTGCACGATGCCTTGGGGCGGGCGGAAGTCCTGCGCGGGAGACGGCAGGATTTTCTGCGCGCGGACCATGTATTCCTTCCAGAGGGGGGCGGCCACGTTGAGGCCGTCGGCCTTGTCGGCCAAGGGCTCGCTGGTCGCGTTGCCCACCCACACGCCCGTCACGAGATTCGACGTGTAGCCCATGGTCCAGAGGTTGTCGGGTTTGCGGGTCTTGCACGTATTGGTCTGCGCATTACGGTCGAGGCACTTGTTGCTCGTGCCCGTCTTCGCGGCGGCCTGCACGCCGGGGACGGTGAGGGCGGCCTGCCAGAATTCGCCGGGGCGGACCGACACGTCGCTCAGGATGGAGGTGACCTGGTAGGCGATCCGCGGATCCAGCGCCTGCTGCCCGGGATCATCGGGGGACGGGAGATCGAGGGGGATGAGGGCCCCGCGCTTGTCGGTGATCTTGCGGATGCTGATGACGGGCCTCGCCATGCCGCCGTCGGCGATGGTGGCGTACCCGTCCACCATTTCCAGGAGGGGGGTCTCCGCCGTACCGATGGCGAGCGGCCAGCCGTAGTCGAACGGATTGTTCCTGGACAGTGCCGCTTTGCGCGCCTTCGGGGACGTGACGCCCAAGCGCTCCGCCAGGTTGAGGACCGCCTGTTCCCCGCCCGCGAGGAAGAACGCCTTGATGGCCGGAATGTTGCGGGAGGCACCCAGGGCTTGGCGCGCATTCATCAGTCCCCAGAAGGAGCCGTCGAAGTTCTGGGGCTGGTCTTCGCCGAACTTCGTGGCGACGTCGTAGAGGACGGTGGCGGGGCCGTATCCCTTCTCGAAGGCCGCGGCGTAGACGAAGGGCTTGAAGCTGGAGCCGGGCTGGCGCGGGACGCGCGCCATGTCGATCTTCGCTTCGCTTTCATTTTTCGAAAAGTCCGCGTTGCCGACGTACGCCAGCACCTCGCGCGTCGTCGGGTCCAGCGAGACGAGGGCGATGTTCTTGGCGCCGTAGGCCTGCGCGATGCCGTCCCGTTTCGCGGCCACCACGGCTTCCGCCGCCTGCTGCAGCTTCCAGTCGAGGGTGGTCTGGATCACGAGCCCCCCCTGCTCCAGCAGGCCTTTCTCCGCCGAGTCTTCCAGCAGGCGTTCCACCTGTTCCTTCACCCACAGGACGAAGTGGGGCGCGCGGATGTTCTCGCGGTACGGCTTGAAGACGGCCGTTTTCAATTCTTCGACGGCGGCGAGGCGCTGCTCTTCCGTGATGTACTCCAGCGTTTCCATATTCTTCAGCACCTGGTCGGCGCGTCCGCCCACGTAGACTTTCACCGCCCCCGAACCGGCGACGGCGCCCAGCAGCCCGATGCGCACCTCGTCATCATCGAGGTCGGCGGCTGTTTTCACTTTCCCCGCATTGATCCGTTGCAGGCCTTCTTCGGTCACCCGGGTCCGCACGTGCGAACCGTAGGGCGTGAAGTAGGACGGCCGCTGCGGCAGCGCCGCCAGCACCGCGGATTGCGCGAGGGTGAGGTCCTTGGCCGAGACGCCGAAGTACAGGCGGCTCGCCTGTTCGACGCCGTAGGCGTTCTGCCCGAAGGGGATCCAGTTGAGGTACAGCTCCAGCAGCTTCTCCTTGTCATAGACGCGCTCCATCTCGCAGGCCAGCATGGCTTCCCGGAGTTTGCGTGTGAGCGTGTGTTCGCTGGAGATGAGGGAATTGCGCGCCAGCTGCTGCGTGAGTGTGGAAGCGCCGCCGGTGACGTTGCGGCCGATGAGCCGTGCCAGGACGGCGCGCACGATTGAGCGGATTTCGATGCAGCCGTGCCGGTAGAAACGCTCGTCCTCGATGGCGACGATCGCTTCCTTCATGGTGTCGGCGATCTGTGCGTTGGCAACATAGGTGCGGTCCTGTTCCGCGTAGAGGCGGTACAGCTCTTCCCCGTTGCGGTCCGTGATGACGGTGCTCTGCGAGGCGAGGAGGCTGGTGGGGTCATCCACGTCCGGGAGCGTCAGCCACAGGAAACCGAGGTAGGTGATGCCGAGGACCGCGCCGATGCCTCCTGCGCGCAGGAGAAAACGTTTCCAGCCGAGCATGCGCCGCCAGGAAAGGATGCGCCGCGCTGTGCTGGCGACGGATGATGCCGCCCGTTCAAGGAAGGGGACGTGCGACTGCCGGAGGGGACGCGGCCATGCGGAAGGAGAACGGCGCTGCCGTTCCTGCATGGAGCGGATATGGAATCCGTCGGAGGGGGACATACGGTGGGAGGTGCAGTGTAGGACAGGGGCGGCATGTCCCGCAATGTGCGGGGAGGAAAATCTTGCGATTCCGGATTCCCGGTCCGTGGTACAATGGACGAAATGAAGGCACCCAAGCTGTTCGGCGCCGCCTGGTTCCTCCTGCTCCTTACGGCGGCGGATGCGCTGGCGCAGGAAGGCCACAGCATCACCATTCCCGGCCCGCCCCTGGCCAGCGTGCTTTCCAGCATCGTCAATTCGATGGCGACGGTCATCGCCGGGCTCGCGATCACAGTCTTTCTCGTGGGGGCGTTCTGGAAGGTGCTTTTTGCCGGCAAGGAAGACGAAGCCAAGAAAGGGAATTCGATGATGGCGGGGGCATTGAAGGGCTTTATCATCGTCGGAATGTCCTATGCGATCATCCGAGTCGTCTTCTTCGTGATTTACTAGAAAAACGGTGGCAGGACGCCGGGAGTTTCCCTACAGTGGGTTTCCATGGTGCACGACGATCCCCCATCCGATGTGCTCCAGCGCTTGGAGACGGCCGAGCAACTGAAGCTCGACGGGAAGCATGTGGAAGCGCTGGTCATTCTGGAACAACTGCTTTTCGAAGACCCCGAGAACATCGCCGCCCTCGAGGAGGTGGCGGACAATGAGCTGAGCCTCCACCACTACGAGCGCGCGGAAACGGCGGCGAAGCAGGCCGTCGCCCTCGACCGGGACAGTTACACGGGTTACTACATTCTCGGTTTCCTCCGCTCGCATGCGGAGCAGTGGCCGGAGGCCGTGGTGCACCTGCGACGTTCGAACGCCCTCAAGCCCAACAATCCCGAGATCCTCCGTTGCCTGGGATGGGCGCTCTTCAGCGACGGGGAGCGCGCGCAGGGCGTGGTGACGCTGGAGCGTGCGTTGAACTTGGAATCCGACAACACGCTCATCCTCTGCGATTTGGGCATCGCCTACCTCCAGCTGCGCAACTTCGCCAAGTCCAAATCGCTCTTCCTCCGCGCCCTGGACCTCGATCCGGGCAACCTGCGGGCGCGGGAGTGCATCCAGGCACTGGAACGCCTGCGATCGATGCTCTCCGAGCAGACCGTCACGGCGCGGCGAGGGAAGGCATAACAGCGGCCGGCGTACTCCATGCAATCCCATTACGGGAACATTTTTCAGCGATTCTGAAAGCTGACAGCTATCCGCTGATCGCTATCATGGTCTCCATGTTCAGCATGGATTCGCAGATGTTGGTGCTCTGCCGCCGCGGTATGGGCAGGGGATGGCTGACGGTGCGGCGTGAACGCGGCTGGCTGCCGACGCTCGGCGTGCTCTTCGGCGTGCTCCTGACGGCGCAACTGCTGCTCCTGTCGGTCTTGGGCGCGCATGCCGCCGAACGGGTGCTCCGCTCGCAGATGGAGGTGCGGGTCGACATCCGCAGCACGGCCGCCGACAAGGATATCCAAGCCCTCTACGCCGTCCTGCGCGGGCTGCCCGCCGTCGCGGAGGCGGCGTTCGTCACGAAGGAGCAGATGTACGAGCGGGAACGCCAGCGCGACCCAGACCTCATCGCGTTCCTCGAGCAGTTCCACCTCGCCAACCCGTTCCGCGACACCGTCGTCGCCCGCGTGCGGGAAGTGGAGGGAACGGACGCGGTCACCGCGCTCGTGCGCGGCCCGGAGTGGGCGGGCGTCGTCGATCCCGCGTTTTCATCGAAGACCGCCGAGCAACTGCGCGGCATGCGGGAAGCGCTGCGGGCGGTGGGGGTGGGGCAATGGGCCTCGCTGCTGTTCCTGTGCCTGATGGGGGCGGTGCTCCTCCTCGTGCTGATGGAGACGGTGCGCCGGCGCGCGCTGGGGCGCAGGGAGGAAGTGACGGTGGAGCGGCTGACGGGCGCCTCCGACTTCGCGGTCCTCGTGCCGTTCGCCACGGAAGGGGCGCTCCTGTTGCAGATGGCGTTTTTCCTGAGCGTCGTCGCGGTCCTGGGGGGTCTGTATCTCCTGCCGGCCGTCGTTCCCCTGCTGTGGGAAGGGGCGTTCGCTCCTTTCTCCCGCGAGATGGGGAGGATGAATGCGTCATGGCTTCCCCTGCTCCTCGTGCTGGAGTTTCTTGCGCTGCCCTTCCTGTCGTTCCTCGCGGCATGGCTTGCGCTGCGGCCCCTCTTGCGGTCGCCGAGGCTTTCCCTGACGGGAATGTAATAGTTCAAGAAACCTAGAAAACAAGGTTCCAAGAATACAAGGAAGGTTCCAAGGTCAGAAGATTCCAAGGAATCTGCTTCTTGAGATCCTGGTTCTTGGGATCTTTCCTGTATTCCTGCAATCCTGAAAACCTGGATTCTTCTCCGCAGATACTGGCTCCGTCCTGCGGAATGCGAAATACTGTCCCCGTGGGAAAATCATTCCTCTGCGAGGCGCTGGTGCTCCGGACGTTCGATGTCGGGGAAGCCGATCGTTTCTGCGTGCTGCTCACCCGCGAGCGCGGGCGTATCACGGCGCGCGCATCGGGTGTCCGCAAGCCCGGGAGCCGCCTCGGGGGTTCCATCCTTCCCTGTCGCCACCTCGCGTTGGGATTGCGGGAGGGGTCGGGCGGGTTCTTCGTGGCATCCGCTTCTCCCCTCGAACCGCGCCTGGACGGGCTCTCGTCCCTCGCGTCTTTCTGTGCGGCGCAGGAGGGGGTGGAACTCTTCCTGGCATTCGTGCAGCATGAGGAGCGGGATGATGCCCTCTTCGATGCCGTCCTCGCGTTCCTTTCTTCCTGCGCATCACCGTCCGCTTCCGTGATGCTCTCCTTCGAGCTGCGCCTGTTGCATCTGCTCGGCTTCCTGCCGGCGGAAGAGCACATCGAAGAGCTCCGGCCTCTCGCGGCCGGCGCGCGCGCATTTCTGCGTGCGGCGCGGGAGGGGAAACCTGTCGGGGCGCTTGCGCAGGAGGAGCGGGAGCGCCTGCAGGAGCTGTGCGCATCGTTCATTGCCGATCACCTCTCCGGGCCGCTCAAGGCGTCCACCGTCGCCGCCACGATGGTCTGAACTGTCACGGCTGAGCGGACGGGTCGGGGGCCGCGCCGTCTTCCATGAACATCGTCGGGATGGCGGTGCCGGAACCCGATGCGGCGGGGAGGGACGTGACGCCGACGAGGTAGTACAGCGGCCGCGCTTCGTAATGGGAGAAGACGCTCTCGGTCGTTTCGCCCGTCCCCGTCCGCATGAAGCGGTACCACACCGCCTTCACTCCCGGCACGCGCTCTCCCATCTTCTTGCGTTCCCCGGGGGGCAGGTCGGTCGTGTACTCCGTCCGGTCGGGCGGCGGCGGGGTTTGGTCCCACAGGAAGGGGCCCACGATGCTGCTCCGGCGCTCGTCTTTCGTGCCGTAGAAGATGAAGTAGGCCAGATCGTTTTCCGCGAACGTCTGGATGAGGAGGTCGCCGGGCGAATCGTTGCGGAACTTCATGTCCACGTTGGGCGGATAGACCGTCGCGTCGGTTCCCTGCGGGAAATAATGGCTCACCGTGTAGCTGTGGTTGATCCGCTGGATGATGGGGAAGCCGTATTCCCAGACCCCGCGGTAGGCGGTGGTGCTCACCTGGCACAGGCCGCCGCCGTAATCCGGCTCGGTCCGCGCCCCCTTGATGACGAGTTCCTTTCGGTAGCCCGTCGTGCCGTCCACCGGCCCGAGCGTCTCCCCGAAAGAGAACACGGCGTCCCGCGGGATGAGGTGCCCGTTGAACTTCGCCAAGCCCACCGCGATGTTGTGCCGGCGGTTGGCGGGGGAATTGTCGAAGACGGACTCTCCCACCGTCACCACTTCCCTGATTCCCTGCGCGGCGAGCGTGGGATCTTCCACGCGGATCAAGGGCTGCGTTTCGACCGTCGGGAGGACGACATCCGTGATGCTTCCTTCCAGCGCCGCGATGACAAGGTCCGTCGCCCGTTCCAGGTCCACCGCGCGGCCCGGTAACCCCACGCCGTCGAAGGCGATCGCACCCGACGCCGTCCGGCGGATGACGACGCTGCCGGGCTCCCGGCGCAGGGATTCCGTCGCGCCGGCGATGACCGTGCGGATAACGGCGCGGTTCCAAGCCTGTTCCCGTTCGATCCGCACGCCGGGGGGGAGCGGAGGCACGACATCGCCGTCCACGAGGAGGGCGGCGGGCGGCATGAACGGCTGCCCGTTGAGCGTCCAGCGGTCCGCGGGGGCATTCCACGACGGGAGGGGTCGGACGGTGAACAGGAAGTGGCGGTGGCGCAGCGTCAGCGGCGCGGCGGCCGCAGACGCGGGCTCCGTCTGCAGCAGGAACCACAGGCAGAGGAGGGGCAGGGCGGTGAGGAGCGGACGTCGCATCGCGCGCATTCTAGGGGAAAGGACGGGGGTGCGTCTGCTGGTTTTCGGCTATTCCTTCCCGATGATTTCCCGCACGTCCAAAAACGGTTTTCCGTCGCAGTCGAGCGTCACGACCGCTTCCACCGCGACGCGCTTCCCCAGGGACTCCGTCCGCCACGGCGCGTAGCCCGGGACGGGCGAGCCCTTCATGTAGATGCAGCGGTTGCCCTGGTAGAGGATGGTGTCGCTGGCCAGCAGCCTGCCGCGCTTGCCGTCGTCGCTCTTCGCGCAGCGCATGTAGGACCAACCGCCGTAGAAGGCGCGGACCGTGATGCGCTTCCCTTCGTAGCGCTTGGGATTGTTCAGGATGAACGATACGTTGCGAACGACGGGTGCCGGCTCCCGCGCCGCCGCCGAAGACACTGTCAAGACCGAGACGGCGAGGAGGGAGAGAAGGAGGCGCATAGGGATTAGAGTACTGGAATACTAGAGTACAGGGGAAAGGAGCCGAAATTTTTCCCTAGTATTCTAATACCTAGTATTCTAATACCTCCCTCCGTAAAAACGTTGCGGCGGTTTGTAGGAAGGCGACAATTGCGAGTTGGGGACCGCTTTCCGTGCCCCCCGCTCCTGTTCGTTGAGCGCCTTGTTCACCAGCGCATCCGCCCGGTAATTGTCGCTGCGGGGGATGTGCCGGAAGATGATGTCGGGGAAGGTGAGGGAAAGCTCGCGGACTTCGTCGAAGAGCGGTTGCAGCGTGGCCATCTTCACCTGGTACTCGCCGGAGAGCTGTTTCACGATGAGCTCCGAGTCCAGATGGCAGATGAGGCGGTTGGGGCGGTAGCGCTGGGCGGCTTTCAATCCCTCGATCAGCGCCCGGTACTCCGCGACGTTGTTCGTCTCGATGCCGAGGCACTCGCCGTGCTGGCGCAGCACGACGCCGCGGGTGGGGTCTTCGATGATGTACCCGATGGCGGCCTGCCCGGGATTGCCCCGCGAGCCGCCGTCGCTGAAGAGATGGAGCGTCCCGCCCACGTTCTCCGGCGCCGTCGAAGGCTCGCTCCCAGGATTCGCGTTGTCCAGTGCGTCGGTCAGGACGTCCGTCACCCACTGCTCCCGTTCCCGCACGCGGGGGAAGAGTTCCGCAAGGCGACGTTCGAGGGAAGATGGCAGTCGAAGCATCTCGGCACAGCGTACCACTGATGGGGGTGGAAGTTGAATGGAGAATTCAAAGAATGAATAATTGAAAATTGATAATTGATAATTATGGCAGCCACAATCCGCCATGGGATACTTCCAACATTTTCAATTATCAATTATTCATTATCAATTATGTGCATCCGCACTCTTTCCCGCACGCCCCGTCTCCCGTGCAAGCCTCTTCCAACAAATCCAATTTGAACCGTCCCTCGCGGTGGTCGATGGTCGAACCGCCCACGCGGCTGAGCGTGAGGGGGGAGGCGAAGACGCGCAGCGACGGGTCGTTCGCCGGTGAAAACGTCCGCTCGCCCTGTTGCGCCTCCTTCCGGAATTCCATGCAGAAGCCGCCGCGGCCGTCCACCGTCACCACGAGTCCCTCTCCCCTCTTCCCCTCCCCCTCCATCACCTGCCGCAGCGCCGCCGCGGCCGCATCGGTGATCGTGAGCGTCTGCGGGCGTCCGGGTTGCCGTTGCAGGAGCCCGTTCAGGTCTTCCAGCAGCGCGGCGATCTCCTCTTCGGCGAAACCGTGGAGGCGGCAGCCCTCCCCGAGCGACTCGAGGCCGTTGGCGCTGCAGCCAACGCAGTGCAGGCCGTACTCCGCCATCACCGGGAGCGCCTCGGGCAGGAGGGAGGCGATGTCCGCGACGCGCATGTCCGCCGTCACGGCGGGCACCGCCGACGGGGCCGCCTTCCGCGGCTTTTTGCCTGCCTGTCGATTGTGCCCGGAGGCGGAAACGGCTACCATGGGAAGCCCTATCGTAGCGTTCAGACAGCCGGTTCCCAAATTGATTCATCCCCTTCTTCATGCGACGTTTTTCCCTCCCTCTCATCCTGTTCACGGCGGCTCTCCCCCTCGTGACGCTTCTCATCGGGTGGCAGCTGGGGGTGACGTACCAAAAACTTCTGTGGGACGCCGCCATGAACGTGCCGGCGGGGAGCGGCGCGACGGTGGCGAATCCGGAGGAGGAAGTGGACCTGACGCTCTTCTGGACCGTGTGGCGCCTGCTCCAGCGACACTACATCGCACCGACGGACCTGCAGCCGCAGGACATGGTCTTCGGGGCGGTGGGGGGGCTCGTGCGCGGCGTGGGCGATCCGTACACCGTCTTCATGCCGCCGCAGGAAAACACGGAGTTCCATGACGCGCTCGGCGGACGGTTGCAGGGCATCGGCGCCGAATTGTCGATGGAAGAGGATTTCGTCACGGTGGTGGCCACGCTGAAAGGGTCGCCGGCCGAGCGGGCGGGGTTGCTGCCCGAGGACGTGATCTCTTCGGTGGACGGGCAACCGTTGGACGGGTTGTCCCTGAGCGAAGTGGTGGGACGCGTACGCGGGCCGAAGGGGACGGAGGTCGTTCTGGAGGTGTACCGGGAGGGCGATCCGGAACCCCTGCCGTTCCGCATCGTCCGGGATGACGTGTCGGTGCCGACGGTGGAATCGCGCGTGATCACCGAAGACGGTGCGAAGATCGGGTACGTCGCCCTCAACCAGTTCGGCGATCGGAGCATGGCGGAAGTGCGTTCCGCGTTGCAGGGATTCCGGAAGGAAAATCTTCAAGGCATCGTCCTCGACCTGCGCTACAACGGAGGCGGTTACCTGGAGGGAGCGGTGGAGCTGACGTCGATGTTCCTGCGGGAGGGGGATATTGTGACGGTGGAGACCAGGGGGGCGGCGGAGCGCCACGAAGCGGCGGGCAATCCCCTCTATCCCGACATTCCGCTCGTCGTGCTCATCAACCAGTCGTCCGCGAGCGCGTCCGAAATCACGGCGGGGGCGCTGCAGGACCACGGCCGCGCGACGATCATGGGTTTGAAGAGTTACGGGAAGGGGACGGTGCAGGAGGTGATCGAACTTCCGGGCGGCAGCAGCCTCCGCGTCACGGTGGCGCGCTGGCTCACGCCGGAGGGAAAGAACCTGGCGGAGGAGGGCGTGCAGCCGGACATCGTCGTGGAGCGCGGGGCCGATGAAGCCGCCACGAAAAAAGATGCGCAACTGGATGCGGCGGTACGGTTTCTGTTGGAGACAAAGTAGTGCAGAAGACGAGATATTTGGATTCTCTTCCACCTTTTCCGGCGAAAAGGTGGAGCCAAACGCCGGCGCGCCAAGACTCCTCCGCCCGGCCCCGTGCCTCCTCGCCGGCTCCTCCAAGGTTTCGGAGCCGTCTCGTCGGCAACACCGTGCACCTACTTCGCATGGTGCACGGCAGGGCCTTCTCCTTCACCCCCTGTGGCGCGCCGCCCCTCCATAAGCAATATCCTCTTTCGAATGCAGAAATCGCTGCATTTCTTATGCAGAATCGCGATTCAACGAATTCCTTTCTCTACATAATGATGGAGCCAAAGTCTTTCAATAAGCGTGCAATTCGTCGTCCTTGAAGAATCTCTGCACCTCCTTCTCGGCGGTCTCCGGGCTGTCGCTTGCGTGCGCGACGTTGACCATCTGGTCCACGCCGAATGCCGCGCGAATCGTGCCGGGAGCGGCCTTGCGGCTGTCCGTGACGCCCAGCATGTCGCGTACCTTCGCCACCACATCGTCCGCTTCCAGCACCAGCGCGATGACGGGGGCGGAACTCATGAACTGTTCCACTTCCGGGTAGAAAGGCTTCTCCGCGATGTGCGCGTAGTGCTCGCGGAGGAGGTCCTTCTGCGGGCGGATCATCTTGCAGCCGCGGATGGTGAAGCCCGCTTCTTCAAACCGCGCGATCACTTTGCCGGTGATGCGCTTGGAGACGGCGTCGGGCTTCAGCAGGATGAGCGTTCGTTGCATGGGAGAATGGGAATTTGCCTATGTATAGAGCAAGGCTGGAGGAAAGGGAAGGGGGGAAAATCAGAATTGATAATTGATAATTTCCCCGAGGTTCTACGGAATTCATCCAGGGAAGCGGGCTGAATGGCTGAAAAAAAGGGGGCGGTGGGAGGAATGCTCCCGTCCCGCCCCCTCCCCACCCGCTGTTCACTCCTCCCTCCTCCCTTTCCTGTCCTCGCCGTGCTCGTTCGCCTCTGATGCCCCTGGGTCCCCGGTCTGGGTCTGCGTCACATGCTCCGTATTCCTCAAGAACTGGTACTGCTGCTTGAGCTCAGCGAAGAGAAGCTGGAGAAACTCGACAAGCTCGACCGGCTCGATGAGCCCATGCTGCTCGAGACGCCCGAGAGGGAAGAAGACGAAGAGGAGAGGGAACTCCGCCGGCTGCTGCTGCTTACCTGCCGCCGCAGCTGTTCCTGGATGCAGCGGACCCGGCCGGATCCCCGTACGTCGCGGCACGCTTCAAAG
>JAQVMB010000035.1 GCA_028703835.1 Candidatus Peribacteraceae bacterium | reverse complement strand
CATGAAGCCGGAGAATATGTACGGGGAGAGGTGCATACGCAGTCGCTCGACGGGTACTGGGGCATGCTCAAGAATCATCTCGCCGTCATCGGCGGCATCAGAAAAAAGCATCTGCATCTGTTCATCGATGAACACGTGTGGAGGTACAACCACAAAGACCTCACAAGGCGTGAACAGGTGCAATTGCTCTACCGGATATTGCTAAAGTTTGGTGGCAGAAGTTAAACATTCCCCTAATGCGACGTTACTGTTAGGTAACAAAAGGATTGAGACGGAAACCGGCTGTACCGTTACTCGCTGTGGTCGTCAGGTGGAGGTGAGACTGAAAGATGCCTGTGCAGACACCTATCTCGCTGTCAGGAACCTGATGGAAGAAACGGGCGTCTTCGACTTTGACGACGTCGACGAAGCGAATGTCCTATTGTCATAGTAACGTTGTGATCTCGGGCTCATCACCTTACAGTCACTCCATGCGCTCCTACCGCTTCTTTGACGTCATCATGGCCGCCTTCGTCGCGGTTCTTCTTATTTCAAACATCGCTTCCTCCGCGAAGATCGTCGACTTCGGCGTCTCGCTGTACGGAATGCGCCTGTCGATGGACGGCGGCACGTTGCTCTTTCCGCTCAGCTACATCTTCGGAGACATCCTCACGGAAGTGTACGGCTTCGCGCGCTCCCGTCGCGTGATCTGGGCGGGCTTCGCCGCCTCCGCACTGATGAGCCTGACGTTTTTCGCGCTGTCCCGTATGCCCGGCGATGCACAGTGGATGACGTACGCGGGTGATGAGAAGTTCGGCGCGATCCTAGGCGGCGTGAGCAGCGGGGGCATCATCGTCGCAAGTTTGCTCGCCTATTTCGCCGGGGAATTCAGCAATTCCTACGTGCTCGCAAAGATGAAAGTGCGGACGGAAGGCAAATGGCTGTGGGCGCGGACGATCGGTTCCACGCTCGTGGGGGAGGGGATCGATACGTTGCTCTTCATTGCCGCTGCTTCCGTGTTCGGCGTGTTTCCGTGGACGCTGTTCTGGAGCCTGACCGTGGCAAATTACATCTTCAAAGTCGGCATCGAAGTCATCTTCACGCCTGTAACGTATGCCGTCGTGCGTCGACTGAAGAAGGTCGAACAGGAGGATTTTTACGACCGGGAGACGAACTTCAATCCGTTCCGGCTCTCGCGGACGGTTTGAACCCATTTGTGCATAAAGAAGTCGCGTTTCCCGCTGGCAGCCGCTATCATTTCGTCGTAACTATCGTCATATGTATTGAGTATGGATATTCGTAACTTCTGCATCATTGCTCATATCGACCACGGCAAGTCCACCTTGTCGGACCGGATGATCGAACAGACGGGAACGCTGCAGAAGCGCGAGATGAAAGAGCAGCACTTGGACATGATGGATTTGGAGCGGGAGCGCGGCATCACCATCAAGCTGCAGCCCGTGAGGATGGAGCATGCGGGGTACCAGTTAAACCTCATCGACACGCCGGGGCATACGGATTTCCGTTACGAGGTGAGCCGTTCCCTGGCCGCATGCGAAGGCGCCATCCTGCTCGTGGATGCCACGCAAGGCATCCAGGCGCAGACGTTGGCGGTCCTGTACATGGCCATGGAACATAACCTGACGATCATTCCCGTGCTGAACAAGATCGATCTTCCCGCCGCGGATCCCGTCCGCGTGAGTGAGGAAGTGATGCGCCTCCTCGGCTGCCCGCAGGAAGACATCCTCCTCATCTCCGCGAAAGAGGGCAGGGGAGTGAAGGAAGTGCTGGACGCCGTCATCAAACGCATCGATCCTCCCGTGCCCCACGACCCGGACGGCCCGTGCCGCGCCCTCATCTTTGACGCCATCATGGACACGTACCGCGGCGCCGTCGCGTACGTCCGCGTCATCGAAGGGACGTTTACGAAAGGCAGAAAGATGCATTTCCTTCAGACAAAAACACCGTTTGAAGTTTTGGATGTCGGGCACTTTTCCCCGAAATACGTCTCCGACGGCGCGCTGAACGAAGGGGAGATCGGCTACATCGTGTCCGGTCTCAAAGACGTCACGCAGGTGCGCGTGGGGGATACGATCGGTTCCATCCCGGATCTGCGGCCGCTGCCCGGATACAAACACGTGCAACCCATGGTGTTCGCCGGGCTCTATCCGAGCGAAGCCGACGAATATCCCCAGCTGCGCGAAGCATTGGAGAAACTGTCCCTCAACGACGCCTCCCTGCAGATGGAACCAGAACGGAATTCCGCGCTGGGCAACGGCTTTCGCTGCGGCTTCCTCGGCCTGCTGCACCTCGATATCATCCAGGAGCGCCTGGAACGGGAACATAATTGCAACCTCATCATCACCGCGCCCAGCGTGCTCTATGAAGTGAAGATTTCAGCCAAGCATGCGGCTGAGTATGTGCGTTCGAGTCTCCTCAAGACCGATGAGCAGAACGTCGCCTGCATCAGCAACCCCGCGGATTTTCCGGATCCGGCCATCATCGACGAAATCCGCGAGCCGTGGGTGAAGCTGGAGATCGTCTGCCGCAAACAGGACGTCGGGCCGTCCATGACCCTGGTGCAGGAGCGGCGCGGCATATACCAGTCCCTGGAATACCTGGACGCCGACCGCGCGCTGCTCCGCTTCGAAGTCCCGTTGCAAAGCATCGTGCTCGATTTTTTCGACTACCTCAAATCCGCAACGGCCGGCTATGCGTCCATGAGTTACGAGCATATGGGCTACCGGCCGGGAGAGCTCGTTAAACTACAGATCCTCCTTCTGGGAGATCCGACGGAAGCGCTCTCCACCATCGTGCACCGTTCCGAGGCCCATAAAGTGGGAGAAATCATATGCAAAAAACTGAAGGAAGTCCTCCCGAAGCAGCAATTTCAGATTCCGATCCAGGCCGCCATCGGAGGAAAGATCGTCGCGCGCGAGACGCTGCCGGCTTTCCGCAAAGACGTGACGGGGTACCTCTACGGTGGCGACGTCTCCCGTAAAAAGAAACTGCTGGAAAAGCAGAAGAAAGGGAAGAAGCGCATGAAGCAGATGGGGAAGGTCTCCATCACGCAGGAGGCGTTCCTGGCGGTGTTGAAGCGATCGTAGTCATGCAATTCCCTCTCCATTCCGTTTTCCTGGCACTGCCACTCGAAGGACAGGCGAAATGGCAATTTCAGGCATACCAGGAAGCGCTGAAACCGTTTGCGGATATCCTCGCTTTCCAAAATCCCGCTTCGCCGCACCTCACGCTGCAATTCTGGCCATCGGTGATGGAAATTGAGTATCCGTCCATCATGGAACAGGCAAAGAAGGCAGCCGAAGCGCATGTACCGTTCGATGTTCTCATCCGGGGCGCGGGAACATTCGGTTCCCGCGGCGAAGACAAGGTGCTGTTTTTCACGGTGCCGTTTTCGGAACCACTCGCACGGTTGCGAAAGTCCTGTCCGTGGCCCCTGGACAAGCCCTTCTCCCCTCATGTGACCATCGCCCGCATCCGTCATCCCCAACGTTTCAACGTCGTGAAGAAGAAAGTGATGAAAGAGCTGGCAACAGCATCCTTCACTACACATGTAGATACACTTCGCCTGTATGCCGAGGTGAACGGAAATAAACAGACGCCGATCCAAGACTTCACGTTACCACCGAACGTATGATGAAAGACGCGGCAATGCAGCGTCTCTACGCGTGTTCATCATCTCCGTCTGCATCCGGTGTCTTCTTCTGGAGAAATTTGCGGTCGACGCTGTCCATGAATGGCTCGAAGACGGACTGCAGGATGCTGGCAGAAAGGGAATGAAGCTTCTCGAAAGGGACTTCTTTTGCGCCGCCTTCGGGCAGACAAAAAAATGCTTGCAGGACGAATGTCGTCAATTGAAGCACGGTACCGTCCAAATTGTGCTCATCGACCATGAGGCGCGTAAGGATCGGGACGGTCTCCAGCGACAGGACCATCTGCATACGCGTGATCCATTCCACGAGAGCCCTGTTAGTCTCGGCATCCAGATCACCCGTCTTCATGAGGCGCATGGATTCATCAATGGTCTCTCGGTCGCTCTTCTGACCCATCTCCCGCAAATATTCCTGCACCACGCCCCTGCAATCGTCGCTGATGAGCGAAAGGATGGCGAGAATGAAGACGGAGGGGCAATCCCGCGCGACGAGACGGGAAATCAAGACAAAAAGGTGCGCGTAGCGATCGTCGTTGAGGAATTGCACGATAGTCCGTGCAACGCGCGTATCGCGTTTCTTGCTCCGCTTCTCTTCGTGCTGGATCGCCTTCATCGCCGCCGCGGCGGCGGCAAAGCGTTGTTTCGCATCTTCACTCAATTGCTCCGGCGCACCCGCGACTCCCTCTGAAGGCGAAAATGATTCGGGACCGAGATCGGACATGCGAAAAGCATACAATGAACAGGCCTCTCTCACCAACCTTCGTTCAGGGGATCACTTGGCGACGACAGGTTCGACATGCACCATTGTGCAGCGCTTGCGGACGCCGTCGAAACGCGGGACTCTCTTTTGCGTAAACCGAACGATGCCGTCGACGGCAGCATGGATGGTCCAATCCTTCCCCACCATCGTGTTCTCCCCCGGACGGTACCAGTAGCCTTTTTGCCGTATAAGCACCTCTCCCGCGTGGACTGTTTGCCCGCCAAACCGCTTTACGCCGCGACGCTTCGCAACGCTGTCTCTGCCGTTTTGGGTGGATCCACCCGCTTTCTTATGTGCCATAGCCGAGAAATTCTACTGATTTTCGCTTTGCTTGCAAGTCCAAATGGAATGCTTCACAATGGCTCCACCAACGCGGGGTGGAGCAGCCAGGTAGCTCGCGAGGCTCATAACCTCGAGGTCACAGGTTCAAATCCTGTCCCCGCAACCATTTTTCCACTTCGCGAGACTTATAATCCCGCAGGCGCGGGATCACAGTTTCAAATCCTGTCCCCGCAACCATACGACTCGGCGCCTCGCGCCGGTGCCGTTCTGTTTAGAGTGGTCGGAACGATACGAAATTGGAACAGGAAAGATTCCGTTCATTCCTCCAAATACGATTTGCGCAATTCTTCGAGTTTTTTACGTTCCAAGAGGAAGAGGCTCCAGTGCTCGATGACAGGCATTTGGCGCAACATTTCTTCGAATGCCACGGCACGATGTTCATCAATTTCTTGTTGTTCCTGTTCGGTGGGGACACCAGCGGACACACCGCCGGGCGAGATGATCAACACCCGCTCTCCGCGGTTCACCTTCCCCAAGCTCTCCTTCGCAAATTTGTCTTTGTACTGCACGGAACGGAAATAATCCAAATCCGCTTGGCTGTCCGCATTCGCCTGCCGTAAGCGGCCGTTTTCATCATTGATGCCGAGCAGCGTTTCCTGGAACAGGATGTTCCGGTAGAAAGAAAGCGCCAGCCCGAAAGTCATGAAGCCGACGACCGTCAAACCGACGACGATGGTCAGTTGCTTCGATACGGGTTCGAGATCGCGATAAGCCACCGTCCGAGTCTACCGCTCCCTTCAGGCTGTCACATCTTTGTTACCCTTGTCCGATGGAAGGGATTAGGTGCTGTTCACAAGCTCGCTCAAAAGCCCATACAAGCAATTGTTTCCTCACCCTTTCCCTCCCCGTGAGGGAAAGGGGGACAGGGGGGTTTGGGTGAAGCGCAAGGGAAAACTACCTATAATGACCGATCGTCTTGCCGTGGGGAATATGAACACTGCCTGGTATATTTGGGATGAGGAAGGCGGGATTCCGCTATGATACGTCTGTCGTGAAGATTTTCTGTTCCGGCATCGGCGGCATCGGACTCAGCGCGTATGCGGCGTTGCAACAGGCGGAAGGACACCGTGTTTCCGGCAGCGACCGCGGCGAAGCAAGCCCCGTCATAGCCGATCTCCAAAAGGGAGGAATCTCCGTCTCAACGGACCAAAGCGGGGACGCCTTGCCGCCCGATACGGACCTTTTCATCTATTCGGAAGCAATTCCTGAGGATTCGCCGGAACGAAAGAAAGCGTTGCGCTCGGGCATGACGCAGATGTCATACCCGCAGGCCTTGGGCCGTTATTTGCACGGGAAGAAAACCATCGCGGTCTGCGGGACGC
This sequence comes from Candidatus Peribacteraceae bacterium, assembly GCA_028703835.1. GTDB lineage: Bacteria > Patescibacteriota > Gracilibacteria > Peribacterales > Peribacteraceae > CAIKAD01. The sequence continues at coordinate 90 of JAQVMB010000035.1, read as the reverse complement.
ACGGGAAATCCTCCGTCACCGCCATGGCCGGAAAGCTGCTGACGGAGACGGGCATGGATCCCACCATCGTCGTCGGCACGCGCATGCGGG
>JAQVMB010000022.1 GCA_028703835.1 Candidatus Peribacteraceae bacterium | reverse complement strand
GCCACCGGCACCGTCGTTGCAGTTGCTGTAGCAAGTGCCGCCATCGCAGTACTCATCGCTCCCGCAGGTGACGTCGGCGCAAGGATCGTCCTCTTGGCACACCCATCCGTCGCCCGCCGGGTTGTTGCAGCTCCAGCCTTCTTCGCAGCCGCTCCCGTCATTGCAGTTGCTGTAGCAAGAGCCGTCGCTGCAGTGCTCATCGCTGCCGCAGGTGACGTTGGCGCAGGGATCGTCCTCTTCGCACGCCCATCCGTCGCCCGTGTTGTTGCAGCTCCAGCCCTCTTCGCAGCCGGAACCACTGTTGCAATTGCTGTAGCAAGAGCCGTCGCTGCAGTACTCATCGCTCCCGCAGGTGACGTTGGCGCAGGGATCGGGTGGCGGCCCTTCGCATGCCCATCCGCTGCCCGTGTCATTGCAGCTCTCGCCATCCGGGCAGCCGGAACCGTCGTTGCAGTTGCTGTAGCAAGTGCCGCCATCGCAGTACTCATCGCTCCCGCAGGTGACGTCGGCGCAGGGATCGGGCGCTTCGCACACCCATCCGCCACCCGTGTCATTGCAGCTCCAGCCCTCTTCGCAGCCGGAACCACTGTTGCAATTGCTGTAGCAAGTGCCGTCACTGCAGGTCTCGTCGCTCCCGCAGGTGACGTTGGCACAGGGATCGTCATCATGGCATTCCCAACCGTTGGCAGGATCGTCAACGCACCTCTGATCTGCTCCGCAACCTGCACCACTATTGCAATTGCTGTAGCAAGAGCCGTCGCTGCAGTACTCATCGCTCCCGCAGGTGACGTCGGCGCAGGGATCGCCGCCGCAAGACCCGTTGTCGTCATTATGACACTCACCGCTCGAGCAGGAGTCATCCGTGCAATCGTCATAATCGTTGCAGTCCATGCTGTCGCAGGGATCGGGGGGAGTGCAGGATCCGTTGTCGTCGTTGTGGCACTCACCATCCGAGCAAGAGTCATCCGTGCAATCGTCATAATCGTTGCAGTCCATGCTGTCGCAGGGATCAGCCGGCTCTTCGGTAGCGCAATAACCGCCATCGCACCATTCCCCCTCACTGCATTCCCAATTCTCGGTGCAGGGATTTCCTACGTCCGCCTGAAAAAATGATGTTTGCTCGCCGGAGAAGAGGGAAACAGAGGAGAACGTGCCGACCAGCACGACCGCGAGAGAAATGAGGTATTTTTGCAGGAAGGAATACATGTGATGTGGTGGGTATGAAATCTGAACAGTGTACCACAGATTGAAGACCGGAGCAATGGCATCCGACTGCCGGGAAACTGGAATCGCCGATTCGATTGAAAATACTGCGGAAAATGGGAAGATACGGACAAAGGCCGCTTCTCTGCCGTTTTGCCTGTCCGGGCGGCAAACCAGTACAATCCCCCTCCATGATCGACCTCCAAGATCTCCGGCAACATCCCGACGCCTACAAGGATGCTGCAAAGAAGAAGCGCCTCAAGGTGGATATCGATGCATTCCTGAAACTTGATGAAGAAAGACGCGAGGCGCTCAAAAAGGTGGAAAATATGCGGGCAAAGAAGAATGAGGTGAGCAAGCAGGTGCCGCAGATGAAGGGCAACGAAAAGAAGAAGGCTATCGCGGCGATGAAGGAATTGGGGACGGTGCTGGAAGGGGACGAAGCGAAGCTGGCGACTACCGAGGAGCAATGGACCAACATGCAACTCCTGCTCCCCGCCATCCCGCTGCCGCAAGTGCCCGTGGGGAAGGATGAGTCCGAGAACAGGGAAGCGAAGACATGGGGAACGATGCCGTCATTCGAATTCGAACCGAAAGACCACGTGACGCTCGGCGAAGAATTGGACATCCTCGACATCCCGCGCGGCGCCAAAGTGGCCGGAGCGCGCAGCTACTACCTGAAAGGCGATGGCGCGCGGCTGGAAATGGCCGTTCTTCAGTTCGCGCTGGAACACCTCCGGAAGAAAGGATGGACGCAATTCACGCCGCCGTACTTGGCGACGTACGACTGCTTCATGGGCACGGGCTTCTTCCCGGGAGCCGACCAAGCGAACATCTACGCCGTGGGGGAACAGGAGACGAAGGGACAACCGGTGAAACCGGACGACCTCTACCTCATCGGCACGTCGGAAGTGACCGTGGCAAGTTACCACATGGGCGAAACGCTGTCCGAAGCGGCATTGCCGAAACGCTATGCCGGCTTCTCGCCCTGCTTCCGTCGGGAAGCGGGCACGTACGGGAAGGACACGAGAGGCCTCTACCGCATCCACCAGTTCCAGAAGATCGAACAGGTCGTCCTCTGCAGAGCGGACACGGACGAAGGATTGAAGATATTCGAGGAGATCCGCACGAACGCCGAAGAAGTGTTGCAGGCGCTCAAGCTCCCCTACCGCATCCTCGACATCTGCACGGGGGACTTGGGCAAGGGCAAGCTCATCCAGAACGACATCGAAACGTGGATGCCGAGCAGGAAAGCCTACGGCGAAACGCACAGCTGTTCGTACCTGGGCGACTTTCAGGCGCGCCGCCTGAACATCCGCTACGCGGACGCGGACGGAAAGAAGAAGTTCGTCCACACGCTGAACAACACCTGCATCGCGTCGCCGCGCATCCTCATCCCCATCCTTGAGATCAATCAGAACGCGGATGGCAGCGTCACCATTCCGGAAGTCTTGCGCCCCTACATGGGCGGACAGGAAAAGATCGAGCGAAAATAGGCACAATCGCCCCTGTCGATCGTTCTTATTTTTCGTTGAATGGAAGCGATTAAATAAACCATCTTCCCTTTCGGATAACCTGAGAATGGCGAGAACCGGCTCGCGGACGATGATGGAAGCATGCACACGAAGCACATCCTCATCGCGGACGACGTCGACACCGCCAAGATCGCCCGCATCGAGTCGGTCGCGGGACGGGACCCGCGCGCCGTCCTCCATGTGGCCCGCTCCGCCCGCGAAGCGTTGGACATCATCGGCATGTTCGGAGAGCGCATCGATGCCGCGGCGATCGACTTCGACTACATCGGCGAGCCGTACTGCGGCGCGGACATCATCGGGGCGTTGCGCCGGGACAACGCGGACGCCGCCATCGCCCTGGTGACGGCGCGGGAAGGACAGGCATTCGACCAAGCGTCCGGACAGGCGATGACCGCCGGAGCCAATGCCGCCTTTACGTCCGCGGACGCATTCGAAGGGGAGCTCAACCATCTCTTCATGGCGGCGTAGGAAAATGGAGAAGTGCACGTATTATAATCGTTTCCTCTACCCCCCTTGCCCCCTTCTCCGGTGGAGAAGGGGGAATATCTGCGTTGTTCAATAGTTTCGTCCCTCCTTCCTCCCCCGGAGGAAGGAGGACAGGAGGATGGAAGAGCAACAGAACAAAAAACCAAACAATCAACACGCAACCTCTTGTACACTTTCTCCGATGGCCAAGATCTTGTTTACCCGTTTCCCCCTCGAAAGCGCCCTCGGCGGCGCGGAGATCCAGACCGTCTCGCTGATGGAGGGACTGGCGAAGAAGGGGCATGCCGTCGCCTTCGCGGGCAGTTGCCACGTGCTCCTGCACATGTGCAAAGAACGGGGAATCCCGGCCATCGCGCTCGACATCGGCCCGCCGCCCGTGACGAAATGGGGCGCGCTCAGCTTCGCATGGAGAAAGAAACAGATGCTGCGACAACTGCAGGAATTACTGCACGGCTTCCGCGATCTGGACGCCGTCTTCATGCTCAGCCTGACGGAAAAACTGCTTCTTACTCCGATGCTGACCACTCCTCAAATCCCCCGTCCTCGTACTCCCGTACTCCCGTATTCCCGTATTCCCGCCTTCTGGATCGAGCATGACCGCGTGGGGCGCTGGCTCACGAAGAACCCCTGGCTGCCGCGCCTGCGGGCGCTCTCCCGGCAAGCGACGACTGTCGCCGTGTCGGACCTGAGCAGGAAAATCTACCTCGATCTCGGCTGGGATCCCGCGAAGACGATTGCCATTCCGAACGGGATTGACCTCAGCCGCTTCTCGACCGAACCGAAGTCTCTTCGGAGCCATCCGGAAGAGAAACAGGCACGCCCCTCCGATGCACTCACATCCCGTCCCCCCTTCTCCCCGCGGGAGAAGGGGGACAGGGGGATGAGGGTAGGCTGCGTCGCACGCCTCTCGCACGAGAAAGGAGTGGATATACTTATCGAAGCCGTGAAGTCGCTCGAAGGCGTGACACTCTCGATCGTCGGAAAAGGACACGAAGAAACGATGCTCCGTGACCGTGCCCGTGAAAACTCCCGCATCCGCTTCCTCGGACACGTCGATGACTTGGCGGCATTCTACGGTTCCGTCGACGCCCTCGTCCTTCCGTCCCGCAACCACGATCCCTTCGGCCTCGTCGCCGCGGAGGCGATGGCCGCCGGCCTGTCCGTGGTCGTGACGGACGCTTGCGGCATCGCGGATTACCTCTCGGACGGCAACGACGCGCTCATCGCGGGGGCGGGCGATGCCGCCGGCCTGCGGACGAAGATCGAGATGCTCCGCGACCCCGCGTTGAGACACCGGATGGGAGAGGCCGCACGGAAGACTGCGATGACACGTTTCTCCGTCGAGTCCATGGTCGACCGTTACGACGCGCTCCTCCGATAGGCGCCTGCAATCCGCGCGCATCGCCGAAACGAGCATGGCGAAATTTACGTAGCCAGATGCGGCGATTCGCCGTCCCGTCTGTATCATGGAACGCGCGGACTCGTATACTCAAATACCCACCCCATGCGACGGATCCTCCTCTCCCTGCTGGCCCTTTCCTTGTCGATGCCGATGCCTGCGCCCGCAGCGGCGCCGGCGATCCCGGACATGCGCGAGACGGCGTTCGATCCCCCTATCGATGCGCTGAGTGCAGGCGGGAACGTCATCGACGCGGAGGTGAGCAGCTGGGACGGGGAACGGTGGACGGCATGGGAGACGCTGCAAATGGAAGATGAACAGGATCCTCTCTCAACCGAATCGAACTTGGTAATGTTCCCAACGCCCGTCTCCAAGGTCCGCTTGCGCGGAAAGACGCCCGACCTCGCGCTGCATCCCATCCGCGTCTCGCATGAACCGGCGGGTATCCGCACCGCCTCTCTGGTCTCCATGGACTACCCGAGCATCCTTTCCCGCCACGACTGGGGCGCGGACGAATCGCTGCTCTACGCAAACGGCTCCGCCCCCGTCGGCAACGGCGACTCTGACCGGCAATCGGCCGTGTCTTCCGCCTCTTCCGCCTCTTCCCTCCCCGCTCGCATCCAAAACTGTCTGGACACCCAGCGCCAATATCCGACGGAATTCCGGACGGCACGGGCAGTCACGACAGACGGTCAGGGCAACCGATACCTGTGGCCGCAGGAATACTCGCCATCCGTCCGCCTGCTCGTGGTGCACCACACGGCCATGACGGTGAGCAGCGACAGCCGCCCCGCGGAAGAACGCATGCGCGCCATCTACCAGTACCACGCGAAAACCCTGGGATGGGGCGATATCGGCTACCACTACGTGATCGATGAGAACGGGCTGATCTACCAGGGAAGGACGGGCGGCGAAGCGGTTGTGGGCGGCCACGTCTATTGCAACAACATCGGCACGGTGGGCATCGCCCTGATGGGGAACTTCGAAACGGAACAGCCGTCCCAGACACAGATGCAGAGCCTCCAACGGCTCATCAATACGCTCGGCGACCAGTACGGCATCGACCTGAACCGCAGCGTCGCTTACCACGGCAAGATCTTCCCGCCGGTGGTCGGCCATCGCGACCTGCTCGCCACCGCGTGCCCCGGCTACTACGTGGCGAACACCATGGACCAAGTGCTGCGCAACGTGCGCAGCGGCAACCTGTCGGCCTCCATCGTTTTCCCGCCCCCGCCCGCACCGCCTTCCTCCTCCTCCAGCCGCGCATCCGTCTCCCGCTCCTCTTCCCCGCAGGAAGGGTTTATCGCCACCGGCGACACCACGCTGGTCGGGCGGCCGGGCGGCGAAGTATCGCTGGCTCTCCAGTACCGCGCGGGACGCGCCATCAACCGGCGGCGGTCGCTGGGAACCATCAAGCGCTCGCACCCGCAACTCGGCGTGTGGGTGGCCATGGGCACGCGCTTCGTCCGCGCCCTCGCCAACGTCCCCTCCCCCGAAAGCCTCCGGCCGGGACAGACCACGACCCTGCGCCTGAAGATCCAGCTCCCCCGCGACCGCGGCACCTACCAATTGACCATCGGCAACGTCACCTTCACGGTCGTCACGGAAGGGAAACGCCTGCAGGTTCCCGTCACGCGCAACAGCGGCGCCCAAGACTACCTCCCCTCACAAACACCCGATTCCGATTCGTACTCTCCTCCCGCCTCCTTTTCCTCATCATCTTCGTCATTATCGAACTACTCGACTTCGTCTGCCCCGCAGGCGGGAACGCCTGCCGCTGGAATGTCGGGAAACATCCGCATCCGCCTCTCGGACAGCGGCTCCGTCCCCGCCACGACCTTCACCCTCTCCTACCCCGTCACGGGAGAAGTGAACGGCTCCACCGCGGGCGGGGGACTCATCACCCTGCTGAAAGACGGGGACAAATGCGTGGCGCAGGCGGGAGGCACGACGATCGCGTCCGGCATCGTCCGCACGGATCCCGAAGGCGGCACCGTCGCCGTCACGAGCTGGCAGAAGGCGAACAACCGCTTCCGCGGCATCATCGAATGCCGGGTGACGGACGGCACGCTCACGCTGATCAACGAGTTGTCGCTGGAAGACTATATGGCGGGGCTTGCCGAAGAGCCGGACACGGAACCGTACGAGAAGCAACGGGCCTTCGCCGTCGCCGCACGCACCTACGCCGCATTCTACACGGACCCGGCGAACCGCAAATTCCCCGGCAAGCCCTTCGACGGCTCCGACAGCCCCGCGGAATTCCAGGTCTACGGCGGCGTGGCGTTCGAAGAACAGAACCCGCGCTGGGCGCAGGCCGTGCGCGAGACGGCGGGACAGGTGCTCACGGTGGGCGGGCAGGTGATCAAGCCGCCGTACTTCTCCTCCGACGACGGCCGTACGCGCTCCCCCGCCGAAGCGGGCTGGAAGAACTTTCCCTTCGCGGACGTCTTCGCCTCCAAGCCGGACCCCTGGTGCAACGGCATGACGCTGCGCGGCCACGGCGTGGGCATGTCGGGCTGCGGAGCAAAGGGGCAGGCGTACGAGGGAAGGCAGTATCGGGAGATTCTCCAGTATTACTACCCCGGTACCGCCCTGACGCAATGGAGGAACTGAGGAAGGATTTGTTTGTTGTGTACCTCATCCCCTGCCCCCTTCTCCTTCCATGTTTTTGTCGAAGGGCGGCACTGTTCTTTCCTTCCGGGGCATCCGAGGAAAGGAGAAGGGGAATGTATGCTGTTCTGTGATTGTTTTCTCTTGATGGGCTTTTCCGTGCAAACATACACAATCAACATCCTCCTTCTCCCTGCGCCGTTTCCGGAACAACAGGGAAACCGACTCGGTTTTGTGAAACGAGGCGGGAGAAGGGGATAGGGGGATGAGGTCTATACCCGAAGCCCTCCGTCCCCTCTTCGCGATTGCTTGATCTCACCGTGATGATGCTTCTCGCGCAGCATCTTCTCCTTCGCCTTCCTGCCCCGCCGCATTTTCTGCTTCCGCAGCTTGAAAATCTTCTGCTGCAGCTGCGACTTTTGCCCCTTCACGCGCTCCTCGATTTTCAGGATCAATAACTTCCACGCGGACAGGCGGTTCTTGCTCTGCTCCCGATGTTTCTGCACGCGCACTTCGATGCCCGTGGGACGATGAATCAGCTGGACCATGCTCGCGGTCTTGTTGATCTTCTGCCCGCCGTGCCCCCCGCCGCGGATGAAATGTTCCGTCACGTCCTCTTCGCGAAGGTTCAGCTCCGCCGCCTTCGCGAGGAATGCCGGAGGGAGGGGGACAGGGAAGGGCATAACAGAGAAGATAATACCTTTCTCATTTCTTCTCCGCCCCGTGATTCTTCATAAGGAGCGCAAGAATATCTTCGAACGTTTTCTGGTTGGCGAAGTATGCCTCATCGTGTTCGCGCCAGTGCAGCGTGCACATCGCGTCCTCATCCATCGTATCCACCATCAGGAAGAACTTGTTGCCCTTGATGGCAAAGAATACGCCCGCCATCGAGGGCAAGCCGTCGAAGCGTTTCATCGTCAGATCAACCGCTCCGATGTCGGCCAATTCTTCCCGTAAACGCTGTCCATCCTCTCCGAACTTTTCATTGAAAACAGCTGTTGCTGTCTCTTCGCGCCTCGCTCTTTCCGCCTTACTGGCCTGCGAACGATTCTTCAGGGCGACCATCCCATCACGAAACTCCGCCAGTGAGTGATAGTGTGCCGCGCTCCCGAAATCGCCGATGACATTGACGATGATGACGGGGTTACCGTCAGGCGCAACGTCCACATGGAATGGGATCGAACCGATCGAACCGTACATCGATCCGTCGAGCGGACTATCGAATCGGAATCTGAATGCATATGAGGAATCACCACTGAAGACATCCTGCACAATGGCAGCCATTTTCTCAGCTTTGTTGCCGACAAATTCAGTGACTTTCGTTTCAAGCTCTCCCATTTCTTTCTTCGCCTCCGGCTTTTTTTCAGGCTTTGCATTCATCTTCCGAAGCAATGAAACCGCGACGCTGAGAGTGGGACAAGGAGCATTTTGCTTCACTCCACTTGGATGATATTCCAAGACAAACGGCCTTTCGTCGAACGGCTTAATCTCCAGAAACTGCTTTCGCCCGCCAAACTCGAATTCTGCCCAAGCATGCTCATTATCCTGAGTAAATGTTACGCTTTTCGCGCCGATGGATGCGAGGAGCGCTGTCACTCTCTTTCCATCCGATCCCGCCAGCCTCTCAATCTCTTTCTTCGTATTTGATTCAACAGTCTTTTCTGCCCGTTTTTCTACACCTTTCTCTCCGCCACCCGCCCGAGCCGCCTCCGACTTCTTGAACCAATTCCCAAACCAAGCCCCCACGACCGCAAATGCGGCAACCGCCTTTTCCCAAGAGAACGATGGAGGCGTCTTTTCAGATGCAGGCGGAACCGCGGGTGTGGGTGATCGTGGCGCAACGTTGATAATCTGCACGGTTTTCGGTGCGGGGTCGGACGTCGGAGCGGCGGCAGGAACGGGTGTCGGTGCCGCAATCGGCCTCTCGGCGGAAGATGGAGGAGTCTGTTGAGCGGCGGCACGCTGACGTTCCAGATTCTCCCTCCAAGCCTGCTCCTGCCGCAATGCCTGTCGCTGGGCATAGGGCAACTGCGTCTCCTCCGGCAACGCATTGATGAGGGGAAGTCCCTCTGCGCGTCTGCCCCTGTTCAAGGCGACACGCGCGAGGAGCCGCTGCCCGCGCAGTTGACGCTCACGATCCGGCTCCGCCCCAAGAGACTCGCCCCTGCCCCAGTCCGGATCCTTCGACGGCAGGAAACCGCCTGCCTGCCAATCGCGCAACGCCGCCTTTTCGGAATCATTGAGCCCGCCGGCGCGGTTGGCAAAAAGCAGAAGAGGGTCGACGCCCTGCACGATCGCTTTGGCGCGGTACTGCTCCTGCAGACCGCCATCCATACGGGCAAACTGCTCCTGCACCCGCGCCCAGATGCGCGGTCCCCACTCTGCATTGATCTTTCCGCGCACCTGCGCAATGGTTTCGGTCCCCAAATTGTCATCACGGACGTACTGCTCATAGGACGCAGGAGTGCCGGGCTGTACTCCCCCTGCGTCACTGGGTGATGCACTGACCTTCGTCATCCGCTCCCAATAGAGCGTCTTGGTCTTCGCATCGTAGCGGCGGCGAACTTGGTCGCCCTTTGCATACGCCGCTTGGCCGAGCTCCCAGGAATCGGACGGAGACGAGACGGGAGACGTTTGATCCAATGCTTTCACCTCGTACTGTCCCAACACCCGGTCACACTCCGCCAGAGCGGCTTCCTGTTCGGGTGCCTTCTCCCGATCAAAGCTGTCCAACTCATCGACGTACGTCAGCGGCTTCCAATTCAAGATATTCTGCAAAGGTTCTTTCAATGCTTCCCACTGACCGAGAAACGTCTTTTGAGCGTCTTCATTCCCTCGAAGCCGTTGCAAAACGGCTTTCTGCCGTTCCGCCACCGCCTCCGCGCGGCTGATGATTCGCCCGCGTCGCGCGGCTTTCTTCAGCGTGCTCGGCTGCCCCTCGGGCATTCCTTCAGCCGGGGGAACCCTGGGATGGAATGCTTCGTGAGCCATCGTCAGGAAAGGGAAGAAAGATTCTGTTCCGCCTGCTTGATATCCTCAGTCTTCCCGGCCTCTTCCGACGCCTCACGGTCACGCGCATCCAAACGCCGCTCCGTCGTCGTCACGAGAACGTCCGCCTCCTGCACGAATCGCTCCGCCTGCGCGAGCCCGACGCCCAAACGGCTGTCGATATCCTTCAAATACCGCATCAATTCCAGACGGTCTTGGTCCGTCAGATGGAGCGCCACGGACTGCGCACGCACCTGCTCCGCCTCCGGAAGGGAAACGAGCGCGCACAGCGCCTGCAGGAATTGGTCGAGATTCATGTGTAGGTTTCTCTCTATTCTAGCGTATTTCACTGTTTTTCTCAATTCCATCGAGGAAACCGACGAAACCAAGGAATCCGAAGAAACCGAGGGAACTTTTCAGAAACCCCTCGGATTCCTCGGTTTCATCGGATTCTTCGCCTGCCCTCCGAAGCCTTGGCAAAGGAGGGGATTCTTCAACGAACGGCTTTCAGCAGCGCCTCCACCCGGTCACACTTCTCCCACGCCACCCCCAGGTCCTCCCGTCCCAGATGGCCGTAAGAAGCCAATTGACGGTACTGGGGCTTAAGGAGGTCGAGATCGCTGATGATGGCAGCCGGACGGAGATCAAACACCTCCGTGATGGCTTTCTCCAGCACGCGGTCGGACACCGTGCCCGTCCCGAATGTCTCGCAGTGGACGGAGACCGGCGTCGCGACGCCAATGGCGTACGCCACCTGCACCTCGCACTTGCGCGCCAGCTTCGCGGCCACCACGTGCTTGGCGATCCACCGTGCCGCGTATGCCGCGGAGCGGTCCACCTTGCTCGGATCCTTGCCCGAGAACGCGCCGCCGCCGTGCCGGCTGTAACCGCCGTACGTGTCCACGATGATCTTGCGTCCCGTCAGGCCGCAGTCACCGGGAGGCCCGCCGATGACGAAACGTCCCGTCGGGTTGATGTGGAACTTCGTATCCTTGTCGCACAGGTTGCCGCACACCGGCTCGATCACGTGCTTCTTGATGTCCGTGAAGATCTGTTCCTGCGAAGCGCTCTCCGCATGCTGCGTGGAGACGACGACGCATTCGATGCGCTCGGGCTTCCCCTCGTCGGAATACTGCACCGTCACCTGGCTCTTGCCGTCCGGCCGGAGGTACGAGAGCCCCTTCTGCTTGCGCACTTCGGCCAGCTTCTTCGTCAGCCGGTGCGCGAGGGAAATCGGCAGCGGCATCAGCTCCGGCGTCTCGTCGCATGCGAAGCCGAACATCAATCCCTGGTCGCCCGCCCCCTGCTCGTGGTTCGTGTTCTTGTCCGTGTCCACGCCCATCTGGATGTCCGCGCTCTGCTCGCCGACGGAGACGATCACAGCGCACGCCTTGTGGTCGAAACCGTACGTGGCGTCGTCGTACCCGATCTCGCGGATGGTCCGGCGCGCGATCTCCGCGATGGGAATGTAGCCCTTCGTGCGCATCTCGCCCGCCACGATGACGAGGCCGGTGGTGGCGAGGCATTCGCACGCCACGTGCGCGTTCTTGTCCTGGCGCAGCGCGTCATCGAGGATGGCATCGGAGATTTGGTCGCAGATCTTGTCGGGATGTCCTTCGGTGACGGATTCGGAGGTGAAGAAATGGGACATAAAGAAGGGAGGAAAAATGGCAATGACGAAGACATTGTCGAAGATCTAGCCGCAGCCCTTCGTGGCTGCGGACGCGGCTGGAGGCCGCGGGAAAGAGAGAAGGAGGATGCGAATAAAGGATCGGATAATCGCGGACGCGGCCGCAAGGCCGCGAAGATAGAACACAAGGCCGGAAGAAAGATCAGACAAACCCCGCCTCTCCCGTCCGGAAGAGAGCGTAAGCCTGAAGCTATCTATCCCCGGATGGGGCTGGAAGTGCCACCGTTCCCCGAAGGGCGGTTGGCGGATGCGTCAACGGGCCAGTTCCCTCTGCATCACTCTTGATAGGCAATGATGTGGACGCAGCCTACCATTCTTTTTGCCGGGTGCAAGGGAAGGAAAGAAACCAATGAATCCAAGGAAGCCAAGGTAACCAACGATATCTTTCTTCTGTACATCCTCGGTTTCCTCGGATTCTTCGGTTTCGTCGGTTTCCTCCCCCTGGTTCCCGATACGCTACAATCAAATCTCCCATGCTCTCCGCTTCGAACCCCTTCACCTTCCTCCTCTTCGGCGCCTCCGGGAACCTGGCGCAGCTGAAAATCTATCCCGCGCTCTACGTCCTCGCGCTGAAGAAGCGCCTGCCGAAGGACTACGCCATCGTCGGTTACGCTCGGACGGCGATGGACGATGCCGCGTTCCGGAAACTGGTGGAGGAATCCGTGCGGAAAGACATGGGCACCGTCACGGAGGAGGCGCTGCGGGAATTCCTGACGCACGTGCACTACGCACAAGGACAGTATGACGACGCGAACGATCTCCGCGCGCTCGCGGCCACGCTGAAAACCGTGGAAAAGGGCTGGAGAAAATCCGTCCGCCTCGCCTACCTTTCCGTCCCGCCGCAGGTGATGGCGCCGCTTTTGGAGACGCTCTGCGCGGCCGGCATCCATACGGGCAATCACACCTTCCGCTGTATCGTGGAAAAGCCCGTCGGCCACGATCTCGCCAGCTTCGAGGTGATCTACGAGAAGCTGACGAAGTGCTTGCCCTCCGAGGAGATATACCCGCTGGACCACTACCTGGGGAAGGAAGCCGTGCGCAACGTCTACTACCTGCGCTACGCCAACCCGCTCCTGGAACGCCTCTTCAAGAACACGCTCATCCACCACGTGGAGATCACAGCGGCGGAGACGCTGGGCATCGAAGGCCGCGCCGGGTACTTCGAACACACGGGCGCATTCCGCGACATGTTCCAGAGCCACCTGCTCCTCATCGCCTCGCTCCTCACGATGCAGGTGAAAGACGGGGACAGTTTCCTCCCCGAAAGCCGCCGCGCCGCACTCGAACAATTCTACCTGCCCCCCGCCGGGAGCCTGGATGACGTGGTCATGCAGGGACAGTACGCCCCCGGAACCGTCGACGGGAAAACGGCGAAAGGGTATCGAGAGGAGGAAGGCGTCGATCCGGAGTCGCGGACCAACACGTACGCCGCCCTCAAGCTGGGCTGCCGCGAAGCGCACTGGCAGGGCGTCCCCTTCTACCTGCGCTCCGGCAAGCGCATGGGACGAAAAGAGACGCGCATCTCGCTGGTCTTCCTGGAACCGCGCGCCGTGGGAAAAGGCGGCACGCCCAACCGCCTGGACATGATCCTGCAGGGCGAGGCGGGCATGCGCATCTTCCTGCAAACGAAGCTGGGCGGCTCCGAGCCGGCCTTCCGACCGCTCATTTTGACCGACCCCCTCGTCTGCGTCGGTGACTGCCTCCCCGAACACGGCCTCCTGATCCTGGAAGCCATTGCGGGACACAAGACCTGGTTCCTCGCGCCGGACGAGATCCGCTCCGCTTGGCGCCTCACCGATCCCATCCAATCGCACTTCGACCGCGCGGATACGCCGCTGCATTTCTACCCCGCAGGGACGGACGGGCCCGTCGAAGCGACGAAGTGGATGGAGAGGGAGGGACTCTCGTGGCTCTGAGTGAAATCCCAAATCCCAAGCCCCAATAACCCCTTCGGCTTCGCTCAGGGCAGGCAAGGAAGAATCAAATTCCAATATCCAAGATCCAAGGCGTCTTGAAACATCCTTTTCGCTTATGACATTAAAGCTTTTGATTTGTTTGGGATTTGTAGTCTTGGGATTTGGTTCCTTGGAATTTGGGGCTTCGACCACCCCCTCGTCACAACCCCCAACCTCCACTAGACTACGACGTCCCCAAACCCCGTACTCCTGTATTCCCGTATTCCTGTACTCCCATGCAATACGACCTCATCGAAACCGAAACGGAGGATGCCTTCCTCGACAAGGCCACGAGCATCCTGGAGAAGCAGATCGGCAAAGCCCTCAGCAAGGCCGGCCGCTGCACGCTGTGCCTCGCGGGCGGCTCCACCCCCCTCCCCGTGTACCAACGCCTCGCCACGCGTCCCATCGATTGGGGCAACGTCTGGATCTACCTGGCCGACGAGCGTTACGTGGCGCCCGACCACCCGGACAGCAACCAGCGCGCCATCCGCGAAACGCTGGTCAACCCCGTCGCCCTCCCCCCCGACCACTTCATCGCGCCCGATACCTGGAAGCCGCTGGAGGAATGCGTGAACCTGTACGAAGCCGCTTTGAAAGACCTCCTCTCGCGCGGGCCGACGGACGTGGCGATCCTGGGCATGGGAGAGGACGGCCACGTGGGCTCGCTCTTCCCGCCCCTGTCAAAAGATGCGTTCGAGACGAGCATCTGTGCACTCCGCACGCATACCGACACTTTCGCCGTCTCCGAACGTATCACCGTCACCGTCCCCGTCCTGGTGAACGCGGAAGTCCCCGTCCTGCTCCTGCGCGGACGCCTGAAGAAGCGCGCCTGGACCCAGATGATGGAAGGCCCCATGGACCCCGCGCAGTGGCCCGCTCTCTCTCTCCTCGCCACCGGCCGCTGCTCGGTCGTTGCCCAATGGATTCCGAGCCCGACGGAGGAATGAAACAATTACAACAAACATGGGAGCGGCCATTCTTGGCCGCGGATCGCAGGCATGAATGCCTGCTCCCCGATAAATAAATGATAGCGAAGAGCCTCTGTTAATACACCTCCTTAAGGTAACACTCTTCGCAGTAAACAATCTCCGGCCGCTCGGGAGCATAGGTGGTTTGAATATCCTTCGAACACTTCATACATTGCCTGCTCCAGAGCTTCCGGGGATTGCGTCGGGAAATGCGGTCGAGATGGCGCTGCTCGAAGGAGAGGCGCGGCAACGGCAGCTTGTGCTCCCGGTACAGGCGCAATTCCTCCGGGATGATCTTGTATGCCTTCCCCGTCTTTTCGCACTGCAGGATCTTCTTCGTGATGTCATCGGACACATCTTTGATATCCGGCGGAAGCTGATGGACCGGCCCCTGGTAGGCGGACGTCTGTCCTTCGATATCATCGCGCCATCGCCAGTGACGATTGAGCACCTCGCGCTTCGTCAGGGGAAAGTACTCCTGCGCCACCGTCTCGTTGTAGCCGAAGGGAGAGAGTTCCGGCGGCAACGGCTGCCCCCACTCCTGCCCCGCGAAGCTCCCCGAAGGGGAGCGAAGTGGGGTCTTCTTCATATGCTCAATAATCCTCGCCCGCAGCGCCCGATACTCGGCTTCGGTGTACTGCTTGTTGAAGATGCAGAACCGTTTGCGCGTAAGGGAAGAGCAAGCAAAACAATCCTCACAGTATTGGCAGTGGTCCAAGTACTGACTGTTCTTCGAGTAGAAACTGACGAACGTGAACTGGGTGTTGTACTGGTGGATCGTGCTGATGGTCCCGTACGTCAGCTCACACTTGTCCACCACCACGTGCCCGTCATAGCAATCCTTTGATTTGAAGCTGAAAATGAGATAGCCGCAATCCTCCAAATCCGCGCTGTCGTAACATTCGATGCAATTGCCGCAGTTCACGATGTGGTCGCCCGTGACGTTCTCGTTCCCGTTCCCGTCGATGTACTGGTGGATCTGGCGGGCGGCGGCCTTTTTCCGGTAGACGGATTCCGCGGCGCGCAACGTCGGAAGGTTGCCGGTGTTGAGTTCCGCCAGTTTGCGGACGTACTCCTGCTTCGTGTGCGGCTCGTTGAAAATGTGGTACTGCTTCCCGCGCAACCCCCAGCACCCGAAGCAGTCGCTGCAATTCTTGCAGTCACTGAGGAAGAAACTGTCGCGGCAGTTGTGGCTCTTCTCGCAGAAAGCAAGGTTGTACGACTCCGAGCAATCGATGCATTCGACGAGCAGGGTGCTCCGCACGCAGTTGAGGCATTCCAGGCAATCCTTGCAGCTGTCGATGGCGTACGAGAAGTAGCAATCTTCATTGTGGTCCGCGACGAAGATCATGTGGCAGTTCTTGTCCTGCTGCGCGCCGTTCGTGTAGTCGCTGTTGACGTTCTGCGACGTGAAGACGGAAATTTTCGGCGTCGAGCGCATCATTTCGTCGAACTGTTCGAAGAACGGGCGGTTGAAATCGAAGTCCCTCCCCTGCTCAAGCGCGTCCCACTTGTCCGTGTGCCACTCATGCTGGTCATACACTTTGTACGGACTGTCGGGCGCATACACCGAGATGATCTGTTTCCCCGTGAGGTCGCACTTGCGATGGTAGAGCTTGCGCTCGTTCCTCCACGCGAACCTCCCTTGCATACGGCACGCGGGGCAAAGCGCCGGATCGGGCATCTCGATTTTCTTCAAGAACTCCTTCTCACGATCCGGGACAGTGAATGCCGATGAGCAGCGAATGCAGGTTGACATATTGAATGAAAAGATTTCGTGATTCACGGTAAATCAAATTGTAATATCTATCAATACACCAATAATTTTCAGAAAGGATGAACTTTAAGTATTGATTGTATGTAAGCCATATTATTGATATTCACTACCTGTAGTAATTCTGCTACAACATACCCATGATACAGCAGGACCTCGAGAGCCTCGGACTCACCGGCGATGAAGCAAAAGTGTACTACGCGCTGCTGCAATTGGGCGGCGCCTACGTGAGCGCGATCGCGAAGAAGGCGGACGTGCATCGGGTCGTCTGTTACAAGATCCTCGATCAGCTGGTGGAGAAGGGACTCGTCTCCAGCTTCCTCAAGAATAAGATCAGGCACTTCTCGGTGGAGAGTCCCACCATCCTCGTGCGCAGGCAGCGCGAGAAATTGGAACAGGCGGAACGCCTCCTGCCGGAGCTCCTCTCGGTGACGAACGCCCTCGCGTACAAACCGAAGATCCAGTACTACGAAGGCGTGGAGGGGCTGAAGAACATCATGGAAGAGACGCTCATGGCCGAGGGCGAGATGCTGGGGTACACGAACCTGCGCGATTTGCCGAAGGTCATCCCCGAGGACTACCTGCGCGACTGGGCGTCGCGCAAGATCGCGAAGCGCACCAAGACGCGCATGCTCTCCCCTCACCTCCCCGAAGCGCTGCAGTACCTGCAAACGTACTACCCGCGCGGCTTCGATCCCCATCTCGTGGAAATCCTCTTCGTGAACCCCGGCGAGTTCCCCTTCGAATACGAAATCACGATCTACGGGGACAAAGTGGCCATCCTGTCCCTCAATCCGAACGAGCGCATGGGGCTGATCATCGAAAGCCCGGTCTACGCGAAGACGCAGCGAGCCATCTTTCAGTTGGCGTGGCTGGGCGCGACAAGTTTCGTGGCGAAATGAAGCGTGCACCCTTCAATACACTTCTTTGAGGTAACACTCCTCGCAATACACGATCTCCGGCCGCTCGGGGGCATAGGCGGTCTTTATCTTTGCCGCGCATTTCGCACAGGAACGTTCCCAGAGTTTGTAGGGAGTACGCAGTTTTTGTCGAGCCGTATGGCGGCAGGCCGAGCAGCATCGAGGGGCAGGAACGGGCATGTTCCGGTACAGCGCCAGCTCCTGCGGGATGATCCGGTAGTTCTTCCGGCATCGATCGCATGCGAAGATCGCTTTGGCGATTTCATCGGAGGAATCGGAGATATCATCCGGAAGATCCGCGGTCGCCGACCGGTATTCCCGCCGATCCTCTTCACGCCAACGCCAACCTTGGGCCAGAACCTGTTCCTTCGTCAGGGGGAAATACTCAGGAGCGATGGTTTCGTTATATGCATGTGATGACAGCAACGTCGGGAAAAATTCACCCCACTCGCCCGCGCCACGCATGACGGCAATGATCTGCGGCACGATCCTCTCGTAATCCTCCTTCGAGTACTGCTTGTTCAAAATGCAATACTTGGCGCGTTTAAGTCCGACGCAGCCGAAACACTGTTCGCAGTTGTGGCAGTTGTCGCTGTAGAGGATGTTCTTGCATTTCCAGCACCACAGGCAAAAGAGCGCCATGTAGGAATCATCAGGAACCATGCCTTCGTAGCACCACAAATTGCGTCCGCTCTGAAAGACGTCGTAGGTGAATTTCGGACTGTTGCCGCGATCATAGAATTTGCAGTGTTCCGCGTTGAACGCATTGAAACCAAATGTGTCTTTGGAGTTGAAGAGATGATTCCCTTCCGAGTTCTCACAGTTGCTCAAGAACATATTCTTGCGCGGATACGTCAGAATCCATTCCTGAAAACGCCGGTGCAATTCTTGAATCGCCTGATGGGAGCCCAGTCGGAATGTGGCGATTTTTTTTCGGTACTCCTCCTCAGAATACGGTTCATTGAAGATATGGAATTCTTTCTGGCGAAGATTAATGCAGCAGAAGCAATTGCGACACCCCTTCAGATCAAAGCCAAACCAACAGTCTGAGGAATTTTCGCAATCCTGCAGGAATGCACAGTGATAAAGATTACGGGAGTCAATGCTTCCATACACGAGTTCGGAGTTCGATACATGCGTACAGTCGCAAATATGGCGGGAATTGTCGGAACTTTCGGTGCAATAGTATGAATTCTGCGATTCCCAACTGCCGATCATGTAGTAGCAGTTCTTTCCGAAAGCATAATCTTGGCAATATGTGCAGTTCTCGCTCCCTACACCGTCATCATTCATCAGAGTGATCTGGGGCGTGGCGTTCCGCAATGCCTGGAACTGCCCGAAGAAGGAATGTGAGAAATCGAAGACACGGCCATAGTTCTTGCCGTCGCAAGCATCGCTCCACCAGCACTTATTGCAGTAGACCGGAAACGGAGATTCGACGGCATGGATGGACACCATGTTTCTTCCGCAGAGACCGCATGTGCGTTGGTAGAAGCATCGTTCATTGCGCCAAGTCAGACGCCGCTGCAAGCGACAGTCACGGCAAAAAGTCGGTGAGGGCACCAACTCCTTCTTCCCATTGAAAACGGGCGAGACCTTGTCGTAGAAGGCAAGATCCTCTGGCGTAATGTCGAACTGCTGCTGGCACTGGCGACAGAAGTGTTGCATGGAACGTCAGTATACCTCCTCATGCGTGCCGACCATGATCACGACTGCCGTTCCGCTTTCCTTGCCTTCCCGATACAAGATCCGCAGATCGTAACCGGCAACGAGAGCCCGTACGTCTCCCTTTCGTCCTTTCAGCTTGTGATTGTTCAAGCGCGGTGCGAACGGATTTTCATGGAATATCGCCAATGCATCATCGACTTGCGCTTTCTCGTATCCGCGTAACTTTTTGTACGCCCGCTTGAACGATGAAAGGAAATAGATCTCCATGCATCAGGAGCGCAATGCTTTGATCAGCTTATCCACGGAATGGAACGGTCCGATCAAGTTGCCGGGTTTCTTCGACTCCTCAACCGCTGCATCGATACGCCGCAATTGCTCTTCGGAATAATGTTCTCCTCCGAGATCGAACGGAATGCCTCCCACGTCCGCCACCTTCGCGAAGAAAACGCGGATGGCCGTGGGCGTGTCCAGCCCCACGGCTTCGAACACCCGCTCCGCACGCTCCTTCAACTTCGCATCGATGCGCACTTGGATGTTCTTCAGCTTGTTCTTGGAGGCCATGGAAAGAAGGGGAGAAACATGCATAGTATAGTCAAAATGTAATTAAAATGCAATGAATATGCATAGACTTTGAATGTCAGGAGGATTCGTCGTCATGCCATCCCCAACCCATTTCCTTGAAATGCTGCGTGATCTTCCCCTCCTCCACGCATATCAAATCGACGCGGAAGCCGCCCTCGTACTCATGCCGCGCCACCCATGCGCTCGCCGCACGCAGCGTCTTGCGGATCTTCCGCCACGAAGCGTTCATGGCCGCCGGGAAGCGCTCATCGACCCGCGCGCGTGTCTTCACCTCCACGAACACATGCACGTCATCCACGGGATCGTGTGCGACGATGTCGATCTCGTCCCGCCCCAGCCGCACGTTGCGCTCCAGGATGACGTAGCCGATGGCCTCCAAATACCGTGCCGCACGATCTTCCCCACACCTTCCCACGCGCAAATGGGAGGCACAGGCGGCGAGCGGGAGGAAGGGAGGACACATGCACCTATCATCAAAGAAACCGCGAAAGAACGGGAGGGGCGGGTCGGGGCATGAAATGCACAACAAACCCTTCTGCAAGCCGCAAAGCCATAATCGCCGTACCGCTCCCCCATGGAACGGCAGCACGAAGGTGTACGATCGTCCATCTCTTTTCATTGACGGGGGAGAGGTGGACGATAGTACACTCACGATTGCATTCATCGCTTCCACAAGCCATGCTCACCTCTCTCACGTCCTTCGCCAACATCGGCCTCTCCTGCGAACGCATCGCCGTGGAGATCGGCTACACGTACGGCGACCATCCCGCCATTTTCATCGTCGGCCTCGGGGACACCGCCGTGCAAGAAAGTAAGCAGCGCGTCAGGATGGCCATACGCAGCTCCGGTTTCCGCATCCCCTCCGGCCGCGTCATCACCGTCAATCTCGCCCCCGCCGACATCAAGAAGGTCGGCCCTCGCTACGACCTGCCCATCGCGCTGGGCCTGATCCTCAGCCTCGATCTCCTCTCCCTGGACGCGGAGAAATTGAAGACCATGGCCTTCCTGGGGGAACTGGCGCTGGACGGGTCGCTGCGGCACGTCACGGGCGTGCTCCCCGCCGCCATCGCCTGCCAGGAGCGGGGCATCAAGACAATCGTCGTGCCCGCGTCCGACGGCCCCGAAGCGTCGCTCGTGCCGGGGCTGGAGGTCATCGCGGCACATTCACTGAAGGAGCTGGTGGACATCCTGCGGGGGGAGAGCGCACCGCCGAACATTGAACCCGCGGCCACCGCCGCAGAGGAAGCGGGAGAAGGTACCATCGATTTCTCGGACGTCCGCGGGCAGGAGCACGCCAAACGCGCATTGGAGATCGCTGCCGCGGGAGGCCACAACGTCCTGCTGTGCGGCGCTCCGGGGGCGGGCAAGACGCTCCTCGCCCGCGCGTTCCGCGGCATCCTGCCGCCCCTCAGCAATGAGGAAGCGCTGGAAGTGACACAGATTTACTCCGTTGCGAACCTCCTCCCCTCCGACGTCCCCCTGATGCGGCGGCGCCCCTTCCGCATGGTGCACCACACCGCAAGCGGCGTGAGCATCGTGGGAGGAGGGCAGATACCCGGACCCGGAGAGATCTCCCTGGCGCATCGCGGCGTGCTCTTCCTGGACGAACTGGCTGAGTTCCCCGCCCAAGTTTTGGAAGTGCTGCGGCAGCCGCTGGAAGACCGCCGCATCACCATCACGCGGGCACAGGGGAGCGTCACGTTCCCGGCGGACTTCATCATGGTCGCGGCCATGAACCCGCCACAGTACGGCGCGGGGAACAAGGCCCGGATCGAACGGCGCATCAGCGCGCCCCTCCTGGACCGCATCGACCTGAAGATCGACGTGCAGCCCGTGCCCATCGAGGATCTGGGCAAACGGCCGGGAGGCCACACCACGGAACAAGTGGCCGTGCGCGTGCGGGAAGCGCGGGAACGCCAGCGGAAACGATTCAAAGGCCTCCCCCTGCAGACCAACAAGGAAATGAACGTGCGGCAGATCGACCGGCTCTGTCCGCTGGATTCCGCCTCGAAAAAACTCCTGGAACAGGCCGTGCGGCAATTGAGCCTCTCCGCCCGCAGCTACCACCGCACCATCAAGGTGGCGCGCACCATCGCCGACCTCGAAGGCGCGGACGCCATCGGCGCCATGCACGTGGCGGAGGCGCTGCAGTACAGGCAGGGGGCGGAGGCGCGGTGACTGCTATTGCAGAACAAGCTCGACAAGATACACTCAGCCAAATCCCCCCCCCCTGCCCCATGCGTCGATGGTCCGTCCTGTTCCTGGCACTCATCACTCTCTCTCCCTTCGCTGCCGCTGCCGCCGATTCCTCCTACGCGAGCGACCTCCTGCAGCTCCTCTGGAGCCAACAGAAGCCGCTCGAGTACTCAATGCAGGCAAGCGGACATATGGAGGATACATACCTGTCCGTCTGGGCGAGCGGCAACTCGGAAGGATCATGGTCCGACCCTTCCTCAATCCGCTCCATCGGCAAAGCCACCGTGGACGTGGCATGGCCGGGAGGGAAGGTCCGCGTCAAGACGCAGACCCGCATGGTCGAGAGCACCCTGTACGTGTGGGTTGAGAAGATCGACGGAACGTACAACGACGACAGTATGCGCATGGGAGGACAGTTGGAGCTCAAGAAGTGGATCGCCATACCGTTGGACGATTACGCCGGAAGCGTGTCCGCCCTCGGAGAGGAAGATTTCTCCGCGATGTTCGGGTGGCTGGACGATCTCTCCAACGTGCGCGCCACGCAGACGCAGGCAGGCATGACGTACGAAGTGACCCTGACGCGGGAAGCCATCCGCAGCGTTCTCCAGAGCCTGCGGCAGCAAGGATGGGACGCGACAACCGACGAGGGGGTGGAACGGCTGATCCGCCATACGCCGCCGGCCTTCTCCTTCCTCTTCAAGATCGACACGAACAGGGATTTTGAGGTGCTGTCCACCAGAACAACCCTGCATCTCTCCCATCCTCGGATGGGAGCCTCCCTGGAAGCGCACAGTTACCGCCGCACATCGCCCGTGTACGCCACCGTCCCCGCCCACGTCATGTCCCTGGAAGACCTGCCCTCAGCCGGGAAATTCTCCGATATCCCCGGCATCGACGCGATTCCGTTCCTTATCAATGACGATATCGGAAATGATGACTGGGAAGATGAGATCGAATGGGAGGAGGAATGGGAAGATGAGATCGAATGGGAGGAGGAATGGGAAGATGAGATTGATGGGGAAGAAGAGATATGGGAAGAGGAAGAATGGCTGGAGGAAGCCGCCGAGGAAGACGCGGAATGGGCGGAAGAAGAGCCGCAATCGGCCTCTGAGTTCGACGCGAAAGAACCGCTCCCGCTCTGCCCGCCCGATGCCGGTGCAGGCGCTGTCCGCCGCGGACTGTGTGTCTATCCGCGGCGGTGATTCCTTCCGGCCGCCGCAGCCGCTAGGATAGAGCCATGCACTTCGCCGACGCCCTCACCCAAGCCACGAAGGAAAAGTCCCCCGTCTGCGTGGGACTGGATCCGCAGCTCTCCAAGCTTCCCGCCTCCCTCCCGAAGACATCCGAGGGCGTGGACACATTCTGCCGCGGCATCATCGATGCCGTAAAGGACATCGCCTGCAGCGTGAAGCCGCAGATGGCGTACTTCGAAGTGTTGGGCTGGAAGGGCATGAAAGTGTTCTTCGACGTCTGCGCCTACGCGAAGGAGCAGGGGCTCCTCGTCATCGCGGACGGCAAGCGCAACGACATCGGTTCGACGTGCGAGGCCTATGCCGATGCCTACCTGGGCAAAGGATCACCCGTCGATGCGCTGACCGTCTCCCCCTATCTGGGATCCGACGGCATCAATCCCTTCATCAAGCGGTGCACGGAGAACGAGAAAGGGATCTTCGTCCTCGTGAAGACGAGCAACCCCTCCTCGGGCGAACTGCAGGACCTGCCCGTGGGGGATGAAGTCGTCCACGAGCACATGGCGCAGCTCGTCGAAAGCTGGGGCATGCATCAAATTGGACAGGAATCCAATCTCTCCTGCGTGGGCGCGGTCGTGGGCGCGACCTATCCGGAAGAGATGAAATACCTGCGCACGCTCATGCCGCACATCCCCATCCTCATCCCGGGATACGGGACGCAGGGCGGGAAAGCGGAGGATGTGGCCCGCGGCTTCATTCCCGACGGGACCGGCGCCATCGTCGTCGCGGCGCGCAGCATCATTTTCGCTTCGGGCAAAGACGACTGGCAGGAGGCAGCCAAAGAGGCTGCGGGAACCATGGCGAAAGAAATTCAAACAGCATTACTGAAATAATTGAATAATCGTCGCGAAGCGCGGGTCTCGCGGGCCCCGCGCTGGAGCGACACTTTGCCGGAAGGGGGTGTCCATGAGGGGGGAAATCCCTGAGGGACTGCGCGCCAAGCCTTTCGCTTTGCGAAAGAGCTTGTCGCTGGGAGCCGTAGGTTGACCCCCTCATGCCATTACCATGACCACCACGTCCCGCGGGCGGGCGGCGAATCGACATCCACCCAGAGGAAGTGGGCACCGCCATCGGTCCAACGCACGGAACCGCTCTCTTCCGGGCTTCCGGCACGGTCCACGTCCACTTCCAGGAACACGTCCTGCGCCCCCTGGTCCACGGTCACATCGCCGTATATCCGAAACGTGCGCGGCGAGGAACCGATGGTCGCGAGCTCCGCGGGAATGGAGAGGCAACTCAGTACGGGACCGTTCACGGTACAGGGAACGCGCACAGGGCTGCCGGTTTCTCCCAATTGCCAATTATTCACGACGACACCCGCCGACTTCGAGATGCGCAATTCCAAGTGCTCCACGGCTGCCGTTTTGCCCGGGAAGGCCGTTCCCGAGAACGTGAATGCCGCCAATTCCTGCTCGGTGCCCGTCGGCAGGAGCCCTTGGGTCGGCAGTGCATTCTGCACTGCGGTAACCACTGCCTGTGCGGTCTGGTGCATGGGGAACGTGAACGTCTGGGCGGCCGACGTATAGCGGCTGCCGCTCCACTCCCCCTCCACATCGATCGTGAATTGGTCGATCTCCACCGTTTCTCCAACGATACCCCCCTCTTCCGGCGCGAGACCTGGTCAACACAGCGCTTCGGCAGGAAGAGCATCACGGCACGGGGAGTGCTCGCCGTGCTGCTCGCAGTCGTTCCC
>JAQVMB010000034.1 GCA_028703835.1 Candidatus Peribacteraceae bacterium | reverse complement strand
TGTTCATCGGTGAACACGTGTGGAGGTACAACCACAAAGACCTCACAAGGCGTGAACAGGTGCAATTGCTCTACCGGATATTGCTAAAGTTTGGTGGCAGAAGTTAAACATTCCCCTTGATAATGAACAATTGATAATTGATAATGTTGGCAGTAAAGCTCGCATCAGAAATACAAAAAATTATTCATTACCAATTATGCATTGTCCCCGTCAGCGGACGATCTTCGTGATCTCGATCTCCGTGAACTGCTGGCGGTGGCCGTGGACACGGCGGTAGCGCTTGCGGCGATGGGCTTTCTGCACGCGGATCTTGTCGCCCTTGCCGTGCTGGAGGACGGTCGCCTCCACGCTCGCGCCTTCGACGTACGGCTTGCCGAGCGTGACGGCTGCGCCGTCGACGATCAGGAGGACATTGGCGAAGGAGACCTTGTTCCCGGTCTCGCTGTCCTGGAGAGGCACCTTCAGTTTTACCCCTTCTTCCACCCGTTCCTGCGTGCCGGCGATATCGACAATGGCGAACATGCAATAAGGTTGTAAATTGCCGAGGGAGTCTAGGGAAAAGCACGGCCCCGGGCAAGGGCAAATGTGCAGGGAAGTTTTCCTCCTCGGGGAAGCATTGCATATGGACCTATCCCCCAGGTATACTGGCATCTCTGTGAAACACATGCTCGGTTTCCTCTTCGGCATCCATCTTCTGCTGGGAAACGTGTGCCTGATGCACGTGGCGTACGCGGCGGAGGTTGCACATGCGCAAGCGCACCGGGAAGCGTGCGAAAGAGGAGGAGAAAGCAACGAGACCATTGACCCGACCGAGTACGGCATCAGGGAAGGCGGTCCGTGCGACATTGCTGATTGCCTGTTCAAGCAGGCGCCGGAACCGGTGGGAAGCTTCCTTTCCGGGGATGTCGATTTGTCGGGTTCTTCCGGCTGGCCGTCCGTGTTCCTCCTGCAGGCGCTCCTCGTCATCGGTCCGCCGCAGCGACCCTCGGATCATCTTCCGGGGGACCATCTTTCGCCCATCGTACGCACCGTCGTCCTGCGACAATGAAGGGAATGTGATTGAACGAACGTTTGTTCGCGTGCATTCTATCCATTCTCCCTTTATCCATGTCTTCATCCAATGATTTCATCGCCACCCTCCGTATCGAGGGGATGACGTGCGCTAGCTGCGAACTGCTCTTGGAGCGGAAGCTCGGCGTCCTCCAAGGAATACGGTCCGTCGATATCGACCATCGGACCGGCATTGCCACTCTCCGCGGCGATCCCGACAACCTCCCTTCCCCCGCGGACATCGAGCGGGTGATCCGGAAGGAAGGGTACGGCTTGGTTGGCGACGAGACGTCCGTACTCGAGACGGGCGGTTCGAACAAATGGCTCGAGATCGGCGCATCCCTCGTCATTATCTTCACTCTCTACAAAGTCTTTCAGGCATTTGACCTGGTGTCGCTCGCGCCGTCCACCACCGCGGGCGCCCTGTCCTTGGGCGGTGTGGTGCTTATCGGGCTCATCGCAGGCACGTCCAGCTGCCTTGCCGTGACCGGCGGCCTGCTTGTGGCCGTTGCCGCCAAGCACAACCGGCGTCACGGCAACGAAACGTCCTGGCAAAAATTCCGTCCGTTGATGCAGTTTAATGTCGGCCGCTTGTTCTCCTACTTCGTCCTGGGTGGCGCGGTGGGGCTCCTCGGCCAGTCCATCACTTTCAGCGCACGCGTGACGGCAGTCATGAACCTGGGGGTCGCCCTCATCATGCTCTTTATCGCGTTGCAGATTCTCCAGGTCGTCCCCAAAGGATCACTGCCGTTCAAGGTCCCGAAAGCGATTTCCCGCCGCATCACGGCATTGACTGAAAATGAGCACCCGTTCGCACCGTTCGCACTCGGCGCCCTCACGTTCTTCCTGCCCTGCGGCTTCACGCAGTCGCTGCAGCTGGCCGCGCTTGCGTCCGGCAGCTTCGCCAACGGCGCGATGATCATGGGTGTCTTCGCTCTCGGCACGCTCCCCTCTCTCATCGGCATCAGCGCGCTTTCCTCCGCTGTTAAGGGCAATTCGCTCCGGTTGTTCCTCCGTTTCTCCGGCACGCTCGTCCTCCTGCTCGCCCTCTACAACTTGAACAGCGCGCTCGCGCTCCAGGGAGTTGATATCGGCAGCGTCGTGTCCGGCGTTCTGGCTCCGGCGGCCGACAATGCGGCTCCCGCGACAGCGCCTTCCGTACGAGGAGGCGTGCAGGAAGTGGCCATGCGCGTCACGCCGAGCAGTTTCGTGCCGAACAACCTGACGGTGACGGCCGGCGTTCCCGTCCGCTGGGTCGTCGACGGCTCGAAAGCGGGCGGTTGCACCAGCGCCATCCTCGTCCCGTCCCTGGACATCTTCAAGGTCCTCGAAAAGGGCGACAATGTCATCGAATTCACGCCCGCGAAGCCCGGCCGCATCGCCTTCAGTTGCGGCATGGGCATGGTGCGCGGCTCCTTCAACGTCCTCTGACACCTCATCCTTCCCCCCTTTCCCCATGGCGAACATTCAATGGCAGGAGGCGCAGTCCTCCCCTTCCGGAGACCGGCAGCCGGGCCGGAACGTCTGGTTCTCCGTTTCCCTGGCCCTTCTCGGCGTGATCGTCGGATTCACGCTCGGGAAGATGCAGTCGACGGCTTTGGTTGCACAGATCCCGCCTGCGGCCCCGCCCTCCGTGCCTGCGCAGGAGCAGCCCGCCCCCGAACCCTCCGGGCCCGTCCCGGCGGTGGACTTCGCCGCGGACCACGTGCGCGGCGACAAGGACGGCGCGACGGTCGCGGTGATCGAATACTCGGATTTCCAGTGCCCCTACTGCAAGCGCGTGCATCCCACGTACCAGCAGATCATGCAAGAGTACGGCGACAAGGTGGTGTGGGTGTACCGTCATTATCCGCTCAGTTTCCATCCCAATGCCCAGGCATTGGCCGAAGGCGCCGAGTGCGTCGCCGAGCAGAAGGGCAATGACGGTTTTTGGCTCTATGCCGATGCGGTGTACGGCGACATGGACGTGAACGCGGATGCCGCGACCGTGAAAGCGGCGATCACGAAGACGGCGGCGGACATCGGCGTGAATGCGGTGCAGTTCCGGACCTGTCTCGACGGCGGCAAGTACGCGCAGAAGGTGCAGGACCAGATGGATGCGGGCGCGGCGGCCGGCGTGAGCGGGACGCCAGGCAACTTCGTCTACAATCTCCGCACGAACGAAGCCACGCCCGTCAACGGGGCGCAACCTTTCGCCGCCTTCAAAACGGCCATTGATGCGCAGCTCTGAGGTCCTCCGGTACGACCGGGGTATTCCCGAAATTCAGAAACGGCATCCCCTTGCCGCAAGCGAAGAAGGGGGGTAACCTGGGTGGCAGGTACCCCCTCTTCCATGAACCCCCAGAAAGCAAAGACGCTCATCGGCCTCAAGAAGGCGCACAGCCTCCTCGGCAAACTCATACGGATGGTCGAGACGGACGAGTACTGCGTCAATGTCATGCAGCAGAACCTCGCGGCCATCGGGCTGCTGAAGTCCGTGCACCAGAACCTCATGGAGGGGCATTTGAACAGTTGCGTGCGCAATGCCATGGATACGCACAGCCATGCGAAGAAGCAGCAGATGATCGCGGAAATCCTCACCGTGACGAAGCTCGCGAACAAATGAGTGACCCGTACGCCGTCTTCAACCCAGCACCGCGTTGAAGAGGAAACCCGTCAGGAGAATGCCCGCACCCACGATGCCGAAGAACAGGAGGACGAGCTGCGTCTTCATGATCCTGCGGAGGATGAAAAATTCGGGGAGTGACAGCGCGGTGACGGACATCATGAACGCGAGCGTCGTGCCCATGCTCACGCCTTTTTCCGTGAGCGCGGAGACCAGCGGGAGCACGCCCGCCGCGTTGGAGTAGAGCGGGATGCCGAGCAAGACCGCGAAGGGCACCGCGAAGGGGTTCCCCGGTCCGGCGTACCGCGCGAGGAAGTCTTCCGGCACGTAGCCGTGGATGATCGCCCCGATCGCGATGCCGATGAGGATGTAGAGCCAGACTTTTCTCACGATGGCTTTGACGCGCGACCATGCGTAGGCGGTCCGTTGCCCCCAGCCGGACCATGTCCGGTCGAATGTTTCTTCGAACATGCCGTTCTCGCCGATCGTGAGCAGGAAGCGTTCGGGGCGGAACAGGCGCAGCGCCAGCCCGGACAGCACCGCGATCGCGAGGCCGCTGCCGATGTAGAGCAGCGTGACGCGCCATCCGAAGAGCGCCAGAAGCAGGCCGACCGCGATCTCGTTGATGAGCGGCGAGGCGACGAGGAAGGAGAACGTGACCGCCACCGGGACGCCCGTCTGGATGAAGCCGAGGAACAGCGGGATGGCGGAGCACGTGCAGAACGGCGTCACCATGCCGAAGAGCGAGGCAAGGATATGGCCGGACCACGTGCGCCCCGCGAGGAGCCTGCGCGTCGTCGAAGGCGGGATGAACGTTCGGATGACGGACACGACGAAGACGATAACCGCGAGCAGAGCGAATATTTTCAGGACGTCGTAGACAAAAAACGACAATGCCTCTTCCGCGCGGATTCCCAGAAACGTCAGCAAATCCTGTCCGAGTGCGAAGAGGTCGAGTGGCATGGGACGAGTGTAGCAGCATGGCCGGGCGTCGCGCCCGTAAGTCGCATGCGATTCAGCCGTCGTACATGGTGTCCCATTCCCCCCTTTCCCATGGCAACAATGAAAGACGAGACCATGCAGACGGAAGGCATTTGGAAGCGCATCGCCGGACGTGCCCGCACAACGTGGGGAGACCTCACGGATGATGAACTGGAGCGGTTCAAGGGTCGCACCCAGGAGTTCGCCGGGTACCTGCAGCAGAAGACCGGCCAATCCTTGGAGTACATCCGCGAAAAGCTCGGCATCGACGAGAGCGGCAAGGAGACGGACATGGATGACGATACCTCCCGCTGAGCACATGCTGCTGACGAGCACCGCCTTCGGACCGAACGGCACCATCCCCGAGCGTTACACCTGCGACGGGGAGGACGAAAGTCCCCCGCTCACCGTCGTCGATGCCCCGGCCGGCACGCGGTCCTTTGCGGTGATCATGCACGATCCCGATTCCGTGCATGGGGACTTCGCGCACTGGACGCTCTGGAACATCGGGCACGACGTGCGCGAAATCAAGGCGGGCATGGTGCCGGACGGGGCGGTGGAAGGGATGAATGACCGCGACGAAAACGGGTACACCGGTCCCTGTCCCCCGCCCGAAACGGGCGTGCACCATTACGTATTCGAACTCCTCGCCCTCGACATGATGCCGGATCTCCCCTCCTCCGCCACGCGTGACGACCTCTTGAAGGCATGCGAAGGGCACGAGCTCGATCGCGCGGAGCTGGTGGGGTTGTTCGGGCGGGATGGTGCTGGAAGCGTGTCATCTTGAGCTCGTCGTAGCATGAACAGCGACAAATTGTTTCGTGAACAGGATGTGATGAATTCACCGTTTTTTCCCCACGAATCGAACAAGTGTTTGCACGGAATCCTTGTAGGTCTTGCCATTGTGGTCGTTCAACAGTTGTTCGAAGAGGTCTCGTGTTAATTCCTGAACATAGCCGGAGGAGAAGTAGCTTTTCTTGAGGCCGGAGCGCGGATCTTCAAAGAAATGTGGTTCGATTTGCCTGTAGCCATACGTCTGTATTTCTGGATCATCAATCGTATTGAGTATGAGGGCGACGATGCCATCAGGCTTCAGAGTATGATGAATGTTTGCAAAAATTCTCCTTGTTTCCATCCGATCAAAATAGTGCAGGCCCATGTGCGAATACACCACGTCGAAGCTTGCCGCCTTGAACGGTAATTCTTTGGAAAGATCCACTGCCAAGCAAGTGATATTCGGGTCTGTGGCAACTTGCTTTCTCACCTTCTGCACGACATCTTCGACCAAATCCGAATAGGTGACATTGAAACCTTGGGAAGCGAACCAACGAGAATCCTGCCCCTGCCCACCCGCAAGTTCCAGAACAGATCCCCGCGGAGGAAACAACCGTGCAACGTCTTGAGCAAAAATGCTTGGATGTTTACTCCACTCGTGTTCGTCATATCCTGCTAACTTTTCTTTCCAGAATTCATTGTTTTCCATGATGCTACAGGATGAATGGCTGGGGAGGCAGGATTCGAACCTGCGAATGGCGGCTTCAAAGGCCGCTGCCTTACCACTTGGCGACTCCCCAAGGCTTTACTCATGGTAACAGAAAATACCCTTTTGTCCCATGGACAAGCGGAGAATAGCAGTACCTATTCCCCTGTATAGCCGCTTTCTCAGAACTTGACAAAAACTGTTCTTATTGCAGCAATTAACCTTACACATCCTGGGTTTACCGTGGCGGCATGAAATCCCACCACGCTTACCGTCTCGCAGCCATGAAAGCCGCGCTCGTTGAACGTATTCTCGAAGGCAAGATT
>JAQVMB010000021.1 GCA_028703835.1 Candidatus Peribacteraceae bacterium | reverse complement strand
AATCTTGCCTTCGAGAATACGTTCAACGAGCGCGGCTTTCATGGCTGCGAGACGGTAAGCGTGGTGGGATTTCATGCCGCCACGGTAAACCCAGGATGTGTAAGGTTAATTGCTGCAATAAGAACACAGGAATACAAGAAAGATGCCAAGGTCATCAGGATCAGAGGAATCCTTGCCTATTGGTTCTTGGTTCCTTCCTTGTATTCTTGGATCCTTGGAACCTTGGTCCTTACCAACCAAACACCCCCACGATGGTCTGGATGACGACGGCGGAGAGCAGGATCACCGCCAGCCCGATGATCACGCGGAGGATGATACCCTTCGCTTTTTCCTTCGCGTCGTCCTTCCCCCAGCTCACCAGGAGCAGGAGGCCCGCGTAGATGATGGCGCCGGCGGCCAGCACGGCCGTGAAGGCGAGGACGTAGTTTACGATGGACGCGAGCGCGGCCTTCAGGGGGCCGGGGGTCGCTCCCGTGAAGCCCGAACCGAACGAGGCGACGAAGACTTCACGCAACGCCAGCACCGCAATCCCCGCGACGGATGCGACGACAGCCTGCCGCAGTTTCGACACTCCTTCGTCGCTCGTGGGTTTCACGAGGGCGAGGACGGCGCCGATGATGATCCCGAGCAGGGCGAGGGGGACCGCCAGCCCCAAGACCCAGTTGATGATGCCCATGACGTACGTCCCAACCGTGTTCGCGCCGGCGTCGGGGGCGATGACGCCCTGGTAGTAGAATGCCTGGAGGAAGACGTCGACGCTGAATCCCAGGAAGAGGCCTGCGAGCGAAATGATGATGGTGCTCTTCACTTTGTTGCCCGCTTCATCTTCCTGGCCGACGACCATCCGCAGGCCGGCGAATCCGATCATGATCACCGCGAGGATGAGGAGGAGCGGCCGGATTTCCATTGCAAGTTCCAGGAGGATCGAGCCGAAAGACCCTCCCGCTCCGGTCAACGGAGCGCCGGCCGTATTCAGGCCGTCCCAGATATTGGCGAGGAGCGCATTGCCGGCGGAGACGGGGGAGGAGGTCACGATACGGCGTCGAGAACGGCGTTGATGACGGCGGCGGACAGTCCCACGACGAGGAGCACGATGATGCCCGTCTTGATCGCCTGCTGGGCTTTGGACTTGAGGGATTCATCCACGGAGACGACGAGGATGAGCCCGCCGAGAATGATGACGATGAGGATGCCGATGGCGACGAAGGCCAGGAGGAAGTTCGCGAGCCCGACGATTTCCGCCTTCACCGGGGCGATGTTCCCGTAGATGAACACCTTGACGATGAAGTCCGCGAGGAGCACGACGACCGCGCCGATGAACCCCTGGATGAGGCGCTTGCGCGCCCGTTCCATCATTTCCTGGCTGCCGTGCGACGCGATCATGCGGAAACCCTGGATGACGATGTTGGCGGTGAGGGCGGCGTACAGGAGCGCGACGAAGAACTTGTACACATTGTTCAAGGGAGTGAGGACGGGGGCGGCCGTGAAGAGCGGGCCGGATGTCACGGTGGCGCTGATGAGACCCGCGACGGACGCGACGACGACGGCCGCGACGGCGTACATCATGCCCTGCTTCCCTTCCGTCATGCCCGCGTCGCTCCCGCTCTTGATGATCATGCGCGCACCGTTGAGCACGAGCGCGAGGGTGAGCACGCCGATGAGCATGTCCTGCAGCACTCCCGCCGCGCGGACGAGGTATACTTCCAGGTTCCCGCCCCCGCCGGCGGGCGGGGCGATCGTCAACGCCAACGCGGCTTGGGGCAGCGCGAGCAGGAGGAGGCCGGAGAGGCGGAGGAGGTTCATGGAAATCCATTCATTATAGCAGAAAACGGACGACAATTGAAGGGGGCGGCAGCGTCACAAATACCCGAGCAATCAAGGATCCAAGGGTTCAAGAAATGCCCCAAGAACCAAGCGGTCAAGGAGCCTTGTCTCCAGTGGCATTGGGATCTGTTCCTTGTCTCTTGGAATCTTGATGCTTGGATTCTTCGGGCTCTCATATTGTCCTTTCTTCTTCCCCCTCATACACTGTCAAGGCCATGGATACATTCTCCTCGCCGCGCAGCCGCCCGCTCACGCTTTCGCATTCCGTGGAGGCGCAGGTATACGGCTATTTCGCGCTTGCGTTGGCGCTCACCCTCCTCGGCATTTACGCCGGCATGCAGTACGCGGACGCGCTTCTCTCCGGCGGCGTCCTGCTCCTGTGTGTCATCGCGGAATTCGCCCTCATCCTTTCGGCGCGGTTTTGGATGGAACGCAGCCTGCTCAATGTGGTGCTGTTCGGCCTCTTCCCGATATTGAGCGGCATCACCGTCACGCCTTACCTGCTCTACGCCGTCGGCGCATACGTCAACGGGGGCAACATCCTGTTCAATGCGTTCGCCGCCACCGCGTTCATGGCCGGCGCCGCGGCGGTGTTCGCGCGCACGACCCGCTGGGATCTGGGCGTCTTGGGGAAGGCGCTCATCTTCGGCGTTCTCGGCCTGCTGTTCCTGGGGCTCCTGCAAATCTTCATTCCCTCCCTGCAGGGCGGACAGATGGAACTCCTGATTTCCGGCGGCGGCATCGTCATCTTCGCCCTCTTCACCGCGTACGACGTCCAGCGCATCCAGGCGCTCGGCAGGAGCGGGGCGAATCCCTTCCTCCTCGCGCTCAGCCTCTACCTCGATATCTTCAACCTGTTCCTCTTCATCCTGCGGTTCATGCTGGCGATATCCGGGAACAGGAGACAGTCATGGTAAGGGCTTCGGAGAGGCAAAAAATGACTTTACTTTCACTCATTACCTGATAGTCTCCCTATCCATGGGTAAACGTCCTACACCAAAGAAGCGGAAGCCCAAATCCGACGGGCGGACGCAACACAGCATCTTCCAGCTGAAGGAGGTGCGCCGCTTGCGCAATCTCCAGAACTCCCCCTACGCCGTCCGCGCCGGGTCCAAGAACAAGGCGGAGAAAGCACTCAAAGGCATCACACGGATCAAAGCCTGATGGAGGAATCTGAAGAAGCCGAAAAGTCCGAGAAATGCGTTTAGCAGTTCCTCGGTTTCATTGCCTGCCCTTCGAAGCCTTGGCGAAGGAGGGGTTTCCTCGGCTTCGTCGGTTTCCTTTCCATTGAGAATCCCAGCATAACCGCTACCATACGGACGATCATGGCAAGACGAAGACACCTTTCCCGCATCGCTGTCATGCAAGTGCTCTTCGAACGGGAGCGCCACGAAGGCATGGATCCCGATGAGGCGCTCAAGCGCAACGGAGGGGAACTCGGCGAGATGGATTTGCCGTTCGCAACCGTGCTCCTGAAAGGCGTGATGGAGAAGGAGGAAGAGGTCAAACAGGCCGTGCAGACGCATGCGCCGCAGTGGCCGATGGAACGCATGGATCCCATTTCGCGCAGCATTCTCCTCGTCGGCGCGTACGAGATTCTCTTCGCGAACGACGCCCCCCAGGCCGTGGTCATGAACGAAGCCATCGAGATCGCCAAGGAATACGGGACGGAAGAGGGCGGAAAATTCGTCAACGGGGTGCTCAATGCGATCGCACATCGGAAGTGACCCTCACCCCCTTCCCCCTCCCCCATTGGGGGAGGGGGATTGAGGGGGAGAGGGAAAATCAATACACTGCCCCCGTATGCCCAAGCCAGCCTCCTTCGTGGTCCTGGAGAAAGCCATCGGCGTGCACTTCCGCGACAAGGAATTGCTCCTCCAGGCGCTCGTGCACCGTTCCGCGGTCCGCGAGAGCGCGGCGCGGGGCAACAATGAACGGCTGGAATTCCTGGGTGACGCGGTGCTGGAACTGGCTACGACGGAGTATCTGTTCCGCCTCTCCGGGAAGTCGGAAGGGGAACTCACCAACTGGCGTTCGGCCCTGGTCCAGGGCGACCATTTGGCCGAAGTGGCGCGGGATCTCAAGCTCGGCGAGTACCTGTTCATGAGCCGCGGGGAGGAAGCCAGCGACGGGCGCAGCAAGCCCTCCACGCTCGCGAACGCCGTGGAGGCGCTCATCGGCGCGATCTACTTGGACCGCGGCTACGACGAGGCGCGGCAGTTCTGCGACCGCTTCATCCTCCGCAACCTGCAGAAGCTCCTGGCGGCCGGCAAGCATCGTGACGAGAAGAGCCTGTTCCAGGAGCTCGTCCAGGAGAAGGTCGGCGTCACGCCGCACTACGAAGTGCTGGAGGAGGACGGTCCCGACCACGAGAAGTGTTTCACGTGCGCCGTGTTCATCGACAAGGAGAGGGTGGCGGCGGGGACGGGGAATTCGAAGCAGAAGGCGGAGCAGGCGGCGGCGAAGGAGGCGCTGAAGGTCAAAGGCTGGAAATAAGTGATCAAAGATCCAAGGCCCCAGAAATCCAAGGAACGGGGTTCAAGTTTCAAAATCAAAGAGCTCTTGAAACTTGTGGCCTTGAGTCCTTCCTTGGCTTCTTGGAATCTTGAGATCTTGGATTGTTCTTGAAACAAGGCTGTCATTTTTTCCAAAGCCGTCCGTCTACTATTTATTCTCCACCCTCATTTCACATGGATCTTCCCTATGGCACTCCCGCATCGATGACGTTCGTGACGAATCTCGGCCTCATCACGACCGATGGGCCGCTCGGCGCGAACGTCAGCACCATCGAATGGACGCATCTCGTCTCGTACACGCCGGGACTTATCGCCGTCTGCGTCGATCCTCCGGACGCAAACCATGAGAACATCGAGGCAATCAAGGAATTCGGCGTCAGCTTGGCAGCAGCGGACCAGAACGTGCTCGCCAGTCTTGCGGGGAATACGAAAGGACGGAAGATCGATAAAATCGGGTTCTTGCGGGAGCTCGGTTTTTCCTTCGTCCCGTCGACGCAGATCAAGCCGCCGCTCGTGGAGGGGGCGATCGCGCAGTACGAGTGCAAGTTGCTGCAACAAATCAAGCCGGGAAACCGGACGGTCTTCATCGGGGAAGTGCTCGTTGCGAACGTCTTTCCCGACAAAGAACCGCTGGCGTACCATCAGCGGAAGTTCTGGAAGCTCGGGGAGCAGGTTCACAAGCCCGGGAAAGAGGAGCTCGAAAAACAGGCGGAGGTGATGGAGAAGTATAAGCGATCGTAAGCGTGTCACCCTGAGCTCGTCGAAGGGCGACACGCGTGCCATGGTTCGACGGAGCTCACCACGACACGCTCACCCCATCTTGATCTCAATGTCCACGCCGCTCGGGAGGCTGAGCGACTGCAGGCTCTCGACCGTCTTGAAGGTGGTCTCCGTCAGGTCGATGAGGCGGCGGTGGATGCGCATTTCGAACTGGTCGCGCGCGTCCTTGTGGACGAACGTGGAGCGGTTCACCGTGAACTTGCGGATGCGCGTGGGGAGCGGGATCGGGCCGTGGACGATGGCGCCCGAACGCTCGGCCGTTTCCACGATCTTGCCCGCCGCTTCGTCCAGCACCGTATGGTCGAACGCCGAGAGACGGATGCGGATGGCCTTCTGGTCCCTCTTCGTTTCCGGTTTCGCGGTTTCCCGCTCGGCAACGGCTGCTGCGGCCTTCGACTTCGCCGAAGAAGACTCCTTCGCCTTGGGGTGCGCTTTCGCGCTCTTGGGAGAGGGCTTCGCCGCCGTCTTTTTCGCGGCGGAAGGCTTCTTGGCAGAGGGAGTCATGGAACGGAGGGGGAAAGAGCAGGAAGGAAGGCAGGGGCGTCCGTTTCCGGACGCCCCGCATTCAAGACATTACTTGATGATCTTGGTCACGACGCCGGAGCCGACCGTGCGGCCGCCTTCGCGCATGGCGAAGCGCGTACCGGCTTCGAGGGCGATCGGGGCGCCGAGCTCGATGTTCACCTTCAGGTTGTCGCCCGGCATGACCATTTCTACGCCGGCCGGCAGTTCCACTGCGCCCGTCACGTCCGTGGTGCGGATGTAGAACTGGGGCTTGTAGCCCTTGAAGAACGGCGTGTGGCGGCCGCCTTCCTCCTTCGTGAGGACGTAGATCTCGCCTTCGAACTGCGTGTGGGGCGTGATGGATCCCGGCTTCGAGAGGACTTGGCCGCGCTCGATGTCCTCGCGCTCAATGCCGCGCAGGAGCAGGCCGACGTTGTCTCCGGCCATGCCTTGGTCCAGGAGCTTGTGGAACATTTCCACGCCCGTGACGACCGTCTTGCGGGTCGGGCGGATGCCGACGACTTCCACTTCCTCGTTCACGTTGATCTTTCCCGTTTCGATGCGTCCCGTGGCGACGGTGCCGCGGCCCTTGATGGAGAAGACGTCTTCCACGGACATGAGGAAGGGCTTGTCCATTTCGCGCTTCGGATCAGGGATGAAGGAATCCAGTGCATCGAGCAGTTCCTTCAGGTGGCCGATTTCCGTGGCATCCCCTTCCACCGCCTTCAACGCGGAACCGCGGATGATGGGAGCCTTGTCGCCCTCATACTCGTACTTCGTGAGGAGTTCGCGCACTTCGGACTCGACGAGCTCGATGAGCTCGGGGTCCTTCACCATGTCGCACTTGTTGAGGAAGACGACGATGTACGGCACGTTCACCTGGTGGGCCAGGAGGATGTGCTCGCGGGTCTGGGGCATCGGGCCGTCGGCGGCGGAGACCACGAGGATGGCTCCGTCCATCTGGGCGGCGCCCGTGATCATGTTCTTGACGTAGTCGGCGTGTCCCGGACAGTCGACGTGCGCGTAGTGGCGCTTCGCGGACTCGTACTCGACGTGCGCGGTGTTGATCGTGATGCCGCGTTCCTTCTCCTCGGGGGCGTTGTCGATATCCGCGTATCCTTTCTTCTCTCCTTCCGGTGAGAAGTTCATGGAGAGGGCGGCCGTGAGGGTCGTCTTCCCATGGTCGACGTGGCCGATCGTGCCGACGTTCACGTGGACCTTGGAGCGGTCAAACTTCTTTGCATCTGCCATACGAAAGGAGGGAAAGGGAGGAAAAGGCGCGAGAAAGGAACGTGCCTCTGTAAGCTGGGGCAGTTTACGGAAGAAACCGCTCCCTCGTCAACAGAAGATGGTGCGGAAGGAAGCCGATTTCCGAGTGTTCTTGGTGTTTCGATGGACCGGTGCAGAAAGAATGGCTTCAGGAAGACATTATTCAAGATTCAAGATTACAAATTTTCAAGAAATATCGAAGAGGCAAGGTTTCAAGAATGGACGAATGGAATTTGGACATTCCTTGTCTCTTGCATTCTTGAACATTGGATATTCACTCCGCCAGTACCCGCCGGGCTTGGACATGCTCATGCTGCACGGACGCGGAAGACGGAAGGGGAAGGAAAGTCCGCGTGAGCGCTTCACGCAGCGTGGTGGCAGCCGTCATGAGGAGGCGCGGGATGAGGGCGTTGAAGCGGGGGAAGTAGAGCGTGGTGATGTCGCGGTTCGTCACGAGGCGCCGGAACGTGTCGGCGCGGCCGCGGGCGGGACCGCCGGGAATTTCCACGCCGAAGCCGATCTCACTCGGGTGATGCGCGTCGGAACCGACGGCGAAGAAACGGTGCGTGTCCCGGCCGAACAGTTCCAACGGGAGCCTGGCGCCGCGGCGGCAGGCGCGGCCGAAGCGTCCGAACGGCAAGCGGATGCCGGGCAGCATGCAGAGGTGTTCGAGGAGCAGCGGCGATCCGTTGAACGCCTCGAAGGCGGGGACGCGGGCGAGGAAGGCCCGCATCTCTTCCGGGTGGGGATGGAGCTTGAGCAGCGGCGTGCCGAGGAGAGTCGGATGGGGGATGAAGTAACGGAGGTCCGATGATGCGTCGAGATAGGCGAGCATCTCCGCGAGGGGCATGCCGTACGGTTCCAGGAGCCGGGGATGCCGGTCGTACCAGTCCTCCTCGCCGAACGCGATGACGTCGATGCCGCGGGATCCCGCGGTCGCCACCAGTTCCGCGCCGGGGAACACGTGCGTCGTCGCCGTTTCGGGACGCGCCGCGCACAGCCTGCGATACGCCAAGGGGGCGTCTTTGAACGCATGCTCCGCGCAGATTACGGCGTCCAGATTGCTTGCCGCGATCGCTTCCCAGATCTTGCGCAGCCGTCGCGTCGGATGCTTCCGGAGGAGGTTGGGATGGAGGTGGTAGTCCGCCCGCATGGGAATGATGACGTGGAGTGTTGGTTTGTCTTTCGGAGATGGGTACGGACGAAGTTGCGAATGAGCGGTCCGGACAAAATCCCAAATTCCAAGCGCCAAATCCCAGGCAATACTCAAATCCCAATCACCAATTTCCAAAGCGGCATCCTTGGGATTTCAGGGCTTGGGATTTGGTCCTTTCTTGGTGATTGGGACTTGGGATTTGGGGCTTACTCCGCCAGCATCCCATGGCTCTGCAATTCCACCATCTCCTTATAGAGGGGACATGTCTTCACCAGTTCCGGATGCGGTGCGCAGGCGATGAGGCGTCCTTTGTCGAAGACGGCGATGCGGTCCACGGTGCGGACGGTGGAGAGGCGGTGCGCGATGATGCAGGACGTCCGTCCCGCGATAAGTTCCTTGATGCCTTCCTGCACCTGCCTCTCCGTCACGGAGTCGAGCGCGCTCGTGGCTTCGTCGAGGATGACGACCTTGGGGTTCTTCAGGATGGCGCGCGCGATGGCGATGCGCTG
Organism: Candidatus Peribacteraceae bacterium; assembly: GCA_028703835.1. Lineage (GTDB taxonomy): Bacteria > Patescibacteriota > Gracilibacteria > Peribacterales > Peribacteraceae > CAIKAD01. The sequence goes on along the minus strand of JAQVMB010000021.1, from coordinate 17,814 downwards.
GCGCTGTCCGCCGGAGAGGCGGATGCCGCGGTCGCCGATGACGGTCTTGAATTTTTCCGGCAACGCTTCGATGAAGTCGAGGGCGGCCGCGCGACGCGCGGCTTCGCGCACCTCTTCCGTCGTCGCCTCGCGGCGCGCGTACCGGATGTTCTCTTCCAGCGTGTCGTTGAACATGATGTTTTCCTGGAGCACAAGCCCGATTTGCGATCTCCACCACTTCAGGTCCAGCGTCCGGATGTCGACGCCGTCCACGGTGATGTTCCCGTGCGTCACGTCGTAGAAGCGGTTGAGGAGCATGGCCAGCGTCGTCTTGCCGGCGCCGGAGTGCCCCACGAACGCCACCCGCTCGCCCGGCAGGATGTCCAGATTGATATCGTGGAGCACTTCGCCGCCGTGACGGCCGCGTCGCATCTTCTTCGCCCGTTCCGCCCGGAGCGTCGCTTCCTCCCCCGATTCCCGTTCCTCTTCGTTACGGAGCCGCGCTTCCTGCCCGCGGTCGAGTTCCTCGTGCGCCTCCTCCTCCACGCTCTCCATGGGCGTGAAGCTCTCTTCCTCGGTCTCATGCTCGTCGCCGATCTGTTCCGGCGCGGGCGAGGTCTGTGTTGCGTGTTCGGGCTCTTCCTTTTTCTGCGCCGCGGCATAGCCGAAGCAGGCGCCGGAGAAGGAGATGGCGCCGCGGAGATCCGGAAGCCGCACGGCGTCCGGCGGTCCCGCGATCGCGATCGGCGTTTCCAGGATGTCCTGCGCGAGGCGGACTTTGCCTGTTTTCCTGTTCCACTGGGGCAGGAATCCCGCCAGGATCTCGAACGGCGTGAGGACGCGGAAGAACGAAAACTGGAAGAAGTAGAGTTCCCCCAGCGTCAGCGCGTCGCGGATGTAGAGGAGGATGCCGATCGACGTCAGCAGGAGGCGCGTGAGCATGAAGAAGTTCATGGACTCGATGAGCGCCCACCGCTTGCTCACCTGCCGCTGCTTGCGGTGCGCCACTTTCCCGGACTCTTCCATGAGGCGCAGTTCATGCCGCTCCTGCGCGTTGGCCTTCACCGAGAGGATGTTCGTCGCGGCGTCGTAGGCGCGCCCTACGGCTTCCACCCAGATCTTGTTCACCTGATGCTGCAGCTTCGCCGTCGTCTTCACGCCGACGACCACGATGCCCGTATAGAGGATGAGCGAGAGGACGAGGATGCAGGCGAGCAGCGGCTGGATGCGGAAGCTGAGGAACAGGAAGGCGAGCGCCGCGAGCAGGGAAGGTCCCAGCTCCACGAAGAGCGTGCGTTGCAGGTCCAGCAGGTGGTCCGCTCCCTCATCCAGGATCTTCACCGTCTCGCCGGATTTTTGCGACGTGTGGTAGGCGACGTCGAGTTCCAGCGCATGCGCATACACTTCCTCGCGCCGGTGGATATAGAGGCGATTATCCACGTCCCAGGAGACGTACTTCTCGAAGCCGTCCACCACCGAGATGACCACGAAGAGCGCGGCCCACAGCCCGAAGATCATGGTCAAATCCACCGGCATGCCTTCCTTGATCTGCAGCAGCCGGTCGATGGCGAAGCTGGAATACACGGGTTCGGCCACCCAGAGTCCCGCCAGGATCACGTGCAGGACCATGGCGAGCGCGGTCAGCCCGGGCTGCCGTTTCGCTTGCTGCCAGAGGAGGCGGAGAATCATGCGCATGGCGCTTCGCGAACGGGGAAAGGCAAAATGCCAAATGTATGTAATATTATAACGAGCATCTGAGGTTTCTGTTTCGATTGCACACGATTTTTTTGAAGAAATTTGGCATCTTTGCTATATGTCTCCCATGAAACAACTGCCGCTTTTCGGTGTTCCCGGCGAGTCCGTGCTCGGAATGACGGAAGACGGGTTTGCGGATCACGTTCAACATTGTCTGCGGGAAGCGTCGGCGGAAGGGGCGACGGAACCGGTTGGCAATGTTCGTACGTACACCCTCAGCCAACTTATCGATTTATCTTCGCGCTTGGGAATACCGTTCAGCTCGCTCGTGCCCGTTCCGTCCAACGGGGAACTTGTCGCGCAATACGGGCCGGAGGCACGGCATAGGGGGGTCTTTATGACGAAAACCGTAGTGGGGCATGACGACGCTATCGAAAGCTCCATCGCTCCGATGAGGGAGCAGGTGAAAATTATGCTGCAATTCGATGCACTGGAGGCGATCACGCAGCCCGAGATGCCTCTTTCTCAGGAAGAACAACAACACTTGGCCGTTTTTCGAAGACGCTTGCAGGAAAGATTGGCGAGATTCAACGAAGATATGTAAGGGATTTGCTATCATTCGGCAGTGACCAAAGCCCAGCACATCGCCGCGTTCACGGAGATGATGTGGGAATGGTACAGACGTCACAAGCGCGTGTTGCCTTGGCGTGATTTGAAGATCAAAGATGACACACAGCGAGCGTATTTGGTTCTCGTTTCGGAGATCATGCTGCAGCAGACGCAGGTGCCGCGCGTCGAAATTATGTTCAAAAAATTTATACGGACATTTCCTTCATTGGAAGCGCTCGCCCATGCTTCCAACCGCGACGTCATCCTGGCGTGGCGGGGGATGGGATACAACAGCAGAGCGTTGCGATTGCGTGATGCGGCGAAAAAAATTGTTCAGTATTTTGGGCTGCAGTTCCCACAAAACATGGAGGAGCTTCTTTCAATCAAAGGGATCGGTCCTTATACCGCCGCCGCCGTCCGCAACTTCGCGTTCAACCTTCCCACGCCGTGCCTGGACACGAACATCCGCCGCATCCTGCATCGCGTGTTCATCGGGCCGGAGAGGAGGGATGGGACGTGGAGGAAAAATGACAAGTACCTGTTGAAGTTGGCGGGGGAGGTGTTGGACATTGCGCTTCTTTCCCCCACCCGCCCCGCTCGCGGGGCACCCTCCCCCACCCTCCTTCGCTCCTCCGGAGCTACGGAAGGGCAGGCGGGGGGAGGGCAGCGACGGAGACAACGCCCTCCCCCCCTCGGGGGAAGGGTGGGGGATGGGGGAAAAGATTGGCACGCCGCCCTCATGGACTTCGGCTCCCTCGTCTGCACGAAGAACAATCCGAAGTGTCAGCAGTGTCCCTTGCGACACAGATGTACATCTGTGAATCGTGTGAAGCCGCATCGCTCAAAGCTCAAAGCTGGCAGCTCAAAGCTCCGTGAACCGGGCAGGGAAATCGCGGGCAAGTTCGTCCCCAACAGGATCATCCGCGGCCGCATCGTCGAAGAATTGCGCGATGCGCCGAAGGGGTTGGCTCTGAACGACATCGGCGGGCGCGTGTGCATCGATTGGGATGCGAAGGAGCACCGGGAGTGGTTGCACGGGATTCTGGAGAAGCTGAAGCGGGATGCTTTGATTCGGTCGGAGGGGAAGCGATTGATGCTTGCGGAATAAAGGAAATCCGAAGAAACCCAGGAGCGTTCTCCTCGGTTTCTTCAGCATTGTTGCTTTACTGAGGATTTCTTCGGCCTTCGGCCGCAATCGCAGCCAAGAATGGCTGCGCTCATTTCGCCATTTCTTCGATGCGTCGCTCACGGATGACATTGACCTTGATGACACCGGGGTACGTCAGCTCCGCTTCGACTTTCTTCGCGATGTCCTTGGCGAGTTTCTCCTGTCCCAGGTCGTCGATCTTCTTCGTGTCGACGTAGATGCGCACTTCGCGTCCGGCCGAGATGGCGAACGCGCGGGAGACGCCTTCGAAGGTCTTGGCCACTTCCTCCAGCGCCCGCAGACGCTTGAAGTACTCTTCGATGGATTCCTTGCGCGCGCCGGGGCGAGCGCCGGAGATGGCGTCCGCGGCGGCGACCACGAAGGCTTCCGGCGATTCGATGGGCGTGTCCTCGTGGTGCGCGGCGACGCAGTGGACCACTTCGGGCCGCACCTTGAAGCGCTTGCAGATCTCCACGCCTATCTCCACGTGCGTGCCCGTCACCTCGTGGTCCAGCGCCTTCCCCACGTCGTGGAGCAGGCAGCCTTCCGCCACGATGGTCGGGTCCGCGCCGATCTCCTCCGCCAGCATCTTGCCGATCTGCGCCATTTCGACGGAGTGCTTCAGCACGTTCTGGCCGTAACTGGTGCGGAAGCGCAGGCGACCGATGATCTTCAGCAGGTCCTGCGGGTAGACCGTGATGCCTAGCTCTTCCGTGGCGCGCTTGCCGAATTCGAACATCATCTTTCCCACCTGTTCCTTCACCTTCGTCACCACCTCCTCGATGCGCGCCGGCTGGATGCGGCCGTCCTGGATGAGCTTCTCCATGGACAGCTTCGCGACGTAGCGGCGCACCAGGTCGAAGCCCGAGAGCACGATGGCGCCCGGCGTGTCGTCGATGATCACGTCCACGCCCGTGGCGGATTCGAATGCCGTGATGTTGCGCCCCTCCTTGCCGATGATCTTTCCCTTGATGTCGTCGCTCGGGAGCTGCACCACGGTGGAGGTGGACTCGCTCGCCACCTCGGAGGCGAAGCGTTGCATGGCTTCGGCGAGGAGGTTCTTGGCCTTCTCCTCGTACTCCGTCTCCATCTCCGCTTTCTTGAGCTTCAGTTGCTTCGCGAAGAAGTCCGAGAATTCTTTCTCCATCTGCTCCAGCAGTTGTTGCTTGGCCTCTTCCTGCGTGAGCTTGGCCGTCTTCTCCAGCGCCGCGCGGTGTTTCTCGCTGGCGTCCGTCAGCTCCTGCCTGAGGGCGTCGGCCTCTTCCTTCTGCTTGGCGAGTGTGCCGCGCTGCCGCTCGACTTCCTTCACCTTTTCATCCAACGCCTTCTCCTTCTCCTCGAGGCGGCCCTGCTCTTTCTCGAGCTTGGACTCGATCTCGGAGGCGCGGATCTTCGCTTCGCTCAGGATTTCCTTCGACGCGACTTTCGCTTCCGCCTCCGCGGTGCGGATTTGGCTGCGGACATCCGCGAGCTTAGTGTCCAGTTTGCGCAGCTGGTTTTCCTTCTCGGATATCTGTGCCTGGAGGCTCGCCGAAATTTTCTTGCCCTGGCTGAAGAGGGTCCAGCCGAGGAACAGGCCTACGGCCGCTCCGCCGAGGAGCGCCAGACCGGTGATGATGGGATCCATGGGAACATTGGAAGCAGGTAGAAACCCGCTTCACCGCGTATTCATCCTCCGTGACGCAGCCTGTTTTTTGCGAAGGGAAGAGACATGTCGGGGGGTCAGGGGTTGATGAGTCTCAGGTGAAGCAGATGAGGGATGGACGCAGTGTACACGCGGTGCAAGGGGGATGCGAGAGGAGAAACGCGGAATTCGTTCTCTTATCCTCCTTCCGTATTTTTCCCCCATCCCCCTGTCCCCCTTCCCCCGGTGGGGGCAGGGGGAACGAAGCCATTCGCGAATGGAGATTGCGCCGACTATTCCTTTGAATTCCCCTCTCGAAGGAAGCCCTCCCCCGGTGGGGGAGGGTGCCCCGAGCGAAGCCGAGGGGCGGGTGGGGGAAATATGAGGGCAACGGCAGGGGAAAACGCCGGACGTTCCACGCACGTTTGGAACCGTTTTTTCCTTGTGCAGATGCGGCGAAAGGGGTCTTTCAACGCGGAGAGCTTCCCGCAGTCCTCGCCGCGAAAGGCAGGGGATGGTGAGCTGTGCCTCCATGGTGCTTACCCCCTTCTTCACCTGGCTGTCCGGCCTTCTCGTGGCCTTCGCGTCCGTCCCCGCGACGGGATCGGGCACCGCCGTCATTTCCGAAGTGCTCTGGATGGGATCCGACCTCTCCGCGGCCGATGAGTGGGTGGAGATCGTGTCCGTGGGCGGCGAGACCGCATTGGACGGCTGGACCCTCACCTCGTTGAATGCGTCCGGTGAGGAAGCGGTGTTGTTCACGTTCGCCGCGGAAGACGTCTTGCAGGAGGGCGAGTATGTCATTGTGGCCAATGGCGGCGCGGCGGATTCGCGCCTTCTCGAGGAGCCCCGGTTCGTGACGTCGGGGATGTCTTTGCCCAATACCAAGCTCCTCCTGCGCCTGCGTAACGCCAGCGGTGCTCTCATGGACGAAGTGGATGACGGCATCGGCGTCCCTTTCGCCGGTGCCAACCCGAGCGGTGGTATCAAGGCCGGTATGGAGCGTATCGATCTCACGGGATCGGGTGCTTTGAAGGAGAATTGGACCACCGCCACGGACTCCTGCGGCTTCGATTCCGGCGCCGCTGTCCTCGGCACTCCCGGCTTCGCGTTCGGTTCTTGTGCAACGGCAACATCCTCGGAATCGGCATCATCTGAAACAATGACCTCTTCGTCTTCGATATCTTCTTGCCCCGCACCCACGGAGGGGTGCGGCTGGTCTTCCTCTTCGTCATCATCGTTGTCATCGGCATCCCCATCCTCGGCTTCCTCGGTTTCGTCGGATTCCTCGGACTCTTCTATTTCATCCGAGCCCTTCACCATGAGCTCAAGCTCAGAACAAAATAGTAGTTCATCATCGGTTCATTTCTCATCGCATTCTTCGGCGGATTCGTTGTCATCGTCGTCACCATCCTCGGTTTCTTCGGATTCCTCGGTTTCGTCGGTTTCCTCCGTCCCCGTCCGTCTCACCGAAGTCCTCCCCGACGCTCCCGGCTCCGATACCGCCGCATGGGTGGAGATCGCCAATCTGGGAGCGGAAGCAGTCGATATCATCGGATGGACCGTTGCCTGCGGTTCGAAGAGCTTCGCCATTCCCGGGCGGGAGGACGGCGCATTCCTTCTCGCTGCCGGAGAACACAAGGCGTTCCGCAACGCCGTGTCCGGTCTCTCCTTCCTCCATGCCGGCGGCACGGTGTATCTCAAACAGGCGGGAGCCATCATGGACAGCCTCACGTATCCGGGGATGGAAGAAGGCGTCAGCTACGGCCGGACGGCGGATGACCCCGCGGCGACGCGGATGTTCTGCGCGCCCACGGAAGGTTCGCCGAACACCGAAGCGTCCTGGGGCCCGTCGCTGGTTGTCCAATCGGGGACGACGAGAGGCGAGGGATCCGTGACCATCAACGTGCAGGCGACGGAGCCGGGCGGGTTCGCCGGCGGCATGCGGTGTTCCATCGATTTCGGTGACGGGTTCATCTCCCAGAGCTGCAACCCTGCCGCGTACACGTACGAGGAGGAAGGGACCTTCTCCCTCCGCGCTTCCATGACGAATTATTGTGGTAACACAGTGATACAAAGCATCACGATAGACGTCTTGCCGAAGCCAAGTTCTTCGACAGCGAGTTCGGAAAACCAGACCATTGCCGTACAGTCCGGAGGTGGTGGAACGAATGAACAACAAATGTATGCAAGCAGTGTGTCGAAGGCATCAAGCGCGTCGAGTGCGGCCTGCACGCCTACGACTTTCTCGGACATTGTCATCCAGGCATTTCTTCCCGATCCCACGGGGGACGATGCGGCGGGAGAGTGGATCGAGCTTCGGAACCTGGCCGGGACGGAAACATCCCTGTGTGGATGGTCCCTTGGCGTGGCGTCCAAGGCGGTACGGTTTTCCCTGGACGGGCAGTCCGTCGGGGCAGAGGGAACGCTCCTGCTTCCGTATGCCCTCACGAAGGTTTCCCTTCGTAACTCCGAAGACGTCGTGCAGCTTATGGGGCCGGTTCAAGGAAGCGGAGACAAGCGCCTGATCCAGCAGGTGCCCTATGAGCGCGTGAAGACGGATGCGGTGTATGTGAGGGGGGAAGACGGAGCGTATGCGTGGATGCAAGGGGATGAGGAGATGCAGGAAAAGGTGCAGGAACGGCTGGAAGAAGAGGAAACAAATTTTGTACAGAAAATATCTGTTACATCAGGGCTGAAAGTAAAATCATCATCGTCGAAAACGAGTGCGAAGAAGACGACGGTGAAGACGACGGCCACGAAGAAGAAGTCTTCCTCATCGGCGGGCATGGATGCCGCTCTCATCGCTTCATTGTTAGCGGAAGGGGATGCGCAAGTTCCTGCGCGTCCTTCTCTTCCACTTCTGGCGACCCTTGGCTCTGTGGCGGGAGTGGGCGGGGGAGCGGTGTGGATATGGAAAAAGAAAAAGAAAATTGGGTGATGAAGCACTGATTCCACCTTTGTCCGGCGACAAAGGTGGAGCCAAAGCGCCGGCGCGCCAAGCTCCTCTCCTCCCGGCTCTGCGCCTCCTCTCCGGCAGCTGCAAGGTTTCGCTGCCGTTTCGTCGGCGTTGTGCTGCGGCACAGAGCCTTCCCCTTCACCCCCCGTGGCGCCCCCCCCTTTCCCTTTGCCGCGTATGTTGGCTCGTATTTTCCACGGTGTGTGTAGTTGCAGAAACTGGCCATTATCTTTGATGTTTCTGCAATGATTCTTACAATGAGAAGATATGGCAAAAACCATTCTGGACGACCATGTCCGCCGGCAATTGAGTGGTGAGACGCCTCCGGAAGAAACCACGGCCGGAGCAAAAGAAGTGCAGCGGCGCATCGACGACATCATCAAGGAAACGGGCAGGGCGATGGAAGCGAAGGACATGAAGACAGTGGAGGCGAATGCGGAAGCCGTGTCCGGGGCCGTCACGGAGACACGGCAAGCCGTTCGGGAGACGTTGCACAGGGAAAAGGAGGGGATGCGCAGTGTCGCGGATGCGGAGCAGGCGCTTCTCGACTGGGCGGGGGAGGATTTGGCAAGCGGCGACGAGCAACTGCGCGACCCGCTGCAGCAATTCCACGAAACGCGGCTGGAGACCCGCCGTGAGGAAAATCAGCCGATCACCGCATTGGCGGATGCGTTGGTGGCGGTGCAGGGCGGTCTCCTGGAAACGATGCGGCAGGGGCGGATGCCGCAGATGAAGGACCTGCCCGCGCATGTGGCCAAGTACGGGCTCATCGAAAAAATCGAACGCGCGGCGGCCATGGCGGGATATTCTCCGGAGAGAGACGATATCGAGGCGTACCTCTTCGCCGATGACCGTGCGGCGCGGGAACGCTTGGCCTCCGGCTTGGAAGGATTGGATGGGCGCAGGGTTCTTTCGTTCATCGATGATGCGCACGCCATCCTCCAGCGGTCGACGGGGGGGACGCCGTCGTTTTTGCGCCTGTCGGTGACGCGCGCCGCCATGCCGACGAAGGCCGACCTTCCGCGCCTCGGATGGCTGAAAGCCCTGACGGAAGACAAAAAGTACCGTAATACCCGCGTGGACCTGGCCACCGATACGGGCACGACGGCGCACCTCTACATCGACCGTGACGGGAATATCAACGTGCTGGAAGCGCAGTTGCCGTCCGGGTACGACGGCGTGCCGCCGCAGGAAGCGCTCGCACAGGAGCAGGTGTTGGAGGAATTGCGACGGCCCACCGCGGCGCCTCTCTATGCACACCTCTACACGGATGAAGACATCCGCCGCGCATTGGACGCATTGCCGTCGGACGGGACGGCGGCGACATTCCGGGTGCTGACGGATGGCAAAGAAACCGAGGTCATGCTGCGGCGCGAGGAAGGCAAGCCGGTGTACGTCGATCCGCCAGCGGGAGTGCCGGAGCCGGAGGACCTTCGCCGCAATCCGGGGCGATACATCGAGCCGTATTCGCTGGCGATCCGTACCGCGGAAGGCACATGAAGTCTCCGGAGGAACGCCGCGAAACCTTGATCCGCCAGGCGTTGCCGATCATCCGCAGCCGCGTTCCATCGTCGGAAGCGTCCCAAGTGACTCGCTTGCAGCGGCAACTGATCGATGCGGTCCTGCGACATGACTATGCAGGTGATTCCTACCGCGACGTTTCTGACCCCGTCGACCGCGAAGCCTTGCGCACGTTCAGTGCGTGGCGCGGACGGAGACGCGATGCGCCGACGGTGCGGGAGTACGAAGAGTGGGGACAGTGGTTGGCGCGGAAATTTGGAACATCAGAAAAAGTATCAAATATGATGAGAGCCCTGAATCTAGAGAAAAAAATCGAACAACATAATGATGCAAAGGAGCGTGTCATCGTGCCGCTAATCTATCGGAGGGTGGTGGGGATGGGGGAGGGGAAACACGTTCGCATTCATCCGAAAAGAGAGTATGGACGAAATAAAGAATATGTTGCTAAATATACTAATAAGGTGTATTATGGTGCGGTACCTATGCCTCCTCAGCAGAAGAAACCTTCTACGGTAGAAACCGCCAAGGAACATCTGGCACGATTCGGCAGCACGCATAATCCGGTGGGATTGTGGGGTACTGTGACGAGGCAGTTGGTCGGTCCCAAAGTGTATGACATCGTGACGGGGAAAATGGTTACTCCGGAAGAGGAGAAGCCGGAAGCGACGGCGGCCAAGCCTGAAGATGAAAAGAAAGATAAAAAGGAAGAGAAGAAAGAAGAAGCAAAAAAAGCCGAAGAAGTGAAGGGGGATGGGAAGACGGATCCCAATAAGAAAACCGAAGGCGCGAAGGGCGAGGGTGCTCCTGCGGATGTAGGGAAAGTGGAAAAGCGAGGACAGGGCTTAATCTAGGGCTCTTTTCCGCATTGTAAGAGGAGGCAATTTTTGGTATAATTGTTAGATTTCATGGCAAATACTCCCAACACGCAGAACCAGCCGTTTACCCTGGATAGGGAAGACCCCTCTGCGCAGCGGCAGAGCACACGTCAGCAGTGGAACGCCCTCAGCCACCTGCTGCATCTTCCCACCTTCCAGGAATTGCAGAATGCACCGTTGCAGCAGCAGCAAGTGGCGCAGAACATTGCGAATGTCATTGCGACGGTTCGCGGGCAAGCGGGACAGGCGGATCAGATTCGGGAGCTTCTTCTTGGAGAATTCGGCGTACAAAATTTAGCGGATACAGGAGCATCAGGCACTCCTCCTTTGGCAAACCGCCTGCCGGATACGCAATTTGCAATCGCTGACGCTTGGTTAAATGTCATTTACCGCAACATAACGGAAGAGGATGTGCGGCAGATGGTCAATCAGCTGCCCCTAGCTATCCGGGTGGCGGATGGCACGGATGGTCAGTACTGGAATGCAACAGGCGTTGATTTGGGGATCCCCCCTCCGCGCAATGTTCAGATTGATTTGCGTCATCCGCTTTGGGCAACCGGAACACAGGCAGAGATACAACGAAAATTAGTGGGCATGTCCCCCGAACAGGCGGGCATCACACTTGATCCTGCTGCGCCGGCGGGTACGGAGCTCGACGCTGCGATGGTGGGAATTTTGTTTGGATTAAAGCAGAACGTTATCGACCCGCAGCTGCCCGTACGTCAAATGGAGCTTCCAGGTTTTCCTGCGGCCGGGAACAGGACCATCATCGACCTCCCCGGCCTGTTGCGCCAGAACTCTGCGATTGCATCTATGGATTTAGGCGCTTTGCAGACATACTTTACCGGACTTGGAAGTGTCGTTTTTGATCAAAATATTCAGGCATTTACAAATGCCGGAGTGCGCATTATTCCCTTTCCTCCTGCTGCGATAACGGGCGTTTTGACCCGAATGTTTCAAGCCATGTCGCGTTCGCCGGGAGCTGCATTGTGCGCGAAGCAGTCCACACTCAGTAATGCCGTAAGGGAGAAGGAGCCGCTGAATAAACTGCTTGCAGGTTCTGCGGATAACAGAGAACTGTTGCTTGCCCTTACGACGATCCAGCGCGATCCAAGTTCTTTGGCTGTACTGCAGCAAGCAAGTGCAGAAGCAACCCTGCTGAATGGACAGTTGACGGAGAATGAACAGCTATTAAGTACAGCCTTGGCAGCGAAAGAACTGAAGACAATGCAACCTCCTCCTTTAAGCCAAGCACAGCTTGGTGATGGGGTGAATGCGATGAGAAAAGTAATGCAGTTTGCGTCGGGCGGTGCTGGTTTAGAAACTGGGACAGTAATTAATTTAAGAACGGGGATGGCTACCCCTCCGGGCGGTGGAACTCCGTATTCAGTGGGAGGTGGTGGTGGAGGAGTGGGTTTGACCCCCGCAGAGGTTAATGAAGCAAACCGTGCCGGGCTCGCATCAATACTCACGCGTATTGTTGTGCCGAATGTACGAACAGGTGAGATTCAGAGGGATAACAGCGATGCTTTTCAGAAGGTGGTCGAACAAGCACAAAAAATGGTTGATAAATATGAGGAAGATCTTAGAAAAATAGGCAATATTGCCGGTGCCCTGACTACGATGGGTAACACAATGGCCGATCGGGAAGTGCGAAATATTGCTTCCTATCCTCTTCTAACTCGATATTTCAATTGGACGGGAGGAGTACCCCCTGCACAACCCACTTTTATTGTGAATGCGGGAGATATTGATGCGACTTTTAATGGCGCTGCCCTCGAGCGGGAATATAGGAATGCATTGCTCCTTGGCAATCCTGCCAAGAGTTTGAATCTGGAGGAAGTGGACAGTTACGAGAAGAAAAAATCGGAATTGATGGAGAAGCTGAAGGAGGCATCAGCTAAAGCAAAGCTGGAAGCTGGTCCGAATGACGCTTGGGCGGTTGTCCAGCGAGGCTTGGAACACCAGGGTCTCCGCGGCAAGGGCTTGGACAATACCTTGAAGTACATGAAGACGCGCGTGGAGCTGACGCCGGAATCCGCGCGGGACACGCAGGCGCTCGTGGAGGCGGCGTATCCGTACCTGCCGCCGGCGGAGGACGAGCAGCGGACGCTGCGCGAGTGGGCGGGGGGGCGCAACTACCGCACGGCCGCGTCCCTTTGGATGGAGCGGTACAACGTCTGGGAGGAGTACCGTAACCGTCTTTTCTCTCCGGAGAGGCTCGGTATCGGGTGGGGCGAGCAGTTCGAGAATGACCGCAGGATCCCCGTATCACGATTGGTGGACGCGTACTTCCGCATGAAGTACCTGCAGAACCTGCCGGAGACGGATCCCCGCCGCCTGCCACAGTCGCGCGACATCGTCCAGCGCATGCGGCGCCTGCACGGAACGATCATCCGCCGTGCGCAAGAACATTACCGCTATGCGTCCGGCATGAGCGACGAAGACATCCGGCAACTGCGCGGGCAGGGTTTGGAGACGGACCCGAAGGCGGCGGCGGGAATGACCGCGACGGAACGCCTGCAGGCGATCCATTCATTCCTTCAGGATGGGGATGCCGCTTACTCTGAGAAGAATAAGGATGTGATCGAGAAGATGGCGGACGGCGCGTACAGGCCGGTGCGGCAGCGCATCGAAAGCCATGAACGGTCCATCCAGCGGACAAAGAACTATGCATGGAACAATAATCTCCTCAGCGCCCGCGGACTGCTCATCAACATCCCGATCGTGTATCCCGCCAAGGGGGTGTGGTGGGGAGTGAAAGAAACGGGTGCCGGTCTGCGGGGTGCAGGGCGATTCGCCGCCGCACGGAAGAAGAGCATCGGGATCGGCGCGGCTATCGGCCTCCTCGCCGGCGGTCCCGTCGGCGCCGTTTTCGGAGGTTTTATTGGATCTGCATTCAAGGGTGGGGGTTCTGTTACTCCTGCCCATCATTAACGTGAGTATCCATGAATAACACTCTCTCTCCCGCCGGCTTCCCCCGCACATTCAGCGACATGGTCGTTGCCGCCGCCGAACGCATTTCCCTGACGGATGGGGAGAAGGATGCGTTCCTGGCGCAGGCGACCCTCGTCGTCATGGATGCGTTCTGGCGCAATTATGCGGGAGAGCTGCCGCAGGCGGCGCAGGAGGAACTGGAGCGGGCGGTGCAGTCTGACGATTTCCAATCCCTCGAATCGTGGAAAGCCACGCACGCCGACTTCCTCCACGACCCGTCGGCAGAGAAGCGGGGGAGGGCCGTGTTGAAGAGCATCCATGCGCAGCTCCCTTCGTATCTGAAGAAAGTGTACGAATCTTCCTCTTCCGATCATGCGTAACCTGTTCCGTTCCCACCGGCTGCATGTCGATTCGCTTTTCGCGGAGCGGCGGTTGTGCCGTTTCTCGAAGACGCCGGAAACGCCGAAGGTTGAGCCCGAGGGGCGTCCTGATGTTTTGGACACGACGCAGCAGGGCATCCTGGAAATGCTCAGTCGCGCGGGGACCAATGTGGTGATCGAACCTCCGATTTGGGTCGCAAGCAAGCTCGTGCAGATCCCGAAAGGCGTCCTCAGCGGCGTGCGCGACGTATGGGGGCGGCACATGCCGAGTCGGGAGGAAATGCTGCAGTTCCTGAACTCGGCTGCCTGCTTCTTCCGGGACGCTCCGTTCATCGGCCCGGTGATCGAGAAGCATTGCAAGACGCCCGACTTCGTGACGCTCAAGCGCCTGACCGACCATACCGAGTGGATCATGGCGTTCGGAGACGGGAAGATTCTCACGGGACCAAAGACGGAACCGCTGCGGGCCATGCCCTACGGGCCGTCGGAACTCCTGCAGTCGCTGTCGCCAGAGGAACGGCAGGCGTTGTTCTTCCGGTACGTCGACGACTACATCCCGCGGGACGTGCAGGCATCCATGGTTGGGCAGCCATTGAATTGGATGGAGCAGCGGGATGCACAGAGGATGCAGGATGTTACGGGCCACGCGGAACGATTTTCGGACGTCCTGCGGAAGATGTACGGCATGCCGACCACATGGAATGCGAGCAGGATGGGAGCTGATGAGATCAGGCAAAACAAGCAGTGGGCGAAGGTGAGCCTGGAGAGGAAGTATTTTGAACACGGACGGGAACCGACGCTTCATTTCCGCCGGGATGTCCGCGATGCCGCTGCCGTGCAAGGCCTGCCCGATTTCAAAGCGGCCATGACCAGCCCCACGCTCCTCCAGCGCGATCTTGGGCCGTCACTTCTGAGCGGAGCACTGGAGCTGGGGGTTATCCAGCAGGATGACGTCGCGAAAGCCGTTGATCTCCAGGAGCAGATCGATCAGAGGTTGCGCACGGCGAGTGCCAAGGTGGAGCAGATGGTGGACCGCGACATGGGCGCAACGAGGCGCGAGCAGATGAAGGAAGCCATGACGTTCCGCGATACATGGGACAACATGAGCGGCAATGAGAAGTTGGTGCTGGCCATCGTCGGCCTGATCGTTTTGGCGCGCAGTTCCGGAGCGCGGACCGCCGCCGCCGTCGTCGTTGCCGGATACTTCGGGCAGAAATTCCTGTTCAAGACGGACGATCCGCTGAAAGTGTGGTCGGGATGGTTCGAGCACGGCAAGAAGAAAGCGGTGGAGCAGCTGCCGACGAGTTGGCAAGAGACCCTGCCCGGACGGGGGCCGCACATCGCCAGTCGCGCCAGCGCCATCACCGCGTTGCTCGGCAGGCTGGAGCGCGGGCCCAACTTGGAAACGCAAGCCCGCGGACTGGTTCTCCTCTCCGAAGTTCCCGCCGGTCTCCTCGCCCAACATTTCGATGTTGTGCAGGGAGAGGACGGGCGCTGGCGGTTCCATCTCAGTGTCGAGAAGGGCAGTACGCTCGACCGCGCCCTCTCGATGGCTGCGGAGAAGCACGGCTGGAAGAATGGTCACCGCGCCTTCTTTGAGGATCCGGCCAACACCGCAGTCGTGAGCGAAGCGGTGGGATATCTCCTCTACCTGCACGCGTCCAGGCAGCCCGAAAATGCGGAGCGTGTGTACGCCGTGGAGAAGGTGGTGGGCCGGTTGTCGGACGGAACGGCCACGGCGGGCTCCAGCTACGCGCGGCTGCAGCACTATGCGGAGGACATCACTCCGGTCGACATCGGAACCACGCCGGATGCTCCGGGGGCTGCCATGGGGGATAAGGCCCGGGCGATCCAGCGTCGTATGGTCCAAGAACGCAGGGAAGCGGCGGACGCCTACGGGGATCTGGTGCTGCGGGGGAAGACGATGCTGCAGGGCAAGTCGGATTCCGTCATGTCGCTGGTGACGTCTCTGCAACCCCCGAGCACCCAGAAGAAGCAGAAGAAAGAAACCCCGCCGCCGCCCAAGCTGGCCGAAGGGGACGTGGCGGATGTGGCGGGCGGGAAGATTTCGGATCCCGAGGCAGTCAAGCGTTTGGGGGAGGCGAAGACCGCGCTGCAGAATGCGGAGGCGGATGTGAGGAAGCGGGAGGCAGACGTTGCGGCGACGAAGCGAGAGGCTGAAGCTGCTGCCGTAAAGCCTGACGCCGAGGTAGCTGCCGAGAAACGTACGGCGGCAGTGGCAGCCGAGAAGAAGCTGGCTGAAGCAAGGGCGCAAAAAGCGGTAGCGGAAGTCACAGTGTCATTGCGGACGGCGGAAGGGGACGCCAGCGGACGCGCTGCCGAAGCGGTTGCCGCTCGCCAAGCCGTCAGCGAGGCGATCAAAAAGCATGAGGCGGATGTGAGGGCACAGAAAATGGAGCCTGATCTGGTAGTTTCCCGACGCGCACTGGCCGAGGCGACCCGGAAGGCGGGTGAGGCGGATGTGCGGAAGGCGGCTGCGGATGCCATGGTGTCCCTTCGCAAGGCGGAAGCGGAACTGGCGCAGGCGAATGCCGATGCGCTCATCACTAAGCATGCCGCCGAGGAAGCGGCGGAGCAGAGGGATGCCGATGTGGTTGCCAATAAACCACCTCCGACACAAGATGTTTCACGACGCACGGCCGATGAACGTGCCCGCAGGGCCGGGGAGGCGGAGGCGGCGCGCGTCCAAGCGGAAACGGTAAGGGGTCAGCGGAAGGCGGAAGCAGATCTTGCCCGCAAAGCCGTCGAGGCGGCGGGGGCAGTGAAACCGGCGGAAGCGGTGGTGGCGCAGAAGCGCGCGGAAGCGACGAACGCACGGAAGAACGCCGAGGTGATGGCTGCCGCGTTGCAGGTTGCTTTGGACGCTAATGAACCGGAATCGGAAGTGAAAATTGTCCGAGATGCGTCGGCAGAGGCGACGCGGCGCTCGGTCGAAGCGCAGGCCGCATCAACTGTCGCGCAGGCGGAGCTCGCTTTGCGTTCTTCCGAGGCCGTGGTGACGCGCGCGCGGTACGAGCATGCGGTGGCCACACGTGTGGAGGCGGAAGCGGCAGCGGCGCTGAAGCCTGTGGATGAGGGGGCGAAGACCGTGACCGCAGAAGAAGATGCTGCCCTCCGCAGTGCAGTGACAACCGCAAACAAACGTCTTGCGGATGCCGTCACTTCGCTGCAGGCGGTTGAAGCGGATGTTGTGGCCAAGGCAGCGGCGCTGGATACGGCGAAGCAGGGGGTGAAATGACGCAGAAAAAAAGGTGGTAGCGGTTGCCCGCCACCACCTTTCAGTTGCTCCTGAGCCCGGCCGAGGGTCGTCAGGCTATTGCACCTTGAGGTCGGTCTCCGCCAGTCCCGAAGGACCGCTCGGAGTACCGTACCAGGTCGTCACTTTGACGGCCTTTTCCAGTGCCATCGGATCGTCGAACGCCTTGGCGGTCGCGCTGCGCACGAAGGTTTCCTTGTTCGTTCCCGTCGGATCACGGTAGACCGTGATCGCAACCCACAACGGCGTGGCGTTGTCCGGGAATTTCCAAGTAACCGTTCGCGTGCCGGTGGCCTTCTGTTCGACGAACATGAGTTCGCGGAGAGGATCGGCCACCCCTCGCGTCTCCGTCCTTCCCATCCAATCCCGGTACGACGCGTAGCCGTCCAGCGGGATGGTGAGGATGAAGAGGCCGAGGCATCCGATGACGATCAGGATTGCCCCCAGCGAATCCAGTACCCATCCGGTGGGGAACCACTTGTGCCACCTGGAAGGTGAATTGAAGAAGCAGAGGGAGAACCCGAGCAGGATCAGAACCACAGAAATCACCAACAGCAGCAGGTACGACATGGGACACCTCCACGTAAGTTGTACAAACTCCTTCTTTACACTGCCGCCCACAAGGCCGCAGCTATGAAAGAGCAACTAAATAATATTATAAATCATAAATATGAATAAGTCAAATGTTGTTAGGTTGCAGCATTGACCTTACACAAGAGGATTCGGGAAGAAGGGCTTCGCAGACCACCTGAGCGGGGGTCTTTTTCTGCATGCCCATGCCGAGGTGGATCTTGTGGTAGTTGTACCAGAC
>JAQVMB010000020.1 GCA_028703835.1 Candidatus Peribacteraceae bacterium | reverse complement strand
TTCTGAGGATAAACCCAAATCGACTCCCCGGATGGACTGAGGGAAAACCGGCTCGGCACCCAGCGCCAGCAAAATTTTCTCACCGTAAAGTCTCTCACCGGTGGAGAGCTTCAGCGTTTTTTCTCCGATAAAGGCCGCCTAAGTTGTAAGTTCACGTCCGCGCTGCCCCGTCACTCTTCGATGAACGCTTGGGGCAATACCTCACGCCTTCCGCCCGATGAAGTTCAGGAGGAGCAGGAGGAGGATGGCGCCGACGGTGGCGGAGATGAGGCTCCCGATGATGCCGTAGGCTTCCAGGCCCACCGCGCCGAAGACCCATCCTCCGATGAACGCACCGATGACGCCCACGATCAGGTCGCCCAGCAGGCCGTAACTGCTGTTCTTCACGATCATGTCCGCGAGCCATCCCGCCACGAGGCCGATGATGAGGAAACCGATGAGATCCATGCGTCTGGGGGAAGAAGTATCTTCTGATTGTAGGCCGCACGCGTGCCGCAAGACAGCGGAATGACGGTTTTCTTGCGGCGGTAGAGGGACAAAAAAACCGGCCTTCTGCGGGGCAGGATTTCGGGGGAGGGGGGTGTCTCTGTGTCAGGGCGCGACAGGATCGCCCTCCGGCACGTCGTCGGCGGGTGCGGCGACGGTGAGGCCCGCCGTCTCCGCATCGGCCATGAGGGAGGAGCTGAAGGCGGCGAACTGGAGGAAGACGGCGGTGAAGCCGATGACCATGACGGCGGGCGCGAGGAGCGAGAACCAGTTGGTCTTCCGCGGTCGGAAGAAGCGGATGAGCAGCGAGTTCGTCACCACCGAAATGGAACTGAACGCCATCGCGAGCCCCGCGAGCTCCGGCTGCAGCACCAGCCCGAACGCGACGTAGAACACCCGCGCGGCGATGGGGATGCCGATGACGTTGTAGAAGAGCGCGAAGAACATGTTCTGCCTGATTTTGCTCATCGTCTCCTTCGAGAGTTCCAGGGCCGTGATGACGTCCCGGAGGTCATTGCGGATGATCACGATGCCGCCCGTCTCCATCGCCACGTCCGTGCCGGAGCCCATGGCGATGCCCACGTCGGCCTGCGCGAGGGCGGGGGCGTCGTTGACGCCGTCGCCCACCATGGCCACCTTCTTGCCCGCTTCCTGCAGCTTCTTCACTTCGTTCGCCTTGTCTTCGGGGAGGACTTCCGCGAGCACGTTCGTGAGGCCGATTTGCCTGGCGATGGCCCTGGCCGTGCGTTCGTTGTCGCCCGTGATCATGTAGGTCTCGATCTTCCTCTTCCGCAGCAGGTCGATGGCCTCCTTCGTCGTTTCCTTCACGGTATCCGCGACGGCGATGATGCCGAGCAGTCCTTTCTCGCCCGCGAGGATCATGGCGGTCTTGCCCTGTTCCTCGAGCTTCGCCATCGTGCGTTCCACGCGTCCGAGTTCCGCGCCCGCCACCTCCGCCATCAGCTTGCGGTTCCCGAAGAAATACTTCTTCTCCCCGATGATCCCTTCGATCCCCTGGCCGGGAACGGCCTTGAAGCCGTCCACGTCGAGCAGGTCCAATCCTTCCTCCTGCGCATGATTGTATATCGCTTCGGCGAGAGGATGTTCGGAGGAGCGCTCGAGGGAGGCGGCGATGCGGAGGACATCTTCTTCCTCCATGCCGATACCCGCCACGTCCGTCACGACGGGCTTGCCGTTGGTGAGGGTGCCGGTCTTGTCGAAGATGACGGCGGTGATCTTGTCGGCGGCTTCCAGCGGCTCGCCGCCCTTGATCAGGATGCCCTTCTCCGCGCCCTTGCCCGTCCCCACCATGATGGCGGTGGGCGTCGCCAGTCCCAGCGCGCACGGGCAGGCGATGACGATGACGGCCGTGAAGGCCATGAGGGCGAAGGAGAGGCTTGCGCCGAAGGCGAAGTACCAGAGGCCGAAGGTCAGGAGGGCGCCGACGATCACCGCGGGGACGAACCATGCGGAAATGCGGTCCGCGAAGCCTTGGATGGGCGCTTTGCTTCCCTGCGCCTCCTCCACCACGCGGATGATCTGCGCGAGCATCGTCTCGTCGCCTACGCGCTCCGCGGCGTACTCGAAGCTCCCGACCTTGTTCAGCGTGGCGCCGATCACGTTGTCCCCCGCGTTCTTCTCCACGGGGATGCTCTCCCCGGTCAACATGGATTCGTCCACGGACGAACGGCCTTTGAGGACGGTGCCGTCCACGGGGATCGTTTCCCCCGGCCGCACGACGATCGTATCGCCCGCGACCACTTGGTCGACGGGGATGTCCATGGTGTCACCGTCCCGCACCACCCTCGCGGACTTCGCTTGCAGGTCCATGAGCTTGCGGATGGCGTCGCCCACCCGCCCTTTGGCTTTCACTTCCAGCCACTTCCCCAGGATCACGAACGTGATGAGGAAGGCGGCCGTCTCGAAGTACAGTTCGGGGATCTTGGCGCCGTTGATGCCCAGCAACGTCCCGTTCCGGGCGACGAAGAGGGCGTAGTTGATGACGCTGTACATGTAGGCGGTGGACGTGCCGATGGCGATGAGGCTGTCCATGTTGAACGTCTTCATCTTCAGGCTCGACCAGAAGCCCCTGTAGAACCCGGCGCCGATGATGAGCTGCACGGGCGTTGTGAGGATGAAGGACACGATGCCGAAATACGGTGGGAGCAATCCTGCGCCGGGGAGCCACCGGACGAAGTCCAGGAGCATGAAGTAGAGCATCGGGGCGCTCAGGACGAAGCCCCAGAGGAATTTCCTGCGGTAGCTGCGGATTTCGGCATCCCGTTTCTTGCGGTCGAATTCCTTGTCCTGCTCGTCCACGATTTCCGCGTCGTAGCCGGCCTTCTTCACGGCGGCGATGAGGTCCTGCACGTTTGCGGCGGCAGGTTCGAAGAGGACGGAGGCCTTCTCCGCGGCGAAGTTGACGTTCGCCTGCTTCACGCCAGGGACGTTCCTGATCGAATGCTCGATGAGCGTGGCGCAGGACGCGCAGTGCATGCCCAGCAGGTACAGCGACGCGCGCTCGGGTCGGATGGGCTTGGAGCGCGGTTCGCTTGTTATGCCGCCGATGTGGATGCGATGGTCGCGAACCATGGGACGGAAGGGGGAGTAATACCTATACCTAGGGTACAGGTATGAAGACGGAATGCAAGCGCCGATCCGACGAAGTGCGGGCGTGCGTTCCGCGCATGGGGAATCCGTTCCCGGGCGGCACGGTTCCCGTCGGCCGTAAGAATTGCCGCCGTCCTTCGTCAGGGAAGGGGATTCCCCCTCCCTTGACTATGGCAGACAACGGCAGCGGATCCGGCATGAGCGCCATCGTGGCGATCGTGGCCATCATCGTCATCCTGATCGTCGGGTACTTCGCATTGCAGATGTTCCGCGGCGACGGGAGCGAGGCGCCGTCCGTCGATATCAACGTCCCCGCGGACCAGGTCGTTCCCAATCCCTGACAGCACGCCGTCCCGCTCGCCCGGGTTGCGGTTGCCTGCTACGCTGCGGTTTCTTTCCCTTCGCGCATGATATCGCTCGCCGTCCTCACGCCGTCCGTCGTTTCTTTCCTCGCCTGGCTCACGCTCTTCGGCCAGGTCATCGCCGTCGGCGTCGTGGTGTTCCTGCTGACGGGCCGTCCCGCCGCGCTGCGCGCACGCGCGGTGCGATGGGTGTTGCCGGCCATGCTCATCGTGGCGATCGCGGCCATGGCGGGGAGCCTCTACTTTTCGGAGATATCCGGGTGGGTGCCGTGCAAGCTCTGCTGGTTCCAACGGATCTTCCTCTATCCCCAGGCGCCGTTGCTCCTCCTTGCCCTGTGGAAGCGCGACCGTGGCATCGCTTCCTCCATCCTGCTGCTCTCGGCCATCGGGATCGTGTTTTCCGCCGTGCATTACGGGGAACAGGTGGCGGCTTTCCTCAACCCTCCCGACACGCTCCAGCCCTGCGATGAGAGCGGCGTCTCCTGCGCCGCGGCGCCGTTCTTCCACTTCGGCTACATCACGATTCCGCTCATGGCGTTCACGGCGTCCCTCCTCAACGGGCTCGGGTCGTTGTTCCTGTTGCGGGAGCGGAAGAGGGATTAGGCATGAGGGATCGGGGATGAGCAAATTTGTGGCATTCGTTTACTGGCACTCATCCCGGATGAGTTCTACACTTCCGTCCTATGGTCCGGCGCATCATTTTTCTCTGTTCCTGTTTCTTCGTCGCGTTCTCCGTCGCATGGCCGGCGGCCGCCCAGCAGGACATGCGGCCGGATTCGGCCCGCCTGGAGCGGTATTACAAGGAATACCTGCAGGCGACCACCCCCCGGAACAAGGAGTATTACGAGGGCTTGATCAAGAGCGAGCGTGAGCGGGTCCGTGCGTCCCTGGAGGAAGCGGTGAATGCTCTCGTGCAGCCGTCCGATGCCGTCGCGGGGCAGGAACTGGAGGCGTCGAAGGCCATCGACCGGCAGCGGGAACTGGTGGACGACCTGTCCGGGCGTCTCAACGAGAGCACGGTTGACCTGAATCTCCTGAAGGACGAGGAGAAGGTGTACGACTTGGGGCAAACCGGCTCGGGGACGTTCATGACGACGAAGTCATACCCCGAGCTCCTCGCCAAGAAAGTGATCCTGGAGGAGAACATCGACCTCCTGCAGTCCGCGCTCACGGCGCAGCAGAAGCGCCTCCAGCGCCTCCTTTCCGAACAGCGCAGCGCCAGCATGGGCACGTTCCTCACGGTCCTCGGGTATCTCGCGCTCATATTCCTGGTGGTCACGGCGGAGCATTTCCTCCGGACGCGCATCCTCCTGCAGATCCCGCACCGGAAAATCCGTTACTTCTTCGCCAAGCTCTTCACGGTCCTCGTGTACCTGAGTTTGTTCTTCTGGCTCGCGCAACGGCTCATCGCCGAGTATCCCGGCTTCCTCACCGTCTTCGCGGTGATCGGCGCCGCGCTCGTATTCATGCTCCAAGACGTGTTCAAGTCGTTCTTCGGATGGCTGACGTACAAGGGATCCCTCGCCCTGGGCCAGCGCGTGACGGTGGGGGGGCACACGGGCGACGTGCTGGACATCAACATGCTGTTCACGACCGTGCTCATTTCCCGCTCCCCGGGCTTGGAGGACGCCACGCAGGCGGGGAAAACGGTACGCGTACCAAATTTCCATCTCCTTTCGGGTTCATTGGTGAATTACAACAGCACCTCGGATTACGAGAATGCGGAGATCCCCGTCCGCATCGCCGATCCCAAACAGTGGGAGCGCGCCTACGAGGTCCTCGACGAAATCCTCCAGGAGGAGGCCAAAGGGTACGCGCAGGCGGCGGAGCGGCAGATGGACAAACGCATGCGGGGGTTCTATTTCTCGCAGGTGTCGCCGAGCGCGCGCATCTACATGGAGTTGGATGCGGACCGTTCGCTCCAGTTCCTGCTGTGTTTCCCGGCGCCCATCGGGCAGCGCCGCGCGGTTACGACGCGGCTGTTGCAGCGCGTGCTGGAGTGCCTGGAGAAGGAGTCGATCCGTCTGGCGAATCCGAAATAGCATCTTCTCCTTCCCGTCATGCTTTACGGTCTCCGTACGTTCCGGGCTGCTCTCCATACCCGTGTGGGCATCATGTCGGTGCTGGCGTTCGTCGTGCTTGCGGAAGCGTTGAACATCGTCCTCGTCGCGGAGTCCGCCCGTTCGTTCCTCACGGCGCCCGTACCGGACATGCAGGCGCAAGAGCAGCCGCAGGGGCTTGCTCCGCACGCGGGTGGCTCTTCTTCGTCCGCGGTCGAATGACGCGAAGGAGGGGCGCGGTGTAGGATCGGGGCGTGCTCACGGAGATTCTCCGGCAACCCGTCGTCTTTTACGGAGCCGTCCTCGCGGCGTCCGTCCTCTCCACGGCGACCGGCGTCGGCGGCATGGTCCTGCTCCTCCCGTTCGCCGCATTGCAGTTCGGCGCGAAGGAGGCGGTGGGCATCGTGACGCTCTTCGGCCTGTGCCAGAACATCAACAAAATCGTCGTCTTCCGGCATGCCATCCGATGGCGCATCGGGTGGCGCATGATCGCCTGGTCGGTGCCGGCGGCCATCGCGGGGAGTCTCGTTCTCCCCCTGGTGCC
The DNA here is from genome assembly GCA_028703835.1 of Candidatus Peribacteraceae bacterium. Taxonomy (GTDB): domain Bacteria; phylum Patescibacteriota; class Gracilibacteria; order Peribacterales; family Peribacteraceae; genus CAIKAD01. The sequence goes on along the minus strand of JAQVMB010000020.1, from coordinate 22,459 downwards.
CGCGGATCTCTTCCGGAAACTCCTCGCGGGTACCGTGCTGCTCTACCTTGCCAACGACCTGTTCCGCCTCGTGCCTTCGCGCGGCCGGCCGGAGCGCTTCCTCCCGTTGTTGAGCGTGGTCTACGGTTTTCTTTCGGGGTTGATCGGGACCGGGAATATCGTGAAGGGGCCGCTCTTTACGGGCTTGGGCCTCCTGAAAGAGGCGTATGTGGGGACGTACGCCTTCACCGCGTTGTTCATGAACATCCCCAAGCTGGCGTCCTACGTGGCGACGGGCACGCTGGGCATCGACGCCCTGCGCCAGTCGGTGCCGTTCCTCCTGCTCTCCGTCGCGGGGACGTACGCGGGGAGCATCCTCCTGCGCCGCGTGCGCAGCGACATTTTCTATTACGCTGTCACGGCGTCCTTCGTCCTCTCGGCGGTCGCGTTGCTCCTGGAATAGGACACTCACGGCGGAAAGCGGTAAGGAGTGTCCGAGCGGCGCGTCATCGCATGTGTCGGTTCCCTCCCATCCCCATGCGTAAAACCCTCCCTCTTGCCTTCGCGTTGCTCGGTGCGGTCGCTTTCGGCGATGTCGCCGAGGCCAAGGCCGTCGCCGTTTCCTCTTCCCGCGTGTGCGTGCGCCTGCCCCGACTGGTCCGGGAGGCCAAAGGCGCGCAACTCCGCATGGTGCTGCGGTTGCAGAAGCGTTGCCAGACGATCGTCCGGGCTTCGACGAGCACAACGGCCGCTTCCTCCGATGTGAAAAAGACAGTGACGCCGCCTTCCGAAAACGGCACGTATACGCACGTGTCGGATGACGGCACCACGACCGTGACGCGGCGGAGCTGGTCGCACGTGTCGGATGACGGTTCGAGCGTGCAGATCCGCAACAGCGTGCACGTGGAGTCGCATTCGAACTGACGGAAACGAGAAGGGTGTGATGCGCGGTTGCGCGTATGTTGCGGGATTCCGTAACGTCCGACCCGTCTAACCGTCAAGGAAGGAGGCGCATGCGCGTCCCATTCCTTTTTCTTTTCCCCTTCGATCATGACAACGCTTTCCACGCATCGTGATCTGCTTCTGCATGAACTCCGGGATATGTATGATGCGGAGCACCAGATCGTCGACGCCCTTCCCCGGATGAGCGCGATGGCGACTTCCCCGGACGTGAAGACCGCTTTCGACGAACATCAGGTGCAGACGGAGGAGCAGATCCGCAGGCTGGAGGAAGTGTTCGCTCTTCTCGACGAGAAGCTGGCGCGGGAGCCGTGTCCCGGCATCGAGGGCATCATCACCGAAGGCATGAAAACGGTGCGGGGCAAGGATGTGGCGGGAGCGGTACGTGACACGGCCCTCCTTGCTTCCGCCCGGCGTGTGGAGCACTACGAGATGGCGGCGTATGCAGGCGCATGGCTGCTGGCGCAGACGCTGAAACTGCACGATGTCGCGAATGCGCTGGAGCAGACGCGCGGGGAAGAGGAGGAGACCGACGGCCGTTTGGAGCGGCTCGCGATGAAAACGGCGGACCTGAGTGCCGGGAACAGTGCGGGGATCGTGTCGTGATGCGTCTATACCAAAATAACCTGATCCCCTGGCTCTTCCGCCGCATCACGCTCCGGGGAAGAAATGCGCTTCCTTGTCCCTCTCTCCACCCGGAGGGGGGAGAGGGCGGGGTGAGGGGGCGTGCGCGAAACGACAGAAATCAAACAGGTTTGGTATTATTCCTGGAAGATCGAGACGTTATTGTGCGATCCGATACCGAGTGCGGAGAGGACGCCGCTGAGGGCGGTATCGTGCACGTTCGCCTGCTGCACGAGCGGGGGCATGGCGTGCTTTTGGTAGCCGCCGTAGCCCGCGTATCCGTCATATCCGCCGTATCCGGGCAGTTTGCCATCCTGCTTGTCCTGGTCCTGGAAGATGGAGACATCATTCTGGGACAGGACGTGGATGACGGAGCGCACTTTCGTCACGGCTTTCGTGTAGACGATTACCCTGGGTTGTGCCGGGAAACAGCCATTGAGGGAGGGGCAGGGACGGATACTGGAGGAAGCCGAGGAGACCGACGACGGGCTACTGCTCAGGGAGCTGCTTGTGAGGGAGGAAGCTGAGGAAGAGGAGACCGAAGAGACCGATGAAGCCGAGGACAGGCTACTGCTACTCATAGAGCTTGAGCTGCTCGAAGGCGTGGAGGAACTGATGCTGCTGGGGGAGGAAACCGAAGAAGAGGAGACCGAAGAAGCCGAGGAGATCGAGGAGACCGAAGAGACCGACGAAGCCGAAGATGGGCTACTGCTGCTCAAAGAGCTAGAGCTGCTCGAAGGTGCGGAGGAGCTGATGCTGCTGGGGGAGGAAACGGAGGAGACCGAAGAGACCGATGAAGCCGAGGACAGGCTGCTGCTCAGGGAGCTGCTCGAAGAAGATGAGGGGCAGGCTCCGAAGGCATCGCCGTGAAGGAGATGGGAGAGGAGGTCGGTCAGGGGAATCGTCAAGGTTTGCGGGTTGTTCGGGTTCCCGGGCGGGTAGTGGCAGATGGTGATGGTTCCGCTGACGACGGCGGAGGAGAAGGAGGAGGAAGCTGACGAAACCGAAGAGACCGATGAAGCCGAGGAAGTTGAAGACGGGTTGCTGCTACTCAGGGAGCTGCTCGAAGGCGTGGAGGAACTGATGCTGCTGTGGGAGGAAACCGAAGAAACTGAAGAAGCAGACGAGGCCGAGGACGGGCTGCTGCTGGAGCTACTCAAGGATGAGATGCTGGAATGGGAGGATGCAGAGGAGACGGACGACGGATTGCTGCTGCTCGAAGAAGATGCGCAAGGTCCTATGCTGTCTCCGTGGGCCAAGTGGGCGGGCAACGCTTCCGGAGAGATGGTGATGGTCTGGGGGTTATCGGGGTTTCCCGGCGGATAGTGGCAGATGGTGATCAGGGAAGAAACCGACGAAGCCGACGAAGTTGAAGACGGGCTGCTGCTGCTCAAAGAGCTGCTCGAAGGCGTGGAGGAACTGATGCTGCTGGGGGAGGATGCCGAGGAAACCGACGAAGCCGAAGAGACCGACGAAGTTGAAGACGGGTTACTGCTGCTCAGGGAACTGTTCAAGGAAGATGTTGCAGAGGAAAATGAGGAGTCGACACTCGAAGAAAGACCGCTGCTCGCGGCGGACCCGACGCTGCTTTGGGATGCGACCGAGGAGGCATCGGAAGATGCGGCGGAGAGCGAGGAGGCCGAAGAAGAAGAGGGGCAGGCGCCGAGGGTATCACCGTGGCTCAAATGGGCTGCGAGCGCAGCGGGTGAGATGGTGATGGTTTCGGGGTTATCGGGGTTTCCCGGCGGATAGTGGCAGATGGTGATCTGTTCATCACTTTGCTGCGCGCCGACGCTGTCACCGATGACGGTAAGCGTCATCATGCCCAGAAGAGCAAGCGCCACGGGGAGGGCGGGATATTGCATAGCCTATTTGTGACGTCATGTGTCGGCGGTGCTTACGGTTTTTCCCCCGTATTCCGGGATGCATTCTGTCACGTCGTTTCCCTCCCCCCGTCACGTGATGTATCCCTTCGCTTCCCTTCCGATCATGTGCGGCGGCATCGCGATCCTCGTACGTTCCGTTCCATCCGCCCTCTTGGAGAGGGAAGGGCTGCAGCTTATCGGGAATGCCGGGGCGGACGAATCCATGTTGCTCTTCCACTACCGTGATCCCGTGCCGCGTCTCCCTGCGCTCCACGGGGAGGATCTGGATATTTTTTCGTGGGGGAACAGGAACGACAAGGAGAGCAGGCTCCCGAGGACTGGATGGTGCAAGGCGGAGAGCCTGGAGGCGGGCAAGTGGCAGTGGTTGCATCCGGAAGAAGTGCTCATCCCGGCCGTGCGAGGCGTGGAGAAAGGCGTGTGGTTCCCCGTCGCAAACGGGATCCGGGGCGTGCTTGTTCGGGATGAGGGAAACATCGCGCATGTCTACATGCTGACACAGGCTGCTTCACCGGATTATCTGGCCATGACGAAGCATGAACGGATGCCGGTGTTCGCCTGAGCATCGTCACTCATCCTCCCGGCGCGGGCGATTCATCCTCTCCCACCGTAAGGTACGCCCAGAGGCAGCGGAACAGGGAGGCGGTGGAGAGGCGGTCGCTCTCCCGCGGCGCCGTGAGCCATTCCTGCCGTATGCGGAGACGCCGATGCCGCATCTGCAGCGAGAGCAGGCCGTATCCGGAGCACCAGAGCGGAGCGATGGAAGGGCAGACGGTCGTTTTCCGCATCATGTGCGCGTAGGCGGATTCGTGGGGGTGGTGGCCGGGGAAACGCAAGCGGGCGGCGGTACGGATGACGTTGCCGAGGGCGGGACGATGGAGGTGGCCGCAGACGACGGCGCGGAGGCGGGGGAGGTGCGGTCGGAGGCGGGGCGCGACAGCGCGCAGGCCGAACGGCCGGTGCAGGTACAGGATCCACGGTGCATGGGGGTGGCGCGCGAGCGTATCCGACAGGAATGCTTCCTGCTCCGCGGCCTTGCGGAGGAGGGCGGGATTTTTTCCGTCGTTTTCCCCCCCGTATTCCAACAAAGGGGAGGCGATGCCCACGTGGAGGGCGTCCGCCGTTTCATGGCTCCAGTACAGCTGTCCGAATGTTTTCTCGCAGATTTCCACGCCTTTGCCGAAGAGCGGATTGTCATCCCGGGCATGGCCGGTGTCATGGTTCCCGATGCAGACGCGGAAGGGGGAGCCGAGTGCGCCCAGCTCGCGCGCGCATTCCCGCGCTTCTTTCGCCAGGAGGGGGTGGGTCATGCCGCCCTTTTCCCAACCGTACGCCACGTCTCCCAAATGGACGACGAGCGCCGGGGCCGCCCGCCGCATTTCCTCTTTGCCCGTTTCGAACGCCCTTCGCAATTCACGGGAAAGGCGGAGGTACAGCGCAAGCGCTTCCTGTTCCGGCAGCATCCGGAGCCACCGCGGGATGAAGCGGGTGCTTTCGGGATGGGGGGGCAGGAGGTGCGTGTCCGCGATACAGAAGACCTGCGCGGAGGCCGGTGCCGGGGGGGCGAGCCGCTTCAAGCCGCGGCACCCTAACAGGGGAGGGGGAGGAGTCCAAGCATAAACGGACACTTTTTTCCGGAGGGGCATGTACATGTATGAGATGTTCCGGGCTTCTTCCTTGCGGACGGGGTTTGCGGTACGCTTTCCTTTCTTTCCTACTCCGTGCAGAACCGCATCGCCGCCATCGTCGGCGCAGGTACGCTTTCCCTGTTTGTTCTTCTCGCGTTGGCATATGCGTTCTGGCGGACGCGAGGGCCGATGCCGACGGTCACCCTGGCTTACCCGCAACTGCTCTCTTCCGCCTTGCTGTACGTGGCGCAGGAGAACGGATATTTTGCGGAGCGGGGATTGGATGTCCGGCACGCGCCCTTCCCGACCGGCCGTGACGCCCTGGAGGAGATGCTGAAGGGCGGTGCGGATGTCGCCGTCGCATATGAGTCGCCCATGCTCGGGCAGGTGTGCAGGGGGGAGGACATCGTCGCACTCACGAAAATCCACTCGTCCGACCGGGATACGGGCCTCGTGCTCCGGGATGCGGACGTGGCGTCCTTGCGGGGAAAGAGGGTGGGCGTCCCCCTCGGGACGAACGCCGAATTCGTCCTGGCGCAGCTGTTGCATTTCTCCGGCCTGCAGCCGTCTGATGTCGTGATCGCGGATCTTCCCCCCTCCCGCGTCGTGGAAGCGTTCCGCAGCGGGGAGGTGTTCGCCGCAGCCGTCTGGAATCCTCTCCTGCAGGAAGCGCTGGCGGCGGGAGGGCGCGGGGCGCACGTGCTCTTTTCCGATGTCTATACGGAGGCGTCGTTGCTTCTTGCGAAGAGGGCGTCATTGTCCGAAAGGGGAGATTCTTTCGTCCGTCTCCTGCGGGCACTGCATGATGCGGAGCTGTATGTCTCTTCCCATCCGGAAGAGAGCAAGCGGATCGTGGCTGCGGCCCTGCCGCAGGTGTCTCTGGAACAGGTGGATACGCTGTGGTCTGATTTTGACTTCCGCCTCGGCTTGGATCATGTGCTCGTCGCTTCCTTCCAGATGCAGGCGGAGTGGCTGGATCATGCGGATCGGGGGTGCCCGTCCCTTCCGGATGTGTCCACGCTGGTCGATCCCTCCCCCTTGCGGCTGGTGGATGCCGCCGCCGTGACCGTATTCCAGCTCACCGTCCCATGAGGCTCAGCAAAAAAATCCTCCTGCCGTACGTCGTGCAGATCATCTTCCTGGCCTGCGTCAGCCTGTACGTGGTCTTCCGCTTTTCCGTCCGCCAGTACGCTTTCACGGCGCTCGTGGAGACGCTCTCCCGGCAGATGATGCTCATCGATGAAATGGGCCTGTTGGAACGGGAATTGCAAACGGATTCCCTCTCCTACGTGATGACGAGGGACCCGGCGACGCTCGTGCACATCCGGCAGCTGCAGGAGCGCACGGGGCAGGTCCTTTCCGCGTTGGGGGATCTGACGGAGGCGCAGCGCGGCATGGAACTTCTCGATGCGTACGCCGGGGGCAGGGCGAAAACCGAAACGATGCGGCAGCGGCTGATGGAAGCGGTGCGGAAGGGGGAACAACCATCGGTGAATTTTTACATGGACAAGTGGCTCATCCTCGCCCGTTTGGACCAGGCGCGCATCGCGGATTTCAGCGTTCACATGAATACCGTCCTGCACCGGGAGCTGGAGATGGGGGGTGTTCTCACGGAAGAGATCATACGGCTCCTGCTGATTCTCACGCTCATCGCCATCCTGTTTCTCCTCTTCCTTTCCTTCTACCTGCGCGTGTCGGTGGTCCGGCCTCTCGCGATGCTGACGGAAAGGGCCAACAAGATCGCGGGAGGGCAGCTCCACGTTCCGGTGGGTTTCTCCGGGCGCAGGGACGAAATCGGGGAATTGGGAGCGGCGTTCGCCGACATGGCGCGGCAGTTGCAGGCGACATACGCCAATTTGGAGCGGCGGATGCGGCAGCGTTCGGGTGAGTTGGCGGTCAGCCAAGAGCAATTCAAGCGCGCTTTCCAGGATTCCTCCGTCGGCATGATGCTCCTCTCCCCCGCGGCGGGGTGGATCAATGTCAACCGGTCGGCGCTGGATTTCCTCGGCTACGGCCGGGAGGAACTTTTCCGGCACGAACCCCGTTCCCTGGTCCACGAGGAAGACAGTCCGGCATTTATCGAAGAGCTCGGCCGCCTCCTCTCGGGCGAGATGCGGATGTCCCAGATGGAAGTGCGGTTGCTGCACCGCAAGGGTTTTCCGCTCTGGACGCTGTTCAGCGTTTCCGTCGTCCGCAGCAAGGAGGGCAAGCCTCTCTACTTCATCGCGCAGATGCAGGACATCCACCGGCGCAAAGTGGAGCTGCTCGCGCAGTCGGAATTCGTCGCGCTGGCGTCGCACCAGCTGCGCACTCCGCTCACGGCGCTGCGGTGGGCGCTCGGGCGCGCCGTGCGCGTGTTCCGGGGCGCGTCCGCCGATGAGCGGCTGTTGCGGGAGGCGTACAAGGCGTCCACGCAGCTCGCGGCCATCATCGACGCGATGCTCACGATCTCCCGCATCGAGGCGGGAAAGGTGCGCATCCAGCAGGAAGCGGTGCATGTGCGGGATTTCCTCTATGCCCTGAAGGAAGAGAACCGTGACGAGTGGGCGGGCAAGCATCTCACGGTCAGTATCATCGTCCCTCCCCAGATGTCCGTGCACACCGACAGGGATCTCTTCCATGAATGCGTCATGAATCTCTTTTCCAACGCCATCAAATATACTCCGCAGGGAGGTGCGATCACGCTGGAGGCGAGGCGGGAACCCCGCCATGTCATCCTTTCCGTCTCGGATACGGGTTTCGGCATTCCCGACCGGGAGCAGCAGCGGGTGTTCACGAAGTTCTTCCGGGGCGAGAACGTGGTGCTGCGCGAGCCCAACGGCACCGGGCTCGGCCTGTATCTCGTGTACATCATCGTGCGCATCCTGGGCGGGCATGTTTCTTTCCGGTCACGGGAAGGACAGGGGACGACATTTACCGTTGCGCTGCCCGAAAAGCCGTCGGATCATTGACGGCCGTACCCGGCCGCTGCGATGATGCGTTTCGCTGCCATGTCCCGCTCATACATCCTGCTGGCGGAAGATGACCCCGTTATCGGGGAGATGATCCGTTTGGCGCTGGAGGAAGGCGGGGAAAACGTCGTCCATGTCCGGGACGGGGCGGAAGCGATCGCCGCCGTGGAGCGGCAGTCGCCTGCGCTCCTGCTCCTCGATCTTCTCATGCCGAAAATGGACGGTTTCCGGGTGCTGGAGCGCATGCGGGAGGGAGGGTACGGGGTTCGGACCGTCATCCTTTCGAACTTGAGCGACGAAAAGAGCCGCGACCGCTGCATGGCGCTCGGCGCAATCGATTTCATCGTGAAGAGCAACATCGACGAGGAATTCCTGGTGGACCTCGTCCGGAAGCACCGGCAGGTGGGTCAGTAGGCTTTGGCGAAGAGAGCCGTCGCCGTCGCCGGTGCGCCGCTCACCAGGTCTTTTCCGGTCGCTTTTTGTTCCCCCAGCAGGCGGATGGTCGCTTTCGTTTGCGCTTTGATCGCCTCGGCGCTCGCGACCGTCCCGTCCCACGGTGCCCAGACGAACCCTCCCTTCCCGTCGATGGTTTCCTTGAACGCATCGAGTGTTTCCACCGTCGTCGTATGCTCGTCCATGTACGCTTTTGCCTGCTCGTAGAGCGTGCGGTGGATATCCGCGAGGAGGGCCTCGAAGGCGGCGGGGGAGCAGGCGTCGAGGGGGAGGGGGGACTTCGTGCCGATGTCTCGGCGAACCACGACCACCTGCTTCTTCTCCAGGTCTTTCGGTCCCAGTTCCAGGCGGATGGGGACGCCCTTCACTTCCCACTCGTTGAATTTGTATCCCGGTGATTTCTCCGCGCGGTCATCCACTTTCACGCGCACGGTTTTCCCCAGGGATTCCTGCAATTTCCGTGCTTCGCCCAGGACGGCGTCCCGTTCGGTGTCCGACTTGTAGATGGGGACGATGACGACCTGGATCGGAGCGAGGGGAGGGGGGAGGCGCAGGCCTTTTTCATCCCCGTGCACGACGATGACGGTGCCGATGAGGCGGGTGGAGACGCCCCAGCTGGTCATCCATGGCCGTTGCGCCTTTCCTTCCGCATCGAGGAAGCTCACGTCATACGCTTCGGAGAAGCCCTGGCCGAGGTTGTGGGACGTGCCCGCCTGGATGGCTTTGCCGTCCTTCGCGAGGGCTTCGGTGGTCAGCGTGTAGTAGGCTCCCGCGAAGCGCTCGTGGTCCGGCTTCTTGCCGGTGACGATGGGGAGGGCGAGGAAATCCCGGTCGAAATCGACGTACATTTGCAGGGCGGCCTCCGCCATGGCGTCCGCATCCTCCTTCGTCGCGTGCGCCGTGTGGCCTTCCTGCCACAGGAACTCGAGCGTGCGGAGGAAGGGGCGGGTGCGCATCTCCCACCGGACGATGTTCGCCCACTGGTTGATTTTCAGCGGCAGGTCGCGGTGCGAGGCGATCCACTTGGCGAACGTGGCGTAGATGATGGTCTCGCTCGTGGGGCGTACGTAGAGGGGTTCCGCCAGTTTCTTGCCTCCGCCTTCCGTCACCACCGCGCACTCCGGCGCGAAACCTTCGATGTGGGCCTTCTCCTTCGCCAGCAGGGAGGCGGGGATGAAGAGCGGGAAGTACGCATTCTGCACGTCCAACGCTTTGATGCGGCGGTCGAGGTCGCGCTGCATATTTTCCCAGAGCGCGTACCCGTACGGCTTGAAGATGATGCATCCTTTCACGTCGGCGTATTCCGCCAAGTCCGCTTGGGCGATGACGTCCAGGTACCACTGGGGAAAATCTTTCTGCTGGTCTGCGAGGCGGGGCATGGTGAAGAACGGGGAACGTAGAGAAGTGTAGCAGGCGAGGGAGAACCGTAGAAACGGGGATTCGGCAGGTTTGAAGATCCAAGGATCCGGGATTCCAAGAATGCAGGGAAGAGTACAGGATCAAACGATGCCAAGGGATCATGGGGGATCCTGGTTCTTGGATTCTTCCTTGTATTCATGCATTCCTGCAATCCTGACGCCTTTCTCATGCGCTCACCCAGATTCCCACCATCGTCACGACCGCGCCGAAAGCGATGCCCGCGACCACTTCGATGAACGAATGCCCCAAGCGTTCCTTGAGGTGCTTCCACTGCTGGAGGCGGTTGAGGATCGCCGCCTGCTCGCCCAGTTCCCGGCGCGCGCTCATGGCGTCGTACCAGACGATGGCGGCGAAGACGAAAGAGATGGCGAATTCCGTGGATTCCACTCCCAATTTCCGTCCCACGACGATGAGGAGGGACGTGACGAACGCGGAATGGGAGCTGGGCATGCCGCCCGGGCGGAAGAGGGGGGCGTGCCATTCGCCCGTGCGCCGCTGGTCGACGAGCATTTTCACGATCTCGCTCAGGAGCAGAACGACGAGCGGGATCAGGAAAAGGTAGGTTCGGAGGATTTGCATACGTGACAGTGTATGCCCGAACATGACGAGCGGGAAATGATGTCGATCCTCACGCTTTCTTTTCCTCTTCTTTCCCGTCTTTCTTCTCATCGGGTTTCGCCTCCTTCTTGTCGTCCTCTTTCTTCTCTTCCGCTTGCTTCGTGAATGAGGCCAGCATTTCTTGCGATATCTTCTTGATCTCGGTGACGCTGGCGTACTTCTTGCCTTGCTTCACGATGGCTTTCACGTGCTCCACGAAGTCGAAATTCATTACGTCCTTCGCGGTGGCGCCCGTCTTTCCCATCGTCTCCTTGATTTTCTCCGCGTTCTTCGACAGCAACAGGCGCAGTTCTTCCATCTGCTGGCCGCCGCCCTCCTGCAGGTCTTTGAGGGATGGGAACTGCTTGTAGAGTTCCACGATCTGCGCTTCCGCGGATGCGGAATATTCGCGCAGGCGTTCGCCGAACCAGGAATCCGCACCGAACCATCCTGCGAGCATCTTCAGCGTTCCCGATCCGAAGTTCTTCAGTTTTCCTACCACGGAATCGAACATTTCCTTGGCTTTCTCCCATCCGCTCTTTTCAGCAGGTTCCTCCGTGGGGCACACTTCCACGAACTGTTCCAAAGTTTGCAGGTAGCCTTTAGTCGTTTCATCCAGCTTTCCGTCCGTTTCCAATCGAGAACGGACCGCTTGGATTTCTTTTTTCAGTTCTTCTTTCTGCTTCAACGAGAGGATCAAGAGTGTCTCTTCTTTTCCCTCTTTTTGCTCCGTGAATTTCCGTGTGGAGTTTTGCACTTGCGTACGTAGCTGTTGCAGTTGGTCTTTCGTGGGAACATTTTCAGGCACTTCCGGAATTCTTTCGTCGAAGGATAACAAACGCAGTTCCCGGAATGATGTGACGGACGAGCGGACGTTGATCATGGGAGATGGGTGTTAGTACCAATATTATAGCTCAAAAGCATATTTCACGCAACGCGATGCATGGAGGGTTTTTCCGCTTCCCGCGTCGTGAATGGCGTCGATATGATATGGTTCTCCATCACTTCCCCTTCCTCTCCCCATGAACGTCCAGCACTTCGAGAAAGGCCTCCAGTACAGCGACCGTGACCTTCTGCTCCTGGCGCGCAAAATCGGAAGACTGGCCACGTACTGCAAACGGCTCAAGGACGAAGCGTCTTCCATCCGCGTGGAAGCGGAGCGGCGGCCGACGAAGAAGGAAACGGACAGCGTGAAGGTGATGATCACCGTGGATTTGCCGCGCAAGCGGCTGCGCGCCGAGTCGCGCCGCGACAGCGCCCTCGACGCCATCGACCGTTGCATCGAAAAATTGGAGCCGCAGATCAAGCGGTATAAAGAGTTGGGCACGGGTTTGGGGAAACTGCGCGCCCACGCTTCCCGCCGTTCGGCATGACTTTCCCGCGCGTCCGCACCGCTTTCGTTTTCCTGTCCCTCGGCCTTGCCGCGGCGGCCGCGCATGCCGCGGATGATCCGTCGGCCGTCTTGCTCGCGCAGGAACGGCTCCCCCTGCAAAACCAGGCGGTGATCCAGGCGTCCGAGGACAGCCCCATCGGCCGTCCGATCCTTCTCGATGCTTCCCTCAGCCGCATCGTGGGCGCGGATGCGTCGTACACATGGTTCGTCGCCGGCGTGCCGGAGCCCATCAGCAGGACGGTGGATGCCGTCTACACGCCTCAAACGTCCGGCCCCCTCCGCTTCCGTCTTATCGTGCGTTCGCTGGCGGACGGCGCGGTGCGGGAGAGCCAAGCCGTGCATACCGTGGAGGTGTATCGCCGCAAGATGGTGCTGGTCGCCGGGGCGGAAGTGCCGTCGGCGGCGCTGGAGACCGCGTCGCGCTCGGCGAGCGGCGCGGGCCTGTACCTTCGCGTCCTCCGGTCCCCTCCGGCGGCCCCTTCGCCCGACACGTTCATCCGCTTCCTCTCGGACAACGGACGCGCGTTGCGGGGCGCCGAATCGATCATCCTGTGGACCGATGCCGTCGGGGGCCTGCAATCGCTCCTCCAGGCGGCGCAAACGAACCCGGCCGCCTTCGCGGGTTTGCGGGGGCAGACCATTGTTCTCCTCACGGAAGGGCGTCTCGCCACGGTGGCGCAGACGGCGCGTGCCCCCTTCGCCGTGCTCCAACCGCGGCAGATCGTCCTGCTCCATCCGGAAGCGGTCAGCGCCCTCCTCCTCTCGCCCGACATCGATTCGTTCCTGGCGACCGCCCTCGACCGCCGGCTCGATTTGGCCGTGGTCGACGCCTCCACGGCGCCCGTGCCGCCCTGGCAGCCCCTTTCGCTCCTCGTCAATTACATGCTCGTGCAGGGCGTGGCGCCCCAGACGATCATCCTTCTCCTCATGCTTCCCGTCATCGCCACCATCCTCTCGTTCCTCAAACAGGTGGTGGGGCTGACGACGTTCGGCCTTCTCGCCCCTTCCATCGTGGCGCTCAGTTTCCTGGCGCTCGGGTGGTGGGCGGGGCTCCTGTATTTCCTCTTCATCGTGCTGGTGAGCGCGTTCAGTCGTTCCCTGACGCGTCGCCTGCACATCCTCTACATCCCGAAAGCGGCGATCACCATCACGGTCGTGAGCGTGTTCCTCCTCGTCCTCCTGGCCGCCAATGTCGCATTCGGCACCGTGCTCTCGCGTGATGTCATCTTCGTCCTCCTCGTCATGGCCACGCTGGCCGAGAGCTTCTTTGCGACCAAGGCCGAACAAGGTTGGCTGTCCGCGGCGTCGAGCATCCTCCAGACCATCGTGGCAGCGCTCCTCTGCGTCTTCGTCGTCCGATGGCCTCCGTTCCAGGCGCTCCTGCTGGCGTATCCCGAGCTCCTGCTCTTCACGGTCGTCCTGAATGTCATCGTGGGGCGGTACACGGGGCTGCGGCTCTCGGAGTACATCCGGTTCCGGGAGCTGTTCCGGCATCTGGCATCTGAGGAATGAAATCCCAAATCCCAAGGAGTCAAATCTCAAGGAAATCAAAAGCTCCAAATCCGGAATTCAAAAGGATTTTCTCGGGAAATTCTTGGATTTTGAAGATTGGAGTTTGAATCTTCCTTGATTATTGGGGCTTGGCAATTGGGATTTTTCCGTCTCTATGCTCCGCTTCCTCCCGGGATGAGCTATCCTGTACTACCACCATGTTCCCCGTCCTGAACCACGGCATCCTCGGCCTCAATGCGCGGAACCTGCTCTATCTGCGGCCCTTCAATCCCAAGAAGGCGGTGGCGTTTGCCGACAGCAAGCTGAAGACGAAAGCGTTTCTTTCCGCACGCGGCGTTCCCGTGGCCAGGATTTTCGGGCGGATCGAGAATCGTTTCCAGCTGCAGTCCTTCGATTTTTCCCTCCTGCCCGACGAGTGCGTCCTGAAGCCGAACAACGGGTTCGGGGGGGAGGGCATCCTGATCCTCAAAGGGCGGCGGCAAGGGGAATTCCTGGAGGAGGGGAAGCCCCTTCCCGAACGGCGACTGGTGGAACACATCGAGGACATTCTCGAGGGGCAGTTCTCCGTCAGCGGGCAGCGTGACACGGCATTCTTCGAAAAGATCCTCGTGTCCCACGAGGGGTTCGTCCCTTTCCGCCCCGCGGGGCTGCCGGACGTGCGCATCGTGGTGTTCAACCTTGTCCCCGTGATGGCGATGATCCGCATCCCCACGGTCCAGAGCCGTGGCAAAGCGAACGTGCACCAGGGGGGTGTGGGCATCGGGATCGACATCGCCAAAGGGATCACCACGCATGCGTTCCAGTACAGTCGCCGGCTCGACGAACTGCCGCACGGCGGTTCGCCCTCCGGCATTCCCGTGCCGTTCTGGGACGAGATGCTGCTGCTGGCGTCCCGCATCCAGTCCATCACGAACATCGGGTACCTGGCGGTGGACCTGACCGTCGACGAGGAGCAGGGTGTCGTCCTCCTGGAAGTGAACGCGCGGGCGGGGTTGATGGTCCAAGTGGCCAACCTCGCGCCGCTGCGCACGCGGCTGGAACGGGTGCGCGGCCTCAAGGTGTCCGCGCCCGAGAAGGGCGTCCGCATCGCGCAGGACCTCTTCGGGGAGAAGGTGCGTCCCAAGATGTCCGTCCCCGCGCTCGACCGGCCGCGTCTGGGGTTGCACGAGACGGTGACGGTGCACGGCACGGGCGTGACGCTGGAGGCGTCCGCCGTCATCGCTCCCACGGTGACGGAGTACTCGATTTTTTCGCAGGACCTATTGGATGAGCTGGAGCGGCACGGCGGCGTGCGCATCGAGGATGACGGGGAGGACAGGCGTTACCATGTCCGCTTCACGCTCGGCGGGAAGAAGATGCAGACCCTCGTGCATGCCGGCACCGTCCCGCACCCCGATGCGCGGGCCGTGATCGGGCGGCGCGACCTCCGCGGTTTCTACATCGATCCCGCCAAAACTGCCGGTGCGTCCGCCCGTCCGCGTCCGCGGGCGATGCTGGACCTGCGCGCGGCGGACCGCATTCTTGCGCAAGCCGATTACGAGCTCCTCCTCCTCAAGTACCTCAAGCCCATCAACCTGCCCGAGGAGCGGCGGCGGCTGGAGGAAGACCCGCGACACACGCCGTACTTCCTGTACCCGGGCGTCCCCTTCGACATGGATGTCTTGGAAGAACGGCTCCGCGGCATCACGGGCGACGAGAGCGCTCTGGGCGCCCTCCTGCGCAAGAAGCAGCAGGAGCTCCTGCTGCGCATCGAACTCATCCGGTCGCGGGGCGATACGGAGCGCTTCACGGCCGCCACGCGCGCGCTCTTCGGCGCGCCCCATGCGGAGCTCATCGGCGCGGCTGCGCATTTCCTGCAGACGCGCATCGCGTGCGATCTCCCTCCCCATCCGGACGATCTCCTGACGGCGGAGCAGGCGGCCCGGTTCTTCGGGGACGTGCTGAAGCGCTACGGGTTGCACGACTGGCAGGTCCTCGTCCGCCGCGCGCTGGTGGCGGATTGCACGGTGGGGTGGAAACGCCTGTACCTGCGGGAGGGCGCCCTCTTTTCCGAGGAGCACGTGCGGTCGCTGGTCGCCCACGAGATCGAGACGCACATCCTTACGTCCGAGAACGGGGCGCAGCAGCCCTACGATTTGTTCCGCCGCGGTTTCGCGCACTATCTGGATACGCAGGAGGGTCTCGCCGTCTTCAACCAGAACCGCATCCTTTCGCCGCACCACGAGAAGCGCAACGGCCCCGCCCGCAGCGTCCTGGCCGTGGCGTTCGCCATGGAGCACTCGTTCGTCGATACGCGGCGGTACCTGGAGGACGAACTGGGCTACACGTTCGCGAAAGCCCTCACGAAGGCCATCGAGCTCAAGCGCGGTTTGCACGACACCTCGGAGCGCGGCTGCTTCACGAAGGGGCTGGTGTACTTCCGCGGCTGGCGTGCCATCGAGGGATTTGCCGCCCGCGGCGGCGATCTGCGGCGCCTCTACATCGGCAAGATCGCCGTGGAGGACCTGGAACTGGCGGAACAGGTGCCGGGGCTCAAGAAACCGGGGCTGATCCCGTCGTTTCTGCGGGTCCAAGACAAGGAGAAGGCTGCGGCGGCGGCTGTTTCCTAAAAAACGGAGCGGCTATTCGTAGCCGCGGATCGCAGGCAAGAACGCCTGCTTCTTATTTATTTCTTGCCCTTGGATTCCGCCGCCGCAGCCGGTGCTGCCGCCGGGGCCGCTCCTTCCGCTGCCGGAGCGCCTTCCGCGGGCGCCGCACCCTCCGCCGGCACGGCTTCCGCCGTCGGGGCCGGGGTGATTTCCTCTTCCTTGCGCGGTTCCTGCACGGTGGCCAACATCGTGTCTTCCTCGTCCATGATCTTCACGCCTTTGGGTATCTTCAGATCCTTCACAGTCACCGAGGAGTGGAATTCCGCCAACGTCGACACGTCCGCCACGAGTTCATGGGGAAGGTCGGTGGGCAGGCAACGGACGGTCACGTGCTCGTTTGTCACGACGAAGATGCCGCCCAGTTCCTTAATCGCCGGGGCCTCGCCCTCGAATTTCACGGGGACGAGCGTCTCGATCTCTTCTTTCAGGTTCACGGCGTAGAAGTCGGCATGGACTTCGCGGCTGGAGACCGGCTCGAAGGCGATATCCTTGAAGAGGACGGGGATCTTTTTCCCGGCGACGTCCAATTCCACCAGCGTGCTCTCGCCCGCCTTCGCAAACACCTTGTGTAACTCCTTCTCATCGCAACACACGGCCAAACTTTTTACGTCATGGCCGTAGACGATGCAGGGCACTTGGCGGTTCCTGCGCAATGCGCGGGGCTTGGCCGAGGGCTCGCGAACCGTTGCTTTGAGGGCAATCATCTCCATAGAGCCGGACTAGGGTACGGGAGGAGACTGTTGGGGTCAATAGGTTTGTGGAGGTGTCAAGTGAGTCCGAGCTGTCAGCTTTTTGCTCTCAGCTGCCAGAATGGGTATTTACTGACCGCTGGCAGCTGACCGCTGACCGCTGCCCCCTCCACTTCCAGAAGTACTTCATCGCGCTCGCCAGGTGGATGCGCACGGTTTTCTTCGTGAAGACGGAGAGGAAACCGCCCTGGCTGAGGCGGTGCTTGCGGTCGGTGGCGCGGACGAGCGGGAAGTACGTCACGCGCCGGCCGGCGGCCCACGCGCGGCGGCAGAGGTCGGTGTCCTCGAAGAAGAGGAAGAAGCGCGGGTCGAAGCCGCCCGCCTCCTCGAAGAAATCCCGTCGGATGAGCAGGCAGGCGCCCGCCAGCCAGTCCACGTCCCGCACCTGCGACGCATCGGCGTCATGTTGCAGGTAGCGGCGCATGCGTGCGGGGAAGAAGCGGCGCAGGAACGTCCGCTTGATGAAGATGTCGGTGAGAGTGGGGAAGCTGCGGTACGAGTCGCGGATCGTCCCGTCTTCGTGCACCAGCTGCGGTCCCAGGATACCGATGGCCGGATCATCTTCCATCGCCTGCGCCATACGTTCGACGCCTGCGGGTTCCAGTTCGTTGTCCGGATTGATGATCAGGAGGTACTTCCCTGTTGCCTGATCCACGGCCGTTTCGTTTCCCTGTCCGTAGCCGCGGTTCCGCGGCGTTTCCAGGATGCGCACCCTGGGCTCGCTGCGGAACGTCACGCGCAGGACGCCGACGGAGTCGTCCAACGAATGGTTGTCCACCACCAACACTTCGACGCCGCTCGGCGTGACACCGTCCGCCTTTGTCTGCCCCAGCAGCGCCCGCACACAGCGGACGGCGTCCTGGGGCGTCTTGTAGTTGAGGACGATGGCGGAGACGAGGGGCTGTCCGAGCATCGGAGCGTGGAAAGGTGGTGAGAGTGTTGGGAAGGAATCCGAGGAAACCGAAGAAGCCGAAGAAACCGAGGAGAGGATAGCGGAAAGAGTATTGAAGATCTTTCTTCGTTGTACTTGTTCATACCTCGTCATCGACAACATCCGAATGTTATGTATAATTAACATATTCGAGGCGCATGGTGTGCTTCGTGCGGTTTGTTCTTTAGGAGATCACTGTGCAGCAATCAAATTGGAGCATTTGGGACGATGACGTTGTAGGTCCTTTGGCCTTGATTACGATCATCTGTGCCATGTGCTTCTTGCCGGCTCTCATCGAGTTGGGTTGTCGCGCGTTGCGCTCGATCATGTGCGGGTAATTCGTTGCCCGCTGAACCACCGTTATGACCCGCCGCCACCGTGCGGCGGGTTTTTTCCCTTACCAAAAACCCCGCCTTGCGACGGGGTTTGGATTCCAAGATTTGAATTGTCTCAAATAAACAGTGCCGCCAGTGCCAGCGTGAGCGTGGCGAAGAGCTTGATGAGTACGTGGAGCGAGGGGCCGGCAGTGTCCTTGAAGGGATCGCCGACAGTGTCGCCGGTGACGGCCGCCTGGTGCGCGGGGCTGCGCTTGCCGCCGTGCAGGCCGGTCTCGATGAGCTTCTTCGCGTTGTCCCATGCGCCTCCGGCGTTGTTCAGGTACGCGGCCATCAGGACGCCCACGATCGTGCCGACCATCAGCAGGCCCGCCACGGCTTCCTTGCCGAGCACCACGCCGATGAGGACGGGGGAGACCACGGCGACGATGCCGGGGAGAACCATTTCCCGCAGGGCGGCCTTGGTCGAAATGTCGACGGCGGCGGCGTAATCCGGCTCTTCCGTGCCGTCCATGATGCCCTTCTTCTCGCGGAACTGCTTGCGCACTTCCTCCACGATCACGCCTGCGGCGCGACCGACCGCGCGGATGGTGAGGGAGGTGAAGAAGAAGACGACCATGGCTCCGAGGAAGGCGCCGATGAAGACGCGCATGTCGGCCAGGTTGATGACGGTGAGGTCCTTCTCTTCCATGTACGCGGAGAAGAGCAGGAAGGCGGCAAGGGCCGCGGAACCCACGGCGTAGCCCTTCGTGAGGGCTTTCGTGGTGTTGCCGGTGGAGTCCAATTCGTCCGTGATGCGGCGGTACTCCTCATCGGCCTTGGACATCTCGACGATGCCGCCGGCGTTGTCCGTGATGGGGCCGAACATGTCCATGGCGAGGACGTAGCCGACGACGGAGAGCATGCCCATGGTGGCGATGGCTGTGCCGTAGATGCCGCTCGCGAAGGTGTCTTCCACGCGGGTGCCGCACCAGTACGAGAACATGAGGGCGGCGCAGACCGCGAGCACCGAGAGGGCGGTGGACTCCATGCCGATGGCCGTGCCGGAGATGATGTTCGTGGCGTGGCCGGTGGTGGAGGCGTCCGCGATCGCGCGCACGGGGCGGTGCTGGTTGCCCGTGTAGTAGTCCGTGATGTACACGAAGGCGACGCTCGTCAGCACGCCGGAGAGGCCGGCGAAGGCGAGCCAGAGCCAGGCGGACGGGTTGCTGTCCGAGGAGAGGAGCAGGTAGGTGGAGGCGAAGAGGGCGACGGTCGTGAGGAGCGTGGTCACCCAAAAGCCGCGCGTCATGGCTTTCATGGGATTCTCATGCGGCCTGGCCTTGACGGTGTAGACGCCGATGATGGCGGCCACGAGGCCGATGGCGCGCAGGATGAGCGGGAACATGATGCCGGGGATGCCGAACGTCACCGCGCCGAGCACCATGGCGCCGATGTTCTCGGCGGAGATGGATTCGAAGAGGTCCGCGCCGCGTCCCGCGCAGTCGCCGACGTTGTCGCCGACGAGATCCGCCACGACGGCGGGGTTGCGGGGGTCATCTTCCGGGATGCCGGCTTCGATCTTGCCCACGAGGTCCGCGCCCACGTCCGCCGCCTTCGTGTAGATCCCGCCGCCGAGCTGGGCGAAGAGAGCCACGAAGCTGGCGCCGAACCCGTACCCCACGATGAGGACGGGGATCTCCTCCGGCGTGTAGCCGAGGGTGAAGCGGTAGACCAGGTACAAGCCGCTGATGCCCAGGAGCGAGAGGGCCGTGATGACGATGGCCGGGACGGTGCCGCCGCGCAGCGCCATCTGGAGAGCCGCGTTCAAGCCCTTGCGGGAGGCGCTGGCCGTCTTCAGGTTCGCCTTCGTTGCGACGACCATGCTGACGATGCCCGAGAGCCCGGAGAGGAATGCGCCGAGGAGGAAGGAGGTGGAGACTTCCATGCCTTTCATCCAGCCTTCCGTGCCGCCCGTCAGGCCGTAGATGACGAGCATCGCGACCGCAACGACCACGGAGAGGACGGTGATGGTGCGGTACTGCCGCTTCACGAAGGCGTTCGCGCCCGTCTGGATGGCGGCGGCCACCTTTTGCATGGCGGCGGTGCCGCTGTCGGCGTTCTTCACGAAACGCCAGAAGACCAGTGCGTAGAGGAGCCCGGCGATCGCCACGACGGGGGCGAAGAGCTCGAGGATGAGGCTGTTCATACGAGTTGGGGATTAGGGATTAGAGATTGGGGATTAGGACGCAGGAATATGGGAAAGCGCTTGGAACACGTATTTCCGGCAAAGGGTAGGGTATTCGGAGGTGTTTCGCAACTCGGAGAGGATGCCAAGGAGTCCAAGGATTCCAACGATGCCAAGGAGTGAAAACTCGTCGATATCCTTGGTATCGTCGGCATCTTGGGCATCATTTCTCCATGCGGGGACGATTCACACCGTACGGTCGGCAATTTGGGTATGATGGCGACATGGCGCGAGCGCCCAAGCCGAAGAAGAAGCAGCCCATCGGGAATCCCCGCATCGCGACGCTGCGCAAGCGCGTGGCGAGTGCGCCGACGGGTCCCGGCGTCTATCGCTGGCTCAACGAGGAGCGCACGGTGCTCTACGTCGGCAAGGCGAAGAACCTGCGCAACCGCCTGCGGTCGTACGTTTCTCCCGCGCGGGGAGCGGCGGAGGGGCCGTGGAAGCGCAGCTTCCTGGAGCAGATCGCGGACTTCGAAGTGACCGTGACGAACACGGAGGTGGAAGCCCTCATTTTCGAGACGAACCAGATCAAGGAGTTCCGTCCCAAGTACAACGTCCTGATGAAGGACGACAAGAACTACATCTACGCCCGCATCACGATGCAGGATCCGTTTCCCCGCGTGGAGGCGGCGCGGAAGATCGAAGACGATGGCTCTCAGTACTTCGGTCCCATGGCGACGGGCGGGGAGCTGTGGGCGATGCTGACGATGTTGCGGTCCATTTTTCCCTTTCGGACGTGTCGGATGGAGATTGAACCAGCTGTGAGCTACGAGCGGTCAGCTTTGAGCAATCGAGAAGAAGGTGCTCAAAGCTCAAAGCTCAAAGCTCAAAGCTTGCCCGAAACAACCAAGATTCCAATCGACGTTGTGTGCAGGCATAAAGATAGACCTACTCCCTGCCTCGATTTCCACATCCAAAAATGCGTAGCGCCGTGCATCGGCACCGTGACGCCGGAAGAATATCGCGCGCGGTGCATCGACGGCGTCATCCGGTTTTTGAAGGGTGACTACGACAGTGTGCGGCCGCTCTTCGCGGAGCGCATGAAGAAAGCGGCAATGGACAAGAAGTTCGAACTGGCTGCGCAGTTCCGCGATTATCTCAACGCACTGGAACGTTTGCAGGGCAAGCAGATCATCACGGACACGTCCGGCGAAGACAGCGACATCATCGCGGTGGCCGTACTCTCGGGGCGGGCGGACGTCGTCATCATGCAGCGGCGCAACGGCCGTCTCATCGGGGACCTGAATTTCTCGCTCGCGGGCCAGGCGGAAGACACATCGGACGTGCTGGAGCAGTTCCTTCCGCAGTTTTATGAGGAGGGGTCGGAGGTTCCCGAAGAAATTCTCATCTCCGCCGAGCTCCTCGACCGCGCCGTGTTCGAGGAGTGGCTCTCGAAGAAGAAAGGACGGAAAGTGCGGATCATTCTTCCCGAACGCGGCCGCAAGTCCCATTTGCTGCAGCTGGCCGAGAAGAACGTGCAGGAGAAGGCGCGGCAGCGGGAGGTGAAGTGGGAGGCTGAGAAGCGCAACACGGAGAATGCCCTCAAAGACCTGCAGGACGTTTTGCAGCTTCCGTCCCTGCCCGCGCGCATCGAGGGCTACGACATCTCCCACCTGGGCGGCACCGAGACGGTCGGCAGCATGACGGTGATGATCAACGGCAAGGCGCGCAACGATCAGTACAGATCCTTCACCATCCGTTCGTTGAAGTCCGGCGAGGTTGACGATTATGCGGCACTCAAAGAAGTCCTCCGCCGACGGCTGCGGCATCTGGAAGGCAGCGTGCGGCGCGAGGAAGAGCAGTGGAAGGAACAGGGGGTCGTCCTGCGCAGGGCGAAGAAGATAGACAAGGAAGTGTTGGCGGCGGTCGCATCCGTGGACGATGCGGCGGCGCTGAAAGAATTCCTGCTCGCGGAGCGTGACGGCGCTCCGGTCGGGCGCGTCCGTCTGCACCGCCATCCCGCCGGCATATTGGAATTGCAGTTGCTGTGGGTCGCGCCGGAGGAGCGGGGGGGCAAGCTCGGCCAGTTTCTCCTGCGTTCGCTCCTCGCTTCCTTCAAGGAGGGCAAGGCGTACCTGATTTGCCATGCGGAACTGGCGGAGTACTACCAGGAGATCGGGTTCCAGCCGATCCGCAGCGTTCCGCCCGTGCTCGCGGAGCGCATTGCGAA
>JAQVMB010000002.1 GCA_028703835.1 Candidatus Peribacteraceae bacterium | reverse complement strand
GGAGCTCGTTGTACTTGCACACGCGATCGGTGCGCGAGAGCGAACCGGTCTTGATCTGTCCCGTCTGCAAGGCAACCGCCAAGTGCGCGATGAACGTATCCTCGGTCTCGCCGCTGCGATGGCTCACGACGGCGTTCCAGCCCTGCTTCTGCGTCAGTTGGATGGCGTCCACCGTCTCGGACACCGACCCGATCTGGTTGAGCTTGATGAGGACGGCGTTCACGGCTTTCTTCTCGATGGCCGTCTGGATGCGCGCAACGTTCGTCACGAGGAGGTCATCCCCGACGAGCTGGAGCTTCGGCTGCGCTTTGTGCAGGGCCGCAAAACCCTCCCAATCGTCCTCTCCGTGGCTGTCTTCGATACTTACGATGGGGTAACGATCCGTCAATCCCTCATAGAACGTCACCAGCTCCGACGAAGTGAGGACCTTCCCGTCGACGGTGTACTTCCCGTCCTTCATGAACTCCGACGCGGCGCAGTCAATGCCCAGCTTCACCTGCGCGCCGTACCCCGCCTCTTCGATGGCCTTGGCCAGAAAATCGAAAGCCTCTCGGCTGTCTTTCACCCGCGGCGCGAAGCCGCCTTCGTCCCCCACCGCCGTACTGTGGCCGGCATCGTGCAGCAACTTCTTCAACTGCATGAAGATTTCGGCTCCGGCGCGGAGTGCGTCGGAGAAGCGGGAGAAACCCGTCGGAATGATCATGCACTCCTGGAACGAGAGCCCGCTGTCCGCATGCTTGCCGCCATTGATGACGTTCATCATCGGGACGGGCAACCGTACCTCCCCTCTCCCCATGGGAGAGGGGCCGGGGGTGAGGGAATATTGATCCGCCAGCGACTGCCAAAGCGGCTTCTTCTCCGACGCGGCACGAGCGCGACACACGGCCATCGATACCCCAAGGATGGCATTGGCGCCCAGCTTGGACTTGTTCGGCGTCCCGTCGAGCGCGAGGAGCTTCGCGTCGATCGCCCGCTGGTCGGCTGTATCCATCCCCTTCAATGCTCCTGCGAGAACATCTTGCACGTTCGCCACCGCCTTCAGCGTCGATTTCCCCCCGTAGAGCTTCTTGTCGCCGTCACGCAGTTCCAGCGCCTCATGGCTTCCCGTGGATGCGCCGGACGGGACGGCGGCACGGCCGAAGGATCCGTCGGAGAGCGTGCAATCCACCTCGACGGTGGGCGTGCCGCGGGAATCGAGGATTTGGCGGGCGTGCAAAGCATTGATCGTAGGCATGGCGGAAAGTGCGGGAAAAGGAGCATGCGAATGATAGCAGGTGGCCGCCACCGAACGAAGGAATCAGGAATACAGGGCACTGGGAATACAAGAAAGATGACATGGCACCAAGATCTCAAGGAAACATGAAATATTGAGGCCTTAGAACTTTGCGATCTTCCTTGCATTCCTGCAATCCTGAAATCCTGTCACCTTACGCCTTGGGTTGATCCATCCTCTTCCTCGCTCTCCGATGGAGCGTCCCCATATACAGCGCCCCCAGCGTCATGAGGAGGATATCCATCCCCGGGCCGGCGGACGGAAGGCTCGGCGGCTTCGACGAGGATGACGCGAGCAGGACGGGACGGCTGCTTCGACCGGCGCTGATGACGGCGCTCGCCACGGTCCCGCTCTTCCCGCCGGACGAGGCGACGATCCCCGGCATGCTCGACGAAGAGGATGCGACGGTGGACGTGAGATCCCACCAATGCCCCCGCCAAAGGGAAGCCTGCAACCGCTCCTGCCCGTCCCACGCCCCCTCGCCGTAGAGCGAAAGGAGCAGGAACGGCACGAAGAGGAGGAGGAGCGCCGTGATCCGCGGCACGCGGCGACGGATGACATGGAGACAGAAGAGAATGAGCAGGAGAAAGGAAAGCGCCACCCACGGGAGCGCCCACCCGAAGAGGAACGACGAGAGGAAGGCGGACACGCCGGGCACCGACTGCAGCAGCTGCAACGCAAGCCAGACGATGGCGGCGAGTGCGGGAAGGAAATGGAGCAACCGGAAGGAGTAGTCGGCCCTGTTCCGCTTGAGCAGCGGGTAGAGGGACAACGGGTACGCAAGACCCAACGCCAGCACGATGAGCCACGGCAACGCCCCCTGCGGCAGGGCGGGCAGCGTCGAGACCAATACCCCCGTGACGATGGCAACGATCCCGAGAGCGATGACGAGCAGAGTCTCCGTGAAATGCTTCAGGGGCATAGGATGGTGCATTCTCCAGAAACATTGCATGCAAGTCAAATATCCTTTCCGCTACCGACCGATCCCTTGTTCAGTGGCGCCGTTTACCAGGCAGATACCGCTCCAACGGATCCATCGTCCGTTCCCTGGGCAACATGCTGTAATGGCGGGCGCGGAACTGGCGGAGCTGGAAGAAGACGTAGAGGAGGAGCGAAAGAATCCACAACCCCCACAGCAACCGCATGGCGAAGAATTGGATCTGCTCCGTCCGGGACACGGTGAGCACGGCGGCGACCAAGCCGAACCACAGGCTTGCCCCGCTCCACGAGCGGCTGAGTTTGCGCGTAACGGGATTCTGGAGGCTCGTCCGCCACCGGCGCAGGACGAAGGATGCGACGACCAGAGCGCCCGCAAGGATGAACAGCGCAATCACCCATCCGTCGCCGTACGCGGCGTCGCCGGGGTTCGGGTAGAAGACGTAGCGGAGGAAAGGCCTGACGGCTTGGTACAAGGATTGCATAGGAACGCTATGGTAGCAGGATAGGGACGCGAGGGAAGCCGATCAAACGGCGGGAGGCTGCTCCTCCGTATCCCGCTCCTCCCCCGGCGTTTCGTCTCCGTCCGGGGCTTCTTCCTGTTCTTCGGCCTCTTCCGACTCCTCCTCATCGCGCACCACCTCCGCGTTTTCGGTAAACGCCAGGATCCGGCGCAGCACTTCATCCGTCTCACGCTGCCGCACGGTGCGGGCGGGACGGACGAGCAGGTACAGGAAAAAACCGAAGACGGGCAACGCCGCCACGAGCAGGATGCAGAACGCCTGATAGAGGAACGACCGCGTGCGCAGCAGAATGTCGCGCGTGGCGTAACAGACCAGGTACACGGCGAGGAACCCCGCGACGAGGAGCGACACTTGCGTGGCGCGGACGATCGGGTCGTCGGACAGGATGGTGAGAAGCAGCTGCATACGGAATCAGAGGTAAGGATAGCGACGTCGGTGGTCCACGACATACACGACCGCCGCCAGGAGGGAAAGAACGGCCAGAAGCTGGCTGAAGCGAAGCTCGTAGGTGTCGAGATCGAGGAACGGGCGAAGGAAGACGTAACCGGCGGCAATGAGGAGAAGGGCGGATTCATACCCGATCACCACGCGCTTCGAAAGCTTGCTGCCGAATGCCGCGAACGTCCCCAGGCTCAGGAAGAGACCGAGCAGGAGGATGAAATCGATTTTCGTGGCGAAGACGGGGATGCCGAAATCCCCCCGGAAATACTCGAAGCCGTAGGTGCCGATGGCAAGGAGAACGATGCCCGCCAGCGTTTCCGTCCCGACACGCTTTGCTTTCTTCCGCACGACGAGGAGCAGGAAGGTGAGGAAGAAGGAAAAGAGCGCGTAGTAGAGCTGGACGGGATGGATGGGAACCGCGTAGCGGACGTTCATGGCATCCACGTACGTCACCGCCCAGAATACGTCCGCCGGGCGGCCGTAGGCATTACCGGAGAAGAACGCCCCGAGCCACTCGAACACGAGGCCGAACGTGGTGGCAGGCACGAGGGCGTCCAGCCATTGCAGGAATGTGGACCGGTGTTCCCGCGTGACGAAGAAGAGCACGATGCCGATGCCGATGGCCCCTCCGAGAAAGCTGAATCCGCCGTCCCAGACAACGAAGATGCGCAGCGGATCCTTCAAATACACCCTGTACTCCTGCAAGACGGCCAATCCCCGTCCGCACAGCAGGAACGCCAGGACGTACCGCAGCCCGTGTTCCCGGAAATGCTGCAGAGACAGGTTCGCGCTGTGCGCGATGCGCAGGAAGAACTCCATCGACAGCCACAAACCGGCCAGCACGAAGGCCAGTCGCGTCCAAAAGATAAAGGGGCCGAGTTCAAAGGCCTGGAACATCGGCAGAGATCGTAGCAGACCTTTCCCCCGTTGCCCACGATCAGAGAAGCTTTCAGCTTCCAGCGATCAGCGGTCAGAGATTCTGGAAGCTGAGAGCTGACCGCTGACCGCTATCCAATGGATGCCCGCAGCCTCCGCTCCCGAATGTCCTCCGCGGTCTTCGCGACGAATTCCTCGAACGGAACGGTCACCTGTTGCTTCGTAGAGACGTTGCGGACGGCCACGGACTTGGACTCCGCCTCCTTGTCCCCGATCACAAGCAGGTACGGGATCTTCCACTTCTCCCCTTCCCGGACGCGCTTGCCGAGCGAATCGGCGGGATCCATGACCTGCGTGCGGATCCCCTGCTCCTTCATCCGCCGTTCCAAGTCTTTCGCATACGCCTCGTGTGCCCCCGCAACGGGGATGAGGGCGACCTGCACCGGCGCGAGCCAGAGCGGGAACAGGCCCGCGAACTGTTCGATGAGGAAACCGATGAGGCGCTCGTGCGTGGAGAGCGGCGCGCGATGGATGCAGATGGGCACTTTCTCCGACCCGTCCTTGTCGATGTACTTCAGTCCCAATTTCCCGGGCACGTCGAAGTCCACTTGGTTCGTGGCGAGCGTGAACTCCCTTCCGATGGCGCTCCACACCTCCACGTCGATCTTCGGGCCGTAGAACGCCGCTTCGTCCGGCACCTCAACGTAGTCGATCCCCGATTTCTTCATGGCCGACCGCACCATGTCCTCCGTTTTCAGCCACAGCGCCGGCGCGTCCACATACTTCTTCCCCAACTCCTTGGGATCGTGGAGCGACAGGCGCATGACGTACTTCTTGATGTCGAAGAGCTCGAAGTACTTCAGGTACATCCGCAAGACGGCATTGAATTCTTCCTCGAACTGCTCTTCCGTGCAGTAGATGTGCGCATCATTCATCGTGAGCGAACGGACGCGCATGAGGCCGAAGAGGGCGCCGGACCCCTCGGAACGGTAGCAGTGGCCGTACTCCGCCAACCGCATCGGCAACTCGCGGTAACTGCGCAGGCCCGACGCGAAGATCTGGTGGTGGTGCGGGCAATTCATGGGCTTGAGGAAATACTCCCCTTCGTCGTCGCCCAATTTCATCGGCGGAAACATCGTTTCCCTGTAGTGCGCCAAGTGCCCCGTCTTCTCGTACAATTGCCCTTTCGCGACATGGGGCGTCCGGACGCGGAGATAGCCGCCTTCGGCCTCCGTCTCCTTCGCCAACGTTTCGATCGCATCCGCGATGATCGTCCCGCGCGGCGTCCAGAGAGGCAGCCCGGGACCCACGTCATCCGAGAATATGAAGAGATCCAGTTCCTTTCCGAGCTTGCGGTGGTCGCGCTTGCGGGCTTCTTCCATCATCGTCTGGTACTCCTCCAGTTCCTTCTTGCTCCGGAACGCAGCCACGTAAATGCGCGTGAGCTGCTCCCGTTTCTCGTCCCCGCGCCAGTACGCCCCCGCGAGGCTCATGATCTTGAACGCATCCGCAGGGATCTCCTTGGTGCTTTCGACGTGCCCACCGCGGCAGAGGTCGACGAACGTCTCCTCTCCTTTTAATCCGATGTTCGCGTAGTGCGTCACCTCCGTGATGTGCTGGCTCTTCTCCAGGTCCTCGATCAGCTCCACCTTGAAGGGCTGCTTGCGCTCCTTCCAGTACTTCTTCGCCTCCTCAGCCGTCAGGTCATCACGACGGAACGTCTGCCCCTGGTTGATGATCTTGCGCATTTCCTTCTCGATCTTCGGGAAATCCTCCTCCGAGATGGGCTGGTCGAAGAGGAAATCGTAATAGGCGCCGTAGTCGATCGGCGGCCCCAACGTGATCTTCACGGTCGGCCACAGCCGCTGCACGGCCTGCGCGAGGACGTGCGCCACGGAGTGGCGGATCTTGTAGAGGTCATCGACGGGTTGTTCCGGAGCTTGTGTGGACATATGGGAGGAGGATAGGAGTGGGGAGATAAAAAAGAAACCTTCGCTCTTCGGAAGGGTGAGACGGAGGCGTGAGCAGCTCTCCCCTTCCTAGAAGGAGGTCGTCGTCGTGGTCGTCGTCGTGACGAAGAGATGCTGCATGACCGTCAAAGTGTACAGCAACGGATCGGGGGCAAACAATACAAAGTAGGTGTCATATTGTTTTCTTCAGCAGGAATGAGTGTTTCACACTACTCCAAGCTCCTGTTCGATCGCCCGGACCTCCCTGAGTAATTGCGGATCGTTTTGCTGCTTCTGCTCGATCTTCTCCACCGCGTTCATCACCGTCGTGTGGTCACGGTTGCTGAACATCTCCCCGAGGCGGACGTAACTCATGCGCAGGTGCTTCTTGCCGAGGAACATCGCGATCTGGCGCGGCACGAGGATCTCCCGCACGCGCGACTGGCCGATCATGTCCTGCACGGACACGGAGTAGTAGCGGCTCACCGACTCCAGGAGATCCTGGAACGTGGCCTTGCGCTTCTCGGGCGTCTCGAAGCCGACTTTCTCCTCCTCGACGTACGGATCCTTGTTCAGCTTCCGCATGATCTCCGCGATGCTCTTGATGGTGGGCATGCGCTGCTCCAGCTCGTAGAGCGCCACGGCCTGCATGAGAATTCCCTCCAGCTCACGGACGTTGCGCGTGACGTGCTCGGCGATGAACTGCAGGACATGCATGTCCAGGAAGATCTCGTACTCCGCCGCTTTCTCGGAAAGGATCGCCAGGCGCGTCTCGTAGTCGGGGACGCTCACGTCCGCGATCATCCCACGCTCGAAGCGGGAGATGAGCCGGTCCTCCATCTGCAATTCCTGGGGAGGGCGGTCCGCGGAAATGATGACCTGCTTGCGCTCCTCGTAGAGCGCGTTGAACGTATGGAAAAATTCTTCCTGCGTCCGCTCCTTGTTGGCGAGAAACTGCACGTCGTCGATGATCAGCACATCCACCAGACGGTACCGGCGGCGCAGCTGCTCCATCTTCTGGTGCTGGATCGCCTCGATGACCTGATTCGTGAAATCCTCCGTCGTGGTGTAGACCACCGTCGCCTTGGGCGCCTGTTTCAGGATGGCGTTACCCGTCGCCTGGAGGAGATGCGTCTTGCCCAGCCCCACGCCGCCATAGAGAAAGAGCGGGTTGTACTTGCCGCCCGGCTGGTTCGCCACGGCCTGGCACGCCGCGTGCGCGAGACGGTTGTTGGCGCCGACGACGAAGTGCTCCAGCGTGTACTTGGGGTTGAGCACCTTGCTCACGATCCCCTCCGCCAGCTTCACTTCCTGGCGACCCGCCAGCTTGCGCCGTTTCTGCTCGGGGAAAAATTGGAGGATATCGGTCGACCGCTCACGGTTGTCCCGCAAGCCCACGTCCACCTTGTACACGATCTGGCGCACGGACGGCTCCACGGCCTGCGCCGCCTCCAGCGTGAGGACCCGGTAGTGTTCCATGTGCCAGTTCAGGAACATCGGCAGCGGCAAGCCCACCACCAGCGTCCCTTCCTCGTTCCCCAGCACCGTCGTGTCCTTGAACCATGTGATGAACTGGCTGCGCTGCAGTTTTGGCTCGATGCCGCGGAGGATGGTCACCCAGAGATCCCGCAGGGTCTGATCGATGACGGGAGCCGGTGGCGGAGCAACGGCGGGCGACATATCAGAACAAGCGGATGATATCGTTGTACGTGATGACGAGAATGAGGCCGATGAGGAGCAGGAAACCGACGAGGTTCGTGGTGATTTCAAACTGGCGGTTGGCGGGCTTGCGCCGGACCAGCTCGACCAGCACGAAGAGTAATCGTCCTCCGTCCAGGGCGGGAAGCGGCAGGATGTTCAGGACGGCCAGGCTCAAGCTGAGAAGCGCGACGAGGCGAAGGTACGTCGTGAACCCTTCCTGCACGGAAAGGTGCGTCAGCTCCGCGATGCCGACGATGCCCGTGACCCCTTCGGGAATGCGCCCCTGGGAAAACAGCGTCACCGCCAACTGCTCCATCCCGATCACGGTCTGCACCGTCACCACCCGCGCCTCGCGGAGGGAAAGGAGGAACGCTTTCCCGACGGAGCGGGCCGGAGCGGATAATTCGCGCGGCGAAGCGCGCAGCGAGACGCCGGTCTTGCCGTCGCGAACGGGCAGCGTCAGCGTCACTTCCTGCGTGAAACCCGTGCCCGTGAGGAGCGCGTAGGACACGCGGCGCTTCCCCTCCTGCAACGGCGCCACCTGGTCGGGAGACGTGACGGGCGTGCCGCTCACGGCCGTGAGGATGCTCGGAACGGGGATCCCCGCCTGCTCCGCCCCCCCTCCGGCAATGACCTCGTCGATGAGGACGCCGGGCACGAGGTGCACTTCCCCGCGTTCCGCCGCCCCCTGCAGCTCCTCATACGTCAGGTACGTCGGGATCCAGCGGCCGACGGAGAAACCCACCGTGAAGAGCAAAAGCGCGAAGAGGAAATTCATGGCGACGCCCGCGCTGAGGATGACGATGCGCGCGGGGATCGACGCGGCCGAAAAGCTGCCGCGCTTGTGCCGGTCGGATTCCCGTTCCAGGTTCTCCCCCTTCAGCCGCACGAACCCGCCGAAAGGAATCCAGTTGAGCGAGAAGCGCGTACCGCCGTACGTGAAGAGCGTCTTCGCACGCGGCGGCAGGCCGAAGCCGAACTCCTCCACCGTCACGCCTGCTTCTTTCGCCGCAAAATAGTGGCCGCACTCGTGGATGAGCACGAGCACGCTGAGGAGGAGCAGGAATGCCAGCGCTGAAATCACAACACCCATCGGAGGAGTGCGATCGTAACAGGACGGTGGAAAACAAAAAAGTTTTCCACAGGGATAATCGGTTGCGGATGGAAGCGAAAAAGGACGTATTGTATGGAAGTGGAACGAACTGAACATCGGGATTCCGATGAACCCGACGATTCCGAGGATGCCGAAGAACCAATCGTCGGAATCGTCGGCATCTTCGGTCTCCTCGGCATCCTCAACCGTGCGCCACCACCAACCCCTGCACGAACGCGCAACCCGCCCGCTTGAGCGCCTTCGCGCAGTGGTCCAGCGTCGAGCCGGTGGTGGAGAGATCGTCAACGAGGATGATCGAGGACGGAACGGCACCGCCTACGGCGCGGAATGCGTCCGCCATCGCCGAAAGCCGCTCGTCCCTCCCCCGCCCCACTTGTGAACCCGTCCAGCGCGTGCGACGGAGCACCGGTGCGAACTCCAAGCCTGCCCGTTCCGCGAACCCGCGCGCCAGCAGCTCCGCTTGGTTGAACCCGCGGGCAAACCTGCGCCGCCAGTGGAGCGGAACCGGGCACACGGACGGGCGGTCGCGCAACAGGAGGAACGGCGCGGCGCCAAGCAGCAGACCGCCCAGCTCCGGCGCGACGGATCGGATGCGGCGGTACTTCAGCATCCGCACGGCGCGCTGCACGAGGGAATGGTCGCGGTAATCGGTGGCGGCGATGACGCGGTCGACGTACTGCACGCCCAGCCGACGCAAATCGGCCGTCTCCAGGACGACCGGACACGGACGCAGCCCCCGACGCTCCTCTTCCGTCACCCACGCCCCCTCGCGCCCCGTGAGGGAGCGGCGGGGGAAGAGGAAATCGAGAAAGCAGGACCACATGCGGACAGTCTCACCCACAGCCGTTGAAAGCTGAACTGCCCCTTGTATGTGAAAAGGCAGCAACATCTGTAACATGGCTGTATCAAGCCATACGAAGAGTTCTGTAAGGAGATGGAACGGATGGGAAGCAATATGAGCCCCTCGCAAAATCACTCAGGGCAGTTTAAATCTGTGTAGGGAGGGGAAGGTTTGGAAGGTGGAACCGCAGGTTCCCCTTCCATTAGGAATATGGCCGCTCGTGCGAAACACGAGCGCCACCATCCTTCGCGGAGCGAAGGATGGTGGGCAATACTGGACTTGAACCAGTGACCTCCACAATGTCAATGTGGCGCTCTAGCCAGCTGAGCTAATTGCCCGAGGTGCAAAAGGACATTCCGAGCACTTGGCCCGGAAAAGCCAAGACAAGATACGGGACAGTCGGGACAGCGGCAAGCGCTCCGTCAGTCGTTTTTGCCGCCATCCGATCCTCCGCGCTCACCCCGCCGCCGGAGCGCGCATCCCCGCCCGCGGCTCCCGTTTGAGCAGATAGGTGAGGACCGGCGGCGTGAAGAGAGTGGTGAAGATCACGACGATGACGATGACGGAGAAGACGGAATCGTCCACGACGCCCAGCGACTTGCCGATGGACGCGAAGATCAGGCCCACCTCCCCGCGCGGCACCATCCCCCACCCCACCAGCGCCTTGCGCGTGCCGGTGGCGGCGAGGCCGGACAGGATCTTCCCGATGAACGCGATGGCGGTGATGCCCAGCGCCGTCAGGAGGATGGGCACGTTGAAGAGCGTCTCCAGTTTCACGCCCATGCCCGTCACGACGAAGAAGAGCGGGACGAGGAACAGGCCGATGGGCTCGATGAGGTCTTCGATATGACGGTCCGCATGGGGACGGACGGCCGCCATGACCCGATCACGCACAACGGGATCCAGCGTCTCGACCGCCTCCCGCACGTCCTGCACCACATGCGGATCACGGAAATAGCGGAAATGGACGGAATCGAGGATGAGGCCGGCCGCGAACGCACCCACGATGGGCGCCAAACCGATGAACTGCGCCAACGCGGCGAAGATGAGGCCGATGCTGATGGCAAGCGTGAACTTCATGCCCACGCCGGTATGAATAACAGAGAAGAGACGCCCGAGGCGGGGCGCAAGGAGCTGCCCGACTACGACGGAACCGACGAGGAACAGCAACGCTTTCGCCGTGATCCATGCGATGGTGCCCATGCTCACCGCCCCCGCCGTCACCATGGCGGATACGACCGCGAGAATGATGAGCCCCATCACGTCGTCGAGGACCGCCGCGCCCAGGACAATCTGCGCTTCCGGCGTCTGGAGTTTCCCGAGATCGCGGAACACGCGCGCCGTGATGCCCACCGACGTGGCGGTGAGAGCCGCCCCCAGGAAGAGATACGTGTTGAACGACTGCCCCGGCAACAGCCACGGGCCCGCGACGTACGTGCCGAGCAGGAACGGCAACACCACGCCGATCACCGCAACGAAGAGCGCTCGCACGCCCACTTTCCGCATTTTTTCGATGTTCGATTCGAGACCGATCTGGAAGAGAAGAATGACCACGCCCAACTCCGCGAGAAAGGTGATGAACTGGTCCGTCTTCACAGGTTCGAACAGGCGGAACCCCAGCAGCGCAAGGTTGCCGAGGACCACGCCGACCACCAGTTCCCCCAACACCGACGGCTGTCCCACCCGTTCCACAAGGCTGGCGATGCGCGCGAACAGCAGCAGCACAGCGATCCAGAGAAACGTGGATGCGTAACTGTGCACTCCACCCGTTTCGCTCGCGAAGGCGAGTGCAGGAACAACGGCAAACAGAAGCGCCCCGCAACGGAGGAAGCGTTTGGAGAACGGTCGCGACATGGGTGGTGGGAAAAATTTTGCCCATGATACGCACATGGACCGTTCTTTCAAGGGGCCGACAACGCCTCCCACGACGTATCTTTTTCCCCGCCTTTCGCAGGCATGAAACAACGAAATAAATGTAGCGGATTGTTATTGACAAAATAAACAAGCGTGTTCAAAGTTCGTCCGCGTCGCTGCCGCGACGCATCCTCGTTCCCCCCTCGACCCATGTGCTGGGCGAGCAAATCCAGGGGCTGCGGCGGATCGGGCATTCGAGCCTGCAGGAACGTCATGTTCCAACAAATATCTTCAGAAAATATTCGTGGGTTTTATGCAACTTTCCTGACGGGTCTTTCGCCGTTTTTTCTGCTACAATATCCTGATTTGGAAACACAAAACCCTCCAACGCCGCCACTCTCGTGGGAAGCCCCTCTCACGATCACCCCGGAGCGTTCCAAGCGCTGGTACGTCATCGGCAGTGCGGGCGTGCTGGGAGGAGCGGTTTTGGGTTTCCTCACGGGCAACTGGAGCTTCGCCGTCACCATCCTCTTGGTCGGCGGCGCCTACTTCCTCGTCCGCAACGCGCCGCCCGTCTTGCACCGGATCAGCATCGAGGAAACCGGTTTCCGTCTCGATGACGCGTTCACGAGCTGGAAGGACTGCCGCGACTTCTGGCTGATCACCGTTGCGCCGCACACCGCGCTCCACATCCAGACGAAACGCCGTTTCAACGGCGAGATCGTCATCCAAGCGGGCGGAACGGATCCCGACGCCATCCGCACGATCCTGGCGCAGTACCTCCCGGAACGTTCGAACCAGAAAGAGCATTTCACGGATTACCTCATCCGCATCTTCAAGCTCTGACATGCGCCGCATCCTCCCCGCTTGCCGGCCCTCCGTCTCGGGATCCGACCGCGAGAAGCGCCTGCTCGGCATGGCGCCCGCCGACCCCCGCAGGCCCCTGCCGCCCGAAACGACGGAACAGCTCCGGCAGGCGCCATCCGCACCCGCCTCGCCCAACCCCGTCGGTTCCGTCCTGGAACAGACCAGGCTGCAGATTACGGGCACCATGCCCCTCGCCCTCGACGTCCGGACGCAGAATCCGCTGATGGATACGCTGGAAGAGAGCGGCACGCTCGATGCGGAAACGAAGAGGATCGCGGCTGCGGCGCTCCCCTCTTCCCCGGCACGTCCCGCGGGAAACCGAAGCCTTGATGCCATCCTGAATGCCATGGATCCGGCGGGCGTACTGCGCTCCCTGCAGTCATTCGAAGGCAAGCTGGACCGCTACGTGGAACTCATCGCGCGCACGGAGAAGAACCGGCACAGGCTCGAAGAGCTCGGCTGCGACCGGCCCCGGCTCGAACCGGTGCTGCACGCCATTTCGCAATACGAAGCGCAGGGCAATATGCTGGGTATCGACCTCTCGCTGAAACTCGTGCATCCGGCGAATGTCCTGGAGCGGCTCGGCGTTCCGCAGCCGGAGCGCTTCACGCAGGAACAGCGGGAACGGGCGTTCCAGATGCTCGTGGACATCACGCAGACGCAGCGCATCCGCAGCGCCTTCGGCCAGCCGGCGGGCGGGAAAGAAATCGGCGAGAGGGCGCGCAACGAAGCCCGGGAACGGTTCCTGCTCGATCTGGGCGGAGCCGTGGAAAAAATGCGCGCGCACCTCGATGCAAAAATCAACGAGCGCGCCACGACGCTCCTGCAGAAAACCGAAAGCGCGTGGTCGCGACTGCAGCAGGACACATTCCGCGCCTACAACCTCACCGCCGACGGGACGGAAGACGCCTTCCGGGAGATCCTCCTGCGGCTGCACGGCATCCGGCGCGACGAGGGATATCCCCGCCATCGCTCCGGTGCGAAGGGCGCGGACTTCCTCCCCGAAGCGGAGGAAGCACTCCGCCTCCTGGACCTGACGGAGAAGGAACTGCGAACCAAAGGCAACCACGAACTGCCCGTGGGAGCGATGGAGGAACTAGCAGAGGAGAACGCGGCGGAGCAGTGGGCGTCGCAGACAGCCATCGAAGTTGCAAAGATCGACTTGGAAACCCTGGATCCGGACGTCCGGCAAAGCATTGAACAGCTGCAGGAACTCCTCGCACCATGGATCGAGGGTCGCGCACCCACCCCCGACGAACGCGCAGACATCCGCCGGACGCGCAACGACGAGATGCGTACGATTTCGAAAAATATCCAAATCCTCCAGCAAAGCCCACGCCTCCTCACGTCCGAAGGAATACGGCAAGCGGAAGCGATGCAACGAAAGAACGTCACGGATCCGGCGGTGATGCAGAAGCAGAAAGAAACGCGTCAAAAGCTGGATACGCTCCTCCCCGGTCTCCTCTACACAATCGAGACCATGCGGCATCCGATCTGCGATCTCCTGGGCCTGTCAGGGCGGATTCGCGGCCGGAAAGCGGAGATCGACATGGCCATCGGCGGCGGCGAGATCGGGAAAGCGGAGGAAGAAATCCGCGAGCTCGAGCGCTGCAAAGAACATCTGGGATTGCTGGCGGACCGGGATCCCGACATCGTCGTGCGTCTCTCCACAAAAGAAGAATTCAAGACCGTGACGGGACGGGACGATTTCCCGGGATATTACAGCTACGGCGACGGCCGCATCTACCTGAACATGGCGCTCATCCGGGAACGCGGCCTGTCCGTCGACGAGATCGTCGAGCACGAACGCGGCCATGCCGTGATCGATGCCTTCCGGCGCTTCAACGTCTTCCCGAACCTGCTCACCGGTCTCGGAGCGACGCTGGAGAGGCATGGACGAGAGGCCGGCCACGACCTGACGAGCCTCCTCCTGGAGCGCGCGGAGGAATGGGGCATTCCCGTCGAACATCCTTCCGCCCCCTCCGAAACCGAGCGCTGGAAGCTCATCGACGAGCTCTTGAACCGGACGGCGGAGTGGCAGCGGAGAGGACGGCCGGATGTTCCGGCAAACGAGCGCGCGCTCTTCGAAGTCGCGGAGAACCTGCGGCACGGGCGCATGGAGAAGCCGCAGCCCCTGCGGCTGACGGGAGGCGTCTTCACGACGGAAGGGGCGGATGGAACGCTGCAAGAGCCCGGGCCCACGGAAGGCGAGAGGCCAGTGGAACCGACCA
Source organism: Candidatus Peribacteraceae bacterium (assembly GCA_028703835.1). Classification (GTDB taxonomy): domain Bacteria; phylum Patescibacteriota; class Gracilibacteria; order Peribacterales; family Peribacteraceae; genus CAIKAD01. The sequence continues at coordinate 82,624 of JAQVMB010000002.1, read as the reverse complement.
GCGTGGACGACAAAATGACCTCCTTGCGCCGGGATCTTCTCCATGTAGAAGCATTCCTCGATGCCTATCCGTCCGTCGAAGGATACGGCGACATGCGCGCTTTCCTGAACGAACATTTCCACTATGACAAGGTCCGTTCGTTTATCAGAGATGAATTGGAACCGCCCTTCGCAGCGGGACAGGTGGATGCGCCAGAGTTCCTGGAAGGCCTGGAACACGCCCGGAATGCACTGCGGGATACCGCAAAGTTCATGGGGCAGGTGGACCAAGCGATGGCGGACCTCTCCACGGTGCAGAAAACAGGTCAGCAGACGCTGTTTCAGCACCTGCAGAACGACATTGCCTGGGTAAGCCTGTGGGACATGTACACGATGTTCAAGGACATGAAAGAGGACATCATCCGCATGTGGAAGCGCCGCGGGGAATCCGCACGCAACAAGCTGGGGAAGGGGCTCACCCAGCTCATCCCCGACGAGGTCATTTATCTCGGGCGCCTGAAGCACGAGTTCGAGCGCCGCGACCGCACCTCCGAAGAGGAAGAAGTGAGCGTGTGGGAGAAGGGCTGGGAAAAGATCGACAGCCACATCCTCTTGCATGAGTACGCGCAGCGCGTACGGACGCCGGACCAGCTGAAAGCCATCATCAACCTCCTCACGAAGCGCGGACGCATGGATTGGGAAAACAAGCACATTTGGCAGAAGCTGCAGGAATTCTCCGGCTACAAGATGCCGGAACTCCCCTGCAGGCGGAACACCATCCTCCGCAACCAGTGGCTGCAGAAAATGATCGCTTCCGTCTGGCGGGACAAGGACCTCTACGAACACTGGAAGACGGGGAACGACGGAGCCATCGCGAAGGGAAAATCCAGTTTCACGCCGTTCCTCGACGACATCTCCGCCATCAAGAACGAAGCGAAGGAACTCAAGAAACTCCTCGTCCGTCATCAGTTGATAAAAGATGGAAAAATGGAACTGTCCGCCGAGGAGGAGGTGAATCCGCATCTCTATGAAGAGATCCTCCACTATGCGATGCGCAACGGCAAAATGAGCATGGAGGACAAGTTTTTCTACCTCATCAAAGGGGTGGAATCCGGCCTCCTCTCCTTGGACCGGCTCCGGGCATTCCCGGGAGAAACCATGAAAATCCTGGGAGCGTTCCCCTTCATCGACTTCTTCACGCGCAACCACAACACGCACCACGAGATCGAGCAGATCGCGCACCAAATCACCGAAGATGACGATCCGTACTCCCCCGGCCCCCGCATGACGCGCTTCCTCATGGAACAGGTGGCCTTCGATCCCGAGGTGGTCACCCGTGTGAGCAAGACCCTGAAGGGCGGACAGAACTTCGACCACGAAGACATCCCGATGATCGTCTCGATGGTCGACTGGCAGGGTATCGATAACCTGGCGAACGTGTACTCCGGAAGCCAGTGGAAACTCTCCACGCAGGGGATGGAGAACGGCTATGTGGGATACAACACGTTCTTCCAGTACCTGCGTATGAAAATGAAAGCAGGCAAACCGATCACGCAACGCGAACGCCAGCGGCTTTGCACCGTCGTTGGAGCATATGTCATGTGGGATAACATCGTGACCCAATTTACCAACAGGGCGAATGCTCAACGCCCCTATTTGAGCTGGGAACAGATCAAGAACGACATTCCTGTTTCGGGAAAATTCGCCACAATCGTGTATCGAAAGGCCGCAAGCAATTTTGTGCATACGCTCAGTAAGAAACTAGGCATTGACTCAGTGGAGGGGATTCCCATCGACGATTTTGTTGACCCCGATCGCAATGAACAAAGCTTCGACAGGATTCGGGGGAAAGAAAGTCCGGATTCCATTCAAAAGAAGTGGTTTGGAGCCCCTGAAAAGCTTGTGAATGCGCTTAAGGCGAAAATCGCAGAACATCCTGAAGCGGTTCTTGAAGCACTCAACGAAAGCGCCTTCTTCCCAGAACAAGACAATTTTGATGAAGCACACGCGCAACCGATTTTCGACGATGCGCAGAAGCTCGCGGGCCTCCGGAAGAAATTATACGGCTCCGCCGCCTGACCTCCGTGATACATTGCATGGACACCGGAATCACGCCATGCTCTGCGCATGCAAGTACACATTCAACGTGTTGACGCCTCGCTCCCCCTCCCCCGCTACGAATCCAAAGGCGCCGTCGGCTTCGACCTGGTCACGCGGGAAACCACGGTGATCGAGCCCGGAAAGATCGCGCTGGTGCCCGGGAACGTCATCGTGCGGGTGCCGGAAGGCTGCGCGCTGCTCATTCTCCCCCGCTCCTCCCTCCCGCGCAAAAAAGGCTTGGTCTGCCCGCATTCCATCGGCGTCATCGACCGCGATTACCACGGGGAGAAGGATGAAATCCTCGTGCAGGTGCAGAACGTCACGGAGGCGCCGGTGACCGTCGAACGCGGCGAACGCATCGCGCAGGGGCTCTTCGTCAAAGTCGAACGGGCGGAATGGACGGAGGTGGATTCCCACGGGGCGGAGACGCGGGGCGGGTTCGGGTCGACGGGATGATTGTTCCCTCACCCCCCAACCCCCTCCCCCACGAGGGGAGGGGGAGCGCTCCCCGCTTCGATGGAGAGCAGACAACGAAAAAAGTGCCGGTGGAAGAACGTTCGTATTTTCCAAAACGCTTTTAACCCGTACCCCCTTCTCCCAGTGGGAGAAGGGGGACAGGCCATGAACCGAAGCGAAGCGCCTGGTTCATGGCAGGGGGATGAGGGAACAAAGACTTACTTCGACAGCGGCTTCCGCATGAACGCCGGCACTTCGAGCTCCTCTTCGTTGAATTGCGGCGAAGAAGTCTTCACGTTGGGGTCGGTCATGGGCTGCGAACGGCCCTCCGCCTTCTCCACGGAGGGGCGCGAGAACGTGTTCTTCATCAGGCGCTGCGCCGGATTCGCGGCGGCGGGCGTGATGATGCCCTCCTTCTCGTCGAAGCCCGTCGCGATCACCGTCACCTTCACCTGCCCCGTGTAGGCTTCGTCGATGACGGCGCCAAAGATGACGTTCGCCTCGGGCGACGTGGCCTCCGTGATGATGCGCGCCGCCTCGTCCACCTCGAACATCGACAGGTCGTTGCCGCCCGTGATGTTGAAGAGCACGCCCTGCGCGCCGTGAATGCTCGTCTCCAAGAGCGGGCTGTCGATGGCCGCACGCGCCGCCTCCGCCGCGCGGCTGTCCCCCGTCCCGTAGCCGATGCCCATCAGGGCGGTGCCTGCGTCCTGCATGACGGCCTTCACGTCAGCGAAGTCCACGTTCACGAGACCGTGCACCGTGATGATGCTGGAGATGCCCTCGATGGCGTGTTTCAGCACTTCGTCGACCACCTGGAACGCCTCCATGAGCGGCGTCGTCTTGTCGATAAGGGAGAGGATCTTGTCATTCGGGATCGTGATGAGGGTGTCCACCTTGCCCTTCAGGTACTCCAACGCCTCCTCCGCCTGCTTCTTGCGCTTGAACCCCTCGAAGCTGAACGGCTTCGTCACGACGGCGACAGTGAGGATGCCCATGCTGCGCGCCGCCTCCGCGATGATCGGCAAACAGCCGCTTCCCGTCCCGCCTCCCAGACCGGCGGTCAGGAAGAGCATGTCCGTGCCCTCGATCGTATCCTTGATTTCTTCCAGGCTTTCCTCCGCCGCTTTCTTCCCCACGTCGGGGTTGGCACCCGCCCCCAGCCCCTTCGTCGTCCCGCGGCCGATCGTGATCTTCTTGGAAGCCGGATTATGGTAGAGCGCCTGCATATCCGTGTTCACGGCGATGAATTCCACGCCGTGCACCTTCTCGTGGATCATGCGGTTGACGGCGTTGCCGCCGCCGCCGCCCGCGCCCAGGACGCGGATCACCGCGCCGGGCATCATGTCCGGGCGCACTTCGCGCGAACCGTCGGCCGCGTCAGCGGGTTTTTGCGTGTTGGCGGTGGTGTTCCCGGACGTCCGGGTGCCGGAGAAGATGGAGCGGAACGTGTCGGACATGGGAGAAAGGGGAAGGGAGGACAAGGGAAGGTGAGGGGGAGGAAACAACGGTGTAGACGCGACCCTTCGCGGCCGCGGCGTCTTACGGAAATAAAGATTTCAACCAGGAACCGACTTGTTTGACGGCGCGCTTCATGTGGAACGGATTGGATGTGCCCACACGCTCCTCCTCCCGCATGCCCCACACGAGCGTGCCCAAGGCGGTGGCGTAGGCTGGATCGTCCACCTTCTCGATGACGCCGCCGACGTCGACGGGGAAACCCATCTGGACGGGGAGCCCGAGCACGTCGCGCGCAAGGTCCAGGACGCCCGGCGCCTTCACCGCGCCGCCCGTGAGGAGGGCGCCCGCGGGCAGCATGCCGCTGCGGCCGATGCGGGCCAGTTCGTTCTTCACGAGCGAGAAGATCTCGAAGTAGCGCGCCTGCATGATCTCCGCCATGTACTTCTTCGAGACCGTCTGCGTGTCCACTTTGGAGACGGTGGAGAGGTCGATCATCTCGCGCTCGCTCATCTCCCCCGGCAGGACGGATCCGAATTCAATCTTGATCTTCTCGGCCGTATCGATGGATGTCCGGAGGCCGATGGCGATGTCGCTCGTCACGCTCTCGCCGCCCACGGGCAGGGAGAGGGAGTGCAGGATGGTCCCCTCTTCGAACACCGCGACGCTCGTGCAGCCCGCGCCCACGTCGATGACGAGGACGCCCAGTTCCTTCTGGCGCTTCGTGAGCGTCGCCTCCGCCGACGCGATGGTGGACGGGACGAGGGCGTCGATGTCCACTCCCGCCTGGTCGATGCACTTCTCCACGTTCTTCACGTGCTGCACGTGCCCCGTCACAATGTGCGCCTCCACCTCCAGGCGGATGCCCGTCATGCCGAGCGGGTTCTTGATGCCGCGCTGCTCGTCCACCGCGTACGCCTTCGGCTCGATGTGCAGGATGCGGCGGTTGGCGGGAATGGAGATGGCCTGCGCCGCGTCGAGGACGCGGGCGATGTCCTCCACCGTGATCTCCGATCCGGAGATGGCGATGACGCCGCGGCTGTCGAAGGATTCGATATGCGAGCCACTCATGCCCACGAAGACGTGGTTCACGGGCACGCCCGCCATGCGTTCCGCGTCCTCCAGCGAAGAAATGATGTTATGGATGAGTTCCTCCACGTCGATCACGTGGCCCTTGCGCATGCCCAGCGAGGGCGACAAACCCACCCCGATGACATTCGGGACGCGATGGTCGCTGTCGGAGCCGTCCACGACGGCAATGACGGTGCGAATTTTCGCACTGCCTATGTCTAGACTGGCAAGGACGCGTTCCTTTGGCATGAGCGGACGGGGGAACCGCGGGGCCCGGGACGGGCGAAACGCGGAGAGGAAAAAGCGGCTGTCAGTCTAACGGGGCTTCGGAGAGCGGTGCAAGAGGCTAATGAATACCAAAGGTATTCAGATTCAGGACATACGTTCACAAATGGTGCGCAGGTTTTTCATCTTATGCAAGGGACGAACCACAAAATGTGCTCATGTAATTCGAAGCCCTTTTTCACCTGAGTACGAAAAGTGAACGGATTATAAAGAGCCGGAAGACCTCAGAAATCGTGAACGTATGACAAAAACATCATTTGCATTTCGAGCAAACAAGTCGATCAGAACAGAGAGAGCTGATCTTCTTCTCGACCGACCGCAACGGCCGGGGCGGAAACCGCGGATACGAGGAAATGCGCCGAGCCGTAGGGTGTCCTCAGCAGGGAATCCAAGCGTTTCTGGAGCGCGGCGAATTCCACCTCGCGGAAGAAGCGTGCCACCGGTTCCACGGGCATGTCGCGCAGTGCCAGATCATCGAGTGAACAAGGCAGAGGAATATCGCAAATGAGCGTCGCCATCCGTTCGCAGAAGAACGCCTGCTCGCGGTCCTTCTCCAGTTTGGCGCGCACGGTCTCCTTGATGTCCGCCAGATGCTCGTACACACCCGCGAGCGTCCCGTACTGCTGCAGGAGCGTTGCCGCCGTCTTCGGACCGATGCCCAGCACGCCCGGCAAGTTGTCCGACGCGTCCCCGACCAGCCCCTTATACGAAGGTATCTGCGCCGGCGTCACCCCGTATTTCGTCTCGATCTCCCGCGGGCCCAGGTATTCCGTCTGCTGGTAACCCTTGTGAGGAATCGCGACGCGGATGCTGTCTGTCGCCAATTGGAACGCATCCCGGTCACCGGTCACGATGGTCACGCGCATGCCCGCCTTCTCCGCCGCCACCGCGTACGTGCACAGGAAATCATCGGCTTCGAACCCGCCATCGGCCACGTGCTTGAAGCCGAACGCATCGATCATTTCCAGGATGCGCGGGATCTGCAGGTAAAATTCATCGGGCGTCTCGGCGCGTCCATCCTTATAGGTGGCGTTCTCTTGGTGACGGAACGTCTTGTCCCCGGCATCGAAGCAGAAGAGAAGCGCATCCGGCTGCTCGATTTTGAGGATCGCGAGGAGCATCGACGCCACGCCGTACACCGCATTCGTCTGCTCCCCCTTGGCCGTCCGCATCGTCGCCGGAATGGCGTAGAAGGCCCGGTACATCAGGTGATGGCCGTCTATGAGGACGAGGTGCTGTTGCATGGCAGTAGATTGCCCTGCCAAAGGAGGGCGGAAAAGAAAGAAATGAAAGGAAGGGCAGAAAAGGATAGTCATAACGGAAGAACATTTCTTTCTTTTCTTTCCTTTCTCCCCTTTCTGCCCTCTCCACATTAGACACACCCATCAGCCATATATTTGATATGTTTTTTCCTCACCTTCTGACGACACGTCAAGCCCCTCCCGCTCCAAAAAGAAGCGATTTTCCGCTATAATAAGGAGATTACAAACACCCATTCCATGCACCTCCATCTCCCCTCCGACGACCCTCTCATCGTCAGGAAATACAGCATCGGAACGGTCGACTTGAAAATCCAGAACAAGACCGCGCTCCAGAAAGAGCTCGGGTGGCCGAGTGAACCGAAGCGCCCCATGCTCTGCCTCCCCGCCGGCATGACGGACAAACTCGGCGGCAAGCTCCTCGCGGAATTACTCCCGGGCCTCCTCTCGCTGCAGATGGAAATCCTGGTGCTCGGCAAAGGCTCCGCTTCGTACGGCGCGCTCTTCACGAAACTCGCGAAAGAGAACGGGCACCGCATCCACATCGTGGCGGAAGACGACCGCGAGATCCGCATGATGTACGCCGCCGCCGACATGGCGCTCTTCCTGGCCGACCCGAAGGGCATGAAGGAGCCGGAGCTCTGCCTCCGCTACGGCGTCGTGCCGCTGGCGCCGGCAACCGACGGCCTGGAGGACTACAACCCCGTGCAGGAAACAGGCAACGCCTTTCTCTTCGAACAGCCGGACGCGTGGAACGCCTTCGCGGCCGTCGTGCGCGCCTGCGAGACGTACAAGTTCCCCTTTGACTGGCGCACCATCCAGCGCCACTGCATGGAATCCCTTTCCGGCCGCGACCGCGGCGAACAATGAACATGTCTGATGCCGTCACGACCGCCGGCCAAGCGCAACTCCCCTTCCGCATCCCGACGGGGAAGGAAATTTACGATGCTTTGATGGCAAAGATCGAGCCGGAGCTGGTGACGGAAGTCATTCCCACTCTCGACGCAAAATACGCACCAGAAACACCTGAAGAAAACCAAGCACGGATGCAACGGTACGAACAAGCATACGCCAGCTACGAGAAAGCATTTCAGGCATGGACAGATGGCCTGCGCGCCGTCGTGAATGATTTTCGCAAAAACGCAATGACATCCGCAGAAGCGGAGAGTCGCAAAGACGAAACGAACACGCTCTCACAACTTGAATCCGATATCGCCGCCTCCTCCGCCACTCAAACCACGCAAGCATGACATTGCACCACGTCAACACGGGCACTCGCGAACATCGATTGGTATTTAAAGGAGGTGAAACCCCTGCAGCAGCGACAAACGCGCCGAAGCCTGCTAAAGAAAACCAGAACGGAACTCCCGACATAAAAAAGAAAACGGATACAAGTGTGAATGCTGCAGATAAAAACACACAGGAACAGATGCAGCGAGCCACCGACACACTGAAGCAATTCGGCCGGAGTGCTGCAAATGGCTTGGGGAAAGTGGAAGATTATTTCAAGAAGACGGCAGGTAGTTTGCACACCGAATCCCTCAGCGCGACAGGTGACGCAAAGAAAGCAAAGGAACAGATACGCGACTTTAGCGGTAAAATCGGAACGGGTGCCGGCGCATTAAAGAGTACTATTCAAGGATTGGTGGGACCGGAAATGAACGAGAGGGAGGGGAAAGAACCGGACAAGAAAAATAGTGCAGAACAGCCCGACCAACCAAAAACCCAGCCCGAAACACAGGGCAAACCGGACAACAAGAAGCCGGAAGCAGGAACTCCCGCCCCCGAACAAAGCAAGGAAACCAAACCCAAGACCGAGGGTGAACGCATCCAGCGGGAAATGAAGCAGGCCATGCGGGAACTGAAGGAAGCCAAGGACGGCACGGACAAGTTCGCTGCTTTCCTGAAGGTGATCGCACTTGCCATCGAGTACTTCCAACGCATCGGCGACAAGTCGCTGAACAACAAGCCGGAGACGAAAGAGGAGGGACAGGAACAAGGAACGACGAAAGGAACGGACAAACCCGCCGACGGAAGCGAACGCGGGCAGGCAGAGCTTACGACGAGACGCGACGTGATGAAGGACGTTCGTCAGAAACAGAAAGAGAAACCAGACCGTTCTGAGCAAGATGCCCTCACCGCCATCAGCAATGAGAAACAGGGCAAGATCGAAGCTCTCAACCAGCAAATTACCGAATACGACGAGGGAGCGGAGAAAGGATCCATCAAGGGCCTTATCGAAACGAACACGCAGAAAACCAAAGACTTGGCCGACATGGATGCTCAGATCCAAACGCTCAAGGGAAAGAAGGAAACGCCGGCCAACGTGCTCAGTGACCTGCAGGCGAAGCGTGACAATCTGAAGAACGAAATCGACGCAAATGCGAAGCAGGTCACAAAGATGCAGGAAACCAGTGCACAGTTAAAAGCGGAAAGAGATAAGACACAGGGTGAGAAAGCGATCGTTGACCAGATGGCCAAGGAGCTGACGGACACACAAAATGACGGAGTCACCGCTCTGAAAGAAAATATAAAGGGCATGCTGGTGGAAAAGAACATTGCTTCCGAGAACTTTGACATCGTCGTTTCCCTGGATGCAAACGGCAAAGTGGCACTGGAATTCACCGGGCTCACAAAAGAAGCAGAGGCCTTCCTGAAGGAAGCCGTCCCGCCCGCTGCGGACGGAAAAATGGTACTGACGAAGGAAGCATGTGATACAGCAGTCAAGAAAATGGAAACGGACAAGAAACCGGAAACAGCGAAGCCCGAAGCAACGCCTGCAACACCGACAGCAAAGCCGCAACCAGCGGCGAATCCTGCACCTCCGACACAAGCAGCCATGGCTTAAAGCACAGGAGCCATGACCTTTTGTTCAAATCGACCCGATGTCACCAGTTAAGAAATTTTTGAAGTATAGGGCAATTTGTTATTAATGGGTGGTAACGGTTAGATCTGTCACTCGACTCACTCCGTTCGCTCGGGACACTCTTGCTCAATGAGTGGTGAAGCTCCGAGCACAAGCGAGGAACACAAACCTCGAGCGAGCCGCAACGCGGCGAGTTGAGTGGTGGGTCAGGTGGGATTTGAACCCACGGCCAATTGCTTAAGAGGCAACTGCTCTACCGGACTGAGCTACTGACCCAGAGCCGATGCAGGGTAACAAATATGCGTTCTAAAAACAATAATGAAAGAAATGGTCGCGAAGCGTTGGGTGGCTCTGCCGGGCCCCAACGATGCAGCGACACCGCTCAGGGAAGGGGGATGCCCGTGAAGGGGGGAAACCGTAGGTTGACCCCTTCACGCATTACAACACCTTCCGCGCATGGATGATCCCCTCCCCGCCCGGTTCGAGGACCGCGACGGGTATGTCGCCATGCCAACCGATGGTATGCGGTTGCACTTCCCCTTCGATATCCCTTCCGAACTGCACTTCCTGCCATTCCTCATCGGCCAGGTCGCGGCGGGGAAGTCCCTGGAGCACATCTTTCAACGGCAGAACGCGCGCCCAGGCGATGTCCGCGGGCGCCGCGGCCTGTGACACCGGCCACTCCCCCACCTCCGTCCGGCGCAGACGTTCCAGGTACCCGCCGCAGCGCAGCATCTGCCCCAAGTCGTGCGCCAACGAACGGATGTACGTGCCGGATCCGCACGCCACGTGCAGCCGCAAGCGGGGATATTCGTACGAGAGGAGATTGCAGGCGCTGATCTCCACGTCACGGGCGGGAATGTGCACCGCCCTCCCCTGCCGCGCCTTGCGGTACGCGCGCTCCCCGCCCACGTGGACGGCGGAGTGCGCGGGCGGCACCTGCTTGATGCGTCCCAAAAATCGGTCGCGCAAGAGGTTCTGCACCGTGGTCTGCGGGGGGACGGTCCATCCCTTGGGTGGCACCACTTCCTCGATGGCTCCGTCTCCGTCATACGTCGTGCTCACCGCGCCCAACCGCACATCCGCTTCGTACGCCTTCGTGAGGCGCGAGAACATCTCCACCACCTTCAGCGCCTTGCGGCCAACGGCCAGCACGAGCAACCCCGTCGCGGCGGGATCCAGCGTGCCCAAGTGCCCCACGGAACGTTCGTGGAGCATGCGACGCACCTGCGCCACCACGTCGTGGCTCGTCACGCCCGCGGGCTTGTCGATGAGGAGAAAACCATGTCGCATCGCCGGCAGCATAGAGGGAAAAGAGGAGATGCGCACGGGTCGATGCCATGGTTTTCGGGTTCAGTTTGCCCGGCAATCATCGATAACCAGAAACCAGTAAACGGCAACCAGCAACACATTGCGCAAGCGGTCGGAAGCTCCGCATCCTTCCGCAGGGTACGATAACGGACATGTCGAACCTCACGCTGAGCTGGGACCTCTTCATCATCGTCTTCTTCGCGATCGTCATCACGTACACGTTCATCATCGGGAAGAAGGAATCCGTGAAAGTCATCATCGCCACGTACATCGCCATCGTGGCCGTCCAGGGCATCGGCAATGTCCTGCTGCGCGTCGGCAAGGAAGCGGGCCTCACGTCGCAGAGCCTCCTCGGCCTGTCCCCAGACCTTCCGGTCTTCTCCGTCTTCAAGCTGCTCCTCTTCATCGTCCTGATGATCCTCCTGACGGTCAAAGCGGGCATCGGCGTGCACTATGCGCGGGAAACAACCCTGGTGAACATCATCGTCACGGTCCTCTGCGGCGCCGCCACGGCCGGACTCCTCCTCTCCACGCTCCTGACGTACGTGTCCAACCTCCCCATCCTGGACCTGACCATGCCACAGCTGGCACAGCTCTCCCCCATCATCCAGCAGAGCCCGCTCATGCAACTCATGATCTATAACCAGGACTTGTGGTTCGCCGGTCCCGCCGTCGTCCTCATCGGTGCGGGATTCGCGAGCAATGCATAGGACATGGACACCGGGATGCGCCATGTGCTCTTCCTGATCGTGGACGCGAAAAAGAAGAACTCACCAAATCACAGATCAATGCAGCGTCAAGACCTTTCCTCTCCATGAAAAGGATGGCGGCTTGCGACACTTCCGCTCCCCGAGTAAGAATACCAGCAACTCCCCCCACCTCATGACTGTATTTGACCGCATCACCTACCGCCTCTGGACGACCGCCGTCGCGGTATCGACGGGCGTGCTCCCCGCCTTCGCCCAGCTGGACAGCGACCTGCCCGACATCGGCGTTCCCGACGGGAACGGCGACTTGAAGGAAACGATCGGGAACCTCATCAAGAAAGTCCTCGACTTCCTCGCGCTCATCGCGGTGATTTACATCATCATCGCGGGCATCCGCCTCATCATTTCCCAAGGCGAAGAGGAGCAGAAGGAGAAGGCGAAGAAATCCATCATCTACGTCATCGTCGGCCTCATCGTCATCCTCGTCTCCCGCATCATCGTGGGATTCTTCACGAGCGCCGAGAACATCGGGCTCTCCTGATCCTCCTCCCGCCTCCGAAAGCGCTCCCAACGGGGCGCTTTTTTTGACCATCACGCCGCTTCCGGCAGGCGTTCGATGAGCGGCGGTTTCACGTCTTCCTTCTCGGGTACCGGCACGGACGGGTCCCGCACCAGGATGGCATCCTTCCGCACCTCGATGACCTGGGAAAGCGGGATGGGATCGCCCCACCGCCAGAGCTTGCGCGGCCACAGCCACTCCACCATGAAGTGGACCGTATCGAACTGGAGGTCCGCGCACCTGCCGAGCGCGCGCCCCGTGTCCGTCAGGATGGGCTGCCCCAGCAGGACGCGGCCGTCTTCGAGGAGCGATTGCAGCCGCACGCGATCCTCCACCGGCCCCAACGCCTCCGGCCCGCGGATGACCACGCGCAATCCCCAGTGCATGATGTCCGACGACGACAGGAACAATTGTTCGCTGCGGAAGAAACCGGGGATGCGCACGAAGAACCCTTCGACCTTCCCGGTATCGGGATGGACGAGCATGTCCGCAACGGAGCCGTGTTGGACGGCCAAATCCTCGTCGACGACGGGAAGATCCCGTGCGGTGGAGAAGCGGATGCGCATCAGGGGAAACGGGGAGCGGGAACGCGGCGCGGTGCCATGCGTGACGGGGTGTGCTACGATTGTACTGCTCTCCCGCTTCCCCGGCACCCCCATGCACCTCTTCAGCGGATCATCCCACCCCGCCCTCGCCGCCGCCCTCGCGGCCGAACTCGGCATCCCGCTCGGCAGGGTAAGCCTCAAGAAATTCAGCTGCGGGGAGCACTACGTCAAATTCGAACAGTCGGTCCGCGGCCAGGACGTGTACCTGCTCCAGACGGGAAGCCAGAAACCCAATGAGGACATCGTGGAACTCTTCCTCATGTGCCAGGCGGCGCGCCTCAGCTTCGCCCGCTCCATCCATGTCATCCTCCCGCACTTCCCCTACGCACGTCAGGACCGCGTGACGGAGCCGCGTGAACCCATCTCCGCCAAGCTCATCGCACACCTCCTGGAGGAATCGGGCGCCGACCACGTGATCACGCTGGAAATGCACTCGGACCAGATCCAGGGCTTCTTCTCCATCCCGGCGGACGCCCTCAGCTCCCGGACCATCTTCACGGAATACTTCCGCTCCAAGAAGCTGAAGCACCCCGTCGTCGTGGCCCCCGACGTGGGCGGCGCGAAGCGCGCGAAGAAACTGGCGGATACGCTGGGCGCGGAACTCGCCATCCTGCACAAGACGCGTCCCGCCCACCAGACGGCGGAGATCCAGCAGGTCGTGGGTGATATCGCAGGCAAGACCTGCATCCTCTACGACGACCTCATCGACACCGCCGGCACGCTCCTCTCCGCCAAGAAGGCGCTCCTGGCGCAGGGGGCCAATGCGGACGTGTACGCCGCAGCCACGCACGGCGTCTTCTCAGGCCCCGCCGTCGAGCGGCTCACCGCAGCGGGCTTCGCCGAAATCGTCGTCACGGACAGCATCCCCAACGATCCCGCAGCCTTCCCCGGTCTGAAGATCCTGCCCATCGCCCCCCTGCTTGCCCGCGTCTTGCGCAACGTCGAAGAGGGCAAGAGCGTGACGGATATTTATAAGAAATGAGGATGCCGAGGATTCCAAGGATGCCAACGAAGCCAAAGACCACCCCTTCGGTCGAATCTGCCGAACAAACCTCATCATCGTCCATCAGCGCGCTCATCATGCGACACCGCAATGCCATCGCGGGATTGGGTGTGGCAACGATGGGATGCATATCCGGCATGATGAACATCGAACACGGCATGCAGGCGGTTGGCCGTGCCGCGATCAACCAAATGATCCATTCCGGCATTTCCGCCTCGGTCATCATGAAAATCCACGCATGTGTGGCAAACCATTGTCCTTCCCGCTTCAGCCATTTCCTCCCCACGGCCATCCCCGCCGCCCTCAGCGCAGGGGCGTGCTATGCCATCCATCGCTTCGGGATCCCGTACATCCGCCCCCCGTCGGCGGAACCCGCCTTATCGACGATCCCGACGGTCATCATGCTGTCCGTCGTGATACCGACATACCACTTGGCATATTATAAACACAAAATGACGCATCTGCTTTCGGGCAAGAACAAAGAATCTTCAGACGAGCCTGTCTCCATACAGTAGAATATATGCATGGATTCCTTCGTAAATGCACAGCAAATCTTTGCAAATCAGCAATTTGAAAGACTGAACGTCACCGGAGAGAACATCGTGGGGAAGGAATTTGAGAAATGCACGTTTTCGAAGTGCAGGCTTCTCGAATGCACGTTCCGGCAGTGCCATTTCATCGACTGCACGTTCAGCGCATCGCTTCTGAGCGCCATAAAGTTCATCGATTGCTCCTTCATGGAAACCGTCTTTCAGGAATGCAAAACCATCGGCATCGATTGGACGAGGCCCGGCAAGAACATGCGCGGCCTTCAATTCCTGAAGAGCGACCTGAGCCAATCGCTCTTCGGGTACGCTAAAATTCCGCACCTCGTCCTGAAGGATTGCATCGCAAAAGAGGTGGATTTTACGGGAACGGACTGCTCGAAAGCCGATTTCGAAGGAACGGATTTTGAAAAATCCATCTTCCACAACACGAACCTCACCGAAGCCAATTTCAAAAGAGCGTTCCATTACGCCATCGACTTCCGCAGCAATATCCTGAAAAAGACGGTCTTCTCATTGCCGGAAGCGGTTTCCCTTCTGCACAGTCTGGATATCGTGCTGGAGAATTGAATTTCCATTGGTTTGGAACTGATGTTTACGATTACTAAACAAGCCCCGTTTTGAGAACGGGGCGAGCAGGGATGGAGGGATTCGAACCCTCGACTTCCGGGTTATCAACCAACCGTTATCTTTGTTCCGGACCTCAGATAACAGTCCCTTACGGCGGCACTCTAACCACTGAGTTACACCCCTATCTCTCATTCCAACGGAATGGGAGGAAGAGTATTTAATCAAATAGTTATACAATGTCAAGTGGTGAGGAAGGGATCAAATGTTATATCCAACACAAGTTTCAACTCCCACGGGAGGGGTTGGGAGGTTCTCCTCCCAATGAAAAAAGAGCTCGTGAGCGAAGCGAGCGAGCGATACACCCACATTCGCAAAGCGAATGTTGGTGGGCGATGATGGATTTGAACCATCGACCTCGACATTATCAGTGTCGCGCTCTAACCCCTGAGCTAATCGCCCGTGAAACGAATGATCGGATGAGGGAGTAACCCCTGCCTGCCCACCGTAGCCCGGAGGGCGAAAGCGGGAGCTAATCGCCCGTGCATGAAATGACCGGAGCCCGTAAAGGTTACGGAGAGCGGAGAACCTAGTCAATATGGAGCAAGGTCTTTGGGTGAGGCAATACCACCCACATTTTGCATTTTCAAGTTCTCATTGTCTTATTCTCCCCTCACCCATGCCGCCAGCGCGGGCAAGGAAAGGCCGAGCGGCAACACCTCTCCGTCGAGCGTGATCTCCATCACATCCCCCGTCAGGGCATCGTAGGTGAAGTCCACGAAGGTATCGCCCTTCGCGCCGGAAAACACCACTTCTTTCACGCGGGCGGTGACGGGGCCGGACACGTCGATGGCGGTCCGGACGGTGAAGAGCGCCTGCACGTCGCGCAGTGCACTGCGCGTTCGGTCCTCCACCTCCGCCGGAGACAGCGACACGGAAGAAGATGCCGCCTCCGAGGAGCGGGAAACATCCTCAGGGACGACAACGGGCTCCGCTGCGGGACGGCTGATGGCGCTCACGATTGCCCGGAATGCCTGCGCCTCCTCCGGCAGCAGCGCACCGCCCGACGAAGCCAGACGCTCCGCCGCCCGGAGATAGCGCGCCGCCCGTTCGGGATAGCCGTCCGTGCGGAAACGATCGATGGCCGTCGCGAGATCCGCGAAGAGAAGATGCAGGAAAGCGGACGGATCTTCCTCCGTCCCCAGCAACACTTCCGCTTCCGTCGTCCAGCGCTCCACCACCCGTTCGGACATCCCCTCCCGAAGCACATCCCCCGCCGGGATCCGGAACAGGCGCAGCAGGCGTTCCTCGCGCGGAAGGGAAGCGGAAGGCAAGACCCAGGCGGCATCGCTCATGCGCGGGTGCGTCGATGTGAGGAACGGAGCGTCGCCGTCCCCGCTGAGGAGTGGAAAGAGCGCCAAGGCGATATCGTGCCGGGATGAACGGACCGCCAGGACTGTGAGCAAAGCCGCGTGGCGGGGGTCATCCACGACGGCCTCATGGACGACCGGATCGGAAAGGAACTGCCGGATCGCCGCCGCATCCCCTTTTTCCGTCAGCCCGCGCAGAAACCCGAAGATCGCCTCCGTATCCGGGATGCCGTCCGACGGCGGAAGAGCCCGGAGAAGCGGCGGCAGGATAGCGGACTCCTTGGGCAAGACATGAAGTGCCGCATATTGTTCCTGCAAAAACGAAAGGGGCAACGCGGTGACGACGCGCGATGCACGCCACCCTTCCAGGCCATCTTCGAGCGATGCGCATGTCTGCGGCGCCGTCCACTGTGACAGCGCGGGCACCAGCTGGACGCAGCCGTCATCGCTGCGCAGAAGGGCGGGCGTCGTGATGGCGGCGACGGTCAGGGCGCCGCCGGGCAGGTACGAGACGTGGACCGCCCCCGCCAGACCCTGCACGGTCCAAGAGGCCGCACGCAGCATGCCCGCCCCTTCGAACGAGACCAGGACGGCACCGCCCTGCATCACGCCATTCCCGGCCATGCGCAGGGGCGTCTCACCCGTCGCCAATAGCAATGTCCCGTCCTCTTGGGAAAACGTCCGTCCCGGCTCCACCGAGAAGGCTTCCGTCCCGAGGGACGCCACGGGCGGCGGCTCCCGCTCTTCCAGAAAAATCACCCAGGCGCACAGCAGCAGGACCAAGGGAAGTGCCACGAAGTGGCGATGCCAGGGGCGGCGGGTCTTGATATCCATTTTTCCTCTTAGAATAGCAGAAATCAGGTCATTTTTCAATGGCGGAACGTTGCCAAAAAGGGGCTGGAAGCACAAGATTTCCCCATGCGCGTCCTCGGCATAGATCCCGGCCTCGCCACCATCGGGCTCGGCGTGGTGGACTCCGCGTCCCCTTCGGACATCCGCGCGGTGGAATGGCTTGTCCTGCGGACGAAACCGGGTCGCCCCCTGGCGGATCGCCTGCGGGAAATCCATGCGGATTTTTCGGAGTATCTCGCGGAGTGCAAGCCGGACCTGGCCGTCATCGAACGGCAGTTCTTCGCCAAGAACGAAACGACGGCCATGGATGTTTCCCATGCGCGCGGTTGTCTGCTCCTGGCGCTCGCCCAGCACGATATCCCCCATTTGGAACCCACGCCCCTGCAACTCAAATCCGCCGTCACGGGCGACGGAAAGGCATCGAAAGCGCAGATCCAGGACATGATGGCCCTGATGTTGCGGCTGGAAACGAAACCCACGCCGGACGATGCCGCCGACGCGCTCGCGCTCGCCGTCTACGGCGCACTGCGCGCGAATGACCCCGCAACGGCTCTTGTTCTTCCGTAAAATCACTCCCTCACCGCGGTCCCCCGGTCCACCAGCCACACCGCCGCGTCGTGCAAGGCCGGCGGACGATGCGTGGCCGTCAGGAACACCTGATGCCCGGGAAACGCCCCCAGCACGCGCTCCTGATGGTCGTCATCCAATTCGGAAAACACGTCGTCAAGCAGGATCACGGGATTCTCGTTCCTGCACAATTCCAGGTAGGACGCCTCGAGAAAGAGGAGTGAGAGGACGGCCGCACGCTGCTGCCCGCGCGAGGCATGCCGCTCCAGCGCCGTCCCGTCCGCCTCGATGCGCCAATCGTCGCGGTGTGGGCCCACGGTGGTGGATTGAAGGAGGAGATCCCGCTCCCGGGCGCGCCCGAGGAGAGCACGCAGTTCCGCGGCCAGGGCATCGGACGTGCGTTCCGTGCCTGAGCGTTCGTAGCGGATGACGGTCTCCGACCAACTCTCCCCCAGACGCTTCAGTTCGTCCGTGAGGGCGAGGGAAAACGTCTCGACCAGTTCCAATCGCGCGACGGTGAGAATGCTCCCCTTCTCCGCCAGGTGCGCATCCCACGGGTCCAGGTCCCGCGCGGACGCCGCGCGGTCCGCCACCCGCCGCAGGAGGGTGTTGCGCTGCTTGAGCGCGCGGTGGTACTCGCCGAACGCGCGATGGTACGAGGGGGCGGCCTGCGAGAGGATCTGGTCGAGGAAACGCCGCCGCCCGGCGGGAGGCCCGACGAAGAGCTCCAGGTCGGACGGCAGGAATGCGACGGTGGGCAGCCGGCCCACCATCTCCGACACGGGAATGCGGACATCGTTGCGAAAACACGCACGTTGCTTCCGCGGCTGCTGCTGGCTGACCGTTTCCAGCGTCTCCTCCTCACCCGCATCGGAACGCACCGTGGCGCGCAAACGGTGGAAATCCGCCCCGTGCCGCGTCAGGTCTTGTTCCTCCAGGCCCAGAAACGACCGCTGGACCGACAGGACGGAGAGCGCGTCGAGCAGGTTCGTCTTGCCGCTGCCGTTCCTGCCCAGGAAGAGATGCAAAAGCGCACCCGACACGTCCGCGTCGAGTGACGCGTAGTTGCGGAAGTGCGTCAATTGGAGACGGAGGACTTGCACGCCTACGGACGGGAAGAAACAGACCGGACAAGCGAAAGCCCCTCTTCGACCAGCGCGGCGACGAGATCGGCGTAGGCACGGCGGCGGAGGTATCGCCCGATGCCCGAAGGATCCGCCCACATGAAATCGTTGATCTCGACGCCGTCCACCCGGACCGGAACGGACGGCTCCGCGACCGCGAAAATGAAACGGATGCGCTGGCCGCAGACATTGTCGGGCCGGAAGCGGCGGAACGACGGGGGGAAATCATATTCATACACCCGCCGGCTCGTCCCGATGACGGTGCAAGCATCGATCCCCGCCTCCTCCTTCAATTCCCGCAACGCCGCCTCCGTCACGTTCTCACCCGCCTCCACCCCTCCTTGCGGCAACTGCCACGCATCGTTCTTCCGCGGCTTGTGCAACAACAAAAGTCGGTACGGCTCCCCCCCACCCTCCGCCGGACGGAAGAGGAGAATGGATGCCGCTTCACGGTACACGTCTTGCACGGGACAACTATAGAACGGAGACTGCGTAAGTTGAAAGGCTTCAATAGAAAGGAATCCGAGGAAACCGACGAATCCAAAGAATCCAAGGAGTCTCCTTCCATGCCATCATTGGTTTCTTTGGTTCCCTTGGATTCCTTGGCATCATGAAAACCACATCGCCATTCTTCCGACAGGACCCGCTTAACTGGAGTGCCTCTCTTCCTTCAGCTTCATCGGCATGCGCTTGCGGCAGACGGGGCAGAACTTTTCCACTTTGAATTCCTTCCAGCCGACACCCTTGCTGTTCTGCTTGTGCAAACGCACGGTGCCGACGCGGTTTCCCGAATCGGTACAGAACATGCCGAACACTGTTCTCTTTCCTCGTGGCATAGCCGAGGCACTTTAAAGTATGTTTTGCGTCTTGGCAAGCCTTGAATCTTTGAAAGAAAGCCGAATACCGATGCGAAAGCAAGGTTCAAGAATCAAGAAT
Organism: Candidatus Peribacteraceae bacterium; assembly: GCA_028703835.1. Lineage (GTDB taxonomy): Bacteria > Patescibacteriota > Gracilibacteria > Peribacterales > Peribacteraceae > CAIKAD01. Next base: position 63,005 of record JAQVMB010000002.1, on the reverse strand, counting down.
ACAAGAGCCAAGAAGTGATCAACCCCGCTCAATCCATTCTTCTTTGTGTTTCTCTTGTCTCTTGAACCCTTGAATATTGAATCTTCACATCGATCCGTTCCCCCCGCTCATATACCCGCCGTCCATGCCCCCCGTGCTGAGGTGGTTGAAGACGCTGTTCGCCGCCACTCCCGCCTCCCCCGCCGCCGTCACGAACTGCGCGAAATGGTTGCTGGCGTTCGTCACGTCGCCCGCGCCGAACACGCCGGGCACCGTCGTGCGCATGGCAGCATCCACTTGCAGGAATCCCCGCGCATCGAGAACACAGCCGAGTTCCTTCGCCAGTTCGGTAGCGGGTGTGGCCCCCACTTCGATGAAAACGCCGTCCACCGGAAGAATCTCCTGCCCCTCCATCGGCTTGTCGAGCTTCACGCCGGTCACCTTCTGATCCCCCAGAATCTCCGTCACATTCCGTTCGAGCACGAACGTGACATTGTCCCTCACCTTCACCTTGTCGACCCAGTACGGCTCGGCGCGGAAATCGCCCCGGCGGTGGATCAGGTACACCCGCTTCGCCACCTGCGCGGCGATGGCCGCCCCCTCCACGGCGCTGTCCCCTCCTCCCACCACCGCCACGGTCTTCCCGCGATAGAAGAACGCATCGCATGTGGCGCAGTACGTCACGCCCTTCCCCGCAAACTCCTTCTCCCCGGGAACGCCGAGATGTCGCTTGTTCGAGCCCGTCGCCAGGATGACGGTCTTCGCCTCCGCCGTCTCCCCGCTCTGGAAATGGGCGCGGAACCCTCCGGTGATCTTTTCGATCTTCTCGATCCGCGCCGTCTTCAACGTCACCTCCGAAAAACTGGCAGCATGCTTCTTGAACTTCTCCATCAGATCGGGACCGCGGATCTCAATGTCCCCCGGCCAATTGCCCACCTCCGCCGCCGTGATGCCCAAACCTCCTTCTTCGAGTCCTACGAGCAGGGTCTTTAACTTATACCGGGCGGTATAGATGGAAGCGGTATAGCCGGCGGCGCCGAGGCCGACGATGAGGACGTCAAACATGATTGAAGACTAGACGGAGGTTTCTTCCCCGTCAAAAATCCCCTCTGCCGATTTGTCCCGGGTCGCCGGAACCGACCGTCAACCCGTCTCCGCGTCGCGATGCGCGCCGGGAGGGAGCGGACGGAACAAGAAATCAAGGAAACGGCAGCCGTTCTTCCCGCACGATCCTATACTCGAAAGAATGAGCGAACTCGTCCTGCCCTTCTTCGACCGCCGGGACGCGGGAACGCAACTCGCCCGGCGGCTGGAACACCTGCGCGACGGGAAAAATGTCCTGGTTCTCGGCCTGCTGCGGGGCGGCGCGGAAATCGGGCGAACGCTGGCCGACGCGCTCGGACTGCCGCTCCATCCCTACGCCGTCCGGAAGATCGGACATCCCGCGAATCCGGAATTCGCGATCGGCGCGATCGCGCAGGGCGGCGGCACGTTCCTGGATGAAGTCTTCATGCAAGCGGAAAGCATCACCTTCGAAGAGCTTGAACCGGTCATCGAGGAAGAACTGCGCGAACTCCGCCGCAGAAAGGAAATATTCGCGGAAGCGCCGGTTCCCCTGCGCGGCAAGCACATCATCCTCACCGACGACGGCGCCGCCACCGGCGCCACGATGTTCGCCGCCATCGAAGACATGCGCGCGGCGGGGGTCGGCCGGATCACCGTCGCACTGCCCGTCGCCGCCCCCGACACGGCGGAGCGCCTGCGCGGCTTGGCGGATGAAACGACGATCCTTGCCACGCCTTCCCCCTTCCTCGCAGTGGGACAGTGGTACGTTTTCTTCCCGCAGCTCACGGACCGAGACATACGGGCGCTGCTCCGGCACAAGCCCCCGAAAAGAACTCGCTGAAACGGTTGGGAAGCGGCATCGGACGGCTTATAATGCCATATTATGAACATGCTCGGATCCGTCCTCCTGCTCTCCCTGCTCCTCGCAGGCTGCACGTCGGGAAACGTGCTGGGGACCGTTGAAACGGAAACGGGATCCACCGCTGCAAGCGACCAGGCGAAAACGGAGAACGGCAATCCGGCTGCGCTGGCCGGGACGATCCGCTCGGCTCTCGAACGCGCAGGCGTTGCCACCACGACGCCGGAACCTCTTCTGGACCCCGTCCTCTTCGGAGAAGGCGTGTCATTCTCCGTACAGAACGCGAACGTGCGGATGCTCGCATTCCCCTCCGCCGCAGAACTGCAAGCCGCCGCCGCCCGGATTCAGACTACCCCCGACGGCGGAACGCCCGTTCTTTTCCGTCGCAACGGGATGCTTCTCATCTACGACGGGAATGAGCCGATCACCATCAGCGTCCTGGAACAAGCTTTCGGGGAACGTTTGCGTTGACCGGTTCCTCCGCATCCTTGTCGGATTCCGTTTTGCGCACCTGCCCCGGGGGGACACACATGCGCTGCAGGGGCGGACGGGTGGCCTCCGCATCCCGGCATTGGCTATCGACCAGGGCACACTTCCGCTCCTGCCGCCCCTCCCACGTACAATCGTTGAACGGCTCACATGCCCACGCCTTCACGGTACAGGCGGGACGATCGTCCGCCCGCTCGTTACGTTCTTGCCCCCGCTCCTTTTCTGCAAAGTCTTCTTCTTGTTCATGGTTCTCCTCCCGATCCTCCCGCGCGCTGCTGAAGCTGCGACTGGAAAAATTCCTGCTGCTGCGGGAAGAGACGCTGCCGGACATGCGGCTGCTCATGGCGCTTGCGGAACTTCGAACGGCGGAAGAGCTGGATGAACTGTTGGCCGGCATGCTGCTTGCAAGCGACGATCGGGAAGAACTGCCGAGGGATGCGCTGCTGGACGAACGTGCGCCGGACGAACTGCCCGCCTGCGTCGCCGCGGCGACGGCTGCGACGGCATCCACCCTTCCGTAACCGTAGAACAGGTCGGCTCCGACAGTACCGAGATCTTTCGCCGTCGATGTCAGCGCCCGGGAGACGGCGGCCGGCGTCAACGAGGGATTGGCCTGCAACAGGAGCGCGACCAAACCGGTCACCTGCGGTGTGGCCATCGACGTACCGCTCCACCAACCGTACGACGCGACGGGGCAGCTGCCGGCGGACAAGCAGGAAACAGGTGAGAGGATGCCCACCCCGGGGGCAACGACATCGAGCGCGCCGCCGTAGTTCGACCACGACGCACGCACGTCCGACGCGTCCACGGCACCCACGGCGATGGCGCTGGAAGCGCATGCCGGCGTGGACACTCCTTCCGTCCCGGCATTCCCCGCAGCCGCCACCACCGTCACCCCGCGGCTCACGGCCCAGTTCACCTCCTGCGCCAGCAAGTCGTCGTCACAATGCGATGCATACGTCGCCCCGCCCAGGCTCAGGTTGATGACGCTCGCTTTCTGTCCCACCGCCCAGCTGATGCCCGCGAGAATGTCCCCCTCCGAACACCATCCGTCGCTGCCGCATACTTTGCCGGAAAGGATGGACGCGCCGGGACTGACGCCCAGGGCGCGGTTCACCTGTCCGCCACCCTCCACCGCCTGCACGCCCTGTCCCGCGATGATGCCGGCAACGTGGGTCCCGTGGCCGATCGTGTCCGCGGAGCCGTCATCGGTGAAGACGGCCTGCGCCACGACTCTGCCTTGCAATTCCGGATGCGACGCATCGACGCCCGTGTCCAACACCGCCACGCGCACGCCGGCCCCCGTCACGCCGGAAGCCTGCACGGACGCGGCGCCGATCTGCTCGTTGGAAAGGACATCGAGCACTTGAAAAATGCGTTCGGTTTTCGCCTGCGGCAGGGATGCAGTCGACGGGCAAAGGACGGACACGCCGCTGCGGAACAAGCGCTTGATCGTGCATCCTTTCCGTTGCGCATCCAGAAGCGACGCGACATCCGGGGACGGAATGACCATCTGCCGCTCCCCCTTCTTGCACCGTCCGATCTCCTCGCAGGTGGGCATGGCCCTGCGGTGCAGGAGAGGCGCCTTCACGGCCCGTTCCAGCCGCAACGTTCCCGATTCCATCCGTACCGCCTTCTGCGAAGAAACGGAGGAAGCAGAAGACCGCGGCGGGAGAAGGTACACGGCAGCATTAAGCGGGGCGGATCGCAGAACCTGAAAGAGACAGACACCGGATACGGCAAGAACCGCAAGGACCGCAGGATGCGAGCGACGCATAAGGGAAAGGGAGTATGTGTTATTTATATTATACTATATTTTGTTTATTTGTGCAACTCCGACTGCCTCTTTATGTTCTCCGCGGCTTTTTTCCGTGCTTCCTGCTCTTTCTTCCGAGCTTCCTCCAGCTTCAGCTCCGCCTCCCTTTCCTTCTGCCTCGCCAACGTCGCTTCCGCCTCCCGCAGTTTTTCATCGGCGAACTTTTTCTTCTGCTCCGCTTCTTTCTTCAGCCGATCCACTTCCTGTTGGGAAGCCATCAAAGAATGGGGAACGAAAACCGTATGAAACTCCGCCCTATTGATGACGCGAGGGGAGATCGATGATTACTTTCTCTCGGGAGCATCTGTACAATACATCCGTGCCGGAGTGGCAGCCCTTCGACTGCGCTCAGGACCTGACAGGCATCGCTCATTCTCGTACCATTGCTTTTATCACTCTTGCCGGAGTGGCGGAATTGGTAGACGCGCACGACTCAAAATCGTGTGCCGAAAGGCATTGAGGGTTCGATTCCCTCCTCCGGCACCATCGTTGATTTTCCTGAAACACAACATCAGTAAGGTATGCTGTGCACTCCATGAAGCAGTACCAATCATTCATCTTCGATGCCTGTGCCTTCGATCCCGAGACGGGAATCATCACGCTGACGTATTCCCTTGATGACGACATCACGTTCAAGGAGAGACTGACGCTGCCGATGGAATCCCTGCGCAGCAGTGACGATGCCCCGTCCCTGGGCAACGCGCTCCGCGCCCTGCACCTGATGGGCGGGATCAGCTACTACAAAACCTGCCTCCCGAAAACCATGACCATCCGGACGGGGAATCTCTCGCCCGAAGAAGCGGCCTTCTGGAACACGGTGTACGAAAACGGTCTGGGGGAATTCTTCTTCCGGAACAACATCGACTTCAACGGCTTGATCCATTTCCCTGCAAACCAGCAACCAGTACCCAGTACCCAGCAACCGCCTGAAGCACCAATAGAAAACCGCGCGAAAAGAGTCCTCGTCCCCGTCGGCGGCGGCAAGGATTCCATGGTGACGGTGGAGCTGCTGAAGAAAGCTGGCTTTGACTGCACGCTCCTGCGCCTCGGCAAGCACCCGCTCATCGACCGTCTGGCGGAGGAGGCCGGTTTGCCGCTCCTCACGGTGAACCGCTCCCTCCCGAAAGAACTCTTCGAACTGAACGCCGCGGGAGCGCTGAACGGCCATGTGCCCATCACCGCCTACCTGTCTTTCGTCGCCGTCATCGTCGCGATCCTGGGCGACTTCGATGCCGTCGTCCTGAGCAACGAGCGCAGCGCCTCCTTCGGGAATGTTTCCTACCACGGGAAAGAGATCAACCATCAGTGGAGCAAAGGCATCGCTTTTGAACGAATGATGCAAGACTACCTTCGCTCCTTCGTGAAAACGGATATCTCCTGCTTCAGCCTGCTGCGGCCGCTCAGCGAACTGCACATCGCCAAGCTCTTCGCGCAATTCCCGCGATACCTGCCGCTCACGACGAGCTGCAATAAAAACTGGAAAATCCGCGCCCGGGAGAGCGCCCCTCTCCCCCCGGGAGAGGGGCGGGGGGGAGAGGGAAACTTGTGGTGTGGCAAATGTCCCAAATGCGCCTTCGTCTTCTCCCTTCTCGCCGCATTCGTCCCGAAGAAAACTCTCCTTCAAACCTTCGGGAAAAACCTCTACACGGATGCCGCACTGCTGCCCCTCTACCGGGAACTGTGGGGCATCGAAGGGATGAAGCCGTTCGAGTGCGTCGGGACGCCCGACGAAGCAAAGGCCGCCTTCCTGCTGGCCATGGAACACAAAGAATATGACCATGATCCCGTCATGCAGGCATTCAAAAAGGACGTCCTTCCCTCCATACCTGATCCAAAAAAACTCATCGACGAAATCCTCACTCCTTCCGCAGACCACTGCGTTCCCGTGCCCTTTTCCAAGCTGATCACTGAACGCTGACAGCTAACCGCTATGCATATTCGTGAACTCTCCGGCAAGAACATCTGCGTTCTCGGCTTCGGGCGCGAGGGGCAGGCGACGGTGCGGGCTCTGGAAACCCGCGTTCCCGACTGCGAAATCACCATCGCCGACAGCGATGAACATGTGCCGCCTTCCGCCGCGCACCATGGGCGGCGACTGGGTACGGGTTGGCTGGAGAACCTGGCCGACTTCGACGTCATCATCAAGTCTCCCGGGATACCGCCGCAGGCTGCATTCGGCGCCGTGCGGGAGAAGATGACGAACGCCACCCAGATCTTTCTCGATACGGTTCGCGAAGACGAGGCCGTCGTCATCGGCGTAACCGGCTCGAAGGGCAAGAGCACCACCGCCTCGCTCATCCACGCCGCCCTCATCGCCGACGGGCGCAATGCCTTCCTCGTGGGGAACATCGGATCCCCGGCCCTGGACGCATTGGAGCACGCCGCTCCCGACACGTTCTTCGTTCTGGAAATGAGCAGCTACCAACTGACGGACCTCAAGACGAGCCCCTCCATCGCCGTCGTTACGAGCTTCTTCCCCGAACACCTGGATTACCACGGCGGCATCGATGCATACGAGGACGCAAAGACGAACATCGCACGCTTCCAAACGGAGGAAGATGTCATCTTTTTCAACGTCGAGCAGGAAGGAGCGAAGCGCATCGCATTTCTGAGCATCGGAAAGAAGATGCAGTTCTCGGCGGACGACGCTCCCCTGCCCGTCGGCGAAACGCACCTTCTGGGACGGCACAATGCAGGTAATATGGCCGCCGCCTGGAAAGTGGCTGAATACCTCGGCATCACCAAGGAAACATGCCTGGAAGCTTTCCGCGACTTCCAAGGGTTGCCCCACCGCCTGCAATCGCTCGGCCTCCACCACGGCCTCGAATGGATCGATGACTCCATTTCCACGACGCCGGAATCCGCCATCGCTGCCCTCGATGCCCTCGGCGACCGCGTCACGACCATCCTCCTCGGCGGCCAAGACCGCGGCTACAACTTCACCGAACTCGGCAAACGCATCGCCCGATCATCCGTTCAGAACGTCATCCTCTTCCCGGAGAGCGGCCCGCGCATCCGCCTTGCTCTGGAAAAGGCGGCTGCCACTGTCAGCATCCGGGATGTTTCTCACATGGAACAAGCTGTTTCACTTGCGAAGCAGACAACCAGTAACCAGCAACCCCTTCGACTCCGCTCAGGGCAGGCAGCAACCAGCAACATTCCGATCGTTCTTCTCTCGCCAGCCTCTCCCAGCTACGGCCTGTTCAAGAACTTCGAAGAGAGAGGAGAGATGTTCAAAGGGGAGATTGTCAAATAGTAAGATTTAGTTTATAATATATCTAATGCTTCATCAATCCGATCTCCCCTCTTTCCTCAAGTTTTTGGAGAATTCGGTGGCGGTGGACTTGGGCGGGGCTTTGTCTTCGGACGATGCCAATCTCATCCGCAGAGTCGCCAAAACGACACTGGCGCCGCATCCGAAAGACATAGAAGCTCTGACGATGGAAATTGCCGGGCTTCAAGCAGACCCTCTCCATCAACCGAGGAATTTCCACAGTTTGGAAATCATCAAAGCCACGAAGCGCCACTGCAAAGAGCTCTTGGAAGACGCTGCATAATCGGTCAGGACTGCGACGAAGTCCCGTCGCCCGCCTTCACCTTGGCGGGGCGGATGACGCGTCCGTTGAGCTCGTAGCCTTCTTCGAACACTTCGATCACCGTACCATTTGCGCCGGGCCCCTGCATCAACACGTCATGCCGGGAAGCATCAACGGGCTTGCCAAGCACCTCCATCTTCCGTAATCCCAAATCGGACACGATCTTCAGGAAATGCTGCTCGATGGCAGCCACGCCCTTCACCCACTCATGAGATTTCAAATCCTCCGGAAGATGCAGGAATGCCCGCTGGAAATTATCGATGACCGGCAGCAGCTTGCGGATCGCACCCTCCGCGGCGTACTTCCGCAGGTCTTCCGCATCCTTGTCCAGACGCGCCTTCGCGTTCTGCAGGTCCGCCTGTGCGCGTCCCGCCATATCCGTCAAACGCTTCACCTGCGCTTGCAACTCCGCGATTTCCCGCTGCAAAGCCGTCACATCGCCCCGCGGCGTAGCGGGTTTGCCGTGTGCGGGCGGCACCACGGGATCCTGCGGTAATGGCTTCTTGGCTTTGGCTTCCATGGCTCCATCATACCGCAATGCGAATCTCGCTCAATCGGGTCATCCGAGACTGCGCCGAATGACGCCGGCCTCCGTCACGTCCCGGACGATCGCCTCGCGGGAAGCATTGCTGCGCAAACGCTGCAAAATGATGGAGGTGAGGTTGCGATGGATGAGGTGACGCGGCTTCCGGGGGCCGAGTTCGATATCCAAAGCCTCCTCGACGGCATCCACGCCCCGTTCGATGTCCGCGAACGCCACCTGCTCCCCCGCGAGGATATGCAGGTTTTCCCGGTTGAGGTACTTCCCCGCATGCGTCAGATCGTCACGTAATGCCGGATAGTAGCGTTCGACGAGATCGAAGAGTCCCGCCTCTTTCGCGCACAGGAGTCCGCGCCCCGTCGCGATGAGCTCCGGCGGAACGCCGAGGGAATAGAGCGCCGCAGTGAACCCGATGGCGCGCGGCAACCGCACCTTTCCCACGCCGCGGCTGTACCCGAACAGCCCGATATGCTGCAGACGTTCCCGCCGCGAGGGAATGTGCGCGGCAACGGCATTGATCGTCCCCGCGATGGCTTCGATCGTCGGCTGCCAGATGGACGTGAACATCTCCGCCAGTTCCCGCAGCTTCGCCCGGTCCGCGGCCGGGACGGGCTGCACCTCCCGCAGCGGAGCTTCCCGCCGGATTTCTTCCAACGCATGGCGGACTTCCTCCAGCGGATAATCGTACCGGAACGCGGATTGGATGGAGTACGTCCGCACCCCGCCGTACTGCCGGAGGAAGACGTCCGTGTACTGCGGATTGACGCTCCCGCGGAACGGCAGGGAGCCCGTGCCGAGGATGGGGTACAGGGGAAAACCGAGCGACTGCGCCGTCTCCGACGCCGCGCTCAACGCCACCTTCACGGCCAAGACGGCGGGCACGAGCCCCGCGTTCATGGCCGGATCGGAACGGGCGAGGAAGAGCCGCTGCCCCTCGGTACGGATGTTCTGCTTTTCCTTCAGCAGCGTTTCCCAGTACGGACGCAGGATGTTTTCGATCGAGAAGAGCGACGCCACGTCCTCCACGAGCGGCGTCACGTCCATCTGTCCCAGCAACGCATCCTCTTCCGCGCGGTCGCGATGGAAAACGGCGCGGTGGAACTCCGCCACCTCACGGAACGCCTGGCGCACGCGCAGCGGTTGCTCCGCGGACGTCGTGAGAGGAAGGAAAAGCTCCGTCACCGGCGCGTGCGGCAGGCCGATGTCCCGCGCAAGATCGGCGAGCGACAGCACGTTCATGAACGCCCGCGCCATGCGGTGCATGGCGTCGCCGTCGAATGCGGGGATGCGGTACGTGAGACGGAATGCTTCCCCCAGCGGATGTTTGCGGAAGAAATCATCGGCGCGGGAAAAGAGCTTCTCCCCCACCGCCTCGTCCACGTACTTTCCCTCCCAGTCCCACATGTACTCGTCGATCGGCAGCTCCCGGAAGAGCAGCAGCAATTCCTCGATCTCGTCCTGCGTCGCGATGAACGCATCGCCCTTCCACCACGGCGCCCCCGCATTGTCGGGATGCTGCGTGGCCATGGTGGCAGGGATCGGCCGCATGGGCACAGCGTACTGGAGCAAACAAAAAACGGAAGTGGGACGGGGACATCTGCTACAATGCACGCCTCACTATGCCCGACCAATCGCATTCCGCGGCAGAGAGTGCCGCCTCGCGGGAACACAGGGGATGGCAGTACTGGATAGAACTGCTCGGCATGCTGGCCCTCATCCTGGTCCTCTCACGCATGCTCCGCGGCCTCGGCATCGGCGCCCCTCTCGCTCCCGACGGAGCCGTCGGCTTCGGCGCCATCGCGTTCATCGGTCTCGCCTCCGCGGCGTCCAGCTGCATGGCGCTCGTCGGGGGCCTGCTGCTCTCCCTGGCGGCCGCCTGGCGGGAAACACACGAGAGCGAAGCGCCGTGGAAGCGCTTCCTCCCGCTCGCATCCTTCAACGTGGGCCGCTTGGCGGGATACTTCGTGCTGGGCGGGCTGGTCGGCCTCCTCGGGACGGCCTTCCGCGTCTCCTCCGTGGCCACGGGCTTCCTGACCGTCATCATCGCCGCCGTGATGGTCATCCTCGGCCTCTCCATCCTCCGCCTCATCCCGAAGCAATTCTGCCGGATTCCTCTCCCCCGCTTCCTCACGAAACGCCTCCACGCGCTCTCCGGCAGCGAGAGCCCCTTTGCCGGTTTCTTCCTCGGCGCCCTCACGTTCTTCGTCCCCTGCGGCTTCACGCAGTCCATGCAATTACTCGCCCTCACGTCGGGGAGTTTTCTGCGGGGAGGACTGATCATGTTCGCATTCGCCCTCGGCACGCTCCCCGCCCTGCTCGGCATCAGCCTGCTGAGTTCGTTCGCGGAAGGAAGGTTCGAGCGGTGGTTCCTCCGCTTCTCAGGCGTCCTCGTGCTGCTGCTGGGCCTGACAAGCGTCGGCAACGGGCTGGCGCTCATGGGCATCTCGCCGGATCGGTACCTTCCCTTCCGTTCCGAAGCGGAAGAATCCGGTTCCGACGACCCCTACGTGACAGTCGACGCACAGGGGCGGCAAATCATCACCATGTACGTCACGGATCGCGGTTACAGCCCCGATTCCTTCACCATCGATGCCGGCAAGGATACCTGGGTGTACGCCATCGCACCCGACGGCGTATCAGGATGCGCCACCTTCCTGCAGGCGCCGGCTTTCGGCGTCAGTGCGCCGATCCGGCAGGGATCCAACTGGCTGGGACCCCTCGAGAATCCGCGGAAAGACTTCGTGCTCACGTGCTCGGTGGGTACCTTCCGCGCGGACGTGCACATCAGGCCGTCATGAGCGCATAAAAAAAATGTACCTGCGCTTCCGCGAAGATACATTTCTTTGTTGCGGGGAATGATGTCAGAGCGCCGCTTCGGCCTCGTCCTCGACCTCGCCCTCGATCTCAACATCCACATCCAGACTGTCTTCGGCAGCCACGTCCTCGACGACGGCGTCGGAAGAGCTGGAAACGGTGTCCTCCACCACGCTGCCGGTCTGGTTGGACGAGCAAGCGGCAAGGAGCAGGAGACCTGCAAAGGCGACGGGCGCCACAGAAGAAACCTTCATAGATAAGTGGGAAGAAAATACAAAGGCGTCAATACTAGACGAATGGAATCGATCATGTAAAGGATACTTTTTCTGACAAAGCCGTCCGCTGCCTCCACGCAACGAGCGCCCAAAATGCCTTCTCATCATGCTTGCCCTCCCGCATAATGGGGTCCCGTGTCACGGTAGCTCAGTTGGTAGAGCACAGGACTCATAAGCCTGGGGTCGCCGGTTCAATCCCGGCCCGTGACACCATTCGCTCCATCCTTCCCTTCGCTTGCACAAATCATCGTTCAACGACCCATACCATTTCTGAAACTTGTTTCATAAGGCTCACCGGGAGTACGATTCGCGGAGGAATTTCACCCTTCTGTCTTTTTTCTCACATATATGACACACCGCATCGAAGCCATGGCCGGCAGTGAAATCATCACGTTAAACATGAAGAACATGATGAAGATCGTGAGCACCCTCATTCTCATCGCCATCATTGCGATGGCAGCCATGAACTACTGGGCTCCGTCCGGCCAGTATACGGTAGGCTGGGAAATGCTGGGGCTCTTCGTCATCGCTCTCGTCTGCGAATTCACCGATTCCACGCTGGGCATGGGCTATGGGACCATCCTCACTCCCACGCTCATCCTCTTCGGCTACGACGCCAAGCTGATCGTCCCCGCCATCCTCGTCTCGGAACTGCTGACGGGATTCACGGCGGCAGGCGGCCACCATGCTTCCGGCAACGCCAACCTGAAACCCGGCTCCCGGGGCTTTAAGGTCGCAACGATCCTTTCGCTCTGTTCCATCGTCGGCACCATCGCCGCCGTGGTGATCGCAACGAAAATCTCCAAACAACTCCTCACGACGTGGATCGGCGTCCTCGTCTTCGCCATCGGCGTCGTCATTCTCCTCATGATCAACCGTTCCTTCCGGTTCTCGTGGGCGCGCGTGGTCGGCCTGGGCCTCGTCGCTTCCTTTAACAAAGGCATGAGCGGCGGCGGCTACGGTCCGCTCGTCACGGGCGGACAGGTGGTGGCCGGCGTCGACAGCAAATCCGCCATCGCCATCACGTCCCTCGCCGAAGCCTTCACCTGCGTGATCGGCATCATCATGTACGTCTATTACGGAAAAACAATCTTCTGGCACCTCGCCATCCCCCTCACGCTCGGCGCCCTCTGCTCCGTTCCGCTCTCCGTCATCGCCGTGAAGAAAGTGAAGACGAAAGCGTTGCAGATAACCATCGGCGTCGTCACGATGCTGCTGGGCATACTGATGCTGTGGGGCATTTCCTGAGGTCCGGAGGCTTCCGCTTGGAGTGTACATCTTGAATGGTTTGTGTTATAATTGTTGTACAAATACCCACTCCACCCTTCGCATGGCCTTCCCGATATATTGGCTCACGGGCAATACGGATGCGGGCAAAACGACGCTCGCTTTCGGCGCGCTCGACTACATCAACCATCATCTCGATTGCAACTCCCCGTTTGCCCGCCGCGCCATCGTCCTCGACGGTGATGACATGCGGGATCCGATTTCCACGAATGAAACCATGTCGCCTGAAGACCGCCGCAAGCACAACCTGCGCGTCGCCCGCCTCGCCAAGCTCCTGAGCGAACAGGGGCATCTGGTCATCGTGGCTGTCATCGCACCCTTTGAAGAAGTCCGGCAGGAAATCGATAATATCTGTTCACCGCTTTGGATACACGTGCAACGATCAATGCCGACGACAAACGAAAAACCCTATGAAGCACCGAAACAGCCGGATTTCGTTATCGATAATGATCGACTGGCCCCTGAGACAGCACAGAATAAATTCATCGATTTCATCACATACAGAAATGAAAGAGACATACAAAAACAATGAAGTGCGTGAAAATCCTACCGCTTATTTTCTGGGATGGATTCCAGGGAAAGTGTATGAATGGTCGCTGCCACATCATGAAACATCAACCCAACTGCTAAATTACTTTTTGTCACCATTTCCGTGGTGGCGGTAGACAGGAGTTCAGACAAACGACCAACAAAATGAGTATGGATTTTCGTCGGCTTCCCATTCGAAAATACAATCGCATCAATAGCAATGGAATCCGACTGGACGTCGGTATGCACTTCTATCTTCAGCGAACCACGTATCCCTATGCCGGTCTGCGACGCATTAAAATCCTGCATCAAAATCTGCTCGCCATTATTATTAAATCGGCCTAAGTTTTTGAACCCTGTCTCAAAGGCACCCGTTTTCGACGCCTTATGTTCCAATATGTAAACCAGCTCAAAAACAGATCCGTCTTCATTTTGGGCAATAGGCATACGCATCATAATGTCATTGAGACCTTTCTGGCGCTCAAACTCCAAAATATATCGCAGGTGCATCGGTAAACGCTTCAGAGAGGAAATGGGAAAGAGCACCCTTGCCCCCTTGCCCGTAGGAGAGGATTGCACGGCGAGAACCGGCTCCTGTCCTTGATTTGTTCTCTCCATACGAATGCCTGTTATTCCTTCAATCTTAACGAACCCATCTTTCTTGGCTAGATTCTGCAACAGATCAATTTTGACATTATCCGGCACGGCATACAACCACCCCGCCCTCAAATGCAATAACCCCTCCCGGGCTTTTTCCATCTGTTTCTGTTGAACAGGCGATGCCCCATGCATTGCCCTCCTGTAGCACTCATCGATCAGGGGAATAAATGCTACTTGTTCGTTCTCGCCAAGCGACTTGGCATATTCCGCCCACGCCTTCCCTGCTTCCGTCAGAGACGTGTGGTCTCCTTGCCTCTGCGCAATCTGCATCTGTTGTGCCAAGGCACGGATCTGCCCATTGTCAGCCTTTGCGAGCAATGGTAACCCCTGATCGTACTGTCTGCTCATGCAATGATACAAACCTGCCTTATCATTCATCCCCGACCCGGCAACATATCCCTCAGTCTCATCCATCTCATTTCGAAGTGACAACTTCTTTTTCATAAAGGACTGCAAATGCCTCAGCTGATCCCCCTGTTCAGGAGAAATCTTCGATATGCGCGCACTCATGGAAGGAAGTACCCTCTCAGTCTTATCCAATCCCGCAGCATACAACAGCGTCGGCATGGATCGACTGACAACGTATTGTTGAACCGAAATTTCTCTTCGCGTACCAAAATATCGGGTCAATAATTGAAGGTTCTCTTCTGCATATTTTTGCATCGTCTGAACGTCAGTCGGGAGCACTGCCAAGATATTATAAGCATCGAGTGCGGTCGGGAGATCCCCATATTGGAGTGCAGATTCCTCAATCAAGCGATAGTAAGAAATCCTTTCGATATGTGACGAATCCGGAGATTGCTTCATCAATTCAGACCGTCCAGCCGGTGTCACAAGTTTGTTTCGAAAGTCGGCCTTGGAAGCATGGCTGCGGTACTCCATCATTTTCGCGAGCACTGATTCCGAGAGCTGTTCAGGACTCTGAGAAACAGGATTATCCACTGAAATCCCAAGAATATTTTCATCTACCGTGTCCGTCGGAGAAGATGTGTTTTCTTCTTTTTTCGTTTCTTCCCATATTTTCACTGTCACCTGCTTTTTCTTCTTGTTGCTCTTCATTGTCGCATCTTGTTCATCTGCGACCGGGGCCGAATCAAGCGAGAGACTTGCAACGACTGCTTCCGCCTCCTCCGATGGAAACACCTGCTTCACCTCCTGCTGCACGACCGCCTGCACGTTTTCCGGGGAGGGAACAACGGGCTTTGAAGGGGTGGGGTTGACATCCTTCAAGGCAACGCTCCGGGTTTCCGGTTCCTGCGCAATGGAAACGGGCGATGCAACTGTCAGATGGGGAACGGGTTGCGGTGCTTGTGCAAGCTCAGTCGGCGCATCCGCAGTCACGGCCGGAACCTGGCCGGCAGCGGGAACCGGGACATCGGAAGAAGAACGGAATTTGTTCATCACCGCCGCCACCCCCGCCCCGATCAATACCGTCCCCATCGCTATCGCCCCTCCCACCCACGAGCGGGAACCACCCAACACGGAAAGAACGCCTTTCCTGGTCTCGGCATGCCGGGATGAAACGTCCGAAGAAGCAGACTGTTTGTCCTCAAGCGCCTTGAGATACCGGGAAGCCTTCTGCGGATCCAACAGTGTTTCTGCCGCCTTTTTGACATAGAGCGCGCAACGCCTGGCCAAATCCCCCTGTGCTCCCTTGATACGATTTTTCAAGACGGCAATGCGCGCGTTATAGGCGGCGCGAATAACCTGCGGATCCAATTCACCGCGCGGGATACCCAGAATGTCAAAATAGGTATTTCTGTCAGGACCGACGCCCAGCCATTCCCGGAACGCTTCCGCAAGCGACACTCTGTCACGCTGCCCGCCGCTGTCGAGAGAAGTAGCCATAGGCAAGGAATGCAAATTATACCTTACATTCTCAGCATGTCAACTTTGGCTTACACTGCCTTCTTAAACACACATTCTACCCAATCCCCGGCTTTTGGCGAATGTATCGGTTAGAAAGTAATAAATAGCGCATATGCCTGCGGAAAATGACGGTGCGCCGCCCTCCCGTGCATGAGTTGCTATACTGCCCGCATGACTCCGGTACTCCTGTGCCTGCACGGCTGGGGCGGCTCGAAGGAATCGTTCACGGAATTGCGCGCGGCGTTGGACGGCTCTTCCCTCACGATGCTCACGCCCGACCTGCCGGGATTCGGAGCGGAGCCGGAACCGCCGGAACCTTGGACGGTCGAGAACTATGCCGACTGGGTCGAATCGTGGACCCGAAAGAAGCTGCAGAACGGCGACGGAACGGAGGCACCCGTGCATCTCTTGGGCCATTCCCACGGCGGAAGAATCGCGCTGGCTCTCGCAGCGCGAGGCAACATTCCCCTCCGTCACCTCCACCTCTGCGCCTCCGCGGGCATCCCGCACCGAAGAATGCTGCGCCGCTCCCTCGGGTGGATGCTGTCGAAGACGGGATCGCTCCTCCTCTCCATCCCCGGACTCCGCCGCCTGCAACCGATCGGGAAGCGCGTCCTCTACCGCCTCTTCCGCGTCCACGACTACGAAAAGGCATCCCCGGTGATGCGTGAAACGATGCGAAACGTCCAGTGCACGGACCTTCGCCCCCTCTTGCCGACTATCAACGTTCCCACTGATATTTTCTGGGGAACGGATGACACGATGACGCCTCTGGCGGATGGGAAACTGATGCACCGGCACATCAAAGGAAGCACCCTGCACGTCTTCCCCGGCGTCCGCCACCGCGTCCACCGCGACCGCGCCGCCGCCATCGCCTCCGTCATCCTGAACAATCTCGATTCCCGAAGTCCCCATCCCTAATCCCCCATCCCTACTATCCTCCTCCTTGTCCTCCTGCTCATCGGCTGCGCCTCGCCGCTGCTCACATTCGCGTATCTTTGGCAACTGAAAGAATGGCGCTGGGATCGCCTGCGTGAGCATTTGGACCGGGAAGGATGGATCCTGGCCTTGTTCGGGGGAAGAGCACGTTTGTTCGCATTGGCCATCCTCCTCTCCCTCCTCTTCCTGCAACCCTCGCTCGTCATCCGCTTCCCCCTGCTGGCCCTCGGCATGTTCGCCGCCATCGCCGCCCTCCAGATCGCCCTGCGAAAACAGCGGACACCCGTGTGGACCTCCAAAGCCCTGGCCCTCACGGTGACGGCGCTGAGCATGGACGGCGTCCTCGGCATCGCGCTCCTTCTGTCGTCCTCCGACCGCACCGCCGTTTCCGTCCTCACGCTCGTTCAGCCCGCGGTCCTCGCCTGCGCCTGGCTCCTCCTCTGGCCGGTGGACCATTTCCTCAAACAGAGGACCTTCACCCGCGCCCGCACGTTGCGTGAACGACATCCCGAACTCCTGGTGATCGGCATCACCGGAAGCGTCGGCAAGACCACGACCAAGGAACTCCTAGCGCACATCCTGGTCGACCGGCATCCGCTCGCCAGCCCCGCGCACGTGAATACGGAAATGGGCGTGGCACAGTGGATGCAGCGTGCGCTGGCTCCGTCCCCGCTGCCGAAGGGCACGCCGCTCATCGTGGAAATGGGCGCCTACCGGACGGGAGAAATCGCCAACCTCTGTTCCATCGTCAAACCGAGCATCGGCATCGTCACGTACATCGGATCGCAGCACCTCGCGCTCTTCGGGTCCCAAGAAACGCTCTTGCGGGCGAAAGGAGAACTGCTGCAATCGTTGCCGCCGGAGGGTCGGGCGTTCTTGAACGGCGACTGCGACCTCTGCCACCCCATGCGCACCATGGCCGCCTGTCCCGTGACGGTGGTGGGCACGGGAGGAGCCAATGATCTGGAAGCATTCGACATCGAGGAAACGACAACGGGCATCCGCTTCCGGGTGGGCGATGTCGTCTGCGCCGTGCCGCTCCATGGCACCCACAACGTCGCAAATATCCTCCTGGCCATGGCGGCCGCGGAGCACGTCGGCATGCCGCGGAACCGCATCGTGGAGCAGCTGCACACCTTCCGCCCCCCGCACCGCACGTTTGAACTGCGCAGGGACCATGGCGTGTTGATACTGGACGACACGCACAACGCCAGCGCCGCCAGCTTCAAAGCGGCCATCGCCTGGGCGGAGACGCAGCCGTACGAGCACAAAGTCCTCCTGACGAGCGGCATCATCGAGCTGGGGGACGAGCATGAGCGGACGCACCGGGAATTGGGCGCATTGGCGTCCGATGTCTTCGGGAACGTGTTGTTCCTGGACCGCAAAAGCGCCCGCTTTTTCGAGGAAGGGTACGGTCAACCCGTTTCGTTGATGGGCACGGACGTCGCGACGCTGGAAAGCGGCTCACTCCTCGTCTGCGTCGGCCGCATGTCTCCCTCCCTCATTCGCCGCCTCCTCCCATGAACCTCTTCCGTCCCATCCACCACACCTTTGCGCCTCTGGCGGATCGGGAACAACGGCGCCTTGCCCTGCGTCTCCTCCTGCATCCGTCACGATGGAAAGGGCAAACGGCCGCACGGGACATTCTGCGCGGTGAACTGAACAAACGCTGCGGCGGCGAAACCTTTCTCTTCGCTTCCGGGCGGGAAGCGCTCTTCGCCTTCCTGCATGCGTGCGCTTTCCCTGCAGGAAGCGAGATCATCATCCAAGCATTCACCTGCGTCGTCGTCCCCAATGCCATCCGTGCCGCCGGCCTCACGCCCGTCTACGCCGACATGGAGAAAGAGACGCTGAACCTGGAACCCGGCGCCGTGGAAGCACTCATCACGCCGCGGACGAAAGCCGTCATCTGCCAGCACACCTTCGGCATTCCTGCGGACACGGACAGGCTCCGTACCATCTGCGACGCGCAAGGACTCCTGCTGGTCGAAGACTGCGCACATATCCTCCCCGATGCTCGTGGACCGATGGATGTGATGAGCCGCGGCGACGCATTTCTCCTCAGTTTCGGACGGGACAAAGCGGTCTCGGGCGTCACGGGCGGCGCCGTCATTGTCCGTAACCGTACAACGATCTGCGATGCACTCCGCACTCAAGAACAACAAGCCACCGAGTTCCCCGATGGCACCATCAAAAGACTGTTACTGTATCCCCTCCTCTACGCCCTCGCGCGCCCGCTGTACGGCATCGGCATAGGGAAGGTATTTCTGTTCCTGATGAACAAACTGGGATTGCTGCTCTCCATCGTGACGAGGGAAGAAAAACACGGCAGGCAAGGGGAGGCGCTGCATGCGATGCCCGAAGCGTGCGCTGCGCTCGTCATGGGACAGCTCCGGAACCTTGCGGCCATCAATGACCACCGCAGGACACTGGTAAAACTCTTCCTGGAAGCCTGCGCGGAACACGGTTGGCCGGTGCTGCACGGCATCCGCCCGGACCTGCCGCTCCAGAAGTATCCACTGTTCGTACGAAACGCCGAGGAGATCCGCACACGATTGAAGCGGCACAATATCCACCTGCACGACGGCTGGACGGGTTGCGTGGTATGCCCCACCTCCGTGGCCGTCGATGAAACGGGATACCGGCAAGGATCGGACCCGCGCGCGGAGGAAGCATGCACGGAAATCCTCTCGTTGCCGACGCACCCCGGCACCGCCGTGCAGGATGCGAAACGGCTCGTGTCCGTCCTCCGTCCTTTCCTGGAACGGCGGCAGCCAGATCCGACGCCGGATCACTGACCTCCCGAAGAACAAAGTCCACTTTATTCATCATGGCAGAGCAAGGGCAACCTGATACAGTGGCATCGCCCATGCCTCTCACGATCACACACGCCGCCGATCCCGTGTCGTGGGACGCGTTCCTCCGCTCACGGCGTTTCCGGCCGTTTTTGCAGAATTGGACGATGGGGGAAGTGTACCGGGACGTGGGACAGGAACCGCTCCGGTTGGAAGTGCGTGACGGTGACCGGATCACGGGCACCTGCTTCGCGCACGTGGTGAGCGCTCGCCGTGGAAAACACCTCTCCGTCCCCTACGGGCCCGTCGTCGAGGATCCGACTGCGCTGTCGCTTCTCCTGTCCGCACTCCGGGACGAAGGACGAAAACGCGGCTGCGCCTTCGTTCGCCTCAGCCCCTTCTGGCCGGACGTTTCCCCCCTGCGTGACGTCCTGCGCCGCGAGAAAGCCCGTCCCGCCCCCCTGCATCTGCTGGCGGAGCACCTGTGGTACCTCCCCCTCCGGCTGCCCGATCCGTGGCAGCGCGGCGTGCCGGATACCGTCTCCCACCACCGGTCGGAGGACGAACTCTTCGCGGGCATGCGCTCCACGGCCCGCAACCTGGTGCGCCGGGCGGAACGCGAAGGAGTGACGGTGACGCGCTCCCCCCATCCCGTCAGCGACCTCCCGTCGTTCCTGGCGCTGCATGAGGAAACCCGCAAGCGCCACGGTTTCGTCCCCTACGGCGCCGCCTTCTTCCGCGCGCAGGTATCGCAGTTCGCTCCCCGCAACGAAGTGAGCATGTACCTCGCACACTACCAAGGCGAAGTGATCGCCGCCTCCATCCACATGCACTGCGGCGGCGAGACGAGCTACCACCACGGCGCGAGTACGCAGAAACACAAGAACATCCCCGCCAGCTACCTGCTGCAATGGACGGCCATCCGCGACGCCCTCGCCCGCGGCGACCACGTCTACAACTTCTGGGGCGTCTCCCCCGAAGGCGTTTCCCGCCACCCCTTCGCGGGCGTCCGCACCTTCAAGACCGCCTTCGGCGGCACCATGCTCCCGCTCGTCCATTGCATGGATCTCCCGCTTTCCCCCCGTTACCTCCTGACGAAAGCCATTGAGACGGCGAGGAAGTGGCGCAGAGGTTTCTGATGGCACGGCGAAATGAACTACCGCGCAGCAAGCTGCCGCGGTATCCGGCGAAAGAAGAACATCCAACCCCTCCCCGTCATGGGGAGGGGTGCGAACGGAGTGAGCGGGGTGAGGTAGAAAACAGCGTCATGATCCCGCGGGAAAACAAGGAACCTAAGCAAGCTTCGGAGTATCGAACCAAAGGAAATGATTGCATCCCTGCCGCAATGGAAAGCCGTTCGCAACCCAGGGAACCGCGCTACTATGGCCGCATGACTTCACCGCATACGTCCGCGAACGACGAGAGGCTTGATGCCATCCTCCACCACCTGCAGCGCCTTGACCGCCGTGACCGGCTGCGGACGTGGGGAGGGTTCGTCCGCGGGCTCCTCGGGCTCATCCCGCTCGCCGTCGTCCTCTATTCGATGTGGTACCTTTCACAGAACTGGGACAAGGTCCTGACGTCCGTCGCGCAGGAAACGGCGAAGCAGACGGCCATTTTCGCAACCGATCCCACGGGAGACACCCTGAAAGAATTGCAGAAGCTGCTGAGGTAACTGCGATGAGCGACAACGGTGATCCGTAGCCAATCCCTGTACTCCTGTATTCCAAAACGCCCCCGAAGGAGCGTTTGAGAAAGAAGACACCGGAAGGATCATTGCATTGTCCCCAGCACGTCTTCCACCGTCATGCCGCTGACGATGTTGTAGCTGGGCAAACGGAGGAATTGGCTCCGCAGGAATTCCTTCTCCGGCGCGTTCGCGACGCCGAAGAGGTACCCCGCATCCGCCGCCACCTGCGCCACACGGTCATTGACGCCGCCTTGCGGGTAATCGATGGTGAAGACCGGTCGCTTCACCCAGTCCTCCAGGATCTTGCGGCTCTGCTCCACCTCCAGTTTCACCTGCGCATTGGTGAGGGCGCGGAGATCGTCACCCGAATGGCCGGCGGACTGGATGTCGAAACCGTTGGCCACGAGCGTGAGGAGCGCCTTCTGCGTGATGCCCTGCAACCCGACGTTCTTGGTCTGAAGGAAGAACGATGCGGGAACGTTGGCGCCGTAGAGGATGTCCGATGCCGGCTTCACCGTCTGCGGCGTCACGTCGGTGACGGCAATGAGGACGGCCTTCGCCGGGATGCGCACGTCCTTGCGCGACTCCTGCTGGAGCAAGATCGACTGCAGGTCGCGGAACGTGAGGAACGTGACCCCCGCCTGCTTGAGGCCGGCGATATGCTGCGCGAGCGTGTCCGGGATGCCCGTCTGCCCGATGCGGTAACGGAGGATGGGCAGGACGAACTTCTCCTGCCGCGTCAGGAATACGGGCTTGAACGGCGCAAGGTATTGCATCGACACGTAGCCCTCCTTCCCCTGGAACGAGACGCGCGCCCACTGGTTCTCCACGGAGAGCGGACGCACGAACGCCTGGCCGGGAATCTCCCCGATCTTCTCACTCTGCTGGTTGGCGGCGGCGCGGACGTTCACGAAACCGAAGTGAACGTAGTACAGACCGTCGAATGCTTTCTGCTCCTCGGCGAGCTTCTCCTGGCTCGTCAGCTTGCCCAGATACTGGAGGGCAGCAAATCCCGTTTTCCCGTCCGCCAGCTGCAGCTTGGCCCACCCGGCGTTCGTAAACTCCGACACCGTCACCGTGTCGCCGCCGTTGAGACGCTGCACCAGCGCGGCCGTCGCCCGCGGCTCCGTGCGGACGTTCAGGAAGGAATTCGTAACCTGGTACACGTTCTTCCCGTCCCCTCCTCCGGTGGAACGCAGCGCGTTGTACCGCTGCACCATGGTAAGGTCCAGCACCGGCGCCAGGCTGCTCGACCCCGTGCCGGTTGCGGCCAGATCCGGAAGGGACGCCGTTTCGCCGTCGTCCCCCGCGATTGCCGCGCCCGTCCCCGTCTCCGGATCGTCGGACGCCAGACGCTGGAAGCGCGCCAAGTCCTCTTCCGTGAACGTGAGGTCATCCGTCGTATCCTCCGGTCCCCTGATGGCTCCGTTCCCGCATCCCGCAAAGAGGATGCCGAAGGAAGCGACCAAGAGGAACGCAACGAGCGGTCCGGTGTGAAAACGACGGGAAGGGCGGCGGCTATAGCGGTTCATGGGACGGGGAGAAAAGAAAGGAACGGTAAAAAATTACATGCGATCGGGAACCCGCATCGTAAGCAATTCCGCGCCGGCCCGGAGGACGTCGGCGGTCTCCGCGGTAAGTGCAAGACGGAAAGCGCGGGTGTCGCCTTCGGCCTTGAGGATGGGTTCGATGTTGTAGAACGCGTTGAAATCCTGGCAGAGCTGGTAGAGATGATTCGCCAGCTTGTGCGGCATGTGCGTGTTCCTCGCCTCCTCCACCGCCGCCGGGAACAGCAGCAGGTCCTTCAGCAACAGGCGTTCGGACGGTTGCAATGCGGATACATCCTTGGGGAAAGGTGTTTTCTTCACTGCCGCCTTCCGCAGCACCGACCGCGCCCGCGCATGGGTGTACTGCAGGTACGGGGCGCTGTTGCCCTCGAAACTGAGCATCTTGTCCCAGTCGAACACGATGTCCATCTTCCTGTTCTGGCTGAGGATCCCGTACACCAGCGCACCGACGCCCATCATCTCGGCCAACGAAGCCTCGTCATCGGTCTGGATGGTCTCCCCGTGCGCCGCGATGACCTCCCTCGCGCGGCGGACGGCTTCGTCGAGGACGTCTTCCAGCTTGAGGATGTTCCCCTTGCGGGTGCTCATGGACGCATCGGCGAAACGCATCCGGCCGAAGACGACGTGCTCCAGGTGCGGCACGTCCCAACCCAACCGCGACGCCGTCGCGAAGAGCTGCCGGAAGTGCAGCTGCTGCGCCACATCGACGACGTAGAGAATGGCTTGGGGATGCCACGTATCGACCCGATAGCGGATCGTCGCGAGGTCGCGGGTGGCGTAGAGCGTCGCGCCGTCGCTCTTCACGACCATGTACGGCGGCAATTGCTCTTCCTCCGGAAACGCGACGATGAGCGCGCCTTCTTCCCCGGGCACGAACACGTTCTTCTCCTTCCCCTCCGCGATGACCGGCGCCATCTTGTCTTCGTAGAAACTCTCCCCCTGCACCGCATCGAAGGAAACGTGGAGACGGTCGTAGATGCGCTGGACCGACGCCATCGTCGCTTGCACCACCTCGTTCCAAAACGTCCGCATGGCATCATCCCCTTCTTCCAGCTTCCGGAAGGAAGCGAGCGCCTCCTGCTCCAGCGACGGATCCTTCTCCGCTTCCTCATGGAAACGCACGTACAGCGCAAGGAGCCCGTCCATGCCGAGCGAAGCGACCGTCTTGCCCGCCCCCCATTTCTCCATGGCGACGGCCAACTTGCCGAACTGCGTCCCCCAATCCCCGAGATGGTTGATACCCACCGTCGGAATGCCCTCGCTGCGATACAGGTTGGCGAGCGACTGGCCAATGACCGTGCTGAGGATGTGATGGATGCCCAGCGGCTTCGCGATGTTGGGCGCGGAGTAGTCGATGATGACCGGCCGCTTCCCCTTCGCATGCCCCTTCGCTTTCGTCGCCTGCGCCTTGCGGCTCGCCCCCAGCGCCGCGAGAAGCGCCTGCGGCTTCAACCACACGTTGACGTACCCCGCCCCCGCCACTTCCGTCCGTTCCACATCCGGCACGGACGCGAGCGACGCGGCAAGAACCTGCGCGATCTCCCGCGGCTGCTTTCCCAGTTTTTTCGCAAGGGAAAGAGCGGCGCTCGTCGCGATATCCCCACGTCCCGCCTCCCGCGGATACTGCCATTGCACTTCCTCAAGAACGGGGCCGAACGCCTTTTCAAGGCTTTTGTGTGCCTCCGTTGTCAGCGCATCAAACATGACGAGAAAGAATGGACCCCCCTGAACAAAAGTCATACTCAGGAATTGAGGCTAAATCTAGCACTCGCTCATGGGGTTTCCACTTGAAACAATAATTTGATCTTGCACACAGAATATCCTCATTGTTTGAACACTATTTGTGTGCACAATCGTGCACCATTTGTCCGAGTACTTTCTGTCGTCAGAAGATGCAGACATATTGTACTCGAAAGATGTGCATGTCGATGAACATGCGATCGAAGCGGACGGCCATGGGCCTGATGTTTGTTCATGCGCGCATCACCGCTACAATGGAATGGATGCGAACGCGATCCCCGACCGTCCCATTGCTCCTCACGCTCCTGCTGTTGGCGGGTTGCAGTGCCGACCGGGAAACGGCGCAAACACCCGAAACGACGGATAGCCAGCAGGCATCCGCAAGCTCCGCCCCTTCCCGCCCGACGGCGCCGCTCGGCCTGTACGTCGGCTATTACATGGGCGGAGGCGGCATCCCCACGAACCGGAGCGCCCTGCAGGGCGTGGATGCTTACCTCAAAATCCTCACCTATGACCCGCTCCGTGCGGACGATACGTTCGCGCTCCTGCAGGAACTGGGGAACGTCCTGCAGATCAACGTGCCGGAACTCCTCAACCGGAGCGATGATCGGCCGACGACGCTCACTGAGTATTCGAACGCGCTGGGCAACATCACGGAACGGAGCCGCCGCACCGCACAGGACCTCCAGGCGACCGTCACCGCGAAAAAGAAGGAAGACACCGACCGGCGCAAAGCGGTCGCGGCGCTGCAGAAGCGCATCGACCAGGCCTTCGGCGCAGGCGACTTCGCGACGGCGGGGGCGCTCCAGAAAGACCTGACGCAGGAACAAACCGGCCTCACCGCGCTCCAATCGGAAATCCGGCAAGCGGAGGAGACGCGCTCCGCGTTCGCCGCGCTCATCGACATCGCAGACCGGCGCCTCACGGCCATCGAGGAAAACCGGCAAATCCTCATCGCGGGATTGCAGGTGGTCGACCTCCCCGGCATCGACCCGCTGGGCATCATCCGGCGCAGCAGCCAACGGGGCGGGCTCCTGGGCTTCTGAAGGGTAAGTTTTTCGCATGGGAATACGGTTTTCGACGAGGGAAAGCCCGTTGAAAAGACGGCGGTTTTCTGCTATAATTCTTTGATAGTCCGCCTCAACGATTCGTGACCAAAACACCCGCTCCCCCGAAGGCATACCACCCCTCGACACTCCTGCTCGCCATCGACGAGCTCCTCGGGCTGAACCGCAAAGCGGAAGACGTGCTTTCGAAGGGGGCCGGCGGCAAGGAGGAGACCTTCAGCGACGAGGACAGGACCACCCTCCGGCACTACCTGGAAGGGCTCCAAAAAATCCTCGACATCATCGCGCCCTCGTCCATGGAAGTGAAGAGCACGGAAATCCTGCTGAACGACCAGCGGGTGCGGACGCTGTACGCGTACAACTGGCCGAACTACATCTTCCCGAACTGGCTCTCGCAGACGATCAATGCGGACGCGCAGATGGACATCGCCCAGTACATCTACCCCGCCAGCAACAAATCCATCATGAAGATGCTCCGCAAGAAAGTGGCGGAGCTCCGCTCCTCCATCCGCATGCTCGAGCAGCGTGGCATCGTGCGCGATCCCGCCCTGGAAGCGGCGCTGCAGGACGCGGAAGAACTCCGTGACCTGCTGGCCAGGGGGCAGGAGAAGCTCTTCCAGTTCGGGCTGTACGTGACGCTCTACGCGGACGACGACGACAAGCTGAAGAAGATGCAGACGGACGTGGAATCCGTCCTGGGGGGCAAGCTGGTGCTCACCAAAGCCGCCTCCCTCCAAATGGAACACGGCTTCACGTCCACGCTCCCCCTCTGTCTCGACGAACTGGAAATCAACCGGAACATGAACACGTCGCCGATCGCCACCAGCTTCCCCTTCTCCTCCAGCGACCTCACGAGCGACCACGGCATCCTGTACGGCATCAACCGGCACAACGAAAGCCTCGTCATCTTCGACCGGTTCGACCTCCCCAACGCCAATGCGAACATCTTCGCCATCTCCGGCGCGGGCAAATCGTTCACCGTGAAGCTGGAAATCCTCCGGTCCCTGATGATGGGTACGGAAGTCCTCGTCATCGATCCGGAGAACGAGTACGGCGACCTGTGCCGGACCGTCGGCGGCACGTACATCCCCCTCTCGCTCCAGAGTTCCTTCCGGGTGAACCCCTTCGACCTGCCCAAGGCGGTCCGCGGCGAGAAGGCGGAAACGGGCGAAACGCTCCGCGCGGCCGTCATCAACCTGCACAGCCTCTTCAAGCTCATGCTCGGGTCCCTCACCCCCTCCGAGGACGGGGTGCTGGACAAGGCGATCCTCGACACCTACGCCCTGAAAGGCATCACCCTGGAGGAACCGAATCCGGGCAGCATGGAGCCGCCGACGCTGCACGACCTCGTCGAAGTGCTGCTGACGACCGAGGGCGGCGAGAACATGGCGAAAGTGCTGCAGAAATTCACGAGCGGCAGCTTCGCCGGCCTCTTCGACCGCCAGACAAACGTGGAGCTGGAGAAGCAGCTCGTCGTCTTCCAGATCCGCGACCTGGAGGAACAACTGCGCCCCATCGCCATCTTCATCGTTCTCAACTTCCTCTGGAACCGCGTCCGTTCGGAACTGAAGCGCCGTTACCTCGTGATCGACGAGGCATGGAACCTCATGCAATTCGAGGACTCCGCGCGCTTCCTCTTCGGCATCGTGAAGCGCGCCCGCAAGTACTACCTGGGCATCACCACCATCACGCAGGACGTGGAAGACTTCGTGAATTCCCCCTACGGCAAACCCATCATCACCAACTCCTCGCTCCAGGTGCTCCTCAAGCAATCCGCGACCGCCGTGGACAACCTGCAGAAACTCTTCTACCTGACGGACGGCGAGAAGTACGTCCTCCTGAATTCCGGCATCGGCCAGGGGATCTTCTTCGCGGGCAACAAGCACGTGGCCATCGAAATCGTCTCGAGCCCCGAGGAGGCGGCCGTCGTCACCACGAAACCCGAGGAAATGCTGGCGAAGCGGGCGACGGAAGCGGTGCAGGCGCGCGAGGATGCGATCCATGCGCGGCGGGCGGGCATGGAGAAACAAGCCAGGGAAGACAAAGCCGTCGACAACGAAAAGACGCAAGGAGAGCAAACAACGGCAGACACTCCTCCGGCAACGCCCGCAGAGGAACCGACGGCTGACACGGCGCCGAAGGATGAACCCGTCCTCCCGGAAACAACGAGCGATACGCCCTCTCCTGCAACCGCCCCCGCAACGACAGCAACCGCACCGGTCGCATCCGAAACACGGGAAAAAGGAACGGCAGAACCTTCAAACGCCGCAGCTACAATCCTGAATATCCCCTCGGAGAAACCGGACACTCCTGAGGAAAAGTAACAATCGACACAAGCATCCTCATCCTTTGTTTCCTTTGTTTCATTGGTTTCTTTGGTTTCCTTGGATTCCTTCTTCTTCCACCACCTTCCACCGAATCTCCGGTTTCAACTTTCCCGACAACGCGAAGCCCGCCGCTTTCCGATGCCCTCCTCCACTGAACTTGCCCGCCATCTTGGACACATCCACGTCGTCCCGGAGCGTCCGCAGCGACCCCTTCACCTTGCCGTCACGTTCGGAGAGAATGAGGGAAAATCGCATCCCGGGGACGGCATTCACGTAATCGATGGCGCCGGTCAACTCGGCATAATCGGCTCCCGTGGCGCGGAAATCCCCCTCCGTGACCGCGGAAATAGCCCCACCCTCGTCCGTGAGCGAAATCTTCTCCAGCACACGTCCCCACAGGCGCAACGTGGAGAGCTTGGCCGTGCGGAAGACCGCCGTCACCATCTCCCTGCGCCGCGCCCCCGCCCGCAGGAGGAACGCCACCGTCCGGTACACCGGCGCAGTCGTGTTGCTGTGCAGGAGCCCGCCCGTGTCCGTGTAGATGCCGGTGAGCAGGCAGGTGGCGACGTCGGGCGAGAGACGCCACCGCAGAAGGTGCGCCCACTGCACCAGCACCTCGCAGCTGGAGGATGCGTCCGGCACGACGAAGTTCACGCTGCCGTACTGCGGGTTGGTGGGATGGTGATCGACGTTGATCGTGCGCATCGACCCGTCGAAGAGCATCGGATGTGACGCATGCAACTCCGTCAGCTTCGGCTCGGCGCAATCCACGAACACACAAACGTCCCGTACATCCAGCACATCCTCACCCTGCGTCACCGGCAACGCGGGCGGCGGCTTCACGCGCAGGGCGCCGGGCAGGAAACGAAAGGTGTCCGGCACCGGATCCACGCAGTGGAACGATACCGGCACGTCGGGAAAGAGCTCCTCGAAGAGAAGACCGCTCCCGAGGAGCGCTCCCACCGCATCGCCGTCCGGGTTGCGGTGGCAGATACAACGGATGCGGGGCGCGTCCCGAAGGAAGTCCCGTGCCCGCTCTGCGTCCGCTCGCGCGATGGCCATAGGGGAAATGTGGCTTCGGGAAGAGATTAAACGAGTATACCCTCTTCCGCGACGCCGCGGAAGAAAATGGACGAAAGTGTACGGTGCATCTTCTGCGCGCGGCAAACCACTTACTCTTGCCGCAGGAAGGAACTGTCATGCGATGTTCATTTGTCATGCCAAGTTGTACAAGCGACAGCTTGCACCGGAAGATCCGAAGACCGCCTCTCCCCGTACGCCGTAGCGATGGTGTTCCGATGATCCTGGAATAAAACCGTCGTGCCGCTATCGCGAAGTCATATCATCACCTTGTAACAATCGATCGATTCTGTCTCCCCTCTCGCCGCTCAGATCCATGCGAAAACCGATGGTAGGGACGCTGCGCAGGGACAGCTTCGACGCCAACATGCCACGTAACTCTTTCTTCCGCGATTCAAGGAATGCCAAGGCCGTTTCCAGCTCCCGCAGCGCGCTGACGGAGACTTTCACGTGCCCGTAGCCCCGCGCCACCTCGATCTCCGTGATCGAGACAATGCCGCAGGCAGGGGGACACTCCCGCAACACGGGAGCGATGATCTCGCGAATGACGGAAGCGAGCATGGCCGGGCGTTTTGAGGGCTGTCTGTCCATGGATACTGCTACACTAGCACATCGTGGCGTCCTCCCCCCTCTCCATCGTCTTCTTCGGCACCTCTGCCTTCGCAGTTCCCTCCCTGCAGACGTTGGCACAGGACAGCCGTTTCACCGTGGAAGCGGTCATAACGCAGCCGGACAAACCCGTCGGCCGGAAACAGGAAATGACGCCGTCTCCCGTCAAAAATGCGGCCCTGTCCGACGGATTGCCCCTCCACCAACCCGACAAGATCAGGGAAGCATTCTCCTCGCTGCACTTGGCCCCGCCTGATTTCCTCGTCGTCGTCTCCTACGGACAACTCCTGTCACAGGAGATGCTGGACTTCCCCCGCATCGCCCCCGTAAACCTCCACGCATCGCTCCTGCCGCGCTGGCGGGGCGCCTCCCCCCTCCAGCATGCCATCCTGGCGGGTGACGCGGAGACGGGCGTGACGGTGCAGCGCATGGCATACGAACTCGACGCCGGTCCGATCCTGTCGCAAACCGCAACCCGCATCGCACCGGACGAAACCACCCCCGTCCTCCACGACCGGCTCGCCGCCATGGGCGCCATTCTCCTTCGCGATACGATCCTTGCGCCCCTCCGTCCGGTCGAACAACCGAAAGACGGCATCACGTACTGCCGGAAACTGGTGCGGGATGACGGGCGGGTCGACCCGGCCGCCCTGCGCGCGGAAGATATCGACCGGCGCGTGCGCGCCCTCACCCCGTGGCCGGGAGTCACCATGGAAACGGGCGGCAGGCAGCTCAAGATCCTCGCATCGGCCCTGGAAGAACGCCCCGAGAGCGTGGCCATCCCGTGCGCCGAAGGGACAACGCTCTACCTGCTGGCCGTGCAACCCGCGGGAAAGAAACCGATGCCGGGTGTTGCATGGGCGAGAGGAAGGCACTAAAAAAAGCACGGTTACCCGTGCTTTGGAAGGCGGAGGACGTTCAGACGAGCTTCGTCTTCATCTCCTGGAACGCCTTGATGAATTGGTCCAAGTCTTCCACATCGAACATGATGGTGGTCTTCTGGCCGCCGCGGGACTTCTCGGAAACTTTGAAGAACTTGCCGTTCGAGGATTCCTTGAGGTCGACGTAGAACGTGCGCTGACGCGCGTGGATGGTGATGGAATGCACATCCTGCGCGTACCGGCCGCCCTGATTGCCGCCTTTGGGAAGCGTACCGCCGAGCGGGTCGTCGCCTTGACTGGACGTCCCGGTCAGCTCGGACATCGGATCGAACATAACCGAAAGGGGGAAAGAAAGAGTGAATCGCTGCTCCCTTCTCCACTCCCTGCGCAGTCGCTCAAGGTCGGTCGGGAAGCGATGGTTATCGTAGCACAGGGCTTTCCGGATGCAACCGACGCACGGGAAGGAAACCGAAGAAACCGACGATTCCGAGGAATCCGACGATGTATGAAATAAAACTCGGATGCTCTTGAATCCCCTATTTTCCCAATGGCGGGAACAGGATCTCCGGCTCCCCCACCCTCTTCCAGTCCGCCACCCCGCCCCACGCTTTCATCTCGTCCGTGATGACGAAATCCTTGGCAAGCATCCTGTCCGCATACGGAAGATGCAATTGCCGCGCCATCCGCTGCGCCGTCCGGGGAATGAACGGGAGGAGCATCAGGGACACATGCCGCAACAGTTCCGCGAGCGCACTCAATTCCTTCGTCTTCTCCTCGCCTTTCTTCGTCCAGAGCTTGTGCGTATCGATGAACACGTTGCCGCTCACGCAGAGGCTCCAGGCGGCCTGTAACGCATCCTGCAGCTCAAAGGCGTCCATCGCCGTGCGGTACGAAGTCCACTGCCGTTCCACATCCGGGCTCAACGCATGCGGACCGATCGCCAGTTCTCCTTCCGTCCCCTTCCGCAACAGCACCAACACGCGATTGAGCAGGTTCCCGAGCTGGTTCCGCAGCTTCGCGTCGTACAACTCGTCGAACCGCTTCCAGGAGAAGTCGCCGTCGTTGCCCACGGGGATCTCGTGCGAGAGGTAGAAGCGCAGGACATCGGCGTTGCCGTCCACATGCGCTAGCACTTCCTCCGGCGACACGACGTTCCCGATGGATTTGCTCATCTTCTGCCCCTCACTGGTGAGGAAACCATGGATCAGCAGTCGGTCGGGCAATGTGACCCCCGCATGCTTCAGCATCGCCGGCCAGATCAGCGCGTGGAAACGTGCGATGTCCTTCCCGATGACGTGCGTCACGGTCGCATCGTCCCACCACTCCGGTTGCGCATGGTCCGTCAGGAGCCCGATGCCGGAGATGTAGTTCGTGAGCGCGTCGCACCAGACGTACATCGTCTGCCCCTCGTCGCCGGGAACGGGGATCCCCCATTCCAGGCTGGACCGCGGCCGTGAGAACGAGACATCCTCCAATCCCCGGTCGAGGAGAGAAAACGTTTCGTGAGCCCGTTGCTCCGGGATGATCCGGTATTCCTTCGCCAACGCCTCCTGCAGCCATGCCGTCTCGCGGCCGAGGAGGAAGAACCAGTTCTCCTCCTTCACTTCCTGCGGCACGGTGAGATGGAGAGGGCACTTGCCGTCCACCAGGTCTTTCGCGGTATAGAACCGTTCGCAGCCCACGCAATACAGCCCGGCATAGGAGCGTTTCTCGAGCGCACCCGACGTCTCAAGACGTTTCCAGAGCTCGATGACCGTGGGCCAGTGCGCGTCCCTGTCCGTCGTGCGGACGAACACGTCCTCCGATATCCCCAACCGCCCGTACAAATCCCGATAGACCGGCGCCATTTTCTCCACCAGCGCGGCCGGCGTCAGCCCCTGCTTCGCCGCCGTCTCCTGGATTTTGATGCCATGCTCGTCCATCCCGATCTGGAAACGCACCTCGTCCCCGCGCAGCCGGAACCAGCGTGCGCAGACATCGGCGAGGATCTTCTCCATGACATGCCCCATGTGCGGAGAGGCGTTGGCGTAGTCGATGGCCGTGGTGATGTACTGCCTGGACATGCAAAAAGCATAGCGGATGCGTCCCTCTCCGCCTACTGCCCGTCAGCCGTCAGCCGGCCACGTCCATGAGGATATCGTACACAAAAAGAATGATCCCGTCGGCCATGATGGCCAGCAGCACCCCGATGATCGCGTTCCTGAGCGTTGTCTTGGCCTTGCCTGCGCTTTCCTCCGTGACCCCCGACGAGATCATCTGCAAAGCGGCGAATGCGATGGAGCCCACCGCCACCGTGGCGATGGCGATCATGACAATGCCCTGCGCGCGGGTGAAGAGTACATCCAACGCCCCGCCGCCGCTCCCTGAGTACGAGGGAAACAGGCTGCTGATCGTTTCCCACATCTCGCTGATGCCGGGCTTGCCTTCCCCCAAACTGTCCGTGTACGCGGCGAATGCGGTGGGAATGAGGGCCGAGAGGAAAGAAGTGATGATAAACATGGAATCAATCGAGGATGCCGGCGACCAGCTGCGCAAGGGCGCGGCCGAGGTTGGCGATGACCGCTCCGATGAGCGCCCACTTGATGGCGTTCACGCCCTTCTGGAACTCGTCGGACTTCACGCCCGCGGCCGCCATGCGGACGGCGGCGATCAGGATCACCACCACGACCGCCGCGTTGAAGATGCTGAGCATGATCGTCACCATCGCCAGCAAGACGCCCTCCGGACTGAAGCCGCTGCTGGGCGTATGCGTGATGAGCGTGGTCACGATGGAACCCGCCGCCATGCCCAGCGCGAGGCCGAGCATGGAATTCTTGACCGTATCGCGCGCCTTGCCGATGCGCGACTCGTCGCCGGCGGCCATGACGAACTGCAACCCGCCCCACACGATCCCCGCGACCGCGCCCGCACCGACGGTGGTGAAGATGATGTCGATGACGATGATGGCCGCGCTGCTGAGGATTTCACCGCCGTCTCCGCCGCCCCCGCAGCCGGGCAATCCGTCGCAGAGCACCGGCAATTGGGCGAAGGCCCGTTGCGGCAGGAGGCCGATGAGGAAGAGTGCGAAGCGCATGGGTCTCATTGAAGCTTGAAGAACTGGGGCGCGATCGTATTGAGGATCGTCCCCGTGAAAATGAGCGCAAGCAGTCCGACGATGGCCGCCACCATGCGTTTCTTGGCTTCCCCGTACGCACCGGTGTCGGGACCGGCGGTCACCATCCCGAATCCCGCCCACACCACCCACGCGACGGCCACCCCCCCGCACACGCCGATCGCCCACTGCAATATCGGCTTGAAATACCTGAGGAGAATATCCGGGCCGGGGGCGATTGTTTGTTCGCCGATAGGCATGAGCAACTGGATGTCCTCCGCGAATGCGACCGCCCCCGGCACAAGCAGGAGCAGGGAGAGCAGGAAGATCCGGGGAAAGGTGTATGTTGAACGCATCAGGATATTATAGCAGATTTAGCGTGTATCAGCCACTATGAAATGAGGCTCCATCCTTGAATCGGACGGGCTATTTGCCGCTCATCATGCAGCCTGCGGCCTTGCATCCCCTCCGAAATCTCCGTAGGATTCGTGCGCTCTGCGGATGTAGCTCAGTTGGCTAGAGCGTCGCCTTGCCAAGGCGAAGGTCGCGGGTTCGAGCCCCGTCATCCGCTCCATCCTTCGCAACGCGAAGGATGCCCACCGTAGCACTTGAGCGCTGGGCGAATTGTTCTTCCAAAAACTCGCGTTGCTGCGGATGGCAGGCCATCAAGTGCGAAGATGGACTGCTTGATCCTTGGGCACCTTTCGGGCGGGATTAGTACAGTGGTAGTACGCGAGCTTCCCAAGCTTGAGACGCGGGTTCGATTCCCGTATCCCGCTCCATATCACACCAAAATGAAATATGAATTATCAGCAACGGGAGCAATCAATCAAGACCGTATGCAACAGAACATTGAATCGAACGAGTAGTTCTGTATTCTTCGTTTGAATATATTATTCTTCATTATGCCAACCTAATGGATTCCGATTTCAAAGTTGACTTCATCGGCATCGGCGCACCGCGCTGTGGAACAACATGGCTATACAAATGCCTCAGTGAACATCCCGATATTTGTATGTCAAAACCAAAGGAGTTGAATTATTTCGCAACTGATTCAGTATTTACTTTATCAAAGAAATTGACCGATCATTGGTATGAATCACGATTCAATCATTGTAAATTGTTCCATTTAAAAGGAGAAATTAGCCCTTCGTATCTTAGAAATGAGACCGCAGCAATTTCCATTAGAAAATACTTCCCTGCATGCAAGATCATTGTTCAACTCCGCCATCCAACGGAGGCTCTGTATTCTCTCTTTCGCTACTTCGCTAACGAGCCCACTTTCGAACGCTTTATAGAAAATTACCCTGAACTAGTCGACCAGTATCTTTATACCAAACATCTTCAACGCTTTTTGACATGTTTTGGCAAAAAAAATGTTCATTGCATTTTCTTCGATGATATTGTTGCATCCCCTATTCAAGTTCTGCATTCGCTGTTTGATTTCTTGGGTGTCGCACAAATGCAACCAAAATTTGTCCACGTGAAAGTAAATGCAAAAAGCAAATTCGCTCTTTGTGGATATGGGAAAATATTCTTTGGACTGCGTAAGCGACTTGCGCCGCATTCGTGGATTGTACGGACTTTTCCAACACAACTCTTATTTATTCATTCTCTGATAGAAAAAATCTTGGAGAGATTACCAAGAAGAAATTCAATTACAAACATACCAATGCAACAAAAGACTAGAATGCAATTAATTGAGTTCTTCAGATCTTCAAATGATGAGTTAGCGCAGCTCCTCGGCAAAGATCTAACAAGCTGGAATCGCTGAAAAATGCGATTGAGCTAGAAAATGCTAATGAACTACCGCCAGCTTACGCAGGCGGTTTTTAGGCGGAACGATAATACCATCCGCTCCAGCCTGTGGTGAGCAGAAATATTGGTACGACGTTCAATTTCCTTGCGATGAGAAATAAACTCGTATGCCTTTCACACCCGTTTCAGCGTTTGAATGTATCGACCGTCAGCCAAGCCATGGTTTAGTCAGTAATAATCATCTCCAATCTTTATCCAATCCCACTCGAAACAGCAATCGGCCTGTTAATAGCTGGAAATATCTATTCATCCTATATCGTAAAAAGGTATATATGGCGCCTTCATGATTAATTCTTCTTGCCGAGGATGGAATAAAAAATCGTGTTGAAAAGATAACAGGTCCAATTTTTTTCAGACACCGTTCAATGTTCACATCATCTCCCAAAGAAGAAAATGCAGTTGAAAAACCGTGAGCTTTCTTGAGGGCTTCGCGTCGGGCGACAAAATTACCTCCCCAGACTTGTCCCCGCTCACTGGGCAAAATATATGGCAATAGAAAATGAAACAAAAACTCCTTGAGTGCGTTAAACACCTTTAAGCTGGCATGCAAATCATAAAACAAGTAAGGACCACTGACACACACTGTTTGCGGATGACATTCAAAATAGTCACAAATTGTCCGCAACCACTTCCCATTGGGTCGGCAATCGGCGTCGATAGAGGCAATATAATCACCAGAGGCGACTTCAAATCCTTTCTTCCGTGCAAAAACTCGACCTTTTCTTGATTCATCTATGAGCTTAAGGCATGAACCAAGCCGTTCTTTATAAGAACGAACAATTCTATCGGTTCCATCCGTACTGCCATTATTCACAACAATGACTTCATGTATTAATTTCTTGTCACAACTGAGTATTCCTTCAAGACAAGCACCTATATATTTTTCCTCATTGAATGCGGGAATAACGAAACTGATATTCATAACTGTGTTTGTTACTTTCATATTATACAATAATAATTGTATAAATACAAATGCCCGTCATCAGCACCACCAAGATACTCTTATATTCTATGGGATAACCATACAACAAATGGAATCCAACTGCAGTTGATATAATTCACTGATGCCAAGTACTATTCATCGGATGATACAATCCATTCTACAAAAATCTCCTGCTCGCCCCCTCTTAACAAATCGTTCCAGTGCAATAAGTAAGGCTTTTGGGGGAATGGCACTCCCGTGGATTATCTTGATCATAGCCGCGTATATCCGATTGAACACGTTGGACGCTGTGAGCCTTTGGTACGACGAAGCTTGGGTCGTTCTCACGGTGCAGGCCCAGACAATCAAATCCATGTTACTGCCCTCATGGCACGGACAGTTAACACCTCGATTGCTCCTTTTTTTCATGCGATGGTCTGCCTCGATTTTTGGACCTTCAGACTTCGCATTCCGTCTGCCATCGACTCTCGCTGCCATCGCCACTGTCGCCTGTACTTTCTACCTCATCCGACATTGGATCGGCGGCCGAATTACCGCTCCCCTTGCTGCCGCCGTATTGACTTTCGCGCCAATCTTTCTGCGCTATTCCCAAGAAGCAAAGCAATACGCAATGGAGGCATTTTGCACGGTTTGCATTCTCCTTCTCTTGGATCAGTATCTCAATACGCCATCTCGTAGGCGTTTGCTGGTACTCATCTTGGGATCCATACTTTTCATCGGTCTGGCAAATATATTCCCTTTTTTGTGGGGTGTCGTCATGACTCGTCTTGCATGGGAATCATTCAAAAAACGATCGCCTCTCATGGTACGTGCAGCGGTTCTCTACGCTGCCCTGACATTACTGGTGTTCATTCCATATTTTCTTTTTTTTATTGAAGGAATCTACTCAACAGCACAACCAAAATTTTCTGAGAGTTCCACCTCATACTGGGCAGTGAGAAGTCCCTCCTTTCAAAACCCGCTTCTATATTTACGAGATGTTACCATTCATTGTTACACCCTCTTATCGTACTTCTTCAGCGGCTTCCCAAAATGGTCACTGCCACTTATCACTGTCCTGAGCATCACCGGCTGCATCTCACTCTTCAGACATGAACGCACTCGGTTTATATTCTACTTCGTCCTTCCTTTGACTGCTGCAATCATTGCAGCAACAGTGAGGCTCTATCCATTTTCGGAAAGAGTCGCTCTCTATTCTCTTCCACTCTTCGTCATCTGTGCTTCATTCGGCATTTTTTCCGTTGGGACAGCCCTTTCTGCGTTCATAAAACGCGATGTGAGTAAGATCATTGCCGTTGCTTCCATCTGCTCTCTCTTCGTTGTGTACTACCAGAACCGCAATAGTTTCCGACATTCTCAGGAAGACATGCGTTCTGCAGTTGCTTACTATCAATCAAAAGTTCAACCGGGAGATATAACGTCAGTCTTTAAGCAAGCATGGGCCTTTTATCATTACGCCCACATTGTCCCCAAAGATCCGCGCATATTCCGGATTTTCTGGGATGATGAACATGCCCAACTCGTTGAGGACGATTTCGAAAAAGCCTACTCCAAAATATCAAATGGAAGGATTTGGTTCCTTGCTTCACACTACCCCAATGCTTTGCATAAAAAGGGGGAAATACTTACGGTTTTCCATGACCGCTGCACCCTGAAAGACATGCAGCAATTTGCCGGCGCTTTCGCGGCATTGTTCGAATGCCCCAACCTCTAAAATCCACTGCCACAGCGCTGAAAATTCCAGCCAAGCCAAAAATAAGACGATGTCGAATGATGTAATTTCGGAAAGGTCTTTCCTTGCCGAACAGCCCCGGCTGTTAAGCAAGGAAAGACTATCTCTGCCCTTTACAGCTCTCATTTTTCATAACACAGCCAATGATGCAAATTGGAGCAGAATGTGATATGATGATTCCATATCACACTCACATCTACATGCGCCTCGTCGTAGTGACGAACTACTTGCCGGAGTATAACTTGAGCGGGATACCGATCGCATCTCAGCACTTATGTGTTGTTCTCGCCAAAGAATACCCCAGTCTCCAAATTGAATTATTCGGGGGGAGTTCAGAGAACGCACTGCATACACTGCCTGAAATCAAGGTGCACGCTGTGAAAGTGTGGGAAATTGGTGATGCGATCTTCGGGCTCAATTACCCTTTGTGGCGGCTCTCTTCGCTCATCCAATTGTGGAAATCCATCAAACGATGCGACGCTGTCCATGTATATGAAATGGTGTATGTAGGCAGCATAGCCGCAATGATTTTTGCTTCCATCCTCAACAAACCTGTCATTCTGACAATCCAGGGGGGAATTTTGTATCGCCCCATCATCGTACGCCTCTTCATGTATTGCTTCCGGCAAACTGTCGGCCATTGGATGATGCGACAAGCAAAAAACGTCGTGACCGTATCGGAAATCCTGCGAAAGCAAATCGTCAATAATGCCGTATCTGATAACAAAATTTCCATCATCCCGAATGGAACGGATACCGGGATATTCCATCCAATAGAAGCGTCTGAACGCCGAACGCTACGGAGGAAACTGCAGCTGAAAGACAAATTTACAGTTCTTTTCTGCGGACGATTCAGCCACAGAAAGGGATTGCCCCTTCTGCATCAGCTCGTACATCAATTATCGGAGATACAATGGATATTTGCCGGGACGGGACCACTTGACCCTCGTCAATGGAATGAGACTGGTGTCCAGATGCACGTGGAAACCGTACGCAATCGTCAAAGACTCGCAACATTCTACCAATGTGCGGATATCCTCATTCTGCCCAGTTATGGAGAAGGCCTTCCTCTTGTGATGGTGGAAGCCATGGCTTGTGGCACCCCCGTCTTGACAACCGATGAGAACGCAGAGGCGGTTCATCCGAGCTTCCCTCACATTTTCCGTATTCCTGACGCAGAAAGATCATCTGCTGACAGCTGGACCAAGGTATTACGGAAACTCATGTCAGAAATCGACACTTTAGGACATCTTCAAACAACGATAGCCCAATATGCCGTGGATCATTGGAAGTGGAGCGAAATCGCGCGCCACTATCACCTTCTTTTTTCAGAGTTGAAAGCAAACAAATAATCACACTCCTTAATCACCCATCAAGTTGCAAATAATCTGGATGATTCATGGTAAATATAGATAGACGGCCACACACAACATTATATAAAGCAGCAAGAGACCCCCCAGAGGAAGATACTTGGCATATCGCGTTGCCACCCCTACGACGCTCTTTGAGCGCGAAGCATCCCACCGCGTAATCCATCCCTGTGTATTCATCGTGAATAAGGCATATATTTTTAGAAATGCAAAAAAGTACTCAAAAAATATGAAGTTAGGCAAAATTATCACATCCTGAACATGCTCGGAGAAATAGCGAAAATGCTTCACGCACCGGGTTGCAATCCACCAAGATACAAGAATCCCAAGAGCTTGGAATTGTGCCGTGACCAGCGTTACGGTGAAATATGCAGGTCCCATCATCAACGTAAAAGGTTGTATGAAACGATCGATCATGTAGAAGCCAAGAGCGGGTTCCCGTCGCCACATCCAACCGCTGCCAACGCTCTTCAAGTCAGAGCGCCATGTATTTCTCTGCCACCGTATCTGCTGCTTAATGAGTGTGGCGACGGTGGGGGCGGCTGGAGTACGAACAAAATGCCCCTGCTGAAAGCGCGCCTCCCATCCGTGCTGCTGCACAAGACGGGTCAAGCATTTGTCATCTCCGCTAATGCATTGCTTTCCGAGGAACATCTCCTGCGTCATTGCATCAATGCTTTCTTCCAACGCTTGCCGACGATATATCGCCGTTCTGCCGGAAAAACAGGTGAATGCATTGCCGACAACCGCGAGAAACGGCAGTTCGACGTTGTAACGTTCCGTCAATTGCATATTAAATATCTTCCGTGCAACGGTATCGGGTTTCAAAACACGCTGAGCAATTGTCACTCCACCCACCTTGGGATCGACAAAAGGAGCGATCATAAACGGCAAAATGTTTTCGTCCCAAATAGTATCGCAATCGGCAAATATGACGATCTCCCCTGTTGATGCCCGGAAACCTTCAGCGAGTGCAGGGCGCTTACCCGGGGTATGAGAAATGATGAGGCGAGCACTGGTGTTCTGTTTGGCAAATTCCGTGAAAACGGCAATGCATCTTGTATCCGTATGATCGATGACGGCAATTATTTCATCCGGTCCATTGTGCGCCCACGATTCAAGAGCCATACGAAGATAATCCGGATTTTCATTGTACACAGGCGCTATTACCGACACGGTAGACTTGAAACTCGTGACCGGTGTCGGTCGGTAGGCCATACCTACCATCCTCTTCAAGAACCAAATAAACCAACGCCACATACCAACCACCCCAAGCGGGAGCAGAAAGAGCAGCAATCGGAGGAATTCCATCTCAAAGAGGAATCGCATGGGGGCGTACAAGAGTAATAATGATGATCTGCGGCCACTGCCGACGAACGACCATCATTCGGCCTTCATCCTCTTCGGTATTCGCATTCTTTTCAATAGCTTTCTGCAAAACCGCTTGCCGCGAGTCCACGGGTTTTTCATGATCTCATTCACTTCTATCTCCGCCCGGAGAAGAGGCAACGGATGGCGAAGCGAATGCCTTGCCCAATACAAGAATGCCGATGTGTCCTTCGGGAGACACATGCCATCAAATGGACCGGCATCCAGTGTCCCGTACGAAGGATTCCACATGCCTTCGGCACTCTTTGCCACCAAACTGAAAACACGATCGGCATCGATCTTCATCTCCTCGCACACCAGTCGCATCTCGTTAAAGAAAGAGATTTTGCATGCATTGAAGAGATTATGCACATATTTTTCCATTTCAGCTTCTTTCAGGGAGACTTGCTCATAGGGACAATCGTAGGGCTTGTTGAGCGTGTGCATCAGGGATGCCGAACGTTCGTCCAACGATCCGACGACAATGATCCACGGATGCTTGAAATCTTCTTCCGCAGTCTTTTCGCGCAAAAATTCTGGATTCATGCACACGCCAAAGTCCGTACCCGCCCGTTTGCCAGAATGATGTTCCAAGAGAGGGATAAACGAACCCTCCGTCGTTCCTGGAGGAACGGTGCTCCGTATCACCACCAAACAATACTTGGTGGCATTGCGAAGAGCTGTACGAGCAAAATCTTCAAGGGCACCCCGGAGATGTTCCAAGTGCAACCGACCTCCGATGGTCGGGGTATCCACGCTGAACATGTATGCATCAGAGGGATGTTCGGACAATTGCGATGGATGGAAAGCCTCCAATCCTTCCTCGTGGAGGGACTTGAGGACGTTGGGATTTACGTCAAAGAATGTGACGCGGTTCCCTTTGTTCAGGAATCCGAGGCCGCTGGCACGTCCTACGACGCCGCTGCCGATGACTGATATTTTGTGCATATTTGTTGCGACTATTATAACACAAGTCTATCGATTTGTGCAATGCCCGTTATTCATGAAACGAACACATTCTGAGAACATGACAAAAACGAAGAAAAATGCTATACTTAATACACATAAACAACGATATGGAACCGCCCTCCCTAACAACCACGCCGCTCCAGTCTGAAATCGTAACGGCTAAACCAACAATCAAACGGAAGGCAATCCTTGCTGTTCTGTTCATTTGTTTCACGACCCCTCCCCTTCTCGTATTTATCTATTTTTTGAATATAACATTACATGAAATATCGCCAAACACCTGCTGCGTGCTTTCCTCCCAGGAATCAGAGAAGGCGGTAACTCTCATTGAAGAAAAAATGGAGAAGAATACGGCAGGCCAATATATTGCAAGCGGCAAAGAAAGCTTGGCGGAACTTGCTAAGCAATATAATGCCGATACGCAGGCACTCGCAACCTTCAATGACATACGCAATGCCGATACCACGCTCACTGAGGGTACAGTCGTGCTCTTTCCCATCGAAGAACTGCGTCATACGCTCCAGAAAAACTTACTGATGACTTTCCCGCTCCCCACAATCAGCTACGACGAAAAGAACAACAACATCATGATTGGCGGTAAAGGAAGCGTGGCCACAATCAGCCAGCTCGCCAAAGCCCTACCAAACCCCAAGATTCTGGAAAATGCATGGAAAAAGGAATGGATGCTGCGAGCAGACATCACCGTCTCCGATGGGGCAACGTTCATTATTGATGGAGAGGATACAACCTGGTTAAAACTGAAAAGCGATAGAAAGGAGTTCGTACGGATAATGGCATCCGACGGCAATATCCTCATACTCAATACAAAAATAACCTCTTGGGATGAAGCAGCCCAGATGCCCGACGAAAATATTGATGATGCAAGAAGTTACATACGCAGCAAAGGAAACGGACGGATGGACGTCATCAATAGTGAAATAGCATATTTGGGATTCAGTTATGCTCTGAACGCTGCGATGGGACAATACGACGATGCTGGATACGGCCTTTCTTGGAAAAATCCCAATGGCTTCTTCAATTTAAAATTACTGACAGGAAACATAATCAATAGCAACATCCATCACAACTACTTCGGCGTATTTACGTTTGGAACGACAGGAATGATCCTGCGGGGAAACACAGTGCACAACAACATCCAATATGGCCTTGATCCTCATGACGATTCCAACAACCTCCTCATAGAAAACAATGTCAGTCAGAACAACGGGAACCACGGCATTATCATCTCTCGAAGATGCAACTACAACATCATACGCAACAACACATCGACCGATAACAAACTGCACGGCATCATGTTGGACCGGCAATCAAACTATAACCTTGTGGAAAATAATACGGTATCTCATAGTGTTTCAGGCATTGCAATATATGACTCGCACAATAATATCATTCAAAATAACAAAATCAGTGATAATCAAAACGGAATCCGAGCGAATGTCCGTTCTTCGAATAACATCATTCTTGGGAATGCTATCACAACCAATCAAAATGGGATTTACGTGTATTCGAAAGCACATTTCAACGTTATGGAAAAAAATACGTATCAAGAGAATACCCAAAACATATATTTGAATACTGTGAAAGGTAATCACATCGGAGACAGCATTGATCCACAAACCATTCGTGCAAAAAATGCCAAACTGCAAATGATAATTACCCAAGAACCATCTGCCGTGGAACTCATCGGGGAGGCGAATTACACTGCTAACAATGCAGCTGAAGCAACCCCTCTGAATCGCTGAAATTTGACTCAATGGGCAACGCTCCTCCAAAGCCTGCAACAAAAGATCCATGTATTGTTGGGCGTCAC
Source organism: Candidatus Peribacteraceae bacterium (assembly GCA_028703835.1). GTDB lineage: Bacteria > Patescibacteriota > Gracilibacteria > Peribacterales > Peribacteraceae > CAIKAD01. The sequence continues at coordinate 19,409 of JAQVMB010000002.1, read as the reverse complement.
GTCATGAGCCACCATACTCCTCTGATTATGGCCAAATATGCTTTGCTGCATCCACATACCCCTCCGGCGTCCCCGTATCCAAGCGCTTCCCCTCACATTCGTATCCGAAAACCGGCAATGAAGTCAACTGCCCTTTCAGAGCATCGATGAGGCGAATCTCACCATCATTCGTTCCTGAATGTGTGGTACGCAACATACGGAATGTAGAACGAGGAATGAGATACCTGCCCACAATGCCGAGTGTCGAAGGCGCGCGACCTGGCGCCGGTTTCTCGACTAGGCCCTTCACGCGCCAAAGACGCTTGCTATCGGCATAGTTACCAGCGACATCAATGATGCCATAGCGATTGGTCCGGTCACGGGGAACATTCTCGACTGCCAAGACAGCCCGCTCCCCTTCTCCGGCCGTCTCCTCGTACCCGCGCAGTAATTGGCGCAGCCCGCTCTCGCCCCCCACGAAGAGATCGTCGCCGAAAAGGATCGCCACCTCCTCGCTCTCCACCCATGCTTCCGCCTGGAGAATGGCATGTCCGTCCCCCAGCTGCTCCTCCTGATACACGACGTGAAAACGGACTTCGTCGTACTTCCGCAATTCATCGAGGAGGTCACCCTTCCCCCGTTTCGACAGTTCCTTTTCGAGAGCATCGTCACGGCGAAAATACCGGGGAATCACTTCTTTCCCCTTCGAGATGACGAAGCAAATGTCGCGGATCCCGGCTTCGAGACACTCGTCAACGATGAGGGCGATGATCGGCCGCGTCCCGATGGGAAGCATCTCTTTGGGAACCGCCTTCGTCCAAGGGAGAAAGCGCGTGCCGAGCCCCGCGATGGGGAGAATGGCCTGAGTGACCGTGGGAGACATGGTAGGGGGGAAATGGCTTGCCATGAGGAGGTCCGGAGGACCGACGAATGGTGCGCTTGGCGGGACTTGAACCCACAACCTTCGGCTTCGGAGGCCGACGCTCTATCCAATTGAGCTACAAGCGCGTGACAATGCCATTTTACACACTCTCGCTCAGGCGCCCAGAGCAAAGAAGCGTTCGGCATTGCGCGCCGTGATCTGCTCCATCTCGGCAAACGGCATGCCCTTCACCTCCGCCACACGACGAATAACCTCCTCAACGAATGCCGGCTCGTTCCTCTTGCCCCGGTAGGGCACGGGAGCGAGGTACGGCGCATCCGTCTCCACCATGAGTTGCTCCAAGGGACAGCGACGGATCGTATCCCGCACGACGTCCGCATCGGGATATGTTGCGATGCCCGTGAATGAAAGAAAATATCCCTTCGCAAGCAACGGCTCCACATCTTCGAACCGTTCGGTACAACAATGAAGCACCAGCTTCTCCGGCTGTACCTCTCTGATCATCGCCCGGAGTTCCGTAATGGAGTCACGACAATGCACTACCGCGGGAAGACCGACATCCTTTGCGATGCGCAGCTGCATTTCGAAAACGTGTTTCTGGTCTTCTCGGGGCGACAAATCGTAATGATAGTCCAAACCGATCTCGCCGACGGCCCGCACGTTTCGTGACCGCAAAATCAAGGAACGCAGCCGCTGCTCATCTCCCGGCACCCATTCCTTCGCATTGTGCGGATGAACACCGACGGCGCAGAAGACATTCTCCTCCCGATCCGCAATGGCGATACATTGCTCCGCTTCCGCGAACGAATCGGCGATGCAGATGAACCGGCCGACTCCCGCCGTCCGGGCACGGCCGAGAACGGCAGCCAGATCCCCGGCAAACGCCTTGTCGGCCAGATGGCAATGCGTATCGATCACCGAACCATCATACCGTCATTGGTGAAAAAGATGCGATCCTCTACAATGGAAACAATCTGTTCTTTCTCCCTCCGGGTCGGTAGCTCAGTTGGTAGAGCAGTGGCCTTTTAAGCCATTGGTCGCGGGTTCAAATCCCGCCCGACCCACCAATCTTCGCGCGGCGAAGGTTGCCCACCATAGCTCTGTCCTCGCGCGAGCAGTGTTTGATCGTACCCGCTGCGCTACGGTTGGCAGGCCGGCAGAGCGAAGGCGGGCTGTTGCGACTGATGGGCCTCCCAACCCCTCCCGTGGGAGCAGTACGAGCCGGAGGTAATTTGCCACTGCCGACGCACCAGTCGTCGCTTCGCTCCGCCTGGCGGCGCTCGCTGCGCTCGCGAAGGTTTTTTGATTGGGAGGAGAACCTCCCAACCCCTCCCGTGGAAGCAGTGCGCACCGGAGGTAATTTGCCACTGCCGACGCACCAACACAAAAAACGGTATGCTCATGCATATGCGTATCGCCCTCGTCCACGAACTCCTCACCATGAAAGGCGGCGCCGAGAAAGTGCTCCGCGTGCTCGCGGAGATGTTCCCCGACGCCCCCGTCTACACGCTCCTGTACGACGAGAAGAAAATGGGAGACTGGTTCCCGAAGGAGCGGGTACGAACGAGCCGCGTACAGAAATTGGCTGACCGCTGGCCGCTGAAAGCCGGCCGCTATAACCATCATCTCTACCTTCCCTTCTTCCCGCGCGCCGCAGAAGCCTGGGACTTCTCCGGGTTCGATCTGGTGATCTCCTCTTCGTCCGCTTTCGCACACGGCATCATCACGAACGGCAAACCGAAACACCTCTGCTACGTCCACGCTCCCGCGCGCTACCTGTGGGACCGCACGCACGATGTGCTGGAGCAAGCCGGAAAAGGACCCTTCGGACGGCTGCGCCGCGGGTACCTCTCGCGCATCTTCCATCGGTTGCGGACGTGGGACGCGGAAGCGGCCGACCGCCCGGACAAACTCTTGGCCGCCTCCGCGACCGTGCAGCGCCGCATCAGCCTGTACTGGTCCCGCCCAAGTGAAGTGCTCTTCCCGCCCATTGATGACGTCTGGCTCACGCAACTCCCCTCCCCGGAGAGAAAAGGAGCCGACGATGGGGGGGAATATTATCTCGTCGTCTCCACGCTCGTTCCCTACAAGCGCATCGCACTCGCAATCGAAGCGGCAAACCTCCGCAAAACCCCCCTGAAAATCGCGGGATCCGGCCCCGACCTGGAGCGGCTGCAGTCTCTCGCGGGCCCGACGGTGGAATTTCTCGGCTTCGTGCCGGACGCGGACCTCCCCGCCCTCTACGCCGGCGCGCGCGCCACCCTCTTCCCCGGCAACGAGGACTTCGGCCTCGTCCCCTTGGAATCCCTCGCCTGCGGCACGCCGGTGATCGCGTACCGCGCGGGAGGCGCGACGGAAACGCTCACGGAGGAGACGGCCGCGTTCTTCGACGACCCGACGCCGCATGCGCTCGCCGACGCCATCGGCCGCTTCGAACGGACGAAACGGTCTCCGGACGCCTGTCGCAAGCGGGCGGCGGCTTTCTCGCGCAAGCGATTTGAAGAAGGGATCCGCGCGGCGATTGATTCTCTCTGATCGCGTTCCGTTGCGCCGGAAAGAACGGTATCCTCCCGACATGAAACACACGTTGGCATCGGCTCTCTTCCTCCTCTGTCTCTGCGGACTCCCCAATGCAGCGGAAGCGCGCGTCAGCCGACGCGTGATTCGCCGGGAGGCGATACAGGAACGTCTGGAAGCGGGACAGCGGGCGCCCTACCTGCGCACCGCTTCGTACGCCCGTTTGTACGATAATGATGCCTTCGGTTTCACGTTGCGGTTCCCGTCGGAATGGACCGCGGAAGAATTGGGGGAAACGCAGGGGGCCATCACCACCGTCGTGCTGTTCCTCTCCCCCCTCGAAGGGGAAGGAGACGCTTCCCGGGAAAACATCAATCTCGTCACGGAAGACGTGCCGCCTTCGGTGACGGCGGGCGACTATGCGGAAGCGGCGATCGCCCAGCAGCGGCGCCTATTCGACGGCTTCACGCTCCTCCATTCGCGTCCCCTGTCCTTCGGCGGCCTGCCCGGTCATGGCATCGCCTTCGAGGCGGCCTTCGGCGGGAAACGTCTCATCTTCGAGCAAGCATGGATCCAACGGCACGGCACGATGTACGTCTGGACGCTCGCCGCCCCGGCAACGACGATCGACCGGTACTCCCTGGTCTTCCACGACCTGCTCTCCACGTTCACCTTCAACGGCTGACGGCTCAGGAGCCGAAGAGCGTCGCCTGCGCCCCTGCAGGCATCTCCCTCCCCATTTTTTCGTAGGCACGCTTGGTGGCCATGCGGCCTTTCGGCGTGCGCTGGAGGTATCCCTGCTGGAGCAGGTACGGCTCGTACACGTCCTCGATGGTCTCCTCTTCGTCCGCCAGCACCGCCGCGATGGTTGAGAGCCCCACGGGTCCGCCGCCGAACGTGTCGATGATCGTCTGCAAAATGGCCCGATCGACCCCGTCGAGGCCGTCCGCGTCGATGTCGAGGGCATGCAGCATGTCGTCCACGGCGGCTTCATCGATTGTCGTGCTGCCGCGTACCTGCGAGAAATCCCGTACCGAGCGCAGGAGGCGGTTGGCGATGCGCGGCGTGAAGCGGCTGCTGCGGGCAAGACGGTGCGCCGCGCGGCCTCCCAGATCCACGGAAAGAAGGCGCGCGGACCGTTCCACGATCTGCTGCATCTCCGCCGGCTCATAGAACTGCAGCTTGAACTGCTGGAGGAACCGGTCGCGCAGCGGCGCGCTGACGCCCCCGACCTTCGTGGTGGCCCCGATGAGCGTGAAGGGCTTCAGGCGCAGGCGCATCGACCGGGCCGTCGGCCCCTTGCCGATGACCAGGTCCAGCGCGTAATCCTCCATCGCGGCATAGAGCATCTCTTCCACGACGGGACGGAGACGATGGATTTCGTCGATGAAGAACACGTCCCCTTCCTGCAAATTGGTCAGGAGGGATGCCAGATCCCCCGGCTTTTCCAGAGCGGGCCCGCTCGTCACGCGGATCTGCGAACCCATTTCGCGGGCCAGGATCTGGGCGAGCGTCGTCTTGCCGAGACCGGGCGGCCCGTAGAGCAGCGTATGGCCCAACGGCTCCTTGCGCGCTTTGGCCGCCTGGATATGCATGAGCAAATGCCCCTTCACCTTGCTCTGTCCCACGTATTCCGCGAGTGTTTTCGGCCGCAGCGAGGTGTCCACCGATGAGGTGTCCTGCGCCGTGGGAGCGGGCGAGACCGGGCGGGGAGGACGCGATCGCTCGAGGACCATGGATGGGATCATACCAGACACGCCACGGCTCGCCCGTAAAAAAGACGGCAGACCGGCCGGTGTGGTACACTGCCCGCCATGCCGCACCGATCGCAGGTCGCCACGGCCGCGGGATTCACCGCGCTCCTCCTCTGTCTCGGCACGGCGGACGCCGTGATGACGCGCTCCCGCATCATCCTTCCGCCGCTCGCGGCGGACGCGCGGGGAACGGAGAATGCCGTACTCGTGGCAAAGAACAACGGCCGGTCCGTCACGGATATCCTGCAGGAACAGGGATATGAACTCGCCGCCCCGTCCACCCCCACGATTTTGGACCGTATCGCCCGGGAACCGGGCCTCGTCCGTTCGCATGTGCTCCTGCAAGACAACGACCGTGTGGCCGTGCTGTCCTGGATGGAGAGCGGCGAAGCCAAAACGTACTTCCGTGCCATCAAGGAGGCGCTGCACCAATCCTTTTCGCCCGACGTCCGGGACCTGCGGGATGAACTCCTGACCGCCACGGACCGCCCGCCCGTGAACCTGCTCACCTTCGTCGACCCGGCCATCAGCGAGGATCGGATTCTCTTCGCGCGCGTCCGCGAACGGCTGCTGGAACTCCACCTCCCCGCCGACAAGGAAGCGATGCTCGATCCCCTGCTCCAGGCCCTCAGCAAATAGCCACATTGCGACAGGCAAATGAAACCGAGTACCCATTGACGCATCGCACCGAAATCCCTACAGTACCGCGGCTATGGCAAAAACCGTGAAGAAAGTCATCAAAGTGCAAGCAAGAGGCGGACAGGCGAATCCCGCCCCGCCGCTCGGTCCCGCGCTCGGACAAGCCGGCGTGGACATCAGTTCATTCTGTACGAAATTCAACGACAAGACGAAGAGCCGCCAGGGACAACTCATCCCCGTGGTCATCACGGTGTACGAGGATCGCAGCTTCACTTTCGAACTCAAACAAGCCCCAGCCGCCGCCCTCCTCAAGGAAGCCGCCAAGGTCGAACAGGGCAGCGGTGAGCCGAACAAGAAGAAAGTCGGCTCCATCACCAAGGCGCAGTTGCGTCAGATCGCCGAAACGAAAATGCCGGACCTCAATGCCGCGAGCATCGAGGCGGCCGAGCGCATCATCGCCGGCTCCGCCCGCAGCATGGGAATCACGATCGAGTAAGCGCGAAAGGGCCACCTACGGTGTCCCTCTCGCGGACTCACCCTTCCCTTAGTGGTGTCGCTCCAGGCAGGCAAAGCCTGCCTTCGCGACGGTTTTTGAAGACGAATCACAACCGATTTGTATGTGGACCCATACAATATTTTAAGTTTCACTTGAGCACGCCCCATCATCTCCTCTCCCATTCCGCAATGCATTTGTCGTGCAATAGCAGGGTATGCGCCGTATGCTATCTTCCGCTCTTTGCACTTTCCTATGCCGACTTCTCTTTCGACCGGCGTGATGAGTTTCGCCGTCCTGGGTTACGCCGCCGCGGCGGCGCTCGCCGTCACGGCCGTCCTCGCACTGCTCCTGATCCCGTCTCTCCTGCGAGGGAATTCCCGTCCGGAAACCGTCGGAAAAGCCCTGTATTGCCACCTGCTCCAGACTGCGGGCATCGCCCTCATGACCGTGAGCGGCCTGCCGGCGCTGGTAGGCGTGGCCGCCGGCTTGGCCTTCCCCCCACGCAGTTACCTCATCATGCTGATCGTCTTCGCCGTGGGCGGGACCGTCTTCCTCTGGCATGAGAGCATGCAGCGGACGATGGATGCGTCCGCGAAAGCCGTCCCCGCGCTCCTGTACCACTACGGTCTCAAGGCGTACGGTTTCGCGACCGTCCTCCTCTCCGTCCTCACGCTGCTCTCCCTCGCGCTCCTGTCCGCAGCACCGCTTCCCGCCCACTGGTGGATCCAGCCGACCATCCTGTTGGCGTACGGCCTTTTCCTGTCATGGACCGTCCGCTCCTACCCCGGCTCCGCATCCTTCCAGTCGACCCCCATGCGAAGCGTCCCGCCGCCTCTGATGAAAATCCCGGTGAAAACCTCCGGAAAAACGACGGTGAAAATCGCGCAGAAAACAACGGGCAAAACAACCGTGAAGATGCCCGTGAAGAAAGGTGCGATAAAAAAGCGGTAACACCTTTCATTCAAATGCAAACGTAACATTGTGGAACACCACCATTGGAGGGGAGGCGCCACCCGCCTTCGCTCCTTCGGAGCTACGGACGGGCAGGCGGGGGAAAGAATGCGATGGAAAGAATGCATCGCGAAGGCAGGCTTTGCCTGCCTGGAGCGACACCACTGAGGGAAGGGTGGGTCCGTGGGAGGGACACCGTAGGTGGCCATCCCACGAAAGACGAGACGGCTCCGAAACCTTGGAGGAGCCGGCGAGGAGGCACAGGGCCGAGTGGAGGAGTCTTGGCGCGCCGGCGTTTGGCTCCACCTTTTCGCCGGAAAAGGTGAAAAGAAGGAACCCAAAACGTCTCTTGCAAGAAGGATACTTCTCATGCACAATCCGCACTCACGTGGGAGCCCTCAAAAGCGCCCGCACCACGTTCCCCCCATCACCATGGCTTCCAAGCAAAGCCCTCTGGCGCGCAAGCGCGGCAAGAAATACGCGGAAAAGAAAGCCCTCGTCCCCTCCAAGCCCTCCCCCATCCCCGAAGCGGTGGAACTGTTGACGAAACTGTCCACGGCCAACTTCGACGCTTCGGCGGAAGTGCACATCCGCATCCTCGCGGACACCACGCAGGCCGACCAGCTCGTCCGCACGACCGTCTCGCTCCCCCACGGCACCGGCAAGAACGTCCGCGTGGCCGCCTTCGTCACCGATGACAAGATCGACGAAGCGAAGAAGGCCGGCGCCGACCTTGCGGGCAACGAAGACCTCATCAAGCAGATCACCGAAGGGAAGATCGATTTCGACATCACGGTCGCCATGCCCCGCCTGATGAAGGACCTCGGAAAGGTCGCCAAGATCCTCGGCCAGAAAGGCCTCATGCCGTCGCCGAAAGCCGGCACCGTCACGGATGCCATCGGCAAAACGGTGCAGGAACTCAAGAAAGGCCGCATCGAGTGCCGCATGGATAAGCAGGGCATCATCCACAGCATTTTCGGAAAGCTCTCCTTCGGCTCCAAGAAGCTGGAAGAGAACCTCAACGCCCTCATCGCCGCCATCAAAGAAGCGCAGCCTTCCGGCATCAAGGGCGAGTACATCGCGTCCGTCTGGATCGCCCCCACGATGGGACCCTCTGTCCGGGTACAGCTGTAGTGTGGCCGGGTTCCTTCTTCTCGAACATGCACGGGGAAGGCTCCAAGATTTCAGGATTTCAAGAATACAGGGAAGATCTCAATTATCAGGATCCGCAGGGTTCTTGAAATCATAGGATCTTGGTATCTTCCTTGAATTCTTGGAACCTTGGAATCCTGCACCCTTACACAGAACCGGCAACCGTCCGGAGGATGTCCTCAACCTCCGCAATGCTCTCCACCCGCACCAGCTTCGCGCGCAGTTCCGCCGCGCCCTGGAACCCCTTCACGTAACTGGCGAGATGCCGGCGCATTTCCATCATGCCGCGCTTCTCCCCCTTCACCTCCGCCGCCAGCGCGCAGTGCTCGAGAATGAAAGGAATAGTCTCCGCGAAAGTGCGAGGACGCCCCCCTCCCCCAATGGGGGAGGGGTTGGGGGTGAGGGAACACAGCGCGTCACAGACCTCCTTCATCACCCACGGATTCCCGAACGTCGCCCGGCCGACCATCACGCCGTCCAAGTTCCCGATCTTCGCCACAGCGTCGGCGCCGCTCTTGATGTCCCCGTTGCCGATGACGGGGACGGAGACCTGCTTCTTGAGTTCATAGATGGGTTCCCAGTCCGCCGCACCCGTGAACTTGTCGCAGTACCGGCGGCCGTGGACCGCAAGAGCCGCTGCTCCCGCTTCGACAAGCCTTCGGCAAAACGGAACCAACGTCTCCGCCGTATCCCAGCCCAACCGCGTCTTCACGCTCACGGGGATGGAGACGGCCTGCACGGTCCGCGCGACCAGCTCCGCCGCGAGGTCGGGGTTCTTCATGAGCGCCGAACCGTGCGCGGAAGAGACGACCTTCGCCGCGGGACACCCCATGTTGATGTCGATGCCGTCCGCCCCCATCTGCTCGATCACCTTCGCGGCTTCCACGAAGTGCTCCGGCCGCTTGCCGAACACCTGCACGATGAACGGCCGCTCCAGGGCGGGATCGAAATGCATCATCTCCATCGTCTTCTTCCCGCCGTACGCCAGCGCGTCGGTGCAAAGGAACTCCGAATACAGAATCGTTTCCGGCGCCAGCTTCTTGATGAACCGGCGGTACGACGCATCCGTCACGCCCGCCATGGGAGCGAGGCACACGAGAGGCCGCGGTGCGGTGAGCCAGGAGAAAGGCACGGACAAAGAAGGGAAACCGGCCGGCATGCGCCGCCGGGTACCGGATACTAAATACTAACTCCTCCGCTCTGGCCAGCCCAAACCATCACCAATCTATCGCGCACAGCCCACATTGTGCCGCAAGATAGAGACGTGAAGATGTTGATTCGCTTCCTGCTGCTGTCCACGGTCGTTCTGACCGCGTGTCTTCCCATATTCTTTCCAACGGGCATCCCCGCAGCGCAAGCCGAACGCGTCCTCATCGCAGAAGAAGACATGCCGACCCCCGATGCCGACGATGGAGGCGCGGGAGGTGCTAGCGGAGGCGGAGGAGGTGTCATGCTCCCGACCTTCATGAACGATTCCTGCGATTATGTGACGGGACAAGTGACCTGGAAGTGCATCCCGCTCATCGTAGCTGCATTCGTGAAGTTCCTGATGTCGCTCATCGCCACCTTCTCCCTCATCTGGATCATGTGGGGCGGCTATGAGATCGTACTGGGGCCCACCGGCGCCGTCTCGGCCGATGACGGCAAGAAGCGCATCCAGCACGCCATCGTCGGCCTGGTCGTTTCCATCCTCGGCTTCGCCCTCATCAATCTCATTCTCGACGGCATTTCCTGACCTCCCCGTGGCACGCTCCCGCTCCTCCGACGGCACCCCCTTCACCTCGCTGCGCATCATCGGCGAAAAAGCGCAGAAACTCTTGGCCAAAGCGAAAGAAATGAGCAGGAAAAAAGGACGGAAGGAGGACATTGCCCTCCGCCCCGCCCCGCCCCCCGCCCTGCCGGAAGTGACGGTCCACCTCTCCCTCGGCGGTATCGTCCGGGCGGCCTTCATCCTCCTCGCCATCGTCGCGGGCGTGCGCCTGCTGCTGCTGCTCCAGGACAAGATCGTCCTGCTGCTCCTCGCCGTCTTCGTCGCGGCCGTCCTCGACCCCGGCGTCAAGGCGCTGCAACGCCTGCGCGTCCCCCGCGGCGTATCGGTCCTGCTGCTGTACTTCGTCGCCCTCTTCCTCTTCATCTTCCTCCTCGTTTCACTCATCCCGATCCTCGCCGGACAGATTCAGCAGATCGCCGTCTTCCTCAACGGCCGCATCAATGCGTTCCTGTCCGCACCCTCCGTCAACCTTCCCCTCCTGACGCCGGACGTAAACCTCCGGCTCACGGACCTGCTCGCTTCCACGCTCCAGGGCCTCTCCATCCAGCAATTCACGGATGCGCTCCAGGCGTTCGGCCAGAGCCTGGCCGTGCCGGCGGAAGGCTCCCTCTTCTTCGCGGCGCGCGTGGCCGGGTCGGTGCTGAACTTTTTCCTCAACCTCGTCGTGGTCCTCGTCCTCGCCTTCTTCCTGCAACTGGAAAAGGAGAAAGTGCTCGCATGGATCCGCAGCTTCCTGCCCCGCAGCTTCCGCGGCTACGTGGATGACAAATCGGAAATGATCCGCTGGAAACTGGCGCAGTGGATGCGCGGCCAGCTCCTCCTCTGCCTCGCCGTCAGCATCCTCGTCTTCCTCGCCCTCGTGATCCTGCGCATGCCGTACGCGCTCACCCTGGCGGTCCTCGCCGGCTTCATGGAATTCCTCCCCGTCATCGGCATCTTCGCGGCAGCCGTCCCGGCGGTCATCATCGCCTTCACCCAGCAGGGCTTCTTCTGGGCGCTCATGCTCGCCTGCATCTACTACGTGGTCCAGTGGTGCGAGAGCAACCTCCTCGCGCCGCTGATCCTGCGCCGCACCGTGGATCTCTCCCCCATCGCCATCCTCTTCGCGATGCTCGTGGGCATCAGCTTCCCGGGGATCATCCACCCCGTCCTGGGCATCATGCTGGCCATCCCGCTCACCACCATCATCGCCCTCTTCCTGGAAGACTGGATGGAGACACGGGGACCGGGAAGGTAAAGATCTCCTGACATCTTGATGGTCGAGATCGTTTTTTACGGTGAGATCAAGCGCAATCATTTGAACAAATTACGTATCCATAATACAATACTCGGAACGATCTTCTTCGTTCGCCGTCACTGTCGGATCGGAAGGAATCCCGGCAAAATGTCCCGATTCCTTTCGACACTTGGCACTCAAAAAGATAGACTGCCAGCGTCGGAAATCCTCCCCCTCTCCCGCACATGCATCCCTTCGACAGATTCACGCCCAACGCGAAGCTTGCACTGCAGATCGCAGAGCAGGAAGCGAAGAACCTCAAGAGCCCGTACATCGGGACGGAGCACCTCCTGTTGGGGCTGCTCTCCATCCCCAAGTCTCTGGGATTCTCCATCTTCACGGGAGCGGGCGTCACGCAGGAGAACGTCCGCATCCTCCTGAAAGCGCTGAAATCCACGAACATCGAGGGACAGCACGTCAAGCACGGCCTCTCCACGTTCCTCCACACGCTCATCGAGCAGAGCGTCGTGACCGCGCACAAGTTCCGCCACGCGAACGTGGGCACGGAGCACCTCCTGCACGCCCTCGTTTCCACGGGCAAGAACGCGGCCACCCTCATCCTCGAGAACATGCAGGTGGAACCCGACGACTTGCGCCTGCGCGTGGAGGAGATGTTCGGGCAGATCAACCAGTTCAAGCAGCAGAACAAGAACCTGGAACAATCGCTGGAAGCGTTCTTCCACGGGTTGCAGGGCGCCATCGTGGGCATGCAGCCCCAGGGGATCGAGCCGGAGGCCCTCAAGCGCCGCAAAGGCGATCCCAAGAGCAAGACGCCCGTGCTGGATTACTTCACGGATGACCTCATCGTCCGCGTGAAGGAAGGGAAGATCGACCCGATCGTGGGCAGGGACGAGGAAATCGAGCGCATGATCCGCATCCTCAACCGCAAGACGAAGAACAATCCCGTGCTGATCGGCGAACCCGGTGTGGGAAAGACCGCCATCGTCGAAGGGCTCGCGCAACGCATCGTGAGCGGCGACGTCCCCGATGCCCTGCGCGGCAAGCGCCTCCTCATCCTGAACATGGGCTCCCTCGTGGCGGGCACGAAATACCGCGGCGAGTTCGAGCAACGGTTCGACGACATCATCAAGGAAGCCACAAAGAGCGACACCGACGTGGTCCTCTTCATCGACGAGATCCACACGGTCGTGGGCGCAGGCTCGGCGGAGGGCTCCCTCGACGCTGCCAACATCCTCAAACCCGCCATGAGCCGCGGCTCGCTGCGCATCATCGGCGCGACGACGATCGACGAATACCGGACCATCGAGAAGGACCGCGCGCTGGAACGCCGCTTCCAATCGATCATGGTCAATGAGCCGCTCGTGCCCGATGCCGTGAAGATTTTGCAGGGGCTCAAGAAGAGCTTCGAGGAGTTCCACCGCCTGGCCATCACGGACGAGGCCATCAACGCGGCGGTCCACCTGAGCAAGCGCTACATCACCGAACGCTACCTCCCCGACAAGGCCATCGACGTCCTGGACGAAGCCGCCGCGGGCAAGAGCCTGCAAGCCTCCGTCCCCGACCCCGAACGCAAGAAGATGGAAGAGAAGATGGAATCGCTCCTGCGCAAACAGCAGGAAGCCGTCCGCGACCAGAAGTACCATCTCGCGTTGAAGCTGAAACAGGAACAGCAGCAGCTCAAAACGGAACTGGAGCATGTGCAGAGCCTGGCTGACGGCGACCGCCGCACGCCGGTCTCCATCGGCGAGGACGACATCGCCCAGGTCATCGGCCGCATGACGGGCATCCCGGTCACCAAGCTCCTCAAATCGGAAGCCAAGCGCCTCACGAACCTGGAACAGGTCCTGCGCAAACACATCGTGGGGCAGGACGAGGCGATCAAGAAGGTCGCCCGCGCCATCCGCCGCAGCCGGGTCGGCATCAGCGACATGCGCCGCCCCATCGGCTCCTTCCTGTTCCTGGGACCGACGGGCGTGGGGAAGACGGAACTGGTGCGCGCCATCGCAGCGGAAGTCTTCAACCGCGAAGACGCACTGGTTAAGATCGACATGTCGGAATTCATGGAGCGCCACAACGTCTCCCGCCTCATCGGCGCCACCGCGGGCTACGTGGGGTACGAGGAAGGGGGGCAGCTGACGGAAGCCGTCCGGCGCAAGCCCTACTCCGTCATTCTCTTCGACGAAGTGGAGAAAGCCCACCCGGAATTCTTCAATGTCCTCCTCCAGATCCTGGAGGACGGCACGCTCACCGACGGCCAGGGCAAGCAAGTCGATTTCACCAACACGATCATCGTGATGACGTCAAACATCGGCGCGGACAAGCTCACGAAACAGGCGGCGAAAATCGGCTTCCAGCTGGAGAGCGAAGCGAAGGCCGAAGAGAACGAATACGAGGAGAAATGCAAGGAAGTGATCGCGGAGCTGAAAGACCACCTGCGTCCCGAGTTCCTCAACCGCATCGACCACACCATCGTCTTCAACGCCCTCAACCAGCAACACATCCGCAAGATCGTGCGGATGCACCTGGACCTCCTGGCGAACCGCCTCCGCGAACAGGAGTACGCGCTGGACGTGGACCCCAAAGCGGTGAACCTCCTGGCGGAAGAGGGCTTCGACCCGGAGTACGGGGCGCGCCCCGTCCGTCGCGTCATCCAAGACCGGCTGGAATCCGAGATCGCCGAACACATCCTGAAGGGCATCTTCCGGAAGGGAGACACCATTCATATCGTGCGGAAAGACAAGGACAACCTGGAATTCATGCCCGGAAACAGGGAGGCCCCCGCCGACCGCTCGCGCGCCGTCGCGGAAGAAGAAGGGGTCGCCGCAAGCTGAAAACGGCTCACCAAAGCGTAAGAACCTTCGAAGAGCGGCCTTGGAGAAAGGCCGCTTTTCTGCTATAATGGTTGGATTTCCCCGAACCTCATTCCATGCCCATCGAGCCCGTCAAAATCCCGCAGAACGTCTATGTGGAAGACCGCATCGTCGGTCCCGTGACGTTGCGCCAGCTCATCATCGTCCTGATCGGCGGAGGATTCAGTTACTTGCTCTACACGACGATGGCAAAGGCCGCGGGAGGGCATTTGGGCGTCGTCCCCACGGTCCTGGTCTGGATCCCCTGCGCCGTCGCCGTCATCTTCGCGTTCGTGAAAGTGAACGACCTCAGCCTGTTCCGCATCGTCCTCCTCATGGTCGAGAAATCGCAAAAGCCGCCCGCCCGCATGTGGACGCATCGCGCGGGCATCAGCGTCCACATCCGCACGACGCCCGAAGACGACAAGGCGCAGGAAAAAAAGAAAGAGCAGGAGAAGCAGGAAGCGACGGCGGCCCTGCAGCGTGAAAACCACATCCAGGAACTGAGCACGCTCATCGACCGTCCCCTTCCCGTCGGCTCCGCGCCGCAGGACGGGACGCAACCGCAGCCTGCGCCGGCGGAAGCGGCAGATGCGGAGGAGCCCCGCCCGCATTTCCCGGTGGATACGCGACGCATCAGCGCGGACGGGGAACAACACCCCGACGACCTTTCCGCCTACCGCGACGTCTTCCGTGACATCTCCCCTTCCGCCTGACCCGTGCTCAAACCCGCAACAACAAAGGCAAAGGACACCGTCCGCCACAATAAGAAAAGCCACTTGGCCTCAACCCAGCGCTTCCTTCCCATTGCGGAGATCCACCATGATACGGTCGTCCTGAAGAACGGCGGCCTCCGGGCCGTCCTCCAAGTGGAAGCCATCAACTTCAACTTGAAGAGTGAAACGGAACAACAGGGCATCATCGCGGGATACCAGTCGTTCGTGAACACCCTGGACTTCCCCCTGCAGATCGTCATCCGGTCCTCGCGCATGAACATCGACCCCTACCTGAACAACCTGCGGGGGTTGGCGGAAAACCAGAAGAACGACCTCCTTAAGGAACAGACGCTGGCCTACGCCGATTTCATCGAGCGGCTGGTCGACGTGGCGGACATCATGCAGAAGCGGTTCTTCGTCGTCGTGCCCATGGACATGTCCGGCTCGCAAAAATCGCTCCTGGAGCAATTCTTCCGCTGGCTCTCCATCGACGATACGCCGGGAAAGATCGCGCAGCGCCACCGGGAATTCGGGACCGGAAATACGAAATTGAAGGACCGGGTCACCCTCGTGCAAACGGGCCTCCAGAACATCGGCTTGGCATCGCACCGGCTTTCCACCCGGGAACTCATCGAGCTCTACTACCAGATTTACAATCCCAAAACGAGCCAGGAACAGAAGCTGCCCGCAGACGAGCAGCTGCACGTGGACCAGACGGTGCTTTGAAGACACGCGTCGGAAGAAAGGATAACAATCATTCTTATCTGCCGTTTCTGCACATTCTTTCATTTCTTTCTTCTGAAAGAAGCTCTTTGACAGAGAGGACAGATACGATACAGTACTTCCGCTACGGACGTTGCTCGTGCAGGGGCGTCCGCATTCGCCACCTTGGGCCTCTCTGCGGGCCTTCCTTACTTCCTCCCTCTTGCACCCCTTTTCTCCCATGGCAAAAACGAAAGCGGTCCTGGAACGCATCCCGTCCGTCATGGACGATCTCCTCAAGGAATCCCCGCCCATCCTGCGCGTGCAGCCGGGCGAATTGGTCGAAGGCACCGTCGTATTCCGCGGCAAGAACAAGTTGCTTTTGGATCTCCAAGGCGTCGCCACGGGCATCGTGTCCGGCCGGGAACTCCGCGACTCCTTCAATACGTTCAAGGAGCTGAAGCTGGGCGACGTCGTTGCCGCCCTCGTCCTCGAGGAAGAGAACAACGAAGGCATGATCGTGCTGAGCCTCCGCATGGCCAGCCAACAGAAGGCGTGGGATCGCTTCCACCGCTTGGTGGAAACCGATGCGACGATGAAATTTGCCGCCCAGGAAGCCAACAAGGGAGGCTTGCTCGCCAACATCGACGGCATCCGCACCTTCCTGCCCGTCAGCCAGCTTGCCCCGTCCCACTATCCCCGCGTGAACAACGCCGACCCCTCGGAAATCATCAACCGCCTGTCCAAGTACATCGGCCACACGTTCACCGTGAAGATCATCACGATGGACGAGGAAGCCGGGAAGATCGTGGTGAGCGAGCGCGAGGCCATGGCTGAAGAACGCGCCAAGGCGCTGGAGAGCCTGAAGATCGGGGACGTGCGCGAGGGCGTGGTGAGCGGCATCGTGAAATTCGGCCTCTTCGTTGCCTTCGAAGGCTTGGAAGGCCTGGTGCACATCTCGGAAATAGCCTGGGGCCACGTGAAGAACCCCGCGGAATTCGCGCAGATCGGCGACCAAGTGACGGTGAAAGTCATCGGCGTGGACGGGGAGAAACTCTCGCTCTCCATCAAGCAGCTCACGAAGGATCCGTGGGAAGAGATCGCCGAGCGGTATCCCGTCGGCAAGAAGGTGCAGGGAAACGTCGTGCGCTTCGCCGACTACGGCGCCTTCATCAAGCTCGAGAAGGACATCAACGGCCTCGTACACCTCTCCGAACTGGCCCACCACAAGGTGACGGATCCCGCTCAAGTCCTGACGATCGGCCAGAAAGTGGACGCACAAGTCATCAATATCGACGTGGACGAGCGCCGCATCGGCCTGTCCGTCAAAGCCCTCAAGCCCATCGACAAGGAAACCATGGAACGCATCAAGCGTGAACGCGAGGAAGAGGAAGCCCAGAAGAAAGCGGAAGCCACAGCCGCCAAAACCGCCGACGGCACGGAAGGCGACGAGAAAGGGAAGAAGAAGCCAACGGACGAGAAATCCGCCGTCTCCGAACAGGGCTTCGTCGCCTCCAAGACCGGCAAGAAATACTATCCGGCGGATTCCGCCGCCGCCAAAAAGATCAAGGACGAGAACCGCGTGGAATTCAAGACCGCAGCCGAAGCGGAAGCGGCGGGGTACGGCTCGTGAACAAAAGAAGCATCCGACGACATCGAGGAATGCCCAACACTCCTCGGTTTCTTCGGATTCCTCCCTACTCCTCCAGCCCCTGTCCGCTCATCAGGTGCAAATGCAGGTACATCACCTCCTGCCCGCCCTCTTTGCCCACATGGTACGTCAATTTGTAACCGCGAATCCCCTTCTCCGCCGCAAACTTCTGGGCTTTGAGGATCAACATGCCCGGCAGATGCGCCGTCTCGGGCGTGACGTCGGCGATGGACGCGACGAAATGTTTCGGAATGAAGAGCAGGTGCGTCGGAGCTTTGGGACGGATGTCCTTGAACGCAAGGACGTCGTCATCCTCGTAGACGATCGCGGCGGGAATCTCCTTATCCCTGATCTTATGAAAAATAGTGCGTTCTTCCATGCGCCAAGCGTAAACGACCCCTGAACCAAGTCAACACAACGATTAATCCGTGCCCGATGAATCGGTATGGCGCAATTCTCCCGGCAACGGAATCGGCGCCCCTCCCCAACGCGCAGCCGGATCGATTTGCCACGTTCGGCAATGCTCGCGCAACGCATTGACATGCGCCTCGGCGGCAGAAAGGGCTGCGGCAGGATCAACTGCGCCTTCAACACCGGAGAATGGCAGCAATTCGGATGGCATAGGAAGAGTGAGAACAATGAAATAACGGGGTCAACAATTATTCCGGCGCAATGTCTCCTTCCGATCTGTTGCGGCTTTCACGATAGCAGCATGCTGGGCAGAAAAATCAGAACGCCCACGGAAAATCAGTGTGACACGATCGATTCCGGCCGCATCCGGCGACGGAGAAGGAACATCCTGCGTGCGATCGTGAGGTGCGGAGGAGGGGGATACCGCGTTGATCATGGGGGGGGAGAAGGGAAATTAGAAAAGGGCATGGAGAACACGTTGCACGCCTTCCAGAGCGGAAGAGAGGCGGGAAGGCGGCGGTGCCGACGGAGGACGGACGGAAGCGGCGATCGACTCCTCCGGCCCTTCGCCGCGAGTAACCGCCGAAAAGCGACGCACTTCCTTCAAGAGGTGCTGCTGCACGGCCCGTACGATTTCCCGGCCATGAGTGCTCAG
Source organism: Candidatus Peribacteraceae bacterium (assembly GCA_028703835.1). Classification (GTDB taxonomy): domain Bacteria; phylum Patescibacteriota; class Gracilibacteria; order Peribacterales; family Peribacteraceae; genus CAIKAD01. Next base: position 1,046 of record JAQVMB010000002.1, on the reverse strand, counting down.
AGGTTGGCACTCTTCCCCCGCCAACGCCCGCGATTCCCGGATGAGAGAACAGAGAGGAGAGCCGGGCGAAGTGCGGTTGAGTATGAACTGGCAATTGTCATTGCTCTCGATGAATTGCATCAGAGTATGGAGTTCCTGAGTCGTCAGGACAATCGTCTGCAATTGAGCGACCTCCCGAGCGATGGCGCGGAAACTGTCAGGAACGGGACAGGAGGGCCGGTCGGAACAGGTATCGACGGCCATGATTACGAAACAGGAGAAGAATCACCGAAAGGAACAATGTCCAACGTACCCAACAATTCCCTCACTGCGTCTTGCACTTGGGGAGCATCGACTGCCATCGCATTCTTGCCGCTCGCAACCGCCTGTAAGAAGTCCCTGCTCCCTTCAAACGCCTCCTTCCTGCCGGGCGCATGGTCCTTCAATCGCACCATCGCATCCCCTCCTGTCGCCAAAGGGACCGTGGAACCGAGACCAAGCATGCCGTAACGCAGCCGCATGTCCCGAACCGCGGCATCCGCCCCGCCCACAAGCAGTTGCAGTTCTTCGAGGGTGGAAGGAGGCATGGGCAGGGCTAGACCCGCCCCCGGTTCTTCCTGCCGTTCCCGGATTGCAATCGGAGTCGAGATCATGAAAAAGGGAGAAGATGTCCTCTTGTACTCAGAAGAAAGGACACGTGCAATGACTGACATTGTCGGGATCCATTACTGTACATAATTTGTACAACAGCAATACATTGACGTTTCGTCCGCCGAAGATCCCTCGGCATCCGAAGATGGATTCCTCCGTTCCGACGTTCAGTCCTCTTACATATTGCCATTGAATACATAATGTTTCTTGATAATCAAATTCATGATATTGCAGGGAGTTCTCCCGCCTGATTTTCCGCATGTCTCGCAGCGTCGACAATTGACTTTTCCTGTTCTTATTGCAGCAATTAACCTTACACATCCTGGGTTTACCGTGGCGGCATGAAATCCCACCACGCTTACCGTCTCGCAGCCATGAAAGCCGCGCTCGTTGAACGTATTCTCGAAGGCAAGATT
>JAQVMB010000019.1 GCA_028703835.1 Candidatus Peribacteraceae bacterium | reverse complement strand
TTCCGATCTCGTGAACGCCGTCCTCATCAAGCTCAACCAGATCGAGTCGGTGTCCGAGACGGTGGACGCCATCCAACTGACGCAGAAGCAGGGCTGGAACGCCGTCATGAGCCATCGCAGCGGCGAGACCGAGGATACGTTCATCGCGCACTTGGCGGTTGCCTTGCAGACGGGACAGATCAAGACCGGTTCGCTCTCGCGCACCGATCGCGTGTGCAAGTACAACGAGCTCCTGCGCATCGAAGAGGAGCTGGGCGAACGAGCGGCGTATGTGTCACCCTTCGACGGACTCAGGGTTTCGTAAAACTCGGCCGTTCTGAGCTGTGTCGTCTCATCCACCGTCTCTTGATCCACGGCAACGAGAGCGTGGAGAGGACGTAGCCGCCCGTCGGCACCAGCGCTTGGAGGAAGGGAAAGGGGATGCCGAGTTGCCACAGGAAGAGCGTGACGACGATCCAGGTGAGGACGGCAATGGTGAGCCGCCTTGTCCAACTCGTTTCCCAAGCCTTCTCGCGTTCCACGCGGGTGTTACGTTCAAGGACGGCCTGGAGTATTGCTTCCGTTTGATCCATGAGGAGAATTTGGTCGGGACGACAGGACTTGAACCTGCGACCTCTTGCACCCCATGCAAGCGCTCTAGCCAACTGAGCTACGTCCCGGCGCAGCGGAGCATACCTACTTTTGAACCCGTAAGCGAATGTTGCCGCTGAAGGAGAGCATCAAGAGATCGGGTCTCATTGTCTGGGATTGTTGGAGCTCCGCGGGGGTGATGCTTACCTTCTTCCCGAAACACTTCCATTGAGTGTCGAAATATGGTTCCATACCCCCCTTTATGTTTCATGCTTTGCCGAATCGGAGGGCCGGGGAGGAGTATTGCACTATAATGTATATTATGTTATAATAGTATGTTCCAGTCTCATGAGTTTGTCCCCCTCCGACGTGTCGGCCGTCCTCTCCCTGATCAACCAGCATCAGCGGATCCTGGTGGTGCCGCATGCGAACGTGGATCCCGATGCGCTTTCCAGCGCCTTGGCTTGTTACCAGGTATTCCAGGCGGCCGGCAAGGACGTGACGGTGGTCTGCCCGGATACGCCTCCCGGCTCGCTCAAGTTCCTTCCCGGTTTCGAGCGGATGGAGCAGGGGATCGCGGAGAGCCAGAACTTCATCATCACTGTGAACGTGGAGGACGGCGTGGAGATCGACAAACTGCGGTACACCGTGGAAGACAAGCGGGTGAACATCATCGTCGTGCCCAAGCGCGGGAAGATCCGCAGCCAGCACATTTCCTTCGGTGAAGGCGAGCGGAAGTACGACCTCATCATCGTGGTGGACACCGCCGACCTCGCCCTGCTCGGGACGCTCCATGCCGACCACGTGGACCTCTTTTCAGAGGTGCCCGTCCTGAACATCGACCACCATGTGTCCAATACCCGCTACGGGCAGGTGCAACTGGTCGACCCCACCTCCGCGAGCGCCACCGAAGTGCTCTTCCAGCTCTTCCGGCAGGTGCCGGAATGGCGGCAGCACCTCACGGCGGACGTGGCTACGCTCCTCCTCACGGGGCTCATCGCGGACACGCGCAGTTTCCAGAATCCCAACACCACGCCGCGTTCGCTGGAAGTGGCCGCGGAATTGCTGGAGATGGGGGCGCGGCAGCAGGAGATCATCCAGCATATCTACAAGACCAAGCAGCTTTCCACGCTCAAAATCTGGGGAAGAGCGCTGAACCGCATCCAGATGGATGAACAGGCCGGCATCGTATGGTCCGTGGTCAGCAAGGAGGATTTGCAGGAGATGGGCGCGTCATCCCAAGAAACCACCGGCATTCTCGATGAACTCATCTCCACTGTTCCTCATGCCGATGTGCACGTTCTCTTTACGGAGACGGAGACGGGGGGCATCAAGGCGAGTATGCGGTCGTCCAATGCCGTCGATGCCAGCCGTCTGGCGGCGGAGACGTACGGCGGGGGCGGGCATCCGCGCGCGGCGGGATTCCGGATACGTTCCATGGGTAATTTTCAGCTGCAGGTACTCGAATCCATCCAGCGCTTGAAGGAGGGGATGCAGCGGCAGCGAGCCGAGGCGGATGTGCTTCCGCCATCCCTCGGTTCGTCGCTTTCGAAGACGGCGCAGCAGGCCGCAGCGGCCGGAGCCCCGTTCATGGATGAAAAGAAAGAGGTGTCCAAGACGACGGATGTCGTGGATGCGGTGACGGAAGGCGGCGTCGCGGAGGGGGGAGCGGGAGCCACCGACGTGGTGCAGTCGCTCACGGATGCGGAGGGGGACAAGCGTTGAGCGGGATATCGCGGTTTTTTCCCTTCCTGATTGGGAACGGGGCTGTTAGACTGCCCTCGGCTTTTCCCCGAACAATTCCATGCGCCTCGTGCAGGTCGCAAAAGCATTGGGTATGACCGGACAGCAACTTCGCAAGGAGCTGTTGCAGGTGAATTTCGGCGTGAAGCCCACAGATCGCGAGATCCCCGATGCCTTGGCGAAGGGCATCGTGCGCTTCCTCGCGAACAAGCATCACCTGAACATCAATGTCGATACGTTCAATTTCCAGGACCTTCAGGAGGGGGAGGAGGGAGGGGAGGAAGAGCGGGAAGAGGGCGGGGAGGAGGAACGGAAAGAGCCTGCGGCGGCGGTTGCGGCCCCCGGCATCCCCGCTCCGGATGCGCGGGAACGGGCGCACAACGAGGCGCTGAATGTCTTGCGCAAACTCACCCTGGACGACGTTCCCCGCGACGCGATCAAGCGCCAGGAACAGATGCAGCAGAAGAGCTTGACGAAGGAGGAGCGGGAGGAGCGGCAGCGCGAACAGAAGGCGCAGCTCCTGGCCAAGCAGAAGGCGGCAGGCGCCGCGACGGTGCGGCAGGAGCAGATCAAGAAGAAGGAAGGAGTCGTCCTCCTGCCCGATTCGATCACGGTGAAGGAATTGGCGGAGAAACTGGGCGTCCAAGTCCCCAAGGTCATCCAGGCGCTCATGAAGAACGGCGTCCTCGCCACCATCACCCAGTCGGTGGATTACGATACGGCGGCGGTTGCGGGCGCGGAACTGGGCGTGGATGTCCAGCGCGAGCAGCGCAGCGCCAAGGCGGAGGATCTCCTCAGCCGCAACCTCGAAGAATTGCTGCGCGATGATCCGGAGAATCTCCGTCCGCGTCCGCCCATCGTCGTCGTCATGGGTCACGTGGACCACGGCAAGACCGCCCTCCTCGACGCCATCCGGAAGACCAACGTGGTCGCGCAGGAAGCGGGAGGCATCACCCAGCATATCGGCGCGTACCAGGTGGAGCATGTGGCGTCCGGATCCGCGGAGCCGCGGAAGATCACGTTCCTCGACACTCCCGGCCATGAGGCGTTCACGGCCATGCGCGCCCGCGGGGCGCAGGTGACGGACATCGTCATCCTCGTCGTCTCGGCGGAGGAGGGCGTAAAGGCCACCACGATCGAAGCCATCAACCACGCGAAGGAATCCGGCGTGCCCATCATCGTGGCCATCACGAAGATCGACAAAGAACGTTCGGATCCGGACCGCGTGAAGGGCGAGGTGGCGGCGCAGGGATTGCAGCCGGAGGAGTGGGGCGGAGACGTCCCGGTCATCCTCTGTTCGTCGGTGACCAAGGAGGGAATCCCTTCCATCCTCGACCACATCCTTCTCTTGGCCGATCTCCACGAGTTCAAGGCCAACCCCGCCCGGTCGGCTGTCGCGACGGTCATCGAGAGCCACTTGGATTCGTCCCTCGGCCCCCTGGCGACCGTGATCGTGAACGCGGGGACGCTGCGTATCGGGGACATTGCCGTCTGCGGGGAAACATCCGGCAGGGTGAAAGCGCTCATCGATGCCGCCGGCAAGAGGCTGGCGGAGGTGCCCCCCTCGGCGCCCGTTCGTGTGTCGGGATTGGACAACGTTCCCGCCGTGGGCGATATCCTGCAAGTGGTCCCATCGGACCGCGAGGCGCGTGCGCTCCTCTCCGCGGTGCAGGAAGCGGCCGGCCGCAACCGCAAGCGCAGTTTCGCTGATCTCGTGAGCCGCCTCAGCGAGGGAAAGGCGACCCAGCTCAAAGTGGTGCTCAAGACCGATGCCCAGGGTTCCCTGGAGGCCATCCAGGAGGCGTTGCGGAAGCTTGCCTCGTCGGACGGCGCGACGGTCAAGGTGATCCACGGTGCCATCGGCGCCGTTTCCGAGAGCGACGTGATGATGGCGGCGGCGAGCGAAGGGATCGTCCTGGCCTTCCATGCGGGCGTCTCTCCCGATGTCCTCCGGACCGCGGAGCGCGAGGGGGTGAAGGTGCGGGAGCATGCCATCCTCTACGAGCTTCTCGACGAGGTTTCCGGGCTTCTGCAGGGTCTCATCGAGCCCGTGGAGGAGGAGCGGATCATCGGGCACCTGGAGGTGAAAGGCGTCTTCCTGCACAAGAAATCGGAGCACATCATCGGGGGGCGGGTGACGGACGGGTTCCTCAAGCGCGTGCCGTTCCGGCTCGTGCGCGACGGGAAAGTCGCGACGACCGGGCGCATCCTGTCCTTGAAACACGTCGACAAGGACATCAAGGAGGCGAAAGAGGGGAGCGAGTGCGGGATGCGGGTCGAGCTTTCCATCGAGCCTCTCGTCGGGGACGTCCTCGAGGGTTACACACGGGAATTCCGGAAAAAGGACGGCACGTCGCAGGAATAATGCCCGTCCCTTTCGGATGCTTTCGCGGGATGGTCCTCAGGGGGTTTGCAGCATGTCCGGCGAGGGTGCGCGGGCTTTCTCGAGGTACTGCATCGTCATTTCCTTGGCGTAGGCGCTCTTCGGATGGGTGAGGACGGGGAGGAGGAAATCCGCCAGTTCCCGGGGGTTCGCGAGCATACGGTTCACCAGAGCTTCCCTTCCCCGGTCCCCGTCCAAGAGGAGATCGACCAACCGTTCACGGGCAGCCGTTTTCTTTTCCGCCGTGCCGTCCCGCAGGTCGATGAGGAGTCTCTTCGCTCCTCCCCTGCCGGGGCTTTCCAACAGGGAACGCACGGGGCCTGCGACCGCATTGCCGTGCTTCTCCGCGTAGCCCGTGAAGGATTTGTCCTTCATGAAGCCCAATTCACGGGCCATCGCATCGCGCTTGTCGTTCATGTTGAGGAGGACGAGGGGCGCCGCCCAGAAGGCCGCCGCCAAAAAATTCGGTTTCTTCGGGTCGGCCTTGATTGCAATGATCGCATTCAGGAGCGCAAAGGAGCCGCAAATGACCGATCCGCCCACACGGGCGAGATGCCGTGCTTGATTCCAGACCTTCCGGTCGCGGGCGGGCGGGTTGCGCCGTCCCGTCACGTCGAAGGCGTGCATCATTTCCTCTCCGTGAGGGATGCCGTGGATATCGAGCAGGCGTTGCAGATATGCCTCCTGGCTGCGCACCGCCTGCATCCGGGGATCGTCATCCGCCACGCGCAGGGCGCGCAGGTCGTCCCGGTGCTGGCGCACGCGGGTGAGTTCGTTTCCCACCATTGTCGCGTATTGCACGACGTCGAAGGAAGATACTGCAGGATCTTTGATGGTCGCGTAACGAGTGATGGCAGACAAATTCTGTTTGCTCGTTCGCAGGTAGTCCGGGTCCAGCCCCTTGTCTTTCATTCCTTCCAGGACATTCGCATGGGATTCGATGAGTGACTGCTGTTCGTACATGCGTCGCCGCGACGCCGGCGCGTCCGCCCGCGCCTGCCGGAGGACATGCGCACGGGTGACCTGGTCCTTCGCGACGGACGGGGGCATGTTTAGTCCTTGCCGGAGCAATCCTTTGCTCGTGCCGCGGAGCACGCGCTTCCGCTCCGCGTTCCGCCGGTTCGCGATGTCCGGGTAGACGTCAAACGCCGGTTGCCGTCGCGGCCGGTTCGCGGCATCGGGGAGGGGCGGTTGTTCGGCCGGCGTGCGTCCGTTCGGCTTCATGGTGACGGGTGAGGGGTTTACTTGGACAGGTTCTTTTCGATTTTTTCAATGATGCTTTGCAGTTTCTTGGGGTCCGGCAAGCCGGGGATCGAGTCCTTCAGTTTCGAGTTGGCCACTCCGCCCGCCAGGCTCTGCGCCGAGGCGTTTCCCGCATTGAGGCCCGTGCGGAGTTCCTGCAGCGCCGTGGCACGCGCTTCCGGTTTGGCCATGTCATCGATGATGATTCTGATATTCTGGGTGATTTTGGTATTCGTGTGGTTGGCGTCGGCCGCATCCTTGATCCTGTTTTGTTCCCCCTGCTTCCCCTTGAAGAACGCGCCCCAGGTGCCCTCGGCCAGCACGTTCTTGGGACCGTACTGGATGGACTTCAGGATTTGCATGGGCGTCGCGCTCTTGCCGTCGGAGCCCTTCGCCATGGGCAGCGGGAGGAGCAGCGGCGTTTGGGCGACGGCCTTTCCGAGCGTGCCGCCGAAGTTCTGGACGCCGGAGACGAAGCTCTGGCCGATTTCCTGCTTCTTCAGGACCATGAAGACGCCGGTCCATATGATGCCGATGCTCACGGCGAGCCACACGAGTTCCCAGATGTCATTCAGGCCCGCGAAGAGCGTCAGCTCATCCAATGCCCCGCCCGCCGCCGGCGCGGACGACTGCAAGCCCGCATTCACCATGATGAACCCCAGGGCGAAGGGGACCGCCACCATGGCGGGGAGGAAGACGGACGTGAGGAAAGTGGCCATGATCTTCTTCGGGTCGGCGCCGCTCGTGAGACTCGGGGGCAGGACGTAGCCCAACGCGACGAACGGCATGAACGCCATGGTGACCCAGAGGATGGGAATGCGGACGATGAAAGCGAACACGAGCGCCACCATGGGGAAGAAGAGCATCAGGTGGATGAACAACACGACGGCCATGCGCACGATGAGGGTCATGAATCCCTCGTCTCTCGATGTGCTGCTGAACGGGAACGCGAGCGTGGCCAAGTGGCCGTGGTTCACGACGAGGCCGTTGAGCACTTTCATGGGCGTCGATTTCTCCGAGTCGGAATACTTGACGAATTTCACGCACACGACGTCCGCCAGGCACTGCCAACCGTCTGTGCCGTGCGTGAGACCTTCTTCGCTGATTTGGCTGGAATACGCCACTCGTTCCACAACTTGGCATTCTTTCACTTCTTTGTTCTGGATGAATATTTCACACTTTCCCTCGTTGAGGGATTGCGGGAGGTAGTAGATCGCGGCCGTCAGCACTTGCGACACATCGAAGAGGACCTGGGTCGCGAACCACGTGAGGTTGACCGCGATGAGGGCGATCACGAAACGCGGCGCGGTGCTCTTGAGGAGATCGGTGTTCGCCCGAAGGACCGTCATCGCGGCGCCGCCGATGAGGACGAAGGCGAAGATGAGGTTCACAAGGTCGCGGGACACCATCCACACCTGCTGCATGACGTCCATGACGCTGTAGCCTTCACCGAAGATGAACGCCGGATCCATGATGAGTTCAAGGATCTGAAACAGGAACCACATGATGACGTTGACGCTCGTCAGGACCATGGTCAACCCGGTCGAGATGTCCAACGTGGCGCTGTTGAGCGCCGCATTGAACACTTGTGCATGGGCGGCCGGCAGGAAGGTCCATCCCTCTTTCCATACTGCGACGATGCCCAACAGGAGAGTCAGGATTAGCAGGAGGCGCTTCAGGTGTTTGTATGCGAACATTTCTTCATATGATACCACATTTATCGTTTCCAAACAATGATCGGTACGTGGCCTTCCTGTGGAAATATGGGTCGATTTTTCTTTGTGAAATAAATAGTACAGGACAATAATCAGGATTTTTTGCGAGTATAAATTGTGTTCAATACGCGTGTAATAGGCGACACATATTCACATATTTTGGCTATATACAAACAAAAATCAAGAACACATATTTGAATCGACAGTATGAGTAACTTTCTTGCACTTACAGGGTACTTCTGAGTAATGTTTGTGAACACATGTCGTCGGTCACCCTTAAAGCGCTGTTCAGCTCCCAAACGAGAGTGAAGCTCCTCTCCACCTTTCTGCTCCATCCCGAGCAGGAGTATTTCATTCGTGAGCTCACGCGGCTGCTGGGGGAGCAGATCAATTCCATCCGGCGCGAGCTGGAGAACCTGCGACGCATCGGCTTGGTCCGGTCGCGGCACAAGAACCGCAAAAAGTACTACCACGTGGACATGACGTTCCCCCTGTTCGTGGAACTGCGCAGCATGTTTTCCAAGGAAGTGCAGACGGAGAGCCCCGTCATCGCCAGCCTCAAGAACATTCCGGGCATCCAGCTCCTCCTGCTTGCCGGTTCGTTCATGGGGACGGAGAGCAAGGTGGACTTGCTCATCGTCGGCTCCGTGAAGAAGGAAGTGATCGAGGCGCTCCTGCTGCAGGAGCCGTCCCTGAAGAACGTGAAGTATTCCATTTTCCCGGAGGCGGATTTCCTCTATCGCTTGAGCCTGAAAGACCGCTTCATCCACGAAATCCTCAACGATCCCCGCCACATGGTGGTGCATAACACGCTGCAGAAACAGATCGAGGAGGCCACTGCCAAGTGAAATTTCAAATTTTAAGGATTCAAATTTCAAGGAAACTCCAAGCGCCGGGTATGGAAGGACCGGGCTTTCTTTCCATCCTTGGGATTTTTGAAAGTGGGATTTGCACCTTCCTTGCCCGTTGATGCTTGGGATTTCCGTCTTTACAAGCATCCTGGCTTCCTATAGCCTCTCTCGGCTCTTATGACATCCCTCATTCTCCACGCACAGGCGAAGCGGTCGGCCAAGCCCCGTCCCGAACTGGAACCGGGGTACACCGTCCGCGTCCATGAACGCATCAAGGAAGGGGAGAAGGAGCGCGTGCAGGTGTTCGAGGGGCTCATCATTTCCGTCCATCGCGGCCATTCACAGACCGATCGTTCCTTCACGGTGCGTCGCGTCGCTTCCGGCGTAGGTGTGGAGCGCGTGTTCCCGCTCCTTTCGCCGACCATCGAGAAAATCGATGTGAAGAAGGTGGCGAAAGTCCGTCGCGCGAAGTTGAATTTCCTCCGCGGCCGCAGCGGCAAGTCGGCGCGCCTGAGCGAGCGTTTCACCAGTTCGGATGAGTTCGCCGTCGCCGTCGCGAAGGAGGAGGCTCCGGCCGTTGAAGGCGAAATCGCTTCGGAGGCGGAGGTGAAGTAGGGAATAGAATACTAGAGATTGGAGTACTGGGGCGCATGCAAAAAGGTCTTTTTGAAAATACAGTCTCCGTTCCTTCGGAGCCTTACTTCCTCTCCCTAATATTCTAATTCCTAGTACTCCAATCTTTCATCTCTCTCCATGCACTCACGATGCGTTCTTCAGGTCGGGAAGCTAGACTGTGTCCATGCGCGCATTGCTCGTGGGCAATTACGGCGTCGGCAACCTGGGTGATGAAGCCTTGCGGGACTACTTCCTCGCGCGTTTTCCGGACGCGGAATGGACCGTAGTGACCGCGCGGCCGCGGGAATCGCGGGAAGTGCCGCGCCTGCCTTGCGGCTTCCGGTCCTTGTTTTCATTCCGTTGGATGCGGACGTTGCGCGCATTGTGGAACAGCGATGTCCTTGTGTTCGGGGGAGGGTCACTCTTCACTGATGCGGAGTCGGTGCGGGCGTGCGTCCTGTGGTGGGTGCATGCGGCCGCGGCATGGCTCCTGCGGAAGCCCTTTTTCCTCGCGTTCCAGGGGATCGGCCCCTTCCGGACGACGGCGGGGGAAGCGCTGACGCGATGGGTGCTTGCCCGCGCTGCTTTCGTTTCCGTCCGGGACGAGTTGTCCTTCGGCAGGGCGGGGGGCGGGGCGGGGCGGGGGGTGCTGCAATCCTTCGATCCCGTTTTTCTGCTGATGGAGGAACGGAAGACGGAGAAATCGCCCCGCGGCGTCCTGACCGTCATCCCGCGGCGCAATTCGCCGGTTGCCGACCTGCAGGGCCGCATCGCCGACCGCCTCCGCAGGCAGGCATTCGCATCGATCCGGATTCTGTCGTTCCAGCCGGACGATCCCGCGGAGAAACTGGTGGTGTCCCGGTTGGTGTCCGCGTTCCCCGAGGCCGCCGTCGTGCCGGTCGCATCCCTGGAGAACCTGGCGTGGGAAGTGGCGCAGAGTTCCTTCGTGCTGTCCGCCCGATACCACGGGGCCCTGGCCGCGCTGGCGCAGGACGTGCCCTTCGAGACCGTCCAGCAGGAAGAGGGGGACAAGCTCGATACCTTGTTCCGCTTCTCGTCCGCCACGCGCGGGATCTGGCGTGCGCGCGCCGAAGAAGGCGAGTGGGCGCTGCGCAAGGCGTTGCACCATGTCGCCGGAAAGAAGGGGAGTTGATTGCCCGCGGCACGGCGCGGCTGTAGGATGAAAAGATGCTCCGCATCGGTGATCCCGCTCCCGACTTCGTAGCGCCCGACCAGGAGCGCAGGCTCCATCGGCTGTCCGATTACCGCGGCAGGTGGGTGCTGCTGTATTTCTACTCGAAGGACGAAACGGCCGGTTGCACGGCGGAAGCATGCGGGTTCCGGGACGTGTACCCGGACGTGCGGGACAGGGCGGTCTTCCTCGGTGTCAGTGCGGATTCCGTGGAGAGCCATCAGGCGTTTGCGGCGCACCATCGCCTGCCGTTTCCCCTCCTGTCGGATCCCGATCGTGCGGCCATCCGGGCGTACGGCGCGCATGCGGAAGCGCTTGGCAAACGCACGTCTTTCCTCATTGATCCGGCGGGGAACATCGCGCGGATCTACGAAAAGGTCGTGCCGGAGGAGCATGCGGCGCAGGTGATGGAAGACCTCAGCGTGACGGTGTGAAATCGTTATTCTGTGTACGGCCGTTGTCGTTGGGCAGGTGCCGGAAGGCGATGCCGTTGCCCATCAGCCATTGTATGCACACATGGAAGTTTGTCTGTGCGGCTTGCATGTCCTTCGGCCAGACAGGTTGCGGTTCTTCTTGCGGCAAGTGCGTTTGTTCATTCACTTTGTTCGGCATCAGCGCCGGATGTTCATCAACGGTAAGGGTAAGGGTGCCGTTTGCGTCATTGATTTCATCGATCTCAACACCTGCCAACGCGGCGTCACGGAGGTGTTGCAGTGTTTCGGATGTTATCTGCCGGAGGGCGGCAGGATCTCCCTGTTCCGCAGGTGGCAACGCATCCCAGACGTGGACGAGGAGTTCTTTCATGGGGCGGACACTATAGGGTGTCCGGACGGGGCACGAAAGACCTTCCGGAGGCACGATGGCAACAGTTTTGGCTTATGCTGCCCGGTCTGGTTCACTTTCTGTGGATGCCCTGAAATCAAAATCTCTTCCCGGTGGAAGAGAAAGAGATGAGATGATGTCGTGTTCGAGTAGAGATCGTCGCAGTGTTTCCAGCGCATCGAAGGGGCCGTCGACGACCAACGCACAGGCGGTATACAGGCGCCTACCCACGATGAGCCCGCGGATATTCCGTTCGACCGCAATGGTCGCAACCCTGTCGACGAGCTCTTTCTGGCGATCCTCGTCGCGAGATTCCTCAGGAAGGAAGTTTTCGATCAAATGCATGAGCCGCATGAAACGAGTTTAAACTCGGCGGGAGAAATGACAATATTTGCAGCGGCAGGCGCACGAATCTCCGTTTCTGTTACAATGAATTCCATGGCTCGTTCCTCCCCACCGCCGGTTGCCGCCACCGAGCCCCTTGCCTTCCGCATGCGTCCCACCACGCTGGGGGATTTCGTGGGACAGGAACATGTGGTGGGGGAGGGGACGCCGCTGCGGTCGGCCATCGAACAGGATCAATTGGGATCCATCATCCTGGCGGGGCCTCCGGGGACGGGAAAAACGACGCTCGCCCGGATCATCGCGGAGACGACGAAGGCCACGTTCGTGCAGCTCAATGCCGTCACGAGCGGCGTGAAGGAGCTGAAGGAGGTCTGTGAAGAGGCGCGGAAGATGCGGGAGGCGTTCAAGACGCGGACGGTCCTCTTCATCGACGAGATCCACCGGTTCAACACGGCGCAGCAGGACGCGCTCCTCCCGTTCGTCGAGAGCGGCGTTGTCACGCTCATCGGGGCGACGACGCAGAACCCCTACTTCGACGTCAACCAGGCGCTGGTGTCGCGGTCGCGCGTGAACTTGCTCAAGCCTCTTACGCCGGGAGACTTGCTCCGCATCCTTCGTCGCGCGCTGGAGGACGGGCGCGGGTACGGCGGGAAGGTGGCGGTGGCCGATGCGGCGCTGGAGCATCTTGCCGCCATGAGCAACGGCGATGCCCGCGTGGCGCTCAATGCCCTGGAACTGACGGTGCTGACGGCCGGGAAGAAGGTGTCGGTGGAACAGGCGAAGAGGCTTTTTGCCGAGCGGCACCGGCGTTACGACCGGAAGGGGGAGGACCACTACGATACGGTGTCCGCGTTCATCAAGACCATGCGGGGGAGCGATCCGGACGCGGCGCTGCTCTGGCTTTTCAAGATGCTCGGGAGCGGCGAAGACCCGCGCTTCCTCTTCCGCCGGATGGCGATCTTCGCCAGCGAGGACGTGGGCAACGCCGATCCGCGCGCGTTGCAGATCGTCGTGTCCGCCTGGCAGGCGTTCGAGCTCATCGGGCTGCCGGAAGGGGAGTACTTTCTCGCCCATGCCTGCGTGTACCTCAGCCAGGCGCCCAAGAGCAATGCCGTCACCCGCGCGATGAAGGGGGCGAAAGCGATCGTCTCGTCCGCGCCGACGCTGGAAGTGCCCAACCATTTGCGCAACGCCCCCGTGAAAGGCATGCGTGAACAGGGGTACGGCGAAGGGTATCGGTATCCCCACGATGCTCCCGAAGGCTTGGTGCGGGAGAATTACTTCCCGATCGGCGTTTCTCCGCGCAATTTGTATGAACCGACGGAGAGGGGATTCGAGCAGGAGGTTCGTGAGAGGATGGAACGGATTCGGGCGGTCGTGCGCGGCTGAAAGGGGTGTTTGCATATAATACAAAAATATAGTATTATATACAAAGTACCTATGCACACCCACACCCGTCCGCGGTCCGTGTTCCGATGGAAAGCAGACGTTCCCGCATTGCATGCGGGGGCGCTGGTCGTCGCCGCGATCGTGGCTGCCCTTTGCAACGCGGGCGTATTTCTGTTGCTCCTTGCCGCAAGGGTTGCGTACGTGGGCGCACGGGGAGGAACGAAGCGGGGGATGCGGTCGGTCCTGCCGGACCTCCTGTTGCTCGTGTTCGTGCTGGATGTCGCGGTGCTGGTGCCGCACAGGCCCGCGGCACTGGACGGCATGTCCCTTGCCCTCTGGACGTTCCTGATCGGGGCGGCGGACGTCCTTCCCAAATACCTGGTGATGCACCGGACGATCCGTTCCTTTTCGCCGGAGAACACGCACGATACGAAGGCGCACACATCCTCCAAAGATACCGTCATGCTGTTCCTGCTGTTCACGGGTTTGCTGCTCCTGTTCCTCTCCCCGGCCCTGACGACGGGTTGGTTGTCCGTGCTGCGCCGGCAGCTCATTCCGTGGAGGTTCTAAAGCGGCGGGCCGTCCGGAAACAGTTCCCGTTCCAGCGCTTTCGCTTCCTTGAACCAGGCGACGGATCGCGGGGATGATTTTCCGCGTCCGTACCGTTCGCGGAAATCGGCGAACCGCTCCTCCAGCGAGACCACCCTGTCCATCACCACGCGCTTGTCCGCGTAGAAAAGCAGGCGCTGTTCCGTGCGGGGGCGTTCGGGAGGGGGCAGGTGCAGCCCGTGGACGACGACGATGTCCGCAAGGGTGCCGAATCCACGCTCACGGAGGAATGCCGCCGCCGCATCCTCGTGGGAACGGTTCGGGTAGCGGTTGCGCCAGCGGTCCCATATCGCTTCTTCTTCCGGGGTATGCGTGATGCCGGGAGGCGAAGCGCCGTCGTGGAAATCGATGAAACGGAGGAGATCATGCGTTTTTCCCGCGGCCAGCAACGCCTGTTTCCGGACGACCGTGCCGCGGGACAGCAGTGCGTCCGCAACCGTACCGCAGACCTCCGCGACCGCATGGCAATGGCGGACGATGTTGGGGGGAAGCCGCACCTCCGTCCGCCACTCCTCCATCCGTGCGGAGGAGGGAAGGGCCGCGTCCGTGAAGCGAATGTCCGCGCGCCGTCCGGCTCCGTCTTCATGCAGGGAGATTTCGATGCGCTCCGGGAACGCCGCGTTCAGGTCGGTTTCCAGCTTTTCCGGCCATTCGATGCAGCGGATTCCTTCGAATCCCTCGGTGGATTGCAGCAGCTCGCGCGCTTGGGGCGTGTGCAGGCGGTAGAGGTCCAGGTGGAGGAGCTCTCCCCAGCCGTCCGTCCGGTACCGTTGCTCCAGGGCATAGGTCGGGCTCGTCACGGGTTCGCGAATGCCAAGGCCATGTGCAAGGCCTTGCATGAACGTTGTTTTCCCGCTGCCCAGTTCCCCGGAGAGCAGGATGGTCAGGGGGCGTACGTAGAGCGTTTGTGCCAGGCTTCGGCCTGCCGCAACCGTATTTTCCGCGTCCTGTAGCCGGAGTGAGCACGTATCGATAATTGACATATTATCTAAAAAATGATATTATATCTTCGTACATACACACACTCATATGACACTGTCCATTGCCCGCAAGAAGTTCCGTGCACGGCCCCTGGTCCGGCGCAAAGAGCCGCATGCCGCTCACTACCTTTCCGAGCGCATGACGTTTTGGATCGCGGTGGTGTCCGTCATGGCATTCGTGACGGGGAACATGATGGGACAGCATGGGTGGCACGTGTTCTGGAAATCGGTCCTGGGAGGGTACGATGATAGTCTGATCGTGTACGAGGGGACAGTCCCGCCCATCGCGCGTGTTCCTGATTATAAGAAGTGGGCGCTCTACGGCGGTTCTCCCCATCTCCATACGTTCAGCGAGGTGCCCATGGATGCGCTTGTCCCGTTGCCCGCGTACGATGCCGCGCGGCAGAGGAGCGGTGACAATCTGGTGTATTCCATCGCCTATCTCGGTTCCTACGAGACCGGCTGGGAGGCGTCCGGCGTCCACCCCGGCGTCGATATCCGCGTTCCCGTCGGGACGCCCGTCCAATCGGTCATGAACGGCATGGTGTGGAGAGTGGGGGAGGATCCGGGCGGTTTCGGAACCTACGTCGTCATCCGCCATCCGCGCGTGCCCGATCCGGCCAAGCCGACCGCTCTCACCACGCTCTACTCCGTGTACGCACATTTGAGCGCCACGAACGTCACGACGGGAGAAATCGTGAAGAAAGGGCAGCAGGTCGCCCTCAGCGGCCAGACGGGTTTCGCCACCGGACCGCACCTGCACTTCCAGATCGATCGGGACACCATGCCGGACGGCACGGCGGTGCCGTATCACCCTTTCTGGCCGTTCACGTCGGCGGAAGCGAGCCTGGCGGGCATGAGCTTCACGCAGGCGGTCGATCGCGCCCTCAACGTTGACCGTGCATCCTCGTCCACCGTCCATCCGATGCTCTATGTGCAGGCGCAGTACGTGCCGGTTGCGGTGGTGGCGAAGGCTTCTTCTTCCGCGGTGAAACTGACGCCGGCGCAATTGCGCGCACAACGGCTGCAGGCGCGCCTGGCGAAGAATGCCACGAACGTGGCGGCGCAGCAGACGTCGGTCCGGCTCGCCGTGCAGGAAGAGGCGCCTGTGCCTGTCGGCACGGACGCGGTCGTTTCCTCTTCTTCTTCCGCGGCGGCCGCATCCTCCGTTTCTTCCTCGTCCGCGGCACCCGTCCTCCGACCGGTGAGCGGATTCACGTCCCTGAAGATCGACAGTCCCTCTTCCTTCTCGGGGCGGCAGTGGGAACGGGTGACCGTCTCCCTGCTTGATGCGGAGGGGAATGTCATCACCGCACCCAAGCTGGAGGGAGACTTGTACTTGCGCACGGCGTACGGCAAGGCGGACTTCCGCCCCGCGGTCCTCACGCCTCTCGATTTCCAGGACGGCGTCGCCCGGGTGGAAATGCTCCCCCTCGGACGCACGACGGTCGTCGTGCTTGTCCAGCCGGGGAATCACATGGGGAAGGCGATCCCGTATAAGGACTGAGGTTACGGCTGAGGGGGCGTTCCGGTTTCCTCAACCAAACCTTTCCCTGAGCCTTCCCGGGGTCGCGAATACACGGAGAGCCCAAGCATGACGAGGAAGAGCACGGCTGCGGCAATGATTTTTTCCTGCGTGGAGAAGAACAGGGCGGAGATGCCGAAGAGGGTTCCCAGTCCCGCCGTGAGGGCGATGATGGCGCCGCGGTTCCATCCTTTGCGGAGGAGGCGGTGGTGGAGATGCTCGTCGCGCATGTCTCCTTTTAGTATGCTCTTGCCTTTCAGGATGCGCCGTCCGATGACGAGCGCGAAGTCGACGAGGGGGACGCCCAGGACGAGGAACGCCGTAGCCACTTTCCCGCCGGAATAGATGGTGAGCACGCCCAGCATGAGACCGAAGAACATCGCTCCCGTGTCCCCGATGACCATGCGGTTTCCCGGCAGGCCGAAGAGGAGACATCCGCCGCCGATGCCCGCGAGCACAAAGGCGATGAGCGCCAGTGACGGCTGGTCCACGCGGGCGCTGAGCGAGAGGAAGCCGATCGTCAGGAAGCCGATCGTGGCAAGGACGGGAACTTGGCCGGGGATCCCGTCGAACCAGTTCAGCGCGTTCGTCGTCAGGCCGATCCAGAAGACGGTGAAGACGGCGCTCCAGACGGGAATGTTGCCGAGCAGCGGCACCGTGAGCCGCCATCGGTCGAGCGGGATCACCGCGCCGCCCGCGAGGTGCTCGAAGGGATTGGTGAACGAGTAGACCTGCGCGCCGCCCCAGAAGATGACGAGCCCCGCGACGGCCTGGACGCCCGCCCGCAGCAGCGGCGGGAGGGGAGTGCGGTCATCGATGAAACTGAACGTCGCCAGCAGTATGACGGCCGCCGCCACGGAACCCGTTTGCGCGTTCCATCGTTCGAGGCAGAGGAAGAATGCCAGGAAGAGAGCCACTGACACGATGCCGGTGGGGTAGGGGATACGGGGCCGCGCATAGCCGTACCGTTCGGGAAAATCGAGCAAGCCCCAGCGCGGGAAGAGTTTCAGTGCGAGCGCATGGAGAATGACCGAGGCGGCAAACGCGAGCAGGGGAGTCCACAAGAGGGGAGTCGGCATGGACGCCACTATAGAAGGGGGCATCGTTTGAGAGAAGGCGGACGATTGGTTGACAGGGCATCGAATCCTGCAATGATGCGACGGTCATGGCTCTCGGGTCATGGCGTCTCCTCGCGCGGGCCCGCCTGTTCCATTCTTCCTCAGCCACCGGAACCGGGCCCGCGCATTTTTTGCATGCGGCGTTTCCTCGATACGGAATCGAAGCAAGCTTCGAGGTATCGAACCGAAGGGAATGATTGATGGACGGAAGGGGGGCAGTGCTACAATCCGCCCATGACCACCTACTCCACCCTCAAAGAGGCGAAGCTTTCCGGGAAGACGGTCCTTCTCCGCGCCGGTTTCGACGTGGCGATGGAGAAAGGGAAGGTGATGGATACGGAGCGCATCGAAGCGGTCGTCCCCACGATGAAGCACATCCTCAAACAGGGGGCGGCGCTGATCATCCTCAGCCATCAGGGGCGGCCGAAAGGGAAGAAAGATCCTGCATATACGCAGAAGCCGATTGTGGCGGTGCTGGAGAAGCTGCTGAAGACGACGGTGGCATTCGCCTCTTCCTGCATCGGCAAAGAAGCGCAGAAGCTCGCGAAGGCGCTCAAGCCGGGGCAAGTGCTGTTCCTGGAGAACCTGCGCTACGAGCCGGGAGAAGAGAAGAACGACAAAGCGTTCGCGAAGGAGCTGGCGTTGCTGGGCGATGTGCTGGTCAATGACGCTTTCACGAACTGCCACCGCAATCACGCTTCCGTCGTTGCGTTGGCAAAGCTGCTGCCTTCCTTTATGGGCCTGCAATTACAGAAAGAGATCGAACACCTTTCCCCGGTCATCGACGATCCCCGGCGCCCGCTCGTCCTGATCGTCAGCGGCGCCAAGATGGAGACGAAGGTCCCGGTGATCGAGCGGTTCCTGGATCGGGGCGACGACATCCTCCTCGGCGGTTGCATCGCGAACACGTTCATCGCCGCGCGTGGCTTCGATGTCGGGACGTCCAAGTACGAGGAGGATTTCATGGACCAGGCGCAGGAGATGATGCTGGAAGCTGACAAGGCGGAGAAGGCGGACATCCATGTGCCGCGCGATGCCATCGTGGCTTCGGAAGCGAAAGAAGGATCCCAGAAGCTCTGTCTTCCCGTGGAAGACATCATGGGCGACATGAGCATCTTCGATATCGGAAAGGTCACGATCGAGCGGTACAGCAAGGCGATCGCGAAAGCGGGAATGATCGTCTGGAACGGCCCGCTCGGGTTGTACGAGATCAACCGTTTCTCCCACGGGACGAAGCGCATCGCCGAGGCGGTGGCTGCGGCCACGAAGAGGGGAGCCGTCTCCATCATCGGCGGCGGGGATACCATCGATTTCCATACCCGCTACAAGTATTCCCTCGATGCCTACTCGTTCGTCAGTACGGGCGGCGGCGCCATGCTGGAGTTCATCGGGGGGAAGAAGCTGCCGGCGCTGGAGGTGTTGAAGAAGTGACGATGTTGTAGCTTGTAGGTGGTAGGTGGTAGGGAACGGTGATTGAGTGTTTCCTGCGTCCGATTTTTCATGACCTACCAGCTACTCCCTACAACCTTCTCCGGGCAAGGACAACTTCCACGCGGAGCGGGTGCGGGTCTGCTACCATCAGGCCCATGCCTCACTCGACGCTGCAGGTGCTCTTCCGCAGGGAGGAGGAATCATGGACCGGTTTGGCGCGGCGCATTCGGGAGACGGAAGGAGAGGTGATCGTGGTCCTCTCCGCCGCCGACGCTTCCCTGCTGTCACAGGAGCATCGTGCACATTTCCTGGAGACGTGCGCCGAGCGGCGCCACCGCGTGCGCATCGCCACGCGCCAGAAGCAGTTGGCCGCCGCCGCTCGCAAGGAAGGCATTCGCGTTTTCGATACGACGTCGCTCCTGGCGGAGTCCTTGCGGGGACACCCGCAGGAGGCCGAAGCGGTGCGCCTCTTTTCCCCGGGCGTGTGGCGCCAGAAGTGGCGGTCCCGCCTGCAGGCGGCCGGCCTGCTTTCCCTGCCGCGCGTGCGCGTCTTCATCCTTATCTTCCTGAGTACGGGTCTCTTCTTCTTCGTCATGTTCCGCCTGCTCCCGTCCGCGGAGATCCGGATCGTGCCGCGGGGAGAGCTGGCCACGCAGACGATCAACGTCCTGCTGGTGCATTCGGGTTCCACGTTGCCACCCACGCATGTCCGGACGGTGCCGCTTACGCCGATGGACGTGCGCCTTCGTCACGCCATCACGTATGACCAGATCAGCAAGCAGTTCATCGGCACGAGCGCGGAAGTGCCGATGACCGTCGTCAACAAAACCGACGACATCGCCGGCTTGAAGCAGGGGACGCGGCTGCGCAACCAGGCGGGCATGGTTTTCCGGCTCCAGACATCGGTGACGGTACCCGCGCAGGGCACGATGACGGTGCGTGCGAAGGCGGATGAGCTGGATGCGTACGGGGAAATCATCGGGGAACGCGGCAATGTGCCCGCCGGCCTGCAGTGGGAAGTGGTGGCGCTGGAGCCGGAGGAGCGCAAGACGCTCTATGCCGAGAACAGGACGGCTGCGGCGGGGGGCAAGACGGCGTATCGCAACGTTCTCCAGCAAAACGACCTCACCGTCGCCCGCAGGCGCCTGGAGCAGGAGCTTCTGGCCCGGGCGAAGAAGGACGTGGAGGAGCGCGTTCGGGCAATGAGTTTGCTGCGGGGCACGGAAATGCAGCTGCTGTCGCATGAACAGCTGATTCGGGCGACATTCACGGGATTCGTGCTGCCGGTGCACCTCCTCAACCAGCCTGTCACGTCCATCGCCGCGGAAGGAGGCTTGGAGTACCGCATGTTCGCCTACGATGCACGGCAAATTCTAGATCTGGTGGAGGAGGAATTGATTTCGCACGTTCCCGACGGTAAGCGGCTGCTGGCCGAGACCGTGGATGTGAAACACCTGGAACTGCGTATTTTCGATTATGCCGACGATCTTTCGTGGATCAAAGGGACCGCCGAGTTGGCCGCGACGGAACAGTACGTGCTCGATCCGCTCACGCCCGCGGGCGCCCGTTTCGCCAAAACTCTCCGGGGCCAGGTGACGGGTTTGGCGAGAGCCGAAGCCCTGCGCATCATCAAGAACCTGCCCGAAGTCGAAAGGGTGGAGATCCGCATGTGGCCTCCGTGGAGCCGGACGCTCCCGTCCCTGCCGTCCCACATTTCCATCGTGATGCAGTGAGGCCCGGCCGCGGAATCGCGCTTTTCCTTGATGCGGAGCCCATTTTTCTCCACAGTACGTACCGATGCCTTTCCCGCGAACACTGCGTCGTACATGGTTCCGTGTCGCCATACTGTCTTCCGGTGTCATCGTTGCGTCCGGGGCGGCTGTCGGTGCGTTCGTCCTGTCTCATTTTGACGGTACGGCGGTCCTGCCGGCGGAGTGCGGCATTGTGTTCGGTGCGGCCGTGCATCCGCTCTTTGACGGGGAACGCAGGGTGGTCGGGTCCGTGGCCGGGCCGGGCATCGCGCGTCGCGTGGATACCGCCGTGGCGCTCTATAAAGAAGGGAAGCTGCAGAAACTCTTCATGACGGGGGGGAGGGGAGAGGGCATGAGGAACAGCGAAGCGGAGGTGATGAGGGACCGGGCGTTGCAGGCGGGCGTCGATCCGGAGGACATCGTCACGGAAGGGGAGTCGCACTCGACCGTGGAGAACCTCTTGTTGACACGTCCGTTGACCGGTTCCTGTTCTACGGTGGTCGGCGTGAGCGACCGCTACCACTTGGCACGCATCGAATTTCTGGCTGCAAGACAGGGATGGGAGTTATCCACAGTACCTGCACAGCGGAGGGCGACTGCAAATTTCGAGGTTTGGAGTGTCTTTCGTGAGATTGGAGCCCTTGTTATGTTTACCATGGAATACTTGTTAACATAAAATGCATTATGTTAACATATCTTAGTCTATGTCTTCACACTCCCCCCTTCAAGAATCGATTCAAAGGTATCTCCTGTTCCTGCGTGCGGAGGAGAACAAGTCTCCCCTGACATTGAAGAACTATGAGCAGTCATTGGACCTGCTCTTGACCCTGTCCCCTGTTCGTGACGTTGCGGATATAAGTAAAGAATCCGTTCGTTTCTTCAAAGGAAAGCTGCAGGATTTCCGTACCAGGCAGGGGAAAGAGCTCAGCATTCGGACCAAGAACCATCATCTCACCATCCTGCGCGCGTTCCTGCGGTACCTGGTGCAGGAAGAGGAACTCGACGTCTATCCCCCGGACCGCGTGCAGCGTTTCAAGGAAGAGCAGCGGAAGGTGAAGGTGCTCTTTCGCGAAGAGCTGGACCGCCTTCTTGCGGCTCCCGATACCTCCACCAAGGGGGGAAAGCGCGACAGCGCCATCCTGGAACTCTTCTTCTCCACCGGTCTTCGCTTGGCGGAATTGCGCGCGCTCAATGTGAAGGATTTGAACTTCCAGACGCGTGAAATCAGCGTACGGGGGAAGCGCAACAAGCTGCGGGTGGTCTTTCTGTCCGACCGGGCGGTGGCGGCCCTCCAGTCCTACATCGACTGCCGGATGGACCACTTGGATCCCCTGTTCATCCGCAATCACGACAAGGCGCGGGATGCCATGCCTCCGGGCGAGGAATTCCGGCTGTCGCGCATTTCCATCTATAACAACGTGAAGAAATACGCGCGGGCGGCGGGGATCATGAGCAATCCGTCGCCGCACACGCTCCGGCACTCGTTTGCCACGGATCTGCTGCGCAACGGGGCGGATCTTCGCTCCGTGCAGGAACTTTTGGGTCATAAGGACCTGTCGACAACGCAAATTTATACCCACGTCACCAATCCCCAACTGAAGGAAGTACACAAGAAATTCCACGGCAATTGACAAACCACTTCCCGTTTCCTTGAATAGGCCGCTGTTCTTTCGCATATTGCCGCTCGTCTTCCGTTGCTTTCCCGGAGGAAAGCGATGGCAGTGCGAGTGGTTACTCTGTTCCCCCTTTTGGAGAAAGGATCGAGGCAATGGGAAAGGATCGTTTGGCCAAGGCGCAGGAAGCATTGCAGAAGCTCTGCGCCCATTATGGCGTGGCGTTCGTGCCGTCGGTATTCGCCGACGAGCACATGCTGCCCAAACATCGGGAGCCTAACAGTCGCGATATGTTGGCGGCGGTGGCTACCATGCAGCGAAGTGCGCGGGATGCCATGGTCGTGGCGGCGGAGCAGGAATGCTCCACTCCTGCCTCGGCTCTGGTCTAGCGTCGATTGAGGTGCAGGGGGCACCACTTATTCTCCACAGGCAGACGGCATCTTTGGATGTCCATGCCTGTGGTTTTTTAATGGGCGATGCAGGAACCCGGAGGGGCTCCTCCATAAGATCCGGTAAATATTTGCATGACAATGCAAGTTGTTGTAACAAATATCCGTTTGATCCGTTGTATAGGGTGACACCACTCCCCTTCCCCGCCCCATGGGCGACTACAAGACTCCCGCACAGGCCATCGTGATCGCCGTCATCCCGGTGCTGGCGGTCATGTCGCTGGCTCTCCTGCTGGTGAGTGCGAAGGCCGATGGGAAGGCGGGGCAGTCCCCTCTTGCCGCCCAAACAGAAGTGCAGACGGGGATTTGACGAAGTCTCTGCGGATCGCTTAGCTGCAGAATCCGGAATGGTTTACACCTGCCGGCCCCCTTGGTAGCGTGGCTTCCCTATGCTCGGAAATTCCGCTCGGGACAAGCATCACTGCATTCCCATGTCGTTCGACGGGGCGACGGTTTCGCACAATGTGGTGGAGATGGATGCCGCGCGTCACGGGCATTTCCATGACCTTTTCGGTCATTCCTCGCCGGATTCGACGATCCGCAGGATGCTGCTCGCGAGCATTGCGTGGGATAACGGCAACGGCAAGGCTCTGCCGCCCGGACTGTACCGGGATGTGCTGCCGCTCCTGACGCCGGAGGATTGGCACGGTTTGTATGAAGACACTTCCTTCATGTTTCAGATCCCGTCCTCCCATACCGGCGCCCGAGAGCGGAATGCCCGCACGTCGTTCCATCTGGCATGGTACCTGGACCAGGAGGCCGCCCTGACGATGGATACGGTCGGCTATGTGGGCATCCATAAGCATTTGCCGGTTGATGTGGCCGACAAAGTGCAGGATATGCTCGGCTTTTTTCAGGCCGGGAAGCCGCACCGCGCCTTGAAGTCTTTGCTGCAGGAAGAAAACGGCGGGGGGGGGGAAACTGTGCTGGTGCTATGAGGACCTGATCACTGCGAGCAGAGCGGGTCGGAGGGGCGCTCCGTCACGAATTTGTTGCAGGCGTCCGCCGTGACGAACCACTTGCCGTTGACCGTTTGCGAGCACTTCGCCGGGCTCATGATTCTTCGGATACAGATGTTGCGCGGTGCGCCGTCCACTTCCGTGGTGGCGCAACAGACGCCTTCCCTGTCGGACGACGTGCCTGCGAGGGAGAGGTTGCCGGACTGGTAGAGGTAGCCGACAGCGAGAATAACCAGGACGAGAATGACAACGATGACGGTGGAACGCCGGGACATAGAAAAGGAGGGAAGGAAGATTTCCATCCATTGTAGAAGTTTTTTTTCCACAAAGAATTGCGGGAACAGAATTGTTATGCTGCGATGCAAGCGGCTTTAGCGGATTTGCAGTCGGACAAACTTCCTCTTCCCCACTTTCAATATCCCCTCTTTCGCCGCCGCATCGACGGCTGTGATTTTTTCTTCATTGAGCGAAACGGCCCCCTGTTCGATCAGGCGCCTCGTCTCGCTTTTGGACGGCGCCAGTTTGTTCTTCACGATCACGTCCAGGAGCAGGCTCCCCTTCTCCGCTTTCACGTCCGGCATGTCTTCCGGGACGCCGCCTTGCGAGAACACGTTCTGAAATTCCCGTTCCGCGGATATAGCCGCATCGGCACCGTGGTACAGCGTCACGATCTCGCGCGCGAGGCGCATCTTCAGCTCTTTGGGGTTGGCTCCCTTCTTCAGCGCTTGTTCCGCTTCCTTCACGTCGTCCATCGGCATCTCCGTCGCACATTCCATGTACGTCACGATGAGGTCGTCGCGCACGCGCAGCACTTTGCCGTACATGTCGTTCGCCGCGTCCTCCAGCCAGATGCAATTGTCGTACGTCTTGCTCATCTTGCGCCCGTCGGTGCCTTCGATGAGGCGCGTGGTGAGCACGCATTTTTCGCGCTTACCGTATACTTTCTGGAGCTTGCGGCCGCAGAGCATGTTGAAGAGTTGGTCGTTGCCGCCGATTTCGAAGTCCACGTCGAGCATGACGGAGTCGTAGCCCTGCATGAGCGGGTACATGAACTCATTTGGGCTGATGGGATTGGGAGGGGGAATGATGGTTTCCTTGGTGACCGGCGTCATTTTCCCGCAATGGGAGCATTGGATATCGCTGATATCGATGACGGCGTCCTGTGCATCTTCCGTACCTTGGAATTGGATGGGGGAATCCGAAAGTTCTTTGCAGTGCGCGCAAACCACTTTCCACTTCATTCGCTCTTTGAACATGTCCCGTTGCATCATTTGTTGGACCGTGAAGTGGCTCGAGAGCCGCATAATTTCCGCGAAGCTCATGTTCTCCAGCCACTCATGGTTGTAGCGCAATTCAATGGCGGAGAAATCCAGGATCTTGCTTGCCTGCTCCTTATACGTCTCAAAATTCTTACGCACCTGTTCTTTCGTGAGAGGTTCGCGCATGGCATCGCGCCCGGTCGGGTCGCCGATCATGGCGGTGAAACTTCCGATGAGAAAGACGACATGGTGCCCTGCGTCCGAGAAGGCCTTCAGCTTCCGGAGCGGCACGGAATGTCCCAAATGAAGCTTGCTCCCCGTGGGATCGATTCCAAGGTACAGCCGCAATTTCTTGCCGCTCTTCAGCTTTTCTTCCGCCAGTTCGCGGGGAACGACGGTTTCGACGGCGCGTGTGAGGAGTTCTTGGTTGGCGGGCATCGGAAGGCAGGATAGCAGCCATTTGTTGCGTACGGTAGAACCCCTTGCCATATGTAAAATTAAGTGTACTTTACCCGTACTATGAACCAGCAAGAAATCGACGCCCTCGTGGCGCAAGATCCCCGTTTTCTCCAGGCCAAGCAGGTGCTGGAAAGCAATGGCAGGCCGACGGAAGGAGATGCATCTCTCGAGCGGACGCGCGAAGCGCTGCGGTGGGATGTGCAGCGGCGCGCGATGCAGGTTACGGAAGGCCGGTAAAGCGCGGCTTTCCGGGCATGTCCGTGCGCATTCTGCGCTACACTGTCGCCATGCCTTCCTGGACCGTGTCGTTTCCCGTGCGTCTGGATATCTTTCTCGCTTCCGAAGAGCGGATGCTCAGCAGGAGCAAGGCGCAACGGGCCATTGAGGAAGGACGCGTGTCGGTGAATGACGCGGTCGTTTCCAAGGTCGCCTTGCGTTTGCAGGAGGGTGATACGGTGGCGCTGCGGGACGAAGAGGCTGCGGCGGCGGAGACGGCCGTCGAACCTGCGGATTTGCACCTCACCGTCCTGTACGAGGATGGCGCATGCTTGGTCCTCGATAAACCCGCCGGCATCGCGGTGCATACGGGCGCGGGCATGGCGCCGGGCGAAAAGACGATCCTCCATGGCGCCGCCTTCCTCTTCCGCGAGCGTTCCATCCCCTTCTCCTCCGAGTCCGTCCTCGTCCACCGCTTGGACAAGGACACGACGGGCTGCCTTCTCCTGGCGAAAGATCCCGCGTCACACATGGCTTTGCAGAAGCAGTTCGAGACGCGGACGGTGGAGAAGCAGTACCTTGCGCTCATCGCGGGCGTGCCGGAGCATCCCGCCGCAATGATCGATGCGCCCATCGGCCGTTCCACGTCGGACCGGACGACCATGGCGGTGCGCGGGGCGGGCGGATCGCGTGAAGCGCAGACGAGTTATCGCGTGCTTGCCGCGAAAGACAGGGCGGCTCTCGTCCTCTGCAACCTCCATACCGGACGCACGCACCAGGTGCGCGTACACTTGCATTCCATCGGCCACCCCGTGCTCGGGGACGGGACATACGGCAACGAGCTCGCGGAGCGGCTGGGGCAGGAGTTCGGTATCCGGAGCCTCTGTCTGCATGCTTGGAAGCTGCGGTTCCGGTCTCCCGCCGACGGCAAAGACCATGCGATCATCGCTCCCTTGCCTTCTTCTTTTTCTGAAGTTCTGGAGCGGGCGCAGATCACGTTTGTTGATCGGTAATCATTGCCGACCATCACTTGATAGCGTCGACGGAGGTAGGCGTGAGTGACCAGAGTTTCTCGAAATTCTCGCGAACGTGTCGTGCATCTTCCGGGTTGTTGAAGCAGATTCTAGCCGCCACTTCCCTTCCGCTTGCTCTCATGGTATCGGTGGGGCGGGGTTCCGGTGTCGTTCCCTCTGTCCATACGAAGGCTGCGGGATCAACGCTTAACTGATGCGGAAGGAGGAGTTTCGAAACGTCGACAGGCAGTACCCGAACGTCCGCGTCGGGAGAAGCGTATTTCAGTGCGTCTTTCCACACCGTTTCCTCATTGATGAGGAGCATTCTGATGGCCGCGTTCCGGCTGAGTCTCTGCAGATGCGAGAGCGTTTCGAGCGTGACGGGCAAGACGTCGTTTCCTCCGGTCATGATGCGGCATTCCGTGCTATCCGTCAGAATCCCGTGGAGCAGCATTTCATTCACGGCTCCTTCGCGTTGCCATTGCTTCCGGAGAGGCACGGGGTCCCGGCTTTGAGAGCGCCGCATGTTGGACAGAATTTCTCGGTAGCGTTGGATGGTTGAGTTCAATTGTGCACCCCGCTCTGTCTTTCCCGAAGCAGGCGACAGAAGGGAAGAGGGTTCAGCCGATGGCATGGAGAGTCCGTGGAACAACATAGTCACCGTCGGTATGTCACCGTCACGTTCAGCTTATCGAGGATTTCCCCCTTCTCGTTGCGCGAGACGATGACGAAGGCGTTGGCTCCTTCTTTCAGCGTTCCCAAGTCCGGGCTCGCGATGTAGTTCCAGAACGTCTTGCCCGGCTGGTAGAGCTTCAACTGGTAGTCATTCACCCAAACGGTGGCCGTGGCCTTGGACGTCGTCCCTTCCAGGAGGAAACCCGTGCCCGTTGCGACGAAGCCCATCTGCGCCGCTTGGCCGGTGATTTGCATGGTGCCAGGCGAGAGCGGGGCGTTCTGCGGGAGGGACTGCGGGTCGGCCGCGGCGGACGAAGCCGCGGCGGTCGTCGGTCCTTCTTCGCCCCAGAGGATGGTGAGGCGGACGGGGGTGCTCCTGCGGCCCGCTTCGTCTTCCGCGACCACGTCGTACGTGTTGGTGCCGGGTTTCAGGTTGCCCAGTCTCGTGCTGGCCAGGTAGCTCCACGTTCCCTTGCTGGGCGTGAAGAGCTGCAGCTTGTAGTCATTGACGTACATCGCCGCCGCTTCCGCGGGCGAGGTGCCGCGCAGCACGACTTCCTCTTCCGTCGTGCGGTAGGTTTCTCCGGACTTGGCCGGAACGGTGATCGCCGGGGACGGAATGCTCCCTTCCGCCGCCGCGGTCGCCATCCCTTTGCGGACGAGACGGTGCAGGTCGGCAATCGGCTGCTGGCGGGCGTCGAACGCCTGCACGCGGATGTCGTATTCCTTCTCCCCCGCCGGGATGGATACTTCCTGCACGAATGAGTGCTGTTCCCGGTCGATCACGGCCGGGTATCCGTTCACCTTCACCACGTCCACCGCCGGGCTGAAGGTCCCTTTCACCTGCACCGTCCCTTCGCCCACCGTTTGCCCGCTCTGCGGTTGCGTGATCGTGAGCACATCCGTGCCCGATGCGCTCCGTATCGCGGCGGCGGGGGCGGTTACGGTTTGCCAAAGCGTGCGGCTCTCTTCCAGGAAGGACAAACGCACCGTGCCCGCATCGAGCGGGGAACGGTATGCGTAGAGGTTCGGGTCCCAATCTTTCGCATCGACATCCGGCGGCAGGACGAGTTTCTGGCCTTCGCCGATCACGACGGTTTCGTGTTTCTTCAGGGAGACGCTCACGCCCTGTCCCCGGGCGCTGAACACCTGGAGCGACGTGGGTGAGAGAATCGCTTCCGTGCGCGGAGGCAGGTCGAAGGAGAGGACGGGCGTCGAAACGGTGCGCCGGACCGCGCCGGATCCGGTTTCCGCGGGGATGAGGATCCACAGCGACCCGCGCGGCAGTTCCAGTGCGATTTCCGTTTCCTCTTCGCTGCGCCGGCTCTGAGCGATCGTCACGTCGGTGCTCTGGTCGAGGCGCGCCACCGTTCCTTCGAAGAACGAAAGGGAGGCGTTGCCGTTCGGCCCGGTGTTCAGCTTCTCGCCCGGGAAGAGTTTCATGCCGTTCTCCGCCCGCTTGGATTCGCCGCCCTCCAGCGTGACGCTCACGATGCCGCGGTCTTCCGACCGGAGCGATGCCGGGAGCCGTTCGATGGGGCTGCTGAAACCGAAGAGCCGCAGCATGGCCGGTCCGAAGAAGTAGAGGAAGAGCAGGACGAAGACGCCCGTTACGACCAGTCTCTTGGGGAAAGCGCGGCGCGGAGCGAGGGGGTACATCCCTCTGCGGTGGCGATAGTGCACGAGCATGGGGAGGGGGAACCGGGAGGAAGGATATGGTACGGGCGTCGGGACGGGAAGGGCAAGGCGACCTTTCGGAGGAAACCGAGGAATCCGACGAAACCGAAGAAGCCGAGGATTGGGAAATACAATATTCCCTGGAATCTTTGGTTCCTTTGGCTTCTATTCGTTTACATACATACCCGATCCACTTCCAATTGCGTCGTGCGCTTGTCCGCGACGAGCTCTTTCCCCCATTCCCGCATCGTCTTGTATCCCTCCTTCCTGGCTTGTTCCAGGATGGAAGCGGTGCTCTCGAAATTCAGGATCGACTGCTGGATCGCCGGCGTCGCCACCAGGAGTTCGGGAAGGCACATCTGCCCGTCGTAACTCGCGTTGTCATCGGCGTTGCAGGCGGTGCCCGGAGCGCGGCAATCCTCCTTGAGGGTGCGGACGAGGCGTTGCGCGAGGATGGCGCGGAGCGAGGGGGCGAGCGTGTAGGGGCTCACGCCCATGGAGAGGAGGCGGTGCACCGCCTCGATGGCCGAGTTGGTGTGGAGGGTGGAGAGCACGACGTGTCCCGTGAGGGAGGCGTTCACCGCCGTCTGGGCCGTTTCCAAATCGCGGATTTCCCCCACGAGGATCACGTCGGGGTCGTGGCGGAGGATGGAGCGCAAGCCGCCGGCGAAGGTGTAGTCGTGGTCGGGGTCGATCTCGCTCTGGATGATGCCCGGCAGTTCATATTCCACCGGGTCCTCGAGCGTGATGATGTTGCGTTCCTTCCCGATGATCGTGGAGAGGAGGGCGTAGAGCGTCGTCGTCTTTCCCGAGCCCGTCGGTCCGGTGACGAGGATGAGGCCGTTCGGGAGTTCCACCAGTTTCTGCAGCTGCTGCTTGATGTCGCCGGGGAAGCCGAGCTTCTCCAGCGGGATGATGCCGCGTGCGGGGTCGAGCAAGCGGAGTGTGATCGCTTCGCCGAAGCGGGACGGGATCGTGGCGACGCGGACGTTGACGGTGCGGATGTCTCCCGCGGTCCCCGTTCCGGCCGTCGCCTGGAACTGGAACGTGTACTGCCCGTCCTGCGGGACGTTCGTGACGTTCATTTTCAGCTTCGCCATGAATTTGATGCGGCGGAGCAGCTCGACATAATGCTGGTGGCTGACACGCGCGAGCGGCAGGAGCACCCCGTGCAAACGCCATTCCAGGCGCACGTCCCGTTTTTCGGGCGAGAGGTGGATGTCGGAGACGCCGCGGCGCGTGCATTCCTCATGCAGCGCCTTCAGGAGCGTCTCTCCGTCGAGGGTGTCGAACTTGGTGTCCATTTCTTACTATTATACCACGAATGAGCAGTGGGTGCGAGGCTATCTCCGGCCCGGAATCCCCCATCGCAAGCTCCGATAACCCGGGAAGAAACAAATCGATCCAAGCCACAGGCACTTCCTTTGAACTTCCCGGATCGCAGATAGGGATTCCCTTGGGATTTGTCCCCTTGGGATTTGGGATTTCGCCCGTGCTATCCTCCCCTACCGTCGACAGCCGATCCCATGATGACACGCCTCTCTTCCGCCAAGACGGAGACATCCAAAAAACGACTGCTCCAGCGGCGCATGATCGTCGTGTACGGGTTTTTCCTGTTGCTGTTGGCCATCGTGGTCGCCCGGCTCATGGATTTGCAGGTCTTGCGGGGGGAAGAATACCGGGCCGTTGCCCAGTCGCAGCATTACGGGGGCGTGAAACTGCCCGCCAAACGCGGGGAGATCCTGGCTTCTGACAGCAAAACCGGTGACAGCCACATCCTGGCCACGAACACCACGCTCGATCTCGTGTACGTGGATCCGCTCATCACGTCGCACCCCACGGAAGTGGCGGAGATGCTCTCCGACATGCTGCTCACGGAGGAGGTTCACGGGCAGTGTTCGGAGGGTGCGGATGCATGCCCGCGGGAACTCGTCCGTTTCTATGAGGGGGCGTTCGATCCTCTCACGCAGTACCACCTCCTGCATTCCGGCGCCTTGCTGGAACCCGTGCCGGTCGGCGGGGTCCCGCCGCCGGCGCTGCTGAAGCTGCCCGATTTTGCGGAAGCCAGGCGGCTCTTCGCCCGGGACATCGAACGGCGCATCTCGGAGAAGCGCGTGACGTTCGCGCCGCTCAAGTACGGGGCGACGAAGCGCGAAGTGGCGGCCGTGAAGGAAATGGGCATCCCCGGCATCGAAGCCGATGCCGAACAGCGACTGGTGTATGCGAATCCGGAAGCCGTCCCGCAGCAATCGTTGTCGTCCGTCGCGCGCGCCCTCACCGCCGTGCTCCAATTGGACGCCGCCAAAACCAAGGATCTCCTCCGTTCCCGTCCCCTGCGGTACGTGGCGGTGATGCGGCGGCTGCCACCCGCGCTGTCGCTGAAGATCAAGGAGGAACAGGTGCGGCTCTACCGCGAGGCGGCGGCGCTGGAGCGCGAGACGCGGAAGAGGGGGGAAGGCGCGCAGGAAGTCGATTACCTCTTGCGCAGCGTCGCGCTCATCCCCGAACATTGGCGGTTCTATCCCGACGGGACGATCGCGTCGCATGTCGTCGGGTTCCTGAACACCAACCAGGAACCGCAGTACGGCGTCGAGCGGACGTACAATGCGCAGCTCCGCGGCCAGGAGGGGCTCATCAGCACGGTGTCCGATCCCCACGGCGGCCAGATCCTCACGTCCGACCAGACCATCATCCAGCCACGGGACGGCGATACGGTGGTTCTGACCATCGACCGCGCCATCCAGCGGGAGACGGAAGCCATCTTGGCCGAAGCGGTGACGCGGTTCGAGGCCGAGAGCGGAGAGGCGCTGGTCCTCGATCCCCGCACGGGGCGCATCCTGGCCATGGCCAACGCTCCCCTCTTCGATTCCAACAATTACGCGATGGTGTACCAGAAAGAGCCGATAGAGTTGAATGCGGGCAAACGGAAGGAGATCGTGGTGGAGATCTACCATCCGGACACCGGTGCACGGGTGGTGAAAGCGTACTACGACGACGTGTTCACGGGATCGGGGCGGCTGCTGCTCTCCGAGAAAATACGCAAGACGCTCGAAGACTTGGAACAGCTCTACGGCCTGGAGGGCCTCACCCGGTATTTCCTGTACGTCGGGCAGACGCTGCGCATGGAAGTGTTCCCCACGGACAAGCCCGGCTTGTGGCTGAAGTACC